>NZ_JADYVY010000002.1:0-922025 GCF_020194215.1 Bradyrhizobium sp. BRP20 | reverse complement strand
GCCCCATGTGGTCCCCCAACCCCATGTAGCGCGATCAGAGGGTGATGCCCGTGGAAGTGGCCGCCGATCGATGTCCCGCGATGTACGCGAAGGACGGCTAGGATTCCATTCCGGATCACTACGGACACGATGGCGCTTGCCATGTGCCCATTCGGCATCGCTCGGAGCGATCGCTTTTGCTTGAACCGCAGCACGCGCGGGCAGGATGTCCACATCTCGTCCACGCTGCGGAAGGCGCATTTCACGGGCCTGTCATTGAACTGGTCTAGCGCTGCTCCCGTCATCGCTGACGACGAAGGAGCATGCCATGTCGAAGCCGGTGCTGGGCGCCGCATTGTCCATCAAATCGATCCCCGCGCATCGTGACTGGCTTCTCGAAAAGCAGCGCGATCTGGAAATCCAGGACTTCTTCCGCGCCGATCTGCTCGATAGCGACTGGCGCGCAACCGCTAGCGAGATCAAACAGATGCTCACCGGGCACACCGGCCGGCTCGGCATCCACGGTCCGTTCTGGGGCTTCAAGATCGACAGCCACGATCCGATGATCCGCCAGGCCGTAACGAAGCGCCTGCTGCAGGGCCTCGAGGCCGCCGAGTTCCTCGGCGCGACGCAGATGGTGATCCACTCGCCCTTCACGACCTGGGACCACAACAATCTCGATCTCTATCCCGACAACCGCGCCAATATCGTCGAGCGAGTCAAGGCGACGCTCGCCGAGGTGATTGCGCGTGCCGAGACGATCGGCTGCGAGATCGTCATCGAGAACATCGAGGACAAGGATCCACGCGACCGCGTGCGCCTCGCCAAGGCGTTGGAAAGCAGCAAGGTCCGCGTCTCGCTCGACACCGGGCACGCCAATTATGCGCACATCTCCACCGGCGCGCCGCCGGTCGACTATTACGTCGAGACCGCCGGCGACATGCTGACGCATGTGCACCTGCAGGACACCGACGGCTTTGCCGACCGGCACTGGGCGCCGGGCGAGGGCAACATTCCCTGGGTCGCCGTATTCCGCGCGCTAGGACGGCTGACGTCGAATCCGCGGCTGATCCTCGAACTCCGCAACCACGACGATGTCCGCAAGGGCGCGGCGCATCTCGCCGCGCTCGGTCTCGCCGAATAACCGCAATCACAAAGGGCAGCGTCACCTCATGAGCAAGCTCACCCGTCGCAACATCCTGAAATCCGGCGGCGCCGCCGCAAGCACCTTGCTGCTGCCGCGCTTTGCCATCGCGCAAGGCGACAACCGTCCCTCCGTGACCGTCGCGGTGCAGAAGGTCACGAATGCGAACGTGCTCGACGTGCTGCGCGAGCAGTCCAATGTCGGCGAGCGCGTGTTCTTCTCCTCGATCTGGGAAGGCCTGATCTCCAAGAACTGGCGCGGCAAGCTCGAAGCTGTGCCGGGCCTTGCCACCGAATGGCGCCGCATCGACGACCAGACCGTCGAGGTGAAGCTGCGCCAGGGCGTCAAGTTCCACAATGGCGACGAGCTAACGGCGGAAGACGTCGTCTTCACCTTCAGCCGCGAGCGCATGTTCGGCGAGACCGAGGCCAAGAACCGCTCCACCATCAAGGCGTTCGAGAAGATCCCGACGCCGCGTCCGGGCAAGGAGCTGCCGCCGGACGTCCCCGCGGTCGCCCGCCGCATCTGGCCGGACCTGGTGCGCGTCGATGCCGTCGACAAGTACACGGTGCGCTTCTACAACGCGACGCCCGACGTCACGATCGAAGGCCGGCTGTCGCGCTACGGCTCCGACATCATGAACCGCCGCGCCTGGGAAGAGGCGGCGAGCTATCTCGACTGGGCCCGCAAGCCGGTGACGACCGGCCCCTACAGGGTCGTCGAGCTCAAGCCCGACGTCTCGCTGACGCTGGAAGCCCACGACGAATATTGGGGCGGCCGGCCGCCGCTCAAGCGCATCCGCTTCCTCGAAGTGCCTGAGGTCGCCAGCCGCATCAACGGACTGCTCTCGGGCGAATACCAGTTCGCCTGCGACATCCCGCCGGACCAGATTGCCGGCATCGAGAAGAATTCCGCCTTCGAAGTGCAGGGCGGCACGATTCAGAATCATCGCCTTACCGTGTTCGACAAGAACCACGCCGTGCTCGCCAATCCGCTGGTGCGGCGCGCCTTCACCCATGCGATCGATCGCCAGGCGATCGTCGACAGCCTGTGGGCCGGCCGCACCCGTGTGCCGAAGGGTCTGCAATGGGAATTCTACGGCGACATGTTCAACGGCGACTGGAACGTGCCGGCCTATGATCCGAAGCTGGCGCAGGATCTGCTCAAGCAGGCCAATTATAAGGGCGACCCGATCCCGTACCGCCTGCTCAACAACTACTACACCAACCAGGTCGCGACCGCGCAGATCCTGGTCGAGATGTGGAAATCGGTCGGGCTCAACGTGCAGATCGAGACCAAGGAGAACTGGTCGCAGATCATGGAGCGCGGGCCGGCACGCGCCGTGCGCGACTGGTCGAATTCGGCCGCCTTCAACGATCCGGTGTCGTCGCTGGTCGCCCAGCACGGCCCCAACGGGCAGCAGCAGCAGATCGGCGAATGGACCAATGCCGAGCTGAACACGCTCTCCGAATTCCTGGAGACCTCGACCGACCGGGCCGCGCGCAAGAAGGCGTTCCGCCGCATGCTGGAGATCGCCGAGCGCGAAGATCCCGCCTACACGGTGCTGCACCAGAACGCGACCTTCACGGCCAAGCCGAAATCGATCAAGTGGAAGGCAGCGCCCGCCTTCGCGATGGATTTCCGCGCCGGCAATTTCGAGGTCTGAAGGTGAAGCCGCTGGTCAGCATCAAGGACTTGCGCGTCGCCTTCAATGGCGTGCCGGTCCTGCGCGGCGTCGACATTGCCTTGCAGAAGGGCGAGGCCGTCGGCCTCGTCGGCGAGTCCGGCTCCGGCAAATCGGTGACCTGGCTCGCCGCGCTGGGGCTGTTGCCGCGCCATGCGCAAGTCTCTGGCTCGGTGCGGCTCGACGAGCGCCAGATTCTCGGCGCGCCGGCCGCCGAGCTCGATCAGGTCAGGGGCGGGCGCATCGCCATGATCTTCCAGGATCCGGCGAGCGCGCTCAACCCGGTGCTGACCATCCGCAGGCAGCTTTGCGAAGCGCTGGCGCTGCATCGCGATCTCCAAGGCAACGCCGTGAAGGCGGAGGCGCGGCGGCTGCTCGATCTCGTCGGCATTCCCGACGCTGGCCGCCGGCTCGAGGCCTATCCGCACGAATTCTCCGGCGGCCAGGTCCAGCGCATCATGATCGCGATGGCGCTGGCCGGGAATCCCGATCTCTTGATCGCGGACGAGCCGACCACTGCGCTCGATGCCACCATTCAGGCACAGATCCTGGAGCTGCTCTCCACGGTCCGCCGCGAGCTCGGCATGGCCATGGTGCTGATCAGCCATGACCTCGGCGTCGTCGCGGAGAATTGCGACCGCGTCGCGGTGATGTATGCCGGCCGCATCGTCGAGCAGGCGCCGAGCAACCAGCTGTTCGCCGATCCCGTGCATCCCTACGCGCAAGGATTGATCGGCGCGCTGCCGCCGCTCGATGGCCCGCGGCGGCGCCTCACCGCCATTCCCGGCACGGTGCCCGATCCCGCGCACATGCCCGGCGGCTGCGCCTTCGCGCCGCGCTGCGCGCTGGTCGCGGAAGCATGCGGCCTTGCGGCGCCGATGCTGGCGCCGATCGCGGATGACCGCAGCGTGGCCTGCGTCCGTGCCGAGACCTCGCGCCGCGCGCTGCTCGGGATTGCCGCCGAATGAGTCCGCCGCTCGTCGAGGTCTCCGCGATCTCGCGCACCTATGCGATGCGCTCCGGAATGTTCGGGCGAGCTGCGGCCGTGCATGCCGTCGACGGCGTGTCGCTGACGATTCCAAGGGGCCAGACGCTCGGTCTCGTCGGCGAATCCGGTTCGGGCAAATCCACCACGGGCCGCATCGTGCTCGGCCTCGAGCCGCCTGATAGCGGCGAAGTGCGGTTCGACGGCAAGCCGATGGCCGCGCCGGGGACGACGGCGTGGCGTGCGCAGCGCGCGCGGATGCAGATGATCTTCCAGGATCCGCTCGGCGCGCTCGACCGCCGGCTGCCGGTTGCAACGCAGATCCGCGAGCCGCTCGACATTCGCGGCCTCGGTACGCCGGCGGAGCGCGAGGAGCGCGTCCGCGACCTGCTGCGCGCCGTCGAGCTCACGCCGGCGCATGGCGCACGCTATCCCGGCGCGCTCTCCGGCGGGCAGCGTCAGCGCATCGTGCTGGCGCGGGCGCTGGCCACGAAGCCCGATTTCCTGGTCTGCGACGAGCCGGTCAGCGCGCTCGACGTCTCGATCCAGGCGCAGGTGGTGAACCTGCTTTGCGATCTCCAGGCGCAGCTGGCGCTGACGCTGCTCTTCATCAGCCACGATTTGCGCGTCGTCAGGCAGATCAGCAATGTCGTTGCCGTAATGTATCTCGGCCGCATCGTCGAGATCGGCAGCGCGGACGATCTGTTCGCGCGGCCCGAGCATCCCTATACCCAGGCGCTGGTCTCGGCCTCGCCCGCGCCGGGCCGCCGCAGCGCGGGCCGCATCGTGCTAGCAGGCGACCCGCCGAACCCGGCCGCGCGCCCCACGGGCTGCGCCTTCCATCCGCGCTGCCCGCGCGCCATTGCGCGCTGCGCGCGCGAGGTGCCGGCGCTGTCCGCCGTCGGCGGCGACAGGCAGGTGGCCTGCCATCTCGTCACCGGCGCTGCGTCACGGGACGCCGCCTGATGGGACGCTATCTCGCCATTCGGATCGGACGCGCCGCGCTCACGATCGTGCTCGTCGTCACCTTCGCCTTCGTCGTGTTGCGGCTGTCAGGCGATCCCGCGCTGATGATCCTGGGACCGGAGGCACCGCCGGAGGTGCTCGCGGCATTCCGCAAGGCGTGGGGCCTCGATGATCCGATCTGGGCTCAATACTTCGATTATTTCGGCGCCATCGCCAAGGGCGAGCTCGGCCGCTCCATGCGCGACGGCCGGCCCGCGATCGAGCTGGTGCTGGAACGCATCCCGGCAACGCTGGCGCTGACCCTGCCGGCGTTCTTCTTCAAGGTGGCGCTCGGCATTCCCGCCGGCATCTACGCCGCGCTGCATCGCGGCTCGGGAATCGACCGCGCCGTGATGATGACGGCGGTCGCCGGCTTTACCGTCCCGAGCTTCGTGCTGGCGCTGCTGCTGGTGCTGATCTTCGCCGTGCAGCTTGGCTGGCTCCCTTCGGGCGGGCAGGACAGCTGGCGTCACGCCATCCTGCCGATCGCAACGCTCAGCCTCGGCGGCGCGGCGGTGCTGGCGCGCTTCACCCGCAGCGCCATGCTGGAGGTGCTGGGCCAGCCCTATATCCGCACCGCATCCGCAAAAGGCGTGCCGTGGCGCAAGGTGGTGACCTCGCATGCGCTGCCGAACGCGGCGATCCCGACCGTGACCATCCTTGGCTTCATGGTCGGCACGCTGATCGCAGGCGCGGTCGTGGTCGAGAGCGTGTTCGCCTGGCCGGGAGTAGGGCGGCTTCTTGTCGTGGCGGTTGCCAACCGCGATCTCGCGGTCGTGCAATGCATATTGCTGCTGGTTGCGATGACCATGGTGACGTCCAATTTGATCGTCGACTTCCTCTACGGCTTCCTCGACCCGCGCCTGCGCAGCAAGGGAGCGCATGCATGACCGACGCGACGTTGAAGGACACCGCCACACGTCGCCGCATCAGCCTTCCGGCAATCCCGCTGTCGGTCGCGCTGGCGGTCACCTGGATCGTCGCGATGCTGCTGATCGCGGCCTTCGCCGAGACGATCGCCCCCTACGGCTTCACCCAGCTCGACCTGCGCAACCGGCTCGCGGCGCCCGGCAATGCCGCGCACTGGCTTGGCACCGACGAGCTTGGCCGGGACGTGCTGTCGCGGCTGCTCGTCTCGATCCGCATCTCGCTGCTGATCGCGTTCGGCGCGACTGCAATCTCGGCCGTGGTCGGGACCACCCTCGGCTTCCTCGCCGCGCATTTTCGTGGGTTCGTCGAGCAGCTCGTGCTGATGCTGACCGACTTCCAGGCCAGCATGCCCTTCCTGATCATGGCGCTGGCCGTGCTGGCCTTCTTCGGCAACTCGTTGCCGCTCTTGGTCGGGCTGATGGGCCTGTTCGGCTGGGAGCGCTACGCCCGCATCGCGCGGGGCCTTGCCATCTCCGCCAATGCGCAGGGCTACGCCGCTGCCGTCCGCCAGCTAGGGGCGACGCCGTCGCGGATCTACCTCCGGCACATCCTGCCCAACATCGCCTCGACCTTGATCGTCTCGACCACGCTCGTGTTCCCCGAGGTGATCCTGATGGAGTCAGGCCTGTCCTTCCTCGGCCTCGGCGTGCAGCCGCCGATGACCAGCCTCGGCAACATGGTCGGCTACGGCCGGGAATATCTGACCCGCGCCCCCTGGATCATGCTGGCGCCGGCGACGACCATCGTGGTCACCACCCTGGCGGTCTCTGTGATCGGCGACTGGCTGCGCGATCGGCTCGATCCGACGCTGTAATAGGGGCTCCGACGCCCCCCGCCGTCATTCCGGGGCGCGCCGAAAGGCGCGAACCCGGAATCCATTGTCCCGCGGGTGCTGCCGCCCGATGGATTCCGGGTTCGATGCTGCGCATCGCCCCGGAATGACAGAGAGTGAGCGACGAGCCCCCCGCGCCGGGAGCAGGGGAGCCCTGTCCGACCCAAGTTCCCGTTGCGCGGGCTGCCCCCGTGCGCTATCCGGCCGGAAAGGCCTGAGGTGGCTCCACATTTTCCCGCCCCGGCCGACGCAAACCCGAGGACGGAAACCGCCATGCCAGCCTATCGCTCCCGCACCACCACCCACGGCCGCAACATGGCGGGCGCCCGCGGCCTCTGGCGCGCGACGGGCATGAAGGACGCCGATTTCGGCAAGCCGATCATCGCGGTGGTCAACTCCTTCACCCAGTTCGTGCCCGGCCACGTGCATCTGAAGGACCTCGGCCAGCTCGTGGCGCGCGAGATCGAGCAGGCCGGCGGCGTGGCGAAAGAGTTCAACACCATCGCGGTCGATGACGGCATCGCCATGGGCCATGACGGCATGCTCTACAGCCTGCCGTCGCGCGAGCTGATCGCCGACAGCGTCGAGTACATGGCCAACGCGCATTGCGCCGACGGCCTCGTCTGCATCTCCAATTGCGACAAGATCACGCCCGGCATGCTGATGGCCGCGCTCAGGCTCAACATCCCCGCCGTGTTCGTCTCGGGCGGGCCGATGGAGGCCGGCAAGGTCAAGCTGGCCGGCAAGACCAAGGCGGTCGACCTCATCGACGCCATGGTGGCCGCCGCCGATAGCAAGGTCAGCGACGAGGACGTCAAGGTGATCGAGCGCTCGGCGTGCCCGACCTGCGGCTCCTGCTCGGGCATGTTCACCGCCAATTCCATGAACTGCCTCACCGAGGCGCTCGGCCTGGCGCTGCCCGGCAACGGCTCGGTGGTCGCAACCCATGCCGACCGCAAGCGCCTGTTCGTCGAGGCCGGCCACACCATCGTCGATCTGGTCCGCCGTTATTACGAGCAGGACGATGCCTCCGTGCTGCCGCGCAACATCGCGAATTTCAAGGCGTTCGAAAACGCGATGACGCTCGACATCGCGATGGGCGGCTCGACCAACACCGTGCTGCATCTCTTGGCTGCCGCCCATGAGGGGCAGGTCGCCTTCACCATGAAGGACATCGACCGTCTGTCGCGCCGCGTGCCCGTGCTCTGCAAGGTCGCGCCTTCCGTCGCCGACGTGCATGTCGAGGACGTGCACCGTGCCGGCGGCATCATGGGCATCCTCGGCGAGCTCGACCGCGCCGGGCTGATCGACACCTCTGTTACGACCGTGCACGCGCCGACCATGAACGAGGCGCTGGAGCGCTGGGACATCAAGCGCACCAAGAGTGAGACGGTCCGGACCTTCTATCGCGCTTCGCCCGGCGGCATCCCCACGCAAGTCGCCTTCAGCCAGGAGCGCCGCTACGACGAGCTCGACGCCGACCGCGAGAAGGGCGTCGTGCGCGATCTCGCGCACGCCTTCAGCAAGGACGGCGGTCTCGCCGTGCTCTACGGCAATCTCGCGCAGGACGGCTGCATCGTGAAGACCGCCGGCGTCGACGCCTCGATCCTGAAATTCTCCGGCCCCGCGCGCGTGTTCGAAAGCCAGGACGCGGCGGTCGAAGGCATCTTGGGCGGCAAGGTCGTCGCCGGCGAGGTCGTGGTCATCATCTATGAAGGCCCTCGCGGCGGCCCCGGCATGCAGGAGATGCTGTATCCGACCAGCTATCTGAAATCGATGGGCCTCGGCAAAGCCTGTGCGCTCGTCACCGACGGCCGCTTCTCCGGCGGCTCCTCCGGCCTGTCGATCGGCCATCTGTCGCCGGAGGCCGCCGAAGGCGGCAATATCGGCCTGGTGCGGACGGGCGACATCATCGCCATCGACATCCCGAACCGCAGCATCAGCCTCGAGGTCTCCGACGAGGAGCTCGCCAAGCGCCGCGCCGCGGAGGAGGCGAAGGGCGATGCCGCCTGGCAGGCGCAAGGCCGCAAGCGCAACGTCTCGACCGCGCTGCAGGCTTACGCCGCGCTCACCACCAGTGCCGCGCGCGGTGCGGTGCGCGAGGTCAAGCGGCGTCCGAAGTAGGCGGCATCGGCGCCACTGGCCTGGATCGGCGATCTTCGGAACGCCTCGCGGCTCCGTGCGACCACCCGGATGCGCCGTTGCAGGAAGTAGCCGGAACGGAGATCGGGAAAGAACGGCCCCCGCCTCCCTAGGGCGTGGGGCTGGTTGGGGTGGGAGCGGGAGCCGTTTGCTCAGTGGGCACCCGACGTGCGGGCTCGCCCGCCAGGCATCATCAACTTAGTGCATTGTCCACATTTTGCTATTTAATTTTTATTAATTTTGTTTTTATTTTTATTTAATCGTGCCATCCTAAGAAAAATCGTCGAAATCCATTTTTCCGAATTCAGCCGAGGCGGTCGCCGTATCGAGGTTCGTCCGCAAAGGTTCGGATTGCCAATAGCGGAGTTAGCCATGAGTCATTCTCCATCACTCGTGCCGCAAATCACGACAGACCGGGACGTCTATCTTGTGCTCGATGATTTCGGCCGCCGCCTGGGCCGGGCTTGGTGCGAGACGGCCGAGGAGGACGCCAATCGCGCGACCCTGCTCAGACATCTCGCCGAAGGGCAATATCTCCATCCCGCACGTATCGTGGCCTTCAATACTGCGGAGGGATGGTCGCGCGATGCCACCGCTGAAATCGCCGATGAGCTGCGCCGTCGCTTCGTCGAACTCGAGGAGACCGATCCCTCGCTGTTGGAGTTTCTGGAAAGAGCAGCGAGGCGTTGAAAGCTCGAACATGGAACGAGGATGAACTGCAAATTATGCTCGAACGAGTGCCGCGGCGATGTCCGATCGCGGACTCGCTGTCATGCGCACCCCCGCGCAAACCTCCCGCGCGTTAATGCGCGTGGTCAATGAGTTCTTACCGCTCCGCCGCGATCGATCGTTCGCATTAAGGATGCCTCGACGAAGTTCGGCAAGGCAAGGTTTTGCGCCGTATACTCCCGCGACCTTCGCAGATCCGTTTCGGGCAACTGGGGCACCACCGCAATGTCTCGTACTCTCGCTGTCGTTTTCTCAACAGCCGTCGCCGCCATTTCCATGACGGGCGCGGCCTCCGCCGGCTGCTACAATTGCTACACGCCGCCGCCGTGCACGACCTGCTACCAGCAACAATATGTGCCGCCGCAATACCGCACCGTCGACGAGACCGTGATGGTCTCGCCCGGCTCCGTGGTCGCGCACCGCACGCCGGCGCAGTACCGCACCGTGATGGTGCCGCAGACCGTGATGGTCGCGCCGCCCAGCGTCCAGTACGAGCGCATCCCGCCGCAATACGCCACCCGGCAGCGCGTCGAGATGGTCTCGCCGGGTTATTCCTATTACGCCCCGGTGCAGATGAACTGCGCGTCCTGCGGCTACTGAGCTAGACGCAAACAACAAAGAATTTCAGGACGGCGCTCTTCGCGGGGCGCCGCGCTTTCTATTGCGCGACGCAAAGGTGAGGGAGCCTTTGAACCGCAAGGCCCGGAACGACACGAAACGGCATGAGCTCGTTTCTGGACTCCGTCGAGCGACCGCAACTCGGGCTGGTCGCTGCTTTCGCCGTTTCACTGATGTGCGCAGTTGCGGTGGTCTGGTCGGTCGGCTCGACCGATCGCGTTACCTATCTCGGCCCGGACCACGGCCAGGAGCAGACCATCACACAGGTCCGCCTCAAGACGCTCCCACAAGGGAGTTACGTGATCGAACGGGGCGCGATCTACAAGGCAATGCAGGCAGGGTGCCGCTACGACCTGAACTACAGCCCTCAATTCGGGCGCAACGTCAGCGACCGGCAGGGGACCAAGTACATCCGGAGTGCCGTCCTGGTTGATTGCCCGAAGAGCTAGACAGGTTGTGCAGGAAAAGGAACGCGCCGCGCTCCGGCCGGCAAAGGTTTGAGCACTTGCGCCAACTTGGCGTTGCCTTGCGCGGTCGACTACGTTAAGCGACACCCATTCCCGGGACTGGAAGGGTGGCCGAGTGGTTTAAGGCACCGGTCTTGAAAACCGGCGTGCCCGCAAGGGTACCGTGGGTTCGAATCCCACCCCTTCCGCCAGAAATCGCCATAAGTTCCCCTCGTGGGCTGGCACGCTCCTTGCCAATTGGACGTGCCCGACCATGGAGGCGTGCACCGATGGCACAGCGAGTTCGTATCTTAAAGCAATCCAAGTCCGGTTTGACACATATTGCCCGCGAGCTGGTGAGATTGCTGGACGCGATCGAGGAGCTCGAGGAGCTGAGAGAAAGGGTCCGGCTCGCCGAAGCCGCTCGCGTGTTGCACTAGCCTGCGCTGGAAAGACTGGGGCGCCTCGGCGCGTCACTCCCAAGGTCTGGATTGGCGGCGCCCCGGTGCCGCTCGGGTCATTTGGCCGAGACCCATTCCTAACACCGCAGCCCGACGGATCTGTTCAATCTTCCTCGCTCAAGTCCGGCCCGCGATGTTGGAGAGACGGATTCCGGCGGTGCCGTAGACCCATGTTGCGTTTGGATCTCCAGTCTTCAAGAGGAGGATCGGGACTGGTTGAAATGCAGTGGAAGGAAGCGTTGCGTGCTAGAGCCACGGACACGCGAAACTGCGCAGGAACGCTACTGACTTAGAGAGATTAGCCCGACAGCAAGCTTCACAGCGGGCAACGCATGTTCTTCTTTTTCTCGAACCGGCTGGGATGTCTCGGCTCGCTGCTGATCTCCGGCCTGGTCACGGTGGCGCTGCTCTTCCTGTTTGGACTCATTCGGTTCTGATCATCAGCGCCTGGGATCCGACCGTCATCCTCTTGCATGCTCCCTCAGGAACTTGGCCTCGGCTCGCCTGTTGTTCGCAGTCTCGAGCACACGGAGAGCAGCCTTGGAAAGCACCATCATTGGAGAATTCGACACGCGCCGCGGAGCCGAGCTTGCGGTTGAGCATGTCGTGCAGGAATGCGGCGTGCCGCGAGGCGACGTCTTCGTCCAGCCTGCCGGCGCTGCGAACACCGTGGGAACACGCGCGGCAGGACCCGACGTCAAGACAGCGCCCACTCCGGAGGGGCGGCAGAAGCTGGAAGGCCTGATCGAGGTTTCCGTCGATTTTCACGGCGATGCCCCTGAGAAAATTGTCGATGTGTTGAGGAGCGCCGGCGCGAAGTTTGTCCGCACCAAATGACGACTTGTGCGACGGGCGCAGTGGGCGCCGGACATTCGGCATTCGCATCGAACCGCAGCCGTTGACCGCCTGGAACCCCTTGAGCCTCCAGCGCGTTTAGACGCAAACGCGAATTGCGAGGTCCACCTGCTTCAGAGCGCATCGACACTCACTCCCGGCGACACCGTCTGGCGGCGGTGCAAGGCGCGGCGCGTGGCGGTACTGAATGATGCCGCCGCCTATTTCGCCGCCCTGCGGGAGGCACTGCTGGAGGCGCAGGATGTCGTCTACATCGTCGGATGGGACATCCATAGCAGGACACGTCTGGTCGGAGCTTCCGGACGTGCCGATGATGGCCTGCCTGACGAGCTTGGTCCCTTCCTACGCGTCCTGGTGCAGCGCCGGCCCGCCTTGCGCATCAACATTCTCGTCTGGGACTTCGTCTCGTTCTACGCTTCCGAGAGAGAGTGGAGTTCCGCGGCGAAATTCACTGCCGACACCGATGGCCGCGTCCGGTTTCATCTTGACGCCACGCTTCCGTTTGGTTCGGCGCAACACCAGAAGATCGTCTGTGTCGACGGATCACTGGCGTTCGTCGGCGGCCTCGATCTGACGATCCGGCGCTGGGACACGAGTGACCACCGCGCCGACAATGCCATGCGCTGCGACCCTCAGCGCAAGCCATATCCACCGTTTCACGACGTTCAGTGCCTGGTCGACGGGGATGCTGCGGAGCAGCTGTTCGCCCTCGCGGAGCAACGCTGGCGTGCGGCAGGCCAACAGTCCGATGAACGGCGCGCACCGAGGAACGGTCGCTGGCCGGCGAACGTGCCTGTCGAGGCCGAGCACTTGCCGGTCGGAATCGCCCGGACCGAGGTGGTCTGTCCCGCAGGATCGACCATCAAGGAGGTCGAACGCTCCTTCATTGCGGCGATCCGGTCGGCAACGAGCTTCGTGTACATCGAAAATCAATTCACCAGCGCGACCAGGATGGCGCACGAACTCGCGGAGCAGATGTGTCGCGTGCCGTCGCTTCGGGTTCTGGTCGTCGCTCCGAAACTGCATTCCTCGTGGCTTGAGTCCCAGGCCATGCAGAACGGCCGTGGCGCCTTCATCGACTGCTTCAGCGCAGCTGGCGTGGCCGATCGCATCCGCTTCGTCTATCCGATCTCCCGCAGCGGCAATAAGGAAGCCGCGGTGATGGTGCACAGCAAGCTCATGATCGTCGATGACAGGATCTTGCGGATCGGCTCGGCCAATCTGAACAATCGTTCCATGGGCGCCGACAGCGAATGCGACCTCATCTTTGAAGCTGAATCCGAGCAGCATCGGGATTTCATCGCCTCGGTCCGCCGTCGGCTCATCGCTCATTTCTGCGGTC
Organism: Bradyrhizobium sp. BRP20; assembly: GCF_020194215.1. Classification (NCBI taxonomy): domain Bacteria; kingdom Pseudomonadati; phylum Pseudomonadota; class Alphaproteobacteria; order Hyphomicrobiales; family Nitrobacteraceae; genus Bradyrhizobium; species Bradyrhizobium sp. BRP20. The sequence goes on along the minus strand of NZ_JADYVY010000002.1, from coordinate 908,873 downwards.
TCGACGAGCAGGCCGTCACGCAAAACGAGCATCGGCTGTTCGCCCTGCTGGACCAGGTGTCGAAAAAGGGTGGGGCGAAGACGCTGCGAAAAGTGGAGTCCTCGGTTCTGACCAGCACGCTGGCCACCCTGGTTCAGCCGGTGGCGGACCCTGAGCTGCCTCTTCATCTCGAGCGGGCGGCATCGCGCATGTGGAGCACGAAGACGATCATCGGGATCGCCTCGATCGCGCTGGCGCTTCTTGGACTGACGCTGGCCTGGTCGTACACGTCCCTCAGCGATTACGCCGATACGGGCCGGATCTCGTCGTTCCTGTCTGCCTATTCGCAGTCCGTTTGGGGACCGCCATTCGCAATTGCGGCCTTTGTCGTCGGCGGGCTGGTCATCTTTCCGGTTCTCGTGCTCATTGCTGCGACTGCCGCCGCCCTGGGGCCCTGGCTGGGTTTCGTCACCGCAATGGCGGGCGTCTTGCTCAGCGCGCTCCTCCTTTTTGCGATCGGACGGTTCCTGGGCCGAGAGCGCCTTCAGCGCTTGCTGGGACGCCGTGCGGCGCGCATCCAGGAGCGCGTTGTCGGCAAGGGAATCCTGGCCGTCGTCGTCATCCGGATGATTCCGATCGCACCATTCTCGCTGGTGAACGTCGCGGCTGGCGCGAGCACGCTGCCGCTCCGTGATTTCCTGGTTGGAACGCTGCTGGGCATGATGCCCGGCATTCTCGCCATGGCCGTTCTGGGAGCGCAGATCGCCGATCTGGCCAGGAATGCGTCCTGGAGCAGCGTATTGCTGCTCACGCTGGCATTTCTGGGCTGGCTCGGCGTCTGTGCGGGCGCTCAATTCCTCGCGACGTGGCTCGCCGGGAGGCGCTGATGGCGCCGATGCGCTTCATGACGTGGAATGTGCACGGCACGTTCAATCTCAATCCGACGTTCGATCTGGAAGGTGTTTGCTCCATCATTCGCAAATGGTCGCCGGATGTCGTCGCGCTCCAGGAGGTGGATTCCCGATCGCGGTCGGACGATCCGTTCGCGAAGCTGGCGCGCGTCGTCGGCGATCATCGCGTTCATGCCAAGTCGATCGTCACGGAGGACGGTGACTACGGCCAGATGCTCATGAGCCGCTTTCCGTTCTCCAGCGTGCCCGAGATCGTCGACGTGTCGTATCGAGAGCGGGAGCCGCGCAGGGCGATCGCGACGGGATTGCTGACGCCTTTCGGCGACGTCCGCGTGGTCGCCACTCATCTCGGCCTCAGCATCCACGAGCGTTATGCGCAGGCTCAGGCCGTGGTGAGCCTGGTGAGGCCGGAAAGGACCGTCGTCCTCGGCGATTTCAACGACTGGTTTTGGGTGAAATCGGTGCGGCGCGTGCTCGCGCAGGCCTGCCCGAACCGGACGCGGTTGCGAACTTTCCCATCGCGCTTGCCCCTCATGCGGCTCGACCGGATCTACGCAACGCGTGACAGCCGGATCGAGAAAGTCTGGACCGATCATGCGGCGCGCGCCTATTCCGACCATTTGCCCGTGATCGCGGACATCGCGATCTGACGGTTCCGGCGACGGAGCGCGGATCTCTGGCCCTCATTGAGAAAAGCGTTGTGGTAGAGGAACTTAGCTACTGTGCATGGGGTTGTTTTCGGACAACTTCATGACCCGGCCGAGCGTCTCGCACGGGACCATGCGGAACTTTTTCCTCAGGGCCACGTTCATTCGGCATGACTGAAGACCTTTCCTTCCGACGCAAACCCCTGACCCCCGAACAGCGCCATGCCCGCGATGCGGCTCGGCGGATCGAGGCGGAGAAGGCCATGCGCGACCACGAAGCGGCGCAGAAGGCGTTCTATGCCAACAAGGAACGGCTGAAGGCCGAGCGGCTGGCGCGCGAAGCGGCGGCGGCGAAGGGCTGAGCGAACGCGCTTAGCCGCGCAATTTCAAAAAGTCGTATCTGCTGGCGGCCTGCATTTGATTGTCGGCCGCCAATGCCGCTTGGGTGTCTGCTTCCCATCGGCAGGCTTGACGGCGCTTCGCTTCCGGGAGGAAGCTTCTGATGATCCAAAACTGACCTGAACCATGGAGACGTTCGCTCCCAGCAAGTCCGATCCTCATCAGCGACGCAGAATGGAGCTGACCATGACCACGTTCGACAAGCGCGAGCGGGGCTTTGAAGCCAAATTCGCCCACGACGAGGAATTGATGTTCAAGGCCACGGCGCGGTCCAACAAGCTGCTCGGGCTTTGGGCCGCAGGCCAGCTCGGGCTCAGTGGCGATGCCGCTGCAGGCTACGCGGCTGCGCTGGTGACGGACCATCTGGAGAGCCGGACGATGGACCACGTGGTCGGCAAGGTGGCGGGCGATCTCGCAGGCAAGGGGATCGCGCGCGAGCAGGTCGCGCAGAGGCTTCAGGACTGTCTGCACGAGGCGCTGGCGCAGCTCGAAGCGGACCGGCAATGACACCCGCTGCCGCGTTCATTCGGCGTGCTTGCCGCCTTCCGCGGGCTGTGCCGTTTCGTGCTACCGTGCCAGCCGCCGGAGACGGCGGCGAGCGGGAGGTGGGGGCATGTCACGGGGCAGCTTTGGCAAATGGTCCGGCGCAATCGCATGCGCCGGCGCCATGCTGGTCGCTGCAGGTGGCGCCGAGGTCTCGGCGACTCCGCTGACGCCGTTTCGATACGAGGCGCAGGCCCAGCGTCATTGCCCGCGCGACAAGGTGGTTTGGCTCGACTTCGGCAAGGGCGTCTATTACCGCAAGGGGCAGAAGCGCTACGGCCAGGGCTTCGACGGCAGCTTCGTCTGCCAGAACGAGGCCCGCGGCGGCTTCTACCGCCGCTCGCTGTTGGGCCTGCGCTGAGCGGCGGATTCGGCGGCTAGCGGACGCGCCGTTTATTTCGCTGACGGCAGCCTGACCGGCACATGCGGGGAGGTGCTGATGACCCGGGGGCTTCCATCCGGATAGGTGCGGTTGCCGCGGATCAGGGATTCCAAGACCAGGAAGAACTTCTCGGCAAGCATTTGCGTCACCCTCGTTGGTGATGGCCTCTTGCAATTGGTCGAGGCGCCGAACGCAATAATTCAATCAACTGAATGGGAGCGGGGACAGCCGCGCCTGCTGCGCCGCAATGCAGAGAACCCGTGTTGGACAGGAGGACGTGCGGTTCAGGCAAACGCCAGCGCGACGAGGCTCGAGCAGAGCAGCACCAAGCCGCCGGCGGTCAAGGCCAGGAAGCCATCGGATACGAGGTCATGATTACGCATGGGACACCTGCCGCTCTCGTGTTCGATGCGCGAGTGGATCGACCAAGACCGTCCGAACGCGCCGCATTGAAAGAGGTGATGCTTGCCGTCCGCGCGAGTGCCTTTAGGCCCTCGTGCGGTAACCCTCGAACGCATGGGCCAAGAAGATCCCCGCGCTTACCAAACCCATCAGTGCCGAAACCGTCTCGATCATCGTTAAATTCCAAATCCCGCCCTCGCATCCGAGAGAACGCGGGCGGCCTTGCACAGTCAAAAGAATTTCGGTGAGCGGCGCGACAATGGGGGTGGAGTGAGGATTTGGCGCAACAGACTGTCCGGCACTGGCACAGTGCGGGGGCCATCGCCCCGTAGAACAACGGAAAAATGCGAACGTCTCGTTTACCATCCCGGCGTGATCGCCGTGGGCTCCCCATTTCCGCCGCGTTCGGGTTGCGTTATCGTTACCGCTTCCGAGACGGTGGTGGGCCGCCTTGGATGAGATGACCGGACAGCGCTCCCCGTAGCCAAAGCGGGTTGGGTACGCCTCCGGCGAAGTGGTATTTGGGGCGCATGGGGATCCGTCGGTCAGATTCGGTTTTGCGAGCCGCGCGCGGTGTTGCGGCGGTCGCGACCTGCCTTGCGCTCGCCAATTGCGCCTCGTCGAACAAGTTCGCCAGCCGGGTCGATCCGAAATACGGCGTGTCCTCGAGCCCGCGGGTGGTGGCCTTTGGCGATCCGGTCCCGAAGGGCGGCGGCACCTACCGCGTCGGCAAGCCCTATGTCGTGGCGGGCCGGACTTACGTGCCGGAGGAGGACGTCAACTATCGCGCTGAGGGCATGGCCTCCTGGTACGGCGACAGTTTCCACGGCCGCCTGACCGCCAATGGCGAGGTGTTCGACATGACCTCGCTGACCGCGGCGCATCCGACCCTGCCGATGCCGTCTTATGCGCGGGTGACCAACGTCTCGAACGGCAAGTCGCTGATCGTCCGCGTCAATGACCGCGGGCCTTATCACGGCAACCGCCTCATCGACGTCTCGAACAAGGCTGCCGAACTCCTTGAATTCAAAGGAAATGGCGTCGCCAAGGTCCGCGTCGAATATGTCGGCCGGGCTCCGCTAGAAGGCTCCGACGACCGCCAGCTTCTGGCGACCCTGCGCACCGGCGTTCCGGCGCCGTCGCCCTCGATGGTCCGGGTCGCCTCGGCCAAGCCGTTTGTGCCGGAGCTGCCGTCCTCGACCCGCGGTGCCATTCGCGGCGAGGTCCCGATGCCGGAGGGGCGGCCATACAATCTCGGCAGTACCTCGGCCGATATGGCTTCGCTCAATGCTACCTCGGAAATGTCGGCCTCGAGCCGCAGCCGGGGCCAGGCGCTCCAGAACGCCCGCGCGGTGTCCTATGGCGAGGACGGTCGCTACGCCGCCGACAGCGCGGCCGCATCGACCGATGGCGCCGCCGAGGCCCGCAGCATCCTGAGCGGCCGCGGCCTCTACTGAGCCGCGCTCTCCTTCAAGAACGTGACGAGCGCCGCATTCACCTCTTCGGGCCGCTCCTGCTGCACCCAATGGCCGGCGCCCTCGATGATCAGCTTGCGCTTCAGATTGGGCAGCACGCGCTCGAGCTCGTTGACGCGCTTGGCCCCGATCAGGCCGGTGATGACGGCGTCCTTCGAGCCTGCGATGAAGAGGGAAGGCTGGTGAATCTGCGCGTCCTGCCAGGGCGCGGTCAGCTCCCAATTGCGGTCGATGTTGCGATACCAGTTCAGCCCGCCGCGGAAGCCGGACTTGCGGAAGGCCTCGGTGAAATAGGCCAGGTCTGCCTCGCTGAGCCAGCCAGGCAGCGGCTCGTCGGCGCCCGCGTGGCCGAGAAAGCCCTTGCCCTCCTGCACGAACATGGCGGCGGTGGGATCGGCGAGGCCCCGCCCGCCGAGGACGATGCGCATGGTGCGTGCGACGTCACGCTCGAGCTCGGCCTCGGCGACGCCGGGCGTCTGGAAATACTGCCAGTAGAAATTGGTGACGCCGCCCTGGCGCAGCAGGTCGAGCGGCTTGCCGCGGCCCCGGAACGGCGGCGGCACGCTCAGGCCCGCGACCGCCGTGAAGATGTCCGGCCGGAACAGCGCCGCGTGCCAGGCGACCGGTGCACCCCAATCATGGCCGACCACCATCGCCTTGGTCTCGCCGAGGGCCTGGACCAGGCCGACCACGTCGCCGACCGTGTCGAAGATCGAGTAGGCGTTCGCGTCGAGCGGCGCCGCGCTCTGGCCATAGCCGCGCATGTCGGGGGCGACGACGTGAAACCCGGCTTCGGCGACTGCCGGGATCTGGTGGCGCCAGGAATAGGACAGTTCCGGCCAGCCATGGCACAGCACCACAAGCGGTCCCTGTCCGGCTTCGCGGACGAACAGCTCGACCCCGTTGGACTTGATCATGCGGGTTGAGGGCATTCGCTTTTCCGCCTTGTTTCAGGGGTTTGGTCGAAAAACATGAGGCGTCACGATAGGGGCGCAGCGAGAATCGTGCAATCTCGGCGACAAGCGTCCAACCGCGTGTTGTTCGCATCTGTTCCACCTGTTAGAACGCCTCTCTCAGGGCTTCGCCATGGCACTTCGTCTTCCTTTGCTTCGTCGCAACCGGCTCACCGCCGGAACGCTGGCACGCGGGCTGATCGCGACGGTTTTGGCAGCGGCCATCGGCTGGGGCGGGGCGCTCCTTGCGGCCAACCAGAGCGTCCAGGGCGGCAAGAAAGCGGAAGATGCCGGCTTCGACGGCGATGCCCCGACCGCGATCCTGATCGAAGCCTCCTCGGGCAGCGTGCTGTTCGAGAAGAACGCCGACGAGCTGCGCGCGCCCTCGAGCATGATGAAGCTGATGACCGCGGAGGTCGTCTTCAATGCCATCAAGAAGGGCGACATCAAGCTGAACGACGAGTATCGGATCAGCGAGAATGCCTGGCGCAGAGGCGGGGCCCCCTCGGGCGGCTCGACCATGTTCGCCGCCATCAACAGCAAGGTCTCTGTCGACGATCTCCTGCGCGGCGCGATCATCCAGAGCGGCAACGACGCCTGCATCGCGCTGGCCGAAGCCATGGCGGGCAATGAGCGGATCTTTGCCGCGGACTTCATGACCAAGCGCGCCCGCGAGCTTGGCATGACCAGGTCGACCTTCGCCAATTCCAGCGGTCTGCCCGATCCCGGCAACAAGATGACGGTGCGCGAGCTCGGCATGCTTGCCCGGCACATCATCCTGGACTTCCCCGAATTCTACAAACTGTTCGGCGAGAAGGAGTTCACCTGGAACAAGATCCGCCAGCAAAACCGCAATCCGCTGCTCAATTCGATGGAAGGCGCTGACGGCCTGAAGACCGGCTACACCAAGGAAGGCGGCTACGGCATGGTCGGCTCCGCCGTGCAGAACGGCACGCGGCTGATCGTCGTCGTCAACGGACTTGACGATCCCGAGGACCGCGCCACGGAAGCCAAGAAGATGCTGGAATGGGGTTTTCGCAATTTCGAGACCCGCACCCTGATCGCAGCCGAGCAGCCGGTCGGCTACGCCAAGGTGTTCGGCGGCGAGAGCCGGTCGGTCAAGCTCATCGCCAAGACCCCTGTGAAGGTGATGGTGCACAAGAACGGCAGCGACAAGCTGATTGCGCGCATCGTCTATAGTGGCCCGGTGCGCGCGCCGATCGAGGCCGGCCAGCGGGTCGGCGTGGTCAGGGTCTGGCGCAGCGGCAACATCGCGGTCGAGACGCCGGTCTACGCCGCGGAGGCGATCGGCACCGGCTCGACCATGCGCCGCGCGATCGACGGCGCCAGCGAGCTCGTGATCGGCATGTTCCGCGCAGGCGCCGAGAAGCTCTGATCATGAGTGAGAGCGCTGCACAGCGGCCGTCCGGACGGGGACGCTTCATCACCTTTGAAGGCGGCGAGGGCACGGGCAAGTCGACCCAGATCAAGAAGCTCGCCGACCGCCTGAAGGCGGCAAAGCTGCGCATCCGCGTGACGCGGGAGCCGGGCGGCTCGCCGGGCGCTGAAATCATGCGTCATCTGGTGCTGTCGGGCATGGGCAAGCTGCTCGGCCCCGAGGCCGAGACGCTGCTGTTTGCCGCCGCGCGCGATGACCATGTCCGCACCGTGATCCAGCCGGCGCTGAGCCAGGGCGTCTGGGTGCTGTGCGACCGCTTCGCGGATTCGACGCGGGCGTATCAGGGCAGCCTCGGCCAGGTGCCCGATGGCCTGATCAACGCGATGCAAAGGGTGACGATCGGCGACCTCAAGCCGGACCTCACCATCATCCTCGATTTGCCGGTCGAGATCGGCCTGCAACGTGCCGCCGCGCGCCGCGGCAGCGGCACGCCCGACAGGTTTGAGGCTGAGAAGCTCAGCTTTCACCAGGGCCTCCGCGAAGCCTATCGCAAGATCGCGGCGGAGGATCCCGCGCGCTGCGTGCTGATCGACGCCAATTCCGATCCGGACACGGTCGCCGCGCGCGTCTGGACGGCGCTGCGCGAGCGCCTGCTGCCAACGCCTGCGTCAGTGGTGTCGGTATGAGCCCGCGTCAGGCCGAGCGCGAAACCGCCATACCGCATCCGCGCGAGACGTCGCAGCTGTTCGGCCATCGCGAGGCGGAGGCCGCGCTGCTTGATGCCTATCGCAGCGGACGCATTCCGCATGCCTGGCTGATCGGCGGGCCACAGGGGATCGGCAAGGCGACGCTGGCCTATCGCATGGCGCGCTTCGTGCTCACCCATGCGCAGCCGCTGGCGCCGGCCGTGCAGCGCGCCGAAAGCCTTGCGATCGATCACGACGACGCCGTGGCGCGGCAGGTGGCGGCCGGCTCGCATGGCGGCCTGCTGACGCTCGAGCGCACCGCCAACGAGCGCGGCGTGATGCGCACCGTGATCACCGTGGACGAGACGCGCGAGACGATCGGTTTCTTCGGCTCGACCGCCGCGGCCGAAGGCTGGCGCGTCTGCATCGTCGACACCGTCGACGAGCTCAATCCGAACGCGGCCAACGCGCTTCTGAAGATCTTGGAGGAGCCGCCGCAGCAATCGCTGTTCCTGCTGGTGAGCCACGCGCCCGCGCGGGTGCTCGCCACGATCCAGTCGCGCTGCCGCAAGCTGCGCCTGCGGCCGCTCGCGACGAACGATGTGATCGGCGCCGCCGCTTCGGCGGCTGAGCTCGATCCGAACGATGCCGCGCTGCGCGAGGCGGCCGAGGCCTCCGAGGGCAGCGTCGCACGGACGCTGACGTTGCTCGGTGGCGAGGCCCTGAAGCTTCAGCAGCGCACGGCGGCGCTGCTCGCGCGCCTGCCGCAGGTCGATCCGCGCGAATTGCACACGCTCGGCGATTCGCTCGGCACCAGCGACCGCGTGGCGCTTGCGGCCTTCATCGACGGCATCGACCGCTGGATTGCGGAGCGCCTGCATGCGGATGAGGCCAATGCCAACCAGAACCTGCCGCGCCTTGCGCGGCTAGCTGAGGTATGGGAAAAGATCGTCCGCGCCGCGCGCGACACCGAAACCTACAATCTGGAGCGAAAGCCCTTGGTTTTCTCGGTGTTCGGCTGGCTGGCGGACGCAACGCGCTAAAGCATGATCCGGAAAAGTGCGCAGCGGTTTTCCGAAAGATCATGCGCAAAACAATAACGGAACGCCGAGCCGTTTCCAAAATTCGAGAAGCCGGTAAAGGAATTCGTGGTGGCAACGCGAGCTAAGAAATCCGTCAAACGCAAGAGCGGCAAGAAGGCTGCGAAGAAGGCCGTCAAGAAAGCCGCGAAAAAGGCCAAGGCGCGCGCGGCCAAAGCTGCCAAGAAGGTCAAGAAGACCAAGAAGGCTGCCGTCAGGAAGAGCGTGAAGAAGGGCGCCGCAAAGAAGGCCGCGAAGAAGCAGGTCGTCGCCAAGAAGGCGGTGAAGAAGGCTGCCAAAAAGCCGGCCAAGGCTCCGGCGAAGAAGGTCGCGAAAAAGGTAGCTTCGCCTGCCGTGACCGCCGCACCGGCTCCCGTCGTGACGCCTATGAAGCCAAAGGCGCGGAAGCCAAAGGCTCCTCGTTCGCCGAAGCCCGTCGCTTCTGCGCAGGTTGCCGCGCCTGCGGTTGCCGCCGCGCGCGACAACGTCTTCTACATCACCACCGCGATCGCCTATCCCAACGGTAGCCCGCATATCGGTCATGCCTATGAGGCGATCGCGACCGACGCGCTGGCGCGCTTTGCGCGGCTCGATGGCAAGGATGTGTTCTTTTTGACCGGCACCGACGAGCACGGCCAGAAGATGATTCAGACGGCGGCGAGCGAAGGCATGTCCACCGCCGCGCTCGCGATGCGCAATGCCGGCCGCTTCAGAGAGATGGACGAGCGCCTGGACGTGTCGTTCGACCGCTTCATCCGCACCACCGAGGAGCAGCATCACCGCTCTAGCCAGGAGATCTGGCGCCGCATGGAAGCGAACGGCGACATCTACGCCGACACCTATTCGGGCTGGTACTCGGTCCGTGACGAGGCCTATTACGCCGAGGACGAGACGCGTGTGAACGACGATGGCGTGCGCTTGGGGCCGCAGGGCACGCCGGTGGAATGGGTGGAGGAGAAGAGCTATTTCTTCCGCTTGTCGGAGTACCAGGACAAGCTGCTCAAGCTCTATGCGGATCAGCCCGACTTCGTCGGGCCGGACTCGCGCAAGAACGAGGTGGTGAGCTTCGTCAAGGGCGGCCTGCGCGATCTCTCGATCTCGCGCACCACGTTCGATTGGGGCGTGAAGGTGCCCGGCGACGAAGAGCACGTGATGTATGTCTGGGTCGATGCGTTGACCAACTACATCACCGGCGTCGGTTTCCCCGATGAGAGCGACAAGAACTGGCGCTATTGGCCGGCCGACGTGCACGTCATCGGCAAGGACATCATCCGCTTCCATGCGGTGTATTGGCCGGCCTTCCTTTTGTCGGCGGGCATCCCGCTGCCGAAACGGGTCTATGCCCACGGCTTCCTGTTCAACAGGGGCGAGAAGATGTCGAAGTCGGTCGGCAACACTGTCGATCCCTTCAACCTCGCCGACCAGTACGGCGTCGACCAGTTGCGCTACTTCTTCTTGCGCGAGGTGCCGTTCGGCCAGGACGGCAACTACAATCACGAGGCGATTGTCGCGCGCATCAACGCCGATCTCGCCAACGATCTCGGCAATCTCGCGCAGCGCTCGCTGTCGATGATCGCAAAACAGCTCGGCGGCGTGCTGCCCGAGCCCGGCGAGTTCAGCGACAACGACAAGGCGATCCTGGCGATGGCCGACGGCATGATCGCTGCCTCGCGTGAAGCCATGGCGACGCAGCAGATTCATCAATGGCTCAACGCCGTCTGGGCCGTGGTCGCGGAGGCCAACCGCTATTTTGCGGGTGAAGCGCCGTGGGCGCTCGCCAAGACGGATCCGGCCAGGCAGAAGACGGTGCTCTACGTCACCGCCGAAGTCGTGCGTCAGATTGCGATCCTGGCTCAGCCCGCGATGCCGACCGCCTCCGGCAAGCTGCTCGACAGCCTCGGCATCCCCGAAGCCGAGCGCAATTTTGACATGCTCGGCGGCGCCAAGCGCATCGCGCCCGGTTCGACGCTGCCGGCGCCGATGCCGGCGTTCCCGCGCTACGTCGAGCCGGCGGCCTGAAGGCGTTCGCACGATGCTGGTCGACAGTCATTGCCATCTGGATTTTCCGGACTTTGCGGAAGATCTCGACGGTATCGTGTCGCGGGCGCGAGCCGCCGGGATCGCCCGCATGGTCACGATCTCGACGCGGGTCCGGCGGCTGCAGGACCTGCTCGCCATCGCGGAGCGCTATGACGACGTCTATTGCTCGGTCGGCACCCATCCGCATCATGCGGACGAGGAGGACGGCATCGCGCCGGATGAGCTGATTGCGCTGACCCAGCATCCCAAGGTCGTCGCGCTCGGCGAGGCCGGGCTCGATTATTTCTACGACAACGGCTCGCCGGAGGCGCAGGCGAGGGGCTTTCGCGCCCACATCGCCGCCGCCCGCACCACCGGCCTGCCGCTGGTGATCCATACCCGCGAGGCCGACGAGGACTGCGCGCGCATCCTGGAAGAGGAGGCCGCAAAGGGATCGTTTTGCGCCGTCCTGCATTGTTACACGGGCGGGCGCGAGCTGGCACTGAAGGCGGTGTCGCTCGGGCTCTATATCGGCTTCACGGGAATCCTGACCTTCAAGAAATCGGAGACCTTACGCGCGATCGCAGCCGAACTGCCGCCCGATCGTATCCTGGTCGAAACAGACTCGCCCTATCTTGCGCCCGGCAAATTTCGGGGCAAGCGCAACGAGCCGGCCTACGTGGTCGAGGTCGCAAAGGTGCTCGCCGAGACGCGCGGCGTGTCGCTCGACGAGATCTCGCGCCAGACCAGCGAAAACTTCTTCCGCCTGTTCTCGAAGGTGAAAGCTTGAGACTGGGAGCCACATGACGCTGACGCTGACGATCCTGGGCTGCGGCTCCTCCGCCGGCGTGCCGCGCCCGGCGCTCGGCTGGGGCGCCTGTGATCCCAACAATCCCAAGAACCGCCGTCGCCGCTGCTCGCTGCTGGTCGAACGGACGTCCGAGCATGGCACGACACGCATCGTGATCGACACCTCGCCGGACCTGCGCGAACAATTGCTCTCGACCAATGTCGACCACATCGACGCGGTGTTCCTGACGCACGAACATGCCGACCAGACCCACGGCATGGATGATCTGCGCTCGGTCGTCATGCACATGCGCCGGCGCATTCCAACCTATTTCAACCAGTCGACCGCCAAGGACATCCTGTCGCGGTTCTCCTATTGCTTCATCTCGCCCGAGGGCAGCGATTATCCGCCGATCCTGACGCGGCATTCGATCGAGGCGGGAGAAAGCCAGACCATTCTGGGGAAGGGCGGCGCGGTGACGATGACCGCCTTTCTGGTGCAGCACGGCAACATCCCCGCGCTCGGCTACCGCATCGGGGATGCGGCCTACACGCCTGATCTCAATGATATCCCGCGCGAGAGCTGGGAGGCGCTGGAAAATCTCGATCTCTGGATCGTCGACGGCCTGCGTTACACCGGCCATGTCAGCCATTTCAGCATCAACGACGCGCTGTCCTGGATCGAGAGCTTCAAGCCGAAGCGCGCGGTCATCACCAACATGACCGCCGACGTCGATTATGAGGTTATCCGACAGTCGCTGCCCCCTGGCGTGGTGCCGGCCTACGACGGGCTGCGGCTCGAGACGCACTAAACCCGCGGTGGAAATTCTCCTGCCAGCCGGCATAGACCTTGCTTGCACCGGCCCCATCATGTTGATCTAACGTCTGAAAGACAGGCGTTGGGCAGGGCGATATTCAAACAGGACCGGCAGTCGGATGCTATCGGTCCGTCGAGTCGCCTCGTGTGAGGATGGGGATCGCGTTGGCAGAGGACGATGTAGCGACTCAGGGACCGGTACGACGCGCGCTGGACCTCCTCTATCTCGGCGCGGGCTATGCCGCGGGCGTCTTCCTGGTCGCGATCTTCGCAATCATGATGGTGATGTCGGTCGGGCGCCAGTTTGCGCTCAACATTCCCGCCGGCGATGATTTTGCGTCCTGGTGCATGGCCGCGATGGCGTTCCTCGGCCTCGCTCACACCTTCAAGCGCGGAGAGATGATCCGCGTCGGCCTGCTGCTGGAGCGTTTGCACGGACGGACCAAGCAGATCGCGGAGGTCGTGGCGCTCGGTATTGCCGCTGCCTTCATTCTCTACTTCACCCGTCATGCTGTGCAGATGACCTACGATTCCTGGCGCTTCAACGACGTGGCGCAGGGCGTGGTCGCGCTTCCGCTCTGGATTCCCCAGCTCGGCTTCGCCGGCGGCCTCGTGATCCTCTCGATCGCGCTGATCGACGAGATGGTCAACGTCATCGGCGGCAACCGTCCGAGCTACGAGAAGGGCTCGCCCGACGAAACTCCGGAAGAGTTCGTCGAACGCATCTCGCAGGGCGGTGGGGGCTGACCATGGCCAGTCTCGGCATGATCGAGCTGTCGTTCGTCCTGCTCGGCGTCATGATCCTGCTGCTGGGAAGCGGCGTCTGGATCGCGGTCTCGCTCGGGCTGGTCGGCTTCGTGGCGATGGCGCTCACCACGAGCCTGCCGCTCGGCACCGTGCTTGCGACCACCACCTGGAGCGCGAGCTCATCCTGGACGCTGGCGGCCCTGCCGTTGTTCATCTGGATGGGAGAGATTCTCTTCCGCACCAAATTGTCGGAGGAAATGTTCCGCGGCCTGTCGCCCTGGGTGCAGTGGCTGCCGGGACGGCTGACACATGTGAACGTGATCGGCTGCGGCATCTTCGCGGCGGTGTCGGGTTCGTCGGCGGCGACCTGCGCGACGATCGGCAAGATCGCGCTGCCGGAGCTCGACAAGCGCGGCTATGATAAGGGCCTGAGCCTCGGATCGCTGGCGGGCTCGGGCACGCTCGGCCTGCTGATCCCGCCGTCGATTCCGATGGTGGTCTATGCCGTCACGGCGAACGTCTCCGTGCTTCAAGTGTTTCTCGGCGGCTTCCTGCCGGGATTGCTCGTGATCGCGCTCTATTCCGGCTACATCATCATCTGGTCGCTGCTCAACCCGACAAAGGTTCCGCCGCGCGATCCGCCAATGCCGCTCCGGCAGAAGCTGCGCGAGTCCGCCAAGCTCGCGCCCTGCCTGCTGCTGATCCTGGCGGTGTTCCTGTCGCTCGTTCTCGGCTTTGCGACGGCGACGGAATGCGCGGCCTGGGGCGTTTCCGGCGCGCTGCTGCTGGCTTGGTGGAGCGGCACGCTCACGCGCAAGAACTTCCTCGAGAGCATCATGAGCGCGACGCGCCTGACCTGCATGATCATGCTGATCCTGGCAGGCGCGGCCTACACCACGGCGGCGATGGCCTATACGGGGATTCCGGCCGCGCTCGCCACCTGGGTCCAGGGCCAGCAGCTCACGCCGAGCATGCTGGCGCTGTATCTGAGCATCATGTACATCATCCTGGGTTGCCTGATCGACGGCATCTCGATGATCGTTCTGACCGCTGTCATCGTCCTGCCCATGGTCAGGCAAGCCGGCCTCGACCTGGTCTGGTTCGGCGTCTATCTGATCATCCACGTCGAAATGGCGCAGATCACGCCGCCGGTGGGGTTCAACCTGTTCGTGCTCCAGAACATGAGCGGCCGCGATACGTTCACGGTCGCGCGGGCGGCCTTCCCGTTCTTCGTGCTGTTGCTCGCTGCGGTCTTCATCATCACGGAGTATCCGCAGATCGTGACGTTCCTGCCGAAGCTCGCTTTCCCAGACTGAGCGTACCCGTTCTCTAGATCGACTGTGAGGAGAAGTCCGATGATGTCTCGTTTATTCCACGCATCCTTGATTGCCGGCGTTGTGCTGGCCGCGACACCTGCCTCGGCTCAGAGCAAATGGAACCTGCCGGCAGCGTATCCTGCGGACAATCCGCACTCCGAAAACCTGGTCGCGTTCGCCAAGGACGTCGAAGCCGCCACCTCGGGCAAGCTCCAGATCACGGTTCATCCGGGCGCCTCGCTGTTCAAGGCGCCCGACATCAAGCGCGCCGTGGTGACCGGGCAGGCGCAGATGGGTGAGGTGCTGCTGTCGATCCACGAGAACGAAGACCCGATCTTCGGCGTCGACGTCGTGCCGTTCCTCGCGACCAGCTTCCCCGAGGCGACGAAGCTGTATCAGGCCTCCAAGCCTGCGATCGCCAAGAAGCTCGACGCGCAAGGTCTCAAGCTGCTGTTCGTGGTGCCGTGGGCACCGCAGGGCGTCTACGTCAACAAGCCGCTGGCCACGATCGAGGACATGAAGGGTCTGAAGTGGCGCGCCTACAATGTCGGGACCGCGCGGATCGGCGAACTGGTCGGCGCGCAATCGGTCACGATCCAGGCTGCGGAACTGCCACAGGCGTTGGCGACCGGCGTGGTGAACTCCTTCATGTCGTCGGGCGGCACCGGCTACGATTCGAAGGCGTGGGAGTCGCTCAAATACTTCTATGACGTGCAGGCCTGGATTCCGAAGAACTACACTTTCGTCAACAAGGCTGCGTTCGAGGCGCTCGACAAGCCGACCCAGGAGGCCATCCTGAAGGCCGCCGCCACCGCGGAGACGCGCGGCTGGAAGGCTTGGGAAGAGAAGGCCAATTGGTACCTCGGTCAGCTCAAGGCCAAAGGCATGACTGTCGAGCCGCCGAGCCCGGCACTGAAGGCCGGCTTCCAGAAGATCGGCGACCAGCTCACGGCCGACTGGCTCAAGAAGGCAGGGGCCGACGGTCAGGCGGTGCTCGACTCCTACAAGAAGATGTGAGGATGAGAGAGCTTCCGCCCGCCGCAGGCGGGCGGAAGCTTCTTTGGCCGCTGGTCAGGCCGAGATCGCCTTCACCGAGCCGACTTCGTTGCGCAGCAGGAACTTTTGGATCTTGCCCGTGGACGTCTTCGGGATCGGCCCGAACACGACCGCCTTCGGCGTCTTGAAGCCGGACATCTGGCTGCGGCAGAAGGCGATGATATCCGCCTCGCTGGCACTGGCGCCCTCTTTCAGTTCGACGAAGGCGCAGGGCACTTCACCCCATTTCGGATCGGGCTTTGCCACCACGGCCGCGAACAGCACGGCCGGGTGCTTGTAGAGGATGTCCTCGACCTCGACCGAGGAAATGTTCTCGCCCCCGGAGATGATGATGTCCTTGGAGCGATCCTTGATGATGACGTAGCCGTGCTCGTCGAGCACGCCGAGATCGCCGGTGTGGAACCAGCCGCCTTCGAAAGCTTCCCTGGTCGCCTTCTCGTTCTTCAGGTAGCCCTTCATCACGATGTTGCCGCGGAACATGACCTCGCCGATCGTCTCGCCGTCGCGCGGCACCTGCTGCATCGTTTGCGGGTTGATCACGGTGACGCTTTCCTGCAGCGGGTAGGGCACGCCCTGCCGGCGCTTCATGCGCGCGCGCTCGGCGGCGGGCAGGTCATCCCAGCCCGGCTGCTCGGCGCAGACGGAGGCGGGGCCGTAGACCTCGGTCAGGCCGTAAACATGCGTCAGCTTGATGCCGATGCTTTCGGCGCCTTCCAGCACCGCGACCGGTGGCGCTGCGCCCGCGATCAGGCCGACGACGCGGCGGGCCGCATCGCCCTTTGGTGCATCGGGCGCGTTGATCAGCGTGTTGTAGACGATCGGCGCGCCGCACATATGGGTGACGCCGTGTTGCTTGATCAGCTCGAAGATCCTGGTCGGCTCGACCTTGCGCAGGCAGACATTGATGCCGGCGGCCGCCGCAATGGTCCAGGGAAAGCACCAGCCGTTGCAGTGGAACATCGGCAGCGTCCAGAGATAGACCGGATGCTGGCCGAGATTGCCGGCGAGGATGTTGCTGACGGCGTTCAGATAGGCGCCGCGATGATGGGTAACGACGCCCTTGGGATTGCCCGTCGTGCCCGAGGTGTAGCTCAGCGCAATCGCGTCCCATTCATCGCTCGGCGTGATCGGCGCGAAGCCTGGATCGCCTTCGGCGACGGCTGCCTCGTATTCGATCTCGCCGATGCGGGTGCCGCCCTTGAACGATGCATCGTCGACGTCGACCACCAGCGGCTTGGGGCCGGTCATCTGCGCCAGGGCCGCAGTGATGACGCCTGAAAACTCTGGATCGACCAGGATGATTTTCGCGCCGCCATGATCGAGCTGGAACGCGATCGAAGGCGCATCGAGGCGGATGTTGAGCGCGTTGAGCACGGCGCCGGTCATGGGCACCGCGAAGTGCGCCTCGTTCATCGCGGGAATGTTCGGCAGCATCGCCGCGACGGTGTCGCCGACGCCGATGCCCTTGCTCGAAAGCCACGAGGCGAACCGCCGGCAGCGCTCATAGGTCTGAGCCCAGGTGAAGCTGCGGCCTTCATAGACCGTGCTGACGTGATCGGGATAGACCGCGGCGCTGCGCGCGAGGAAGCTCAGCGGGCTCAGCGGCACATAGTTGGCTTGCGTCTTGTCGAGGCCGATATTGTACGGATTCTGTCGCTCGCTCATCGACACCCTCCTTAAACCGCATCAAAGAAATCCGATCGAGATCCACGGGAAGATCGCGACGATGATCAATCCCACCAGCAGCGCCAGCAGATAGCCCCAGATCGGCCTGATGCCTTCGGCCGGATCGACGCGCCCGATGGCGCAGGCGGCATAATAGCCGACGCCGAAGGGCGGGGCGAATAGCCCGATACCCATGGCGAGAATGATCACCATGGCGTAGTGCACCTCGTGCACGCCGACGGCGCGGGCGATCGGAAACAGCAGCGGTCCGAACAGCACGATCGCCGGGATGCCCTCCAGCACGCTGCCGAGGATGGTGAAGGCCAGGATCGACACGGCGATGAAGGTCGCAGCCCCGCCCGGCAATCCCGTCATGGCTGCAGCCAGCGAGCGCGAGAAGCCGGATTGGGTCAGGCCCCAGGCCATGCCGGTCGCCGTGCCGATGATCAGGAGGATCGCACCCGACAGCGCGGCGGTCTCGACGAGCATCGGAAACAGCCGCCGCCAGTCGAAGCGGCGGTAGATCAGAAGGCCCACGAAGGCGCCATAGACGATGCCGATGGTGGAGACTTCGGTGGCGGTCGCGATGCCCTCGACCACGGCATAGCGGATCACGAAGGGCAGAGCGAGCGCGGGCAGGGCGACGACGAAGGTCTTGCCGATCTCGGATGCCGTCGCGCGGCGGACGTGGCTCATGTCCTCGTGGCGGTAGCGCCACCACACCAGCATGCAGAGCGTTACGGCGAGCACGACGCCGGGCAGGAGGCCGCCGGTGAAGAGGGCGGCGATCGAGACGCCCGTGACCGAGCCGATCGTGATCAGCACGAGGCTGGGCGGGATGGTCTCGGTCTGGGCGCCGGTGGCCGCCAGCAGCGCGACGAGATCGCCGGGCTTGGCGCCGCGCTCTTTCATCTCCGGGAACAGCACGGGCGCGACTGCCGCCATGTCGGCCGCCTTGGCGCCAGAGATGCCGGAGACGAGGTACATCGCGCCGACCAGCACGTAATGCAGGCCGCCCCTGATATGGCCGAGCAGGCTTGCCAGGAACGCCACCATGGCCCGCGCCATGCCGGTCATCTCGATCAGTAACCCCAGAAACACGAACAGCGGCACGGAAAGCAGGATGAGGTGGCTCATGCCCTCGTCCATCCGCCCGACCAGCACCATGACCGGCGTGCGCGTGGTCAGCGCGAGATAGCCGTAGATCGCAAGACCAAAGCCGAACGCAATGGGAACCCCGGCAAACACGCAGAAGCCGGCGACGCCGACGAAGAAGATGATGAGGTTGAGATTGCCGAGCGGTCGCAGCAATGGCTCGGCCAGCCAGAACAGGCCGATCACGACCGCAACCGACAGCACGGCGGCCGCAACCATGCGGTGGTCGGCGGCGCGCGCGAGCCGCAGCAGGGCAAAGGCCGCCATCAGGCCGATGCCGGCCGGCAGCGCGGCGGCGCGCCACATATTGGAGATCTGCAGCGCCGGCGTCGTGATGTAGCTTTCTTCATAGGCGTAGTCGCAGGCCGGCCACGCAATCAGGATCAGGAACGCCAGGGCCGCGGAGGTCGCGACCAGATCGAGATAGGCGCGCATCGCCGGCCTGGCGCTGGCGACGACCGCCGTCATGCGCATGTGCTCGGAGCGGCGGAACGCAACCGCCGCGCCCAGCATGGCGAGCCACAGGAACAGAATCGAGGCGAGCTCGTCCGACCAGATCAGCGGCCGGTGCAGGCCATAGCGTGCGACCACCCCGGCAAACAGGATCACGATCTCGGCGATCACCAGGATCGCCGTCGGGATTTCGACGACGAGGCCGAGCACGCGCTCAACTGAGGCCAGCAGCGAAGGTCGGCGAGGGGACTGCAACGTCACCTCGCCCACCGCTTCGGTCAACTCGATCTCGACGTGAGCCATCCTGATACCGACCTCGACGGCCCCAATGCGCTACGACAGCTTGCCGACGGCTTTCTCCAGAAGCTCCCAGGCCTGATCGCCATATTTGCCCTTCCATTCGGCATAGAAGCCGGCGGAGCGCAGCTTGTCGCGGAACGGCGCGATGGGCGGCTGGTTGAAGGTCAGGCCCTTGCCCGCGAGTTCCTGCTGCAGGTTGGCGTTCAGCTTGGCGGTATCCTCACGCTCCTTGACGGCGGCGGCATTGATGTTCCTGGCGACGACGGTGCGCACGTCCTGCGGCAGCTTTTCCCAGGCTCTGCGGTTGGCCAGGAACCAGAAGCCGTCCCACATGTGGTTGGTCAGCGAGCAGTACTTCTGCACCTCGTAGAGCTTGCCGGTCGAGATGATGGCCAGCGGGTTCTCCTGGCCCTCGACGATCTTGGTCTGGAGTGCGGAATAAACCTCGCTGAAATTGATCGAGGCGGGCGCGGCATCGAACGCCTTGAACATCGAGGTCCACAGCGGCGAAACCGGCACGCGGATCTTGAAGCCCTTGAGATCGTCAGGCCCGGCGATCGGCCTGGTCGACGACGTGGTCTGGCGGAAGCCGTTGTCCCAGATCTTGTCCATGACCTCGAGGCCGGCCTTCTTGATCTCGCCGCGGACATGGGCGCCGAGATCGCCGTCCATGGCCTTCCAGACCGTGTCGTAGTCCGGGAACGCGAAGCCGATGCCGTTGATGGACGCCGCCGGCACCAGGGTCGACAGGATCAGGCCGGACAGCGTGAAGAACTCGACGCCGCCGGAGCGGATCTGGCTCAGCATGTCGGTGTCGGAGCCGAGCTGATTGTTCGGGAAGATTTGCAGGTCGAACTTGCCGCCTGTCTCGGTCTTGATCGCCGCCGCCATCTCCTTGGCACGGACGTTGAGCGGATGGGTGTCGGGCAGGTTATTGGCGTACTTGTAGGTGAACTCGGCGCTCTGGGCGCGGGCCACATGGGGCGCACCGAGGCCGCCGAGGACCGCGGTCGCGGCGGAAGCCTTGAGAAGCGTGCGTCGGGAATAGCGCGTGGAAAGGACCATGGGTCTGCTTCCTCGGAAGGTTTGTTGTTGTTCTGAGATGCAAACCTATACGGGCGGTCGGCCTTAGGGTCATCTGCGATCTCGCGGATGCCTCGCTTATTGCAGCCGGACAAGGTCACGGCAATATCGGCTTTCGCAGACCTCGACCCGTTTCAAAACCTGAAAAACAACCCCATGCACAGTAGACATCAAGAGCTAAGACGACGGCCGACGCGCAGACGGAGATACGGGCTTTGGCGAAGGTCGGATGTCAGCAATTCCGCCTAAATAACTGATCCGATTGTACATAAATATATTCCATAATATACCTTATGCGAATTGTGGATTTTGCTCTGGCGACGGCATCCGACCGCTCGCATCGCACCGAGGCCCACCTTGAGATTCCGTCTGGGACGCTTTCGACGGCCTGCCGGCCACTGTCCTTCGGACAAGCCGCCATGCGATCGACGGCACCCATAGCCACGATTGCCGCAAGCGCGTTACGCCGCCGACAGCGATCGGAGCCAAGCCAATCTCGAGATCGCTTGCTCTGCCAGTCGCTGCAGGCGTTCGAGGTGGGCCGCATCGGTCGCCCGTTCGGCGCCTTCGAGGTAGCCGTCGACGAGCGCTTCGGCGACCTCCAATGGGCCTTTGCGTTCCATGGGCGCCGGAAAGCTTCCCGCACCCACGGCGGCGTCGGCCATCTCGATTGCCTGTTGGCGAATGCCCCTTATCCGGACCGCCGCTGGCCCGCTCAGGCGTGGTTCCATCTCGGCAAGTTGCGCGGCCAGGCGGAGCTCGAGCCGCTGCGCGTCGATATGCGGCGGTCGAGGCTCCGCCGACGTCTCGGCACGGCTCCGTTCGTGTTCGTGGCGATATGCGCGCCGCCTCTCCTTCCGCAGCGCGGCGACATGGCCGAGTTCCTCCCTTGCCATGGCCTCAGACGCCTTCTTGACTTCAGGATCCCGGGAATAGGCTGCCAGGTAGGACCAGAACGCGAAGGCCCGTTCCTCATTGCGCACTGCCATCGCTAACGCGCGGTACGGCGTCAAAAGCCGCGAGGTGTTCACCTCAGCGGCGGTCTCTGCATCGAAGGTCTCGGGCGCTTCCCAGCGCACCAGCGCAGGATCCGGATCCTTGCCGCAGCGCGATTGCGACCATCGTGCGACGCTGTCGACGTGCTCGCGTTCCGCGGCTGCGAGTTGGGTGAATACCGCCGCCAAGTCGTTCTTGTTCTGCCGACGCATCTCATCGGCAAATCCGCTGTACCTGTTCGCGGCCTCCTGTTCCATGGCATGCGCGAGCGCGAACAGCTCATCAAGCGACTGCAAGGTACCGGTCGGCTCGGCTCCCAGGAGAGCCTTTCGAAGCAGAGGCATTGCCGAATTCCTTCGCTGTTTGATCCAGCGCAATGAGGCATCGTGTCCGGATACTAACAAGGCTGTATTGACGCGAGTCAATTCGGCTCAGGCAATGAGCCTGCCAACCCGGCGTCAGCGGCGATCCCGGGACATCAAACTTTCGAAATCGAATGAAAAGCTGTCCTCGTTTGGGGCGGCTGTTCCACCTGTGGTGCTCATGGCCCGGAGTTGTTCCGCAACCGCAAACGATTGGCTCGGCGGCCCGTTGCTCGCCGTCCTCTTTGCGATCTGTGCAACGCTGTGGCTCGAACCCGCATGCGCCGCAGGAAATCTTGCCGGTTATCTTTCCAAAACATCGCCTGCTGACTTCTTCCCAAGCGCCGAGCGGTTCGGACCTCCGCAGGGCGATCCGCCCATCGTGCCCGTCTATCGTGGCGACCAGCTCCAAGGTTTCGTGTTCCTGAACTCCGACTTCGCCAACACCGTCGGCTACTCCGGCAAACCGATTCACTTGCTGGCTGGAATCGACCCCAACGGCGTCATCACCGGCATCAAGCTCGTCGATCACAAGGAGCCGATCGTGCTGGTCGGCATTCCCGAGGCGCGCATCATCGCTGCCGTGAACGCGCTGATCGGCAAGGACATGAAGCCGGTCGCAAGTGGTGCCGAGAGGCCACCGCAGGTCGACATCGTCAGCGGCGCAACCGTCACCGTGCTGGTGATGGGCGACAGCATCGTTCGTGCGGCGTCCAAGCTGATCCGAAGCGGCCGTGTTGGCGGCGGCAACGGCGCGGCGGTTTCAGCTGCCCTGCCCCCCGCCATCAAGACGCTGGATCTCGAACACAGCGAAGTCCGCGACTGGGAGAGCCTCGTCGGCGACGGTTCGATCCGCCGGCTTCATCTCGGGATCGGCGACATCAACGACGCCTTTGCAAAATCCGGCAGCGCGGCGGCGACTCAATATCCCGAACCGGGTGACGCGAACGACACCTTCATCGATCTTTACGTCGCCCTCGCGAGTGCGCCCACGATCGGCCGCAGCCTCCTTGGCGAGGATGGCTATCGACGCTTGAAGGAGGGCCTTAAGCCCGGACAGCAGGCGATCATCGTCGCCGGCAACGGCCCCTACTCCTTCAAGGGCTCGGCCTATGTGCGCGGTGGTATCTTCGATCGGATCGAAATCCTGCAGGAAGGCAACAGCACCCGCTTCCGCGACCGGAACCATACCCGCCTTGGTGCGCTGGACGCGGTCGGCGCGCCGGAGTTCAGGGAAGTCGCGCTGTTCGTCACGCCTCCCGAGTTCACGCTGGATCCAACGCAGCCGTGGCAGCTTCAGCTCCTGGTGCAGCGCAGCCTCGGCGGCCGCGACAAGGCATTCCTGACCTTCGACGTCAACTACACCCTGCCCGATAGCTACATACGCCGCGAGCAGCGGGCCGTGACCGTGCCAGAGAGCGCAGCGCCTCCGCCCTCGCAGGCAGCCGTCGCGGCCGCCCCGCCGGCGGAGGCGGACGAGCCACTCTGGATGCGGATCTGGCGATCGAGCACGGTCTCGATCGCCATCACCGCCTTCATGCTGGCCGCCCTCACCGGCGTCTTCTTCTTCCAAAACCTCTTGGTGCGCCGCCCGGTGCTCTACACCTGGGTGCGGCGGGGCTATCTCGCCTTCGTTCTGGTCTGGCTCGGCTGGTACGCCAACGCGCAGCTCTCCGTCGTCAACGTCGTCACCTTCACCAACGCGCTGGTGACCGGCTTCCACTGGGAATTCTTCCTCGCCGCGCCGCTGATCTTCATTCTATGGGCGGCGACGGCCGGCGGGCTCCTGTTCTGGGGGCGCGGACCGTTCTGCGGTTGGCTGTGTCCCTTTGGCGCACTGCAGGAGCTCACCAACACGGCTGCGAAATGGCTGAAGGTGCCGCAAATAACGGTGCCGTGGGGACTGCATGAACGGCTATGGCCGATCAAGTACATCATCTTTCTCGGACTGTTCGGGCTGTCGCTCTACTCCGTCGAGATGGCCGAGCGATTTGCCGAGGTCGAGCCGTTCAAGACCGCGATCATCCTGAAATTCTCACGAAGCTGGCCGTTCGTGGCCTATGCAGTCGCCCTGCTCGTCATCGGCCTCTTCATCGAGCGCTTCTTCTGTCGCTACCTCTGTCCGCTCGGCGCGGCGCTCGCGATTCCCGGGCGCATGCGGACGTTCGAATGGCTGCGCCGCTGGGAAGAATGCGGCTCGCCGTGTCAGCGCTGCGCCAAGGAATGCCCGGTGCAGTCGATCCATCCCGAGGGGCACATCAACGTCAACGAATGCATCTACTGCATGCATTGTCAGGAACTCTATTACGACGACCACCGCTGCCCGCACATGATCCAGGTGCGGCTCAAGCGCGAGAAGTTCGCGGCGATGTCGTCGCCCTCGATGCGCTCCGGCGGCAAGGGTCCCGCGACCGTCATTACCGCCGGTGGCAAGCCCGTTGCCGCATCGGCAGTCCTCTCTCCACCCCCAAACTGAACCCGAACCCGAGGAGGCAATCATGAGTGAAAACGAAAAAACCAAGGGCGTCAGCCGACGAACCGTGCTCGGAACGACGGCGGCCGCAGCGGGCGTGGGCCTTGCCGGCGGAGTGATGCTGAAGGACGGCGGATTCGTCGCGCCTGCGGACGCGCAGACCAAGAATGCCGCGCCGAAAGCACCGGCAGCCCGGCCGGCCGTTCACAAGGCCGAGGTCGCGCCCGGCGAGCTCGACGAATATTACGTGTTCTTCTCCAGCGGCCAGTCCGGAGAGATGCGGGTCGTCGGCCTTCCCTCGATGCGCGAATTGATGCGCGTTCCGGTTTTTAATCGCTGCAGCGCGACCGGCTGGGGGCAGACCAACGAAAGCATCAAGGTTCTGACCGAGGGGATGCAACCTGCGACCCGCGAGTTCCTGAAGAACCGCGGCGGCACCTACCTGAACGGCGACCTCCACCACCCGCACATTTCGTTCACGGACGGCACCTATGACGGTCGCTATGCCTTCATGAACGACAAGGCCAATAGCCGCGTCGCGCGGGTGCGGCTCGACATCATGAAGTGCGACAAGATCATCGAACTGCCGAACCAGCACACTGTTCACGGCCTCCGCCTGCAGAAATATCCGCGCACGGGCTATGTCTTCGCCAACGGCGAGGATGGCGTGCCGCTGCCCAATGACGGCAAGATCCTGGACGATCCCAAGCAGTATCGCTCGATCTTCAGTGCGATCGACGGCGACACGATGAAGGTAGCCTGGCAGGTGATCGTCAGCGGCAACCTCGACAATGTCGATGCCGATTACCAGGGCAAGTACTGCTTTGCGACCTGCTACAACGGTGAGGAAGGCGTCACTCTCGCGGAAATGACCGCCAGCGAACAGGACTGGGTCGTCATCTTCAACATCAAGCGGATCGAAGAGGCCGTGAAGAAGGGCGACTTCAAGGAGATGAACGGCGTGCCCGTGATCGACGGCCGCAAGGGTTCGGCCTACACCCGCTACGTTCCGGTCTCGAACAATCCGCATGGCATGAACACCGCTCCGGACGGCATCCACATCGTGGCGGCCGGAAAGCTCTCGCCCACCGTGACTGTGATGGACGTCCGCAAATTTGACGACCTGTTCGATGACAAGATCAAGCCGCGCGACGTTGTCGTTGCAGAACCGGAGCTTGGCCTTGGCCCGCTGCACACGGCCTATGACGGCAAGGGCAACGCCTACACCACCCTTTTCCTCGACAGCCAGGTCTGCAAGTGGAACATCGACCTCGCCAAGCGCGCGTTCAAGGGCGAGAAGGTCAACCCCATCCTCCAGAAGCTCGACGTGCACTATCAGCCGGGCCACAACCACACCTCGATGGGCCAGACCAAGGAGGCGGATGGAAAATGGCTCATCTCGCTGAACAAGTTCTCGAAGGACCGCTTCCTGAACGTCGGCCCGCTCAAGCCGGAGAACGATCAGCTGATCGACATCTCGGGCGATCAGATGAAGCTCGTGCATGACGGCCCGAGCTTCGCCGAGCCGCATGACGCGACCATCGTCCACCGCTCCAAGATCAACCCCGTCTCGATCTATGACCGCGCGGATCCGATCTTTGCGGATGCGGTCAAGCAGGCCAAGGCCGACGGCATCAACCTCGAGGCGGATTCCAAGGTGATCCGCGACGGCAACAAGGTGCGGGTCTATATGACTTCGACCGCGCCGGCCTACGGACTCGATCAGTTCCAGGTCAAGCAAGGTGACGAAGTGACCGTCTTCGTCACCAACATCGACGCGGTCGAAGACCTGACGCACGGGTTCTGCATCGTCAACTACGGCATCAACATGGAGATCGGGCCCATGGCCACCGCGTCGGTGACCTTCACGGCCGACAAGCCAGGCGTCTACTGGTATTATTGCTCCTGGTTCTGCCACGCCATGCATATGGAGATGAAGGGCAGGATGTTCGTCGAACCGAAATCGGTCTGATCGGAGTGACTTCGTGCGACTTCTGTTACGCATGTTTCCGGCGGCGCTGGCCGCCGCCGGATTGTCGGGCTTCGCCGAAGCGAAGACCTTGACGGCTGCGCCCGGCCAGCCGCTGCAAGTCGTGCTGGATCATGCGCGCGCCGGCGACGTCGTCGAGCTTGCGCCGGGCGAATATCATGGTCCGATCCGGATCGACCGCTCCTTGCAGCTGGTCGGGAGTCGGGACGCTGTGCTCGATGGCGATGGTTCCGGCAACGTCATTACCGTCAGCGCGGCCGATGTGACCATTCGCGGCTTGACCATTCGCGGGTCCGGCCGCGACTTGCAGGCGATGAATTCCGGGATCTTCCTGCAGAAGACGGCCGAGCGCGCGAGGATCGAGGACAACCGGCTGGTGGAAAACCTGTTCGGTGTCTATGTGCATGGCGCCAGGGGCTCGCGGGTGGCGCGCAACGAGATCGAGGGACTGCGCGGCGGGCGTCTCAGCGAGGCCGGCAATGGAGTCTCGCTGTGGAACGCGCCCGATGTCACCATCGCTAACAATACGTTCCGCTATGGCCGCGACGGCATCTTCTCGATCTCCAGCAGCAAGGACCGCTTCATCGACAACCGCTTCGAGCAGGTTCGCTTCGCGGTCCACTACATGTACACCAACGACAGCGAAGTCAGCGGCAACGTGTCGATCGGCAACCACGTCGGTTACGCCATCATGTACTCGAACCGTCTGGTGATCCGCGGCAACAGCTCCGATCGCGATCGCGACTATGGACTTCTCTTCAACTACGCAAACTACGCCGTGATCGAAGGCAACCGGGTCACCGGCGGCCAGCTGAACCCGACGATGCAGAAGCCGGAGGACGGGCCGGCCGAGGAGCGAGGCATGCTCCCGCAGCAGAAGCGGGAGAGCTCTCTCAAGACCGGCCCGGAAAAGTGCGTGTTCATCTACAACACCAACCACAACAAGTTCCGCAACAACTGGTTCGAGCGCTGCGCGATCGGCGTGCACTTCACGGCCGGCTCCGAAGGCAACGAGATCACGGGCAACTCCTTCGTCAGCAACGCCAACCAGGTGAAATATGTCGGCACCCGGCATCTCGACTGGTCGATCGGCGGGCGCGGCAATTACTGGAGCGACAATCCGGCTTTCGACCTGAACGGAGATGGTATCGCCGATACGGCGTATCGGCCGAACGACCTCGTCGATCGCGTGCTGTGGACCGCGCCGGCCGCGAAGGTCCTGATCAACAGCCCCGCAGTGCAGGTGATCCGCTGGGCGCAGGCGCAATTTCCCGCGCTGCTGCCTGGCGGCGTCGTCGACAGTCATCCCCTGATATCTCCGCCCGGGCGTCGCGTCGCCGAGGAGGCGCGACGATGAAGACGGTGCGCCTCTGCGACGTCACCAAAGACTACGGCAGCGTCAAAGCCGTCCGCGGCGCCTCATTCGAGCTCGGCCACGGCGAGCTCGTGGCGCTGATCGGCCACAACGGCGCCGGCAAGACCACGCTCATGAAGCTCATGCTCGGGCTGATCCGGCCGACCAGCGGCTCCATCGAGGTTCTCGGGGACAATCCCGCGGCTGGCGAGTTCGCCGGACGTCAGCAGCTCGGCTATCTGCCTGAAAATGTCTCCTTCGACGCCGCCCTCACCGGCCGCGAGACGCAGGCTTTCTACGCACGGCTGAAGCGGGAGCCGGTCGCAAGGGCTATGGAGCTGCTCGATGTCGTCGGCCTGGGCGCCGCCAGCTGCCGGCGGGTCGGCACCTATTCGAAGGGCATGCGCCAGCGGCTCGGGCTCGCGCAGGCGCTGCTGGGTCGACCGCGCGTGCTGCTGCTGGACGAGCCGACCACCGGCCTTGATCCGGAACTGCGCCAGACCTTCTACGATGTCATCGCGCGGCTCGCAGCCGAGGGCGCGACCGTGCTGCTGTCGTCGCACGCGCTCACCGAGCTCGAGGAGCGCGCCGGGCGGGTCATCATCATGAACCGCGGTCTCAAGGTCGCGGACGGCACCATCGACGAGCTGCGCCGCCTCGCCCGGCTGCCGACCCGGATCCGTCTCAAGGTTTCCGGGCTGGCCCCGCACGAGATGCCGGCCTGGGCGCCGACCGACACGACCTGCCGCCGCTTGAACGGCCACATCGTCGAGATCGACGCCGCACCGGAGCGGAAGATCGAGCTGCTGCATCGCGCCACCGCCTCCGGCAATGCTGTCGAGGACGTCGACGTGGTCCCGCCGAGCCTCGACGAGCTCTACGCTCACTTTCTCCGACGATCGGAGCAGGCCTCATGAATATCCTGATCATCGCAGCCAAGGAGATCCATCAGGCGATCCGCAATCGCTGGGTGCTTGCGGCAACGCTGCTGCTGGCCGGGCTTGCCCTGTCGCTGACGTTTCTCGGCAGTGCGCCGACCGGCAATGTCGGCGTGCGCACGCTCGACGTTGTCATCGTCAGCCTGTCGAGCCTGACCATCTTTCTCGTTCCGCTGATCGCGCTGCTGATGTCTCACGACGCCATCGTCGGCGAGATGGAGCGGGGGACGATGCTGTTGTTGCTCAGCTACCCGGTGGCGAGGTCGCAGGTGCTGTTCGGCAAGTTCCTGGGCCATCTCGCCGTTCTCGCCTTCGCGACCTGCCTTGGCTACGGACTTGCCGTGGCGGCGCTGGCGGCGACGGGCGGCCGTATCGATGGCGACAGTCTCGTGGCCTTCGTGGCCATGATCGGCTCCTCGGTGCTGCTCGGAGCTGCGTTTGTGGCGATCGGCTATCTGGTCAGCGCGCTCGTGCGTGATCGCGGAACGGCTGCCGGCATTTGCATCGGATTGTGGCTGCTGCTGGTGCTCATCTACGACATGGCGCTGCTGGGCGTACTTGCGCTCGACCAGGGTCGCAGCATCTCTGCGGTCGCGCTCAACGTCATGCTGCTGGCGAACCCGACCGACGCCTACCGGCTGATCAATCTGACCGGCTTCGCCAATGTCAGCACGTTCGCCGGCATGGCCGGCCTCGCCCAAACCACGTCGCTGACGGTGCCGGTCCTGCTGACCGCCCTGCTCGGCTGGACGCTGCTGCCGCTGGGCCTGGCCGCGCTCGCCTTCTCGCGGAGGGAGCTATGAGGCGCCGAACGCTGCTGCTCGCCCTGCTGCTGCCGCTCGCGCTCGCGGGCTGCAACGACAAGCAGGCTGCCAATATCCCGCCGCCGCATCGGATGACCGCGGAGGACATCGGCCACTACTGCGGCATGAACGTGCTCGAGCATCCCGGACCCAAGGGTCACATCTTCGCCGCGAGCTTGATCCAGCCCGTCTGGTTCTCGTCGGTGCGCGATGCGATCGCCTTCACCATGCTGCCGGATGAGCCCAAAGACATTTTGGCGATCTACGTGTCCGACATGGGCAAGGCGCCCGACTGGGACAAGCCTAGCGCCGACAATTGGATCGAGGCGCGCAAGGCGCTGTTCGTGATCGAGAGCCGAGTCAAGAGCGGCATGGGCGGCGACGAGGCCGTGCCGTTCTCGGACCGGGCCGCCGCCGAGAGATTCGCAAGTGAGAACGGCGGCAGGATCGTCGGCTTCGACGAGGTGCCGCGGGACTACGTCCTCGCTTCCGCGAATGCCGGCGGCGCGGCGCCGGACGAAGCGTCCGAAGGGGCGCCGGGTGACGGAGCGAGGAGGACGCCATGACGCCAATGCTGTCCCGCCGACGCTTCATCCGGATCAGCGCCGCTGCCGCGGGGCTCGGCGCGCTGTCCGTCGGACGTCCCGTTTGTGCAGAGGCCGCGCCGGTCACCTGGCGCGGCACGATGCTGGGCGCGGTCGCAGCGCTGGAGATTCACGACGAAGACCGCCGCCGGGCCGAGCGGCTGATCGCGCTGGCCTGCGCCGAGGCGCGCCGGCTCGAACGGCTGTTCAGTCTCTATCTCGACGATTCCGCCCTGGTCGCGCTGAACCGGACGGGTGTCCTGGTTGATCCGGCCGCCGAAATGGTCGATCTGCTTTCAACCTCGCAGCGCTACGCCAGGCTGACGGGCGGTTTGTTCGACGTCACGGTGCAGCCGCTGTGGGAGCTCTATGCCCGCCATTTCGCGCGAGCTGACGCCGATCCGGCCGGCCCTCGCCTAGCCGAGATCGAGGCTGCGCTGGCGCGCGTCGACAGCAGCCGGCTGTCGGTCAGCCGCGACCGGATCGTGATGCCCAAGGGCATGGCCGTCACCCTGAACGGGATCGCGCAGGGCTACGTTACGGACAAGGTGGTCGACCTGCTGCGGGCGCACGGCATCTCGCACAGCCTGGTCGACATGGGCGAGGCCCGGGCGATCGGCGCGCGTCCGGACGGACGCCCCTTTGACGTCGGTATCGCCGATCCGGACAGCGCGGGCCACACCAAAACGGTGCTGCCGATCGTCGACCGCGCCGTCTCCACCTCAGGCGGTTACGGTTGCCAGTTCGATTCCGGGGCGCGCTTCAACCATTTGTTCGATCCCCGATCGGGCGGCTGCGCCCACCGCTATCGCAGCGTGACCACTGTTTCCCGCAGCGCGACTGCAGCGGACGCCTTGTCGACGGCGTTCAGCCTGATGCCGGACGGCCAGATTCGATCGCTGTTGCGGCGTGTCGATATCGACCGCGTGCACGTGATCGACGCGGCCGGCAAGTCGGTCGAATTATTGGCATAATACCCAACGACGACGCTCGTTTCCTTCCGGCGACTTCCCGGTTTGCGACCGCGAAGAAAGTTCGGAATTGTGGGCCAGTTCATAAAAGCTGGAGAGCCGCAGCCGCAGAGTTGATCCGCTCTGGCTCGAGCTGCCGCAACGACCAACTTCGCGACCGAAATGCCTGCATTAAGTCCATGAGCGCATTGGAAACATTGCGAGCCAGATTGCACGTTTGAGGAAGTGAAGCCGTAATTTTCACATTTTGGGAGCGCGCAGCGAAGAGACGCTCGCAGCAGGGGAGCCAAAAACATGCGTCGTGATTTGACCATCAAGACCGGCAGCATGGCCGGCACGTCCGATTTCAGGGTGATGGCTCCGATCAAGAAGGGGTTCGTGCCGTCCCTGGATGCGACCACGTACAAGACCCGCGTCAAATACGTGCTACGGGCGCTGAATGGCGGACGCGCCAACGCGTATGAATACGAGCTCGCCCGCGTGCTGACCGATTCCGTTGACCGCGTCGGGCGGATCCACTCGGTGGGCATCGCCGTGCTCGAACCCGAGGACGAATCCGCCGACGGCGTGGACTATGTGCTGCTGACCGCCACGTTCGACGGCTCCTGGGAAGCCTATGTCCGCGTCATCTGGCAGAAGGCCGCCCGGCTGCTCGACCTCATCTTCTGCAATACCGAAGGTTATGTGCTCGGATACGAGAACACGTACGAAAACTGGGGTATCTGGCTCAAGAGCAAGCAGACCGAAGCCTATTTCCTCTATGCCACCCCCGACCTGACCGTGGATGACACGCGCTTCCTGCGGATGGAGGAGCGGGTCTATCGGCGCGCCTCTGGCGCCGGCGCCGACAAGATCGTCACGCGGATCAGGATTCCCTCGCCGGAAGACATCGCGCGACACTCGATATTCGAGGTCGACGGCCAGGTCGGCGTCGATCCGAGCAATGCCGGCTTCAGCAAACCGCTCAGCATCGAAGCCGCCGCCCGGCCTCCGTTTCGCCACGGCATCCGCGCACTGGCGGGACTCTACCGTCTGGCCGACTTCTATCCGCCGGGGACGCATGACGGGGTGCTTCTGCATCGGGCCGGCCACGAGCTGCTGCCGGAATTCGTCACCATGATCAACGACCCCACCTACGCGGAAGGCGTCAAGCGCGCCCGCCGGCGCTATGATGAGGCCCTGCGCTGGTTGATGACCCCGCCCGATGTGGCGCCGGTACGGCGCAACCTGCCCCTCGCCCCGCCGGCAAAACTGCCGTTGCAGGATCCCGGCAACGTGCAGGGCGGAATTCTGACCGCCTACAATTCAGATCACGGCTGCCTGCTGCTGCTGCAGTTCGCCAACCCGGCCGCACTGGCCGCGTTTCTCGACGTCCTCGAGGTGACGTCCGAAGCCGACGTTCTGACGCCGGGGCAGATCGTCACCAACATCGCATTCACGGTCGAGGGACTGCGTCAGGCCGGCCTGTCCGACGAAGAGGTGCGCACTCTGCCGGAAGAGTTCGTGCAGGGCATGGAAAGACGCGCCGGCCTGCTCGGCGACGTGCGCTGGAATCATCCGCAGCGATGGCGCCTTCCCGCCAGCAACTGGGCGCTCGGGACCGACGCGCCGGACCTGCCCGAAGGCAACCCGGCGCCGCGCATCAGCATGAGCTCGGTCCATGCCGTCCTCCAGCTCCGCCTGTTGCTGTCCAAGGATGCGCAGCCGACGGCGGATGCGAGACAGGCGTTGATGGCCGAAATGAACCGCCTGGTCGGGGTCGATGCGGGTATCAGGCCCCTTTCGATCCAATGGATGCAGCGGCAGCGCGACAAGAGATCCCGCGACATGCAGGACCATTTCGGGTTCGCCGACGGCAGTTCGAACCCGGTGCTGCGAGAGTGCGAGGCCGGCACGTACTATTCCAATCAGGTGCATCTCGGCGAAATTCTGTGCGGCTATCCGAACATCGCCGACGAGACGGCGCCATTCGGCAACGCGACCAATCGTGCTCACGCGATGCTCCGCGACGGCAGCTTCATGGCGCTG
Organism: Bradyrhizobium sp. BRP20; assembly: GCF_020194215.1. Classification (NCBI taxonomy): domain Bacteria; kingdom Pseudomonadati; phylum Pseudomonadota; class Alphaproteobacteria; order Hyphomicrobiales; family Nitrobacteraceae; genus Bradyrhizobium; species Bradyrhizobium sp. BRP20. Next base: position 876,119 of record NZ_JADYVY010000002.1, on the reverse strand, counting down.
CGCAAGCTGCGACAGGACGTCGAGCAGCTCGAGGATGTGCTCGCCCGCGCGACGCGACAGGCAGCCGAGATGGCCGGACCGGACGCACCTGCCCTGACGCGCGAGACGCTGATGGCCAAGATGATGGGACGCTGGCCGACCGGCCATCCCCAGGCCGGGCAACCCCTGACCCCTACTCCGCCCCCTGACAAAGGCCACAACGACTTCAACTACGACGCCGACCCGCAGGCCCAATCGTGTCCGTTCCACGCGCACATACGGCGCGCCAATCCGCGCGTGTCGATCACCAAGGCGGATGCCGGCGCCCGGCCCCCACGGATCGTCAGGCGCGGCATGTCCTACGGTCCGCCCGTCGACCCGCAAGCCGCTAAATCCGGCCAGCAAGCAGAGCGCGGCCTGGTTTTCATGGCCTACAATGCCAGCCTCGGCGAGCAGTTCGAGGTGGTGCAGAGCTGGCTCTCCGGCGGCAACAGCGCGGGTTCGTCCTCAGGGGTAAGCGATCCTTTCCTCGGCCTCGCCGAGCCTGGCCGGCTCCGGCATTTCCGGTTCGAGCATGAAGGCAAGACCATTCGCGTCGCGCTGGACGGCTCGGACCGGCTCCACGACGAACCCCGTCCGTTCGTTCGGCTGGAATGGGGAGCGTATTTCTTCGCGCCATCGAAGAAAGCGCTTGCCGATCTGCAGCAATGGGCGGCGAGCCGGGGGTATAAACCGGCGGTGACATGGTGCGCGGATCGGGGAGAAAAGGAGATCGCGCGTCTGCGCCTGATCGAGCGCCGGCAGGGCGAAGCCGCGGCGATGGCCGCATGGAAGACAGCGCTCGAAGATCCGGATTCAGCCTCGCATTTCATCAACGCGTCGATCTGGGCTGCGATCCGCGAGCGCCACGGCGGCGCGCTCCGCACGCCCTTCGGGGTCCTGGTGGCCGACCGCGACATGGTCGACAAGGTGTTCGCCGATTCCGACACCAAGCTGACCATCACCGGCTATCTTCCCCGCATGCTGCGGTCGTTCGGCATCCTCTATCTTGGCCGCGACGCCGGGCAGCCAGACCAGGTCTACGAGCAGGAATCCGAGGCCTGCAACGCCGCGATCATGGCCCTCGACCAACCCGCCGCATTCGAGCTGGCGCGCGCGGTCACACAGAAGGTGCTGGGCTTCATGGTCAAGCAGACGATCGACTATGCCGCCAGCGACGGCGAAGCGAGCTGGGAGCTGACCGTCGACGTGCACGAATTGGTGGATCCGCTGCTCGCCGCCTTCTGCGAAGCGTGGTTCGGGTTGAGCGAGGACGGGGGTCATTTCCGCCGCGTCGGCTATCGCTGGGATTGGACGCCGGGCGAGCCGCCCGGCTATCCCGGCCATTTCCTGTCGCCTTCGCGCTACATCTTCCAGCCGCACCCGAACGCGACAGTGGAGGCGATCGGCGCGGCGCATGGCGACGCTGCGCGCCGTGCGATGGAAGGTTTCCTGACGCAGTTCGGGCCGACAAACGGTCCGGTGACGAAGGCGGTTTACAACTCGCCGCGGGGCAACGGCGACATTCCGTTCGTGGCGCGCACGGTCGCAGGCGCCATGATGGGATTCATTCCGACCGTCGACGGCAACCTGCGGCGGATACTGAACGAATGGCTGCGCGAAGGAACGCTATGGGCGTTGCGCGCTCGCTACGCCGGCACGAAGGCAAAGAACTACATGGACGCCCTCAACCGGCTAAGAGACGACTTCATTCCCGCGATGCAACTTCGCGCGGTGCCCGAATTGATCTGGCGGACAGCCGTCGTTTCGCAAAGAATCGGAGGAGTCGAGGTGAGGCCTGGCGACGTCATCGTCGCCGGCGCAGTCTCCGCCACCCAGCAAAGTCTCGCCGAAGGCCGCCAGGACATCTACCACGCCTTCGGCGGCAACCGCAGGGTCACGGGGCATCCGACGCATTCATGTCCCGGAGCAGACCCGGCACTGGCGGTGATGCTGGGTTTCTTCAGCGCACTGGTGGAGACGGAGCTACCCTTGCGGACCGGCCCCATTCCAATGAGCCTGACGATGGACGGAAGAGTTCCCGCACCGAGCCCACCTCCACCCTAGAGCCGTGTAAGGAAAGGTGCGCAGGGGTTAGACGGCACAATGCCGAGCGAGCTGATCGTTGGCGTAGCCGACGGGTATGCCAATGACGAGCCTGATCGTCTCCTCCGCATGCCAGTGCATGCCGAGCGCGCGCAGCTTCTCGGCGGCTTCCATCATGGTCTGGCGGGCCGCCTCGCCCCGGCCCTGCCCTGCGAGAAGCTCGCCGCGCAGGGAGAGGTTCAGAGCCGCATCGCGCAGCGAACCGCGCCAGCCTGCGGAGGTTTCAGCCCGTCGCAACCAGCGCTCGCTAAGGCCGAGATCCTGGCGCAGGGCTGCGAGCTTCGCCAGCGAGCGGCATGCCGCCGCCTCGCCCAGTCGCTCGCCTTCGCGCGCACGGCGCAGGACATGGGCGGCATACCGCCGCGCCGTCTCGACATCGCCTTGGGCCGTCGCCGCCTCGACGAGCCAGCTATATTGAACCGACGTGTAGAATTGAAAATTGCGCCGCTCCATCCATTCGGCGGCGTTCCGCAACTGCAGCAAGCCATCGGCGTCGCCGGTCGCCGACAAGCGGGCAAATCCGGAGGCGGCGCGGCAATCGGCCAGAAGCAGCAGGCTGCGCGTGTTCTCGGCGATGCGCGCCCCTTCCACGGCGAGCTGCTCCGCCTCCTGCCAGCGACCCTGCCAGATCAGTGCGACCGCAATCCAGTTGCGCACGGAGTTGACGACTGGGTGGGTCGAGCCTCCGACCAGAGCCATGGCTTCACCGAAACAGGCGTGGGCGCCCTCGAAATCGCCGCGGTCCGCCAGGATACCGCCCTTGCACGACAGCGCGTAGGCCGCTCCGAAGGATATCGCACCATGCCGCCGGCTGCGCTGCTGCTTGGTCGAAATGGCAGCGTCGATCAAGGCGATCGCTTCGTCGTACTGACAGCTTGCAGCCAGAATCTGCCCGAGCGTCGCTTCGATCTGGGCGATCAGGCGACGATCTTCGAGCTTGCGCGCCAATTCCAGTGCCGTCCGTGTGTGGGTCACGGCCTCCCGGAAGCGACCGAACCCGTAACACATGTAGCCGAGCCATTCATAGGCACTGGCCATTGCGGCGGTCTCGCCGAGGGAGGACGCGATCGCAACCGCGCGTTCGAACACAGAGGTGTCGTCGGTCAGCGACAGCGGGTCGAAGATGTTGGCCATACCCAGCTTGTTGGCCAGCAGGCACCAGCGCAGCGATTGCTCGCGCGAGCGATCGGGCACGCGATCCAGCGCCTGCATCGCGACCTGGTACTGCGCACTGGCACGATCGAGCGCAAATGCAGCCATGGCCTTGTCGCCGGCACGTTCGGCATAATGGGCTGCGCTTTCCCAATGACCTGCGCCTTGCGAATGGTAGGCCAGAGCTTCCATCGCATCCTCGCGATCAGCCTGCTCGGACCGCGCCAGCAGGGTGTCTTCGATCCGCTTGTGCAAAGCTTGACGCTCGTGCAGGCCAATGGTGTCGTAGACCGCATCGCGCGTGATGCCGTGCTTGAAGCGAAGGACGCCGCCCGCTGGATCCGCAAAGAGAAAGTCCGCATCCGCCAATGCCCGCACGATGGCCGGGTCGGGTTCGCTGCCGCAGGCCGAAACCAGCAACCCGTGCGGCACGGTGTTGCCGATAACGGCCGCGGCGCGCACCACCTTCGCCTCATCGGGCGGCAGGCGTGCCAGGCGCGAAGCGACCAGGGTTGCGATCCAGCCCTGTTTGCTGCGCGCTTCGAACGGGGCAGGATCGTTGGCGGCGATGGAATGGCAGAGCTCTTCGATGAACAACGGCACCCCGCCCGCGTAGGCATGGATGCGGGCTACGAGGAAGGGATCGGCCTGCGGGACCCAACGTCGTACGGCAAAGTCGGTTTCCGGCCCCTGAAACGGTTCGAGGAACAGGTGCGGCGCGCCGGAAATCCATTCGGTGCCGTCCTCGCGCGGCCGGCTGGCGAGGATGACGCGAGGTCCGTTGGGCAATTCCAGCAAAGCCTGCAGCAATTGGCGGCTCGCGTCATCAGACCATTGCCAGTCGTCGATCACCAGCACCAGCGGGCCATGTGCCGACAGTCCGGTGAAGAACCCGAGCAGATCGCCGACGACGCCGTCGACGGTGATGCGGCCGCCACGCGCATCGGCGCCGGCCGACGCCAGTGCCAGGATCGATTCTGCATTCGGACCGAGCTGGGCCGCCCATGGCTCCAGAGCCGCGCGCGCTGTCTCCTTTGCCTCGACGAGGGAGGCGTCCGCTCGAATTTCCAGCGCAGCGCGCAGCATTTGCAGGAATGGTTGCAGAACCTCGGCACCGACGTAACTCTCGCAACTGCCTCGCAGCAGCCTGATGCGCTCGGTGCCGACGTGCCCCAGCACTTCTTCCAGAAGGCGCGTCTTGCCGAGTCCAGGTCCGCCGACGACCACCGCGCAGCGTTGCGCCTGCGCAGGTGCTTCGCTCAGAAAGCGCGTCAGGAAGCCGAATATCTCGTTGCGGCCGATGAAGGGTGTCAGGCCGCGGCGCGAGGTTGCTTCGAAGCGTCGGGTCGCCGTGCTTCGACCCAACACCAGCCTCGCCTGCGGCATTCCCGAAGCCGCCGGGAGGTGGGCGGCGAGCTCGAAGAAGTTGGCATGCGGCCCAAGGGCATCGAGGCTGGCCAGGATCTGATCCGGACCGGCGTGGCGCGACAGGTGCGCTGCCGTGTTCACGACATCGCCGATCAGGTCATACCGGCCGGACTCGATGTCGCCTTGGGTCAGGAGCACGGTGCCGGCATGGATACCCGAATGCATTCGAAGCGGCATCAGCGCCGGCGATACGCCATCGTGGCGCAGCTCTCCGACCCATTCGTGAATATCGAGTGCTGCTTCCGCAGCACGACGACCTTCATCTTCGCCGGATTGGGGATAGCCGAAAATGGCGAGCGCACCGTCTCCCTGCGTTCGGATGATGCGACCACCGTGCTTCGCCACCGCGCGATGCCAGATCTGCCGCAACTGGCTGAGGAGTTCGGAAAGGTGCTCGGACTCGACATCCCGGCCCAGGGCGGTTGATCCGACAAGGTCGGAGAACAGCACCGTCAATCGATGACGTTCGCCTCTGGGGTCGCGGGTCTGCGTAATCATCGTCAATCGCAGCCAACTCGTTGACGAACCGCAAGAACGGTCTCCAGCGGGTGCCAGACCGGATGCAGCAAGTATCGCAAAAGGCCATAGTAACTCGCCCAACCCGCAAGTGGAAGCTCGCCGGGATTGCATCCGCCGAATATGACGATCAGGACGACCGCATTGGCCTAACCTATTAAAAAACCTCATGTCTTCCGTTTGCCGACGGCGCGGCGCCGCCTCGCCTGCGCAGGCCAAGGCGTGGTTCAAAGCCGGTGGTTCACAGCCGGAGGATCACGGCGGAGAATATCGAGCTGACATTCCTAGGGAAGCGGCAGCCGGTCCAGCTGGCTCTGCGCCTTCTTGACGGCGGCCGCATACCAGCTCTGGCTCGGGGCTTCCTTGGCGAAGCACGCCGTGAAGGCGGTCATTGCCTTGTCCTCGCGGGCCATCTCGCCGCGCGGGTCTTTCTTGTCGACGGGCTTTGCCATCATCTGCTTCCAGACCTTCTCGCAGGTCGGGATCGGGGCGGTCTTCACGGCCTCCCTTGCCGCGAGGAAATAGACCTTGTCGCCCTGGATCGCGACGACGTCGATTTCGTCCGGCGGGCCCTTGAGGCCGCCATTGCCGCGCACGCCGAGCACAGCGACTGCGACGCTCGCCCTTGCCGGCTTGGTGATCGGCAGCTCCGCGTAGATCGCGAAGGCGGCGTCCTGGATGGCGTAATAATAGAAGCGGTCGGATTTCAACGCGGCGCCACTGTCCTGAGGCATGCCGTCGGCGCGATGCTCGCCAAGCCAGTGCTTGAGCAGCCCGGTCGTGGTCACCACAGCCTGCATCTTGTCGCCTTCGGATGCGAAGCTCAGCCCGTCGAGATGGCCGAAGCCGATGTCGTCCTTGAACAGCGTATCGACGTTCGACTTGCCCTCGGCCGGGAGTCCCTTGATCGCGACCGGACCGACCAGGCCGCGCAGCACGCCGGCCAGCTCCTTCAGGGCCGCATCGTGCTGCTTGTAGATCTCGTCGCTCTCCTTGGCATTCGAGAATTTTGCGATGTAGCGGTCGCGCAGGTCGAGATAATGCTGCTCGGGCGCGGCCGCCCCGGCGGGCGCGGCCAGGACGAGCAGGCAGAGCAAGGCAAGCAATCTCATTGCAATTCCGGGAAGACTGGAGAGCGATCTCCATCTTTGTGCCGACGCCGCGTGCCAAGGTTCATCCATTGGCGGAACGCGGGTGCCCTACTCTGCCGGCGTCAGTTGCTCCCGGTTCAGCCGCACGGCCGCCGTCTCCCGCACGCGAACGCGGGCGCGGCGCTTGCGCCACCAGATCACGACGCCGGTGACAGAGAGCGCGGCGACCACGAGGCCCATCACCGAGATCAGGATACGCCCGAACAGTCCGACGATGCGGCCCGAATGCAGCGGAAACTGCGCCTGCACGAAGATGTCGGCGGCGGTGCCGACCCAGGGCAGCCGCTCGCCAATGGGGCGGCCGTCCTCGCTGTCGTAATAGAGCTGCGCCGGGCCGACGCCGCCGGCACCGTGATCGTCGCCGGGATGGAAGAACGCGGCGGCGTAGACGCCATGGGCCGGGCCGTAGCTGAGCGCGCCGACCGGGGTGGTCCAGCCTCGCGCCTTGCCGTCGGCGGCCGCGCGGGCAGCAATCTCGGCGAACGTCATCTTGGGCTCGATCGGATTATCGAGATCGCGATAGGGCCGCTGCTCATAGGGTGTCGGGGTGTAATTCGACACCATCTTCATCAGCGGCGAGAACACCTCGAAGTAGAGGTTCAGCGAAAACGCGGTGAAGGCGATGATGAACAGTACGCCCCACGTCCACAGGCTGAATGCGCGGTGGATGTCGAAATTGATCCGGTAGGCGCTGCCCGAGGTCTTGATGGTCCAGGCCGGCGCCCAGCGCGCCCAGAAGCCGCGCTCGAGCTGGCGCGTGACCTCAGGCGCCCGCGCGGCCTTGGCGCGCCGGCGCGAGGGCAGCGTCAGATAGAACCCGACGAAGCAATCGATGGTCCAGATGATGGCGATGATGCCGAGCACGCGCATGCCCCAGCGGTCGCTGCCCCAGAATTCCGGGATGTGCATCGTGTAGTGCAGCTTGTAGAGAAACGAGACGAAGTTTTCCCGCGTGACGGGCCAGACCGCGCCCCAATAGCGCCGGCCGAGCTCCGCACCCGTGTTGGGATCAAGAAAGACCTGGTTGTAGTCGAGCGGGTAACGCTTGCCGGTCGCGGGGTCGATTCGCGGCATGACGAAGAACCACAGCGAGTGGCCCTGCTCCGGCGTCATGAAGAGGTAGACGACGCGCGCGCGGGGATCGCGCTGCTCGATCATCTTGGCAAGCTCGAGCGAGGGAATGGCCGGGCCCTTCGTCGAGACATCGAACAGATGGCTGTTCAGGACGTCGTCGAGCTCGTGATCCCAAGAGATGATCGCGCCGGTGATGCCGGAGAAGAACAGGAAGGCGGCTGTCAGCAGTCCCGCCCAGCGATGCAGTTTGCCGAATATCGCTCTCATCGCTCAGATCTCATTCCCACTGGGCCCGGCCCCTCATTTGCCGGACCGCTTTTCGATTGGACTCGCCGCCGGCAGTTCAGCCGGTGGGCCTTCGGCCTAACGCAGGGACAGTTGCAGTGCGAGAGGTCCGACATTAGAATTTATCGAGACTGGCCAATCAGCTGCGCGACAAAGCGTCCATGCGTGATCGGGTGTCGACGCAGCCGCGTGCGTTACGGCCAATCGGCAAAATTCAGCGTCGGTCTCGATCGCCCCGCTCTCGCGCGTGCCGCAACGCGCCGACGCCATACGCCCGGTGCCTCGCCGGTGTGCTTGCGGAAAAAGCGGCTGAAATAGGCGGTGTCCGTGAAGCCCAGCGCAAATGCGATCTGCTTGACGGCGATGGTTCCAGCCTCCAGCCGCGCCGCCGCTTCCTTGACGAGGCGCTGCTGAATCAGCTCGCTCGGCGAGCGCTTCAGCTCGCGGCTGCACAGCGCGTGCAGGCGATCCGGCGTGGTGCCGAGTAGCCTGGCGTAATCGCTGACGCGCAAGTGCTGTTGATAGCGCTCCTCGAGCAGCCTGCGGAACCGGCTCAGGATCTCGGTGCTGCTGCTCTCCTCGTTGCGGTTCCCGTCGCCAGCGAACAGGCGCCAGAATCGCAGCACGCACAGCGTCAGCTCCGCCGACATGATCGACGCTGCACCGCTGCGTGCGGGCGTGGCGACCTCGGCGGCGATCGCCGCGATGGAACGCGCGATCGTGGCCGCGAGATCGGCCTCGACCTGCAACGCCAAGGTGCCGCCCGCCCCCTCGAGCGCGAGATAGGCCGCCTCTGCCGATGGCGGGAGATAGCGATGCCAGATACCGGCGCGCAATTGCAGCAGCTGCGCCGTCGTGCCTGCCGACACCTCCAGATAGTCGGCGGATCCCGCCGGGAGCCAGACCAGCGCGGATCCGACCGTCCGCATGGTCCTGCCGGCCTGACCGATCTCAGCGGTCCCGCCGCCGGGAAGGCAGAGCAGATGAATGAACGGACGGGCCGCTTTCGAGGTCAGCGTCCATCGCCGCGCGACGTAGTGCGCCGCGATCAGCTCGGCGCCCACAGGCACAGCCCCACTCGGGGCGGTTGCCGGTGCCGGATCTGGGCCCGCGACGCCTCGACGCACTTGGCCACCGAGACCAGAACCGTCCAATCTTTCACCGGATTTGTCCATTGTGCGAGCAAAGCTTGGGATGCTTGCTAGGTCAAGTCCCGGTGGCGGCCGGCTCAATGATGCCGCCCTAGAGAAAGTTGGGATCAAGAGGAAACGACCACTCACTGCGATGCCGACCATCGCTTGAGTGCAACAGGAGGGAGACACGATATGTTTTCAGCGAACCGTCGAACGTTGCTGCGCGTCGTTGGCCTTGCGGCTCTGGCCGGAACGCTGGGGACGTCCTCGGCCGATGCGCAGGAGAAGATCCGGATCGGCTACCCCATTTCCAAGACCGGTCCCTATGCCGGCGGCGCCGGCATCACCACCCTGCCCAATTATGAGCTGTGGGTGAAGGACGTGAATGCCGCCGGCGGCATCAAGCTCGGCGACAAGAAGCTACCGATCGAGGTGGTCGAATATGACGACCGCAGCAGCTCGGAAGAAGCCGTCAAGGCGATCGAGCGCCTCGCCAACCAGGACAAGGTCGATTTCATTCTTTCGCCGTGGGGCACGGGTCTCAATCTCGCGGTCGGCCCGACTCTGAACCGTCTGGGCTACCCTCACCTCGCGGTCACGTCGGTGACCGACAAGGCGCCGGAGCTTGCCAAGCGCTGGTCGAACGCGACGTTCTGGCTCGGGACGTCGGCCCAGATATCCGAGGGGCTCGCCGATCTGCTCGGCAAGCTGAAGAGCGAAGGCAAGATCGGGGCGAACATCGCGATGGTCAGCATCGCCGACCAGTTCGGCATCGAGCTATCCGCGGCGGGCCGCGAGGCCTTCAAGAAGCACGGCTTCAAGCTTGGCTATGACAAGACCTATCCGATGGGCACGCAGGATCTCCAGCCTCTGTTGAAGGATGCGATCGCGTCGAACCCGGACGCGTTCATCGCCTTCAGCTATCCGCCGGACACGATCGCGCTGACCGAACAGGCGCAGCTGTTGAAGTTCAACCCGAAGGTTTTCTATGTCGGCGTCGGCACCGCGTTCCCGCTCTACAAGGGCAAGTTTGCCGCCAACAGCGACGGCGTGATGGGCATCGGCGGCTGGAATGCCGAGTCTCCGCAACTGAAGGAGTATCTCGCGCGCCACAAGGCCGCCACCGGCAAGGAACCGGATCGCTGGGCGAGCTCGATCACCTATGCGAGCCTGCAGGTGCTCCAGCAGGCGATCGAAAAGGTCGGCAAGCTCGATCGCACCGCTGTCGCGGCGGAAATCCGCGCGGGCACGTTCGAGACCATCATCGGCAAGGTCAAGCTGAAGGACGGGCTGCTCCAGGAGGTCTGGAGCGTCGGGCAGTGGCAGAACGGCGAGTTCTACGCCCTCGCGCCAACCTCGCTGCCGGGCGCACGTGCCGCGGTCGTGCCCAAACCGCAGTGGCAGTAAGGCTGGTTGGCAGGCCTTGCGTCCGCAAGGCCTGCCTGCCGTTCAAGGGGACGCCGTTTCATGCTGCTTGTCGACATCATCCTGCCGGGCCTCGTGCTCGGCGGCATGTACGCGTTGATCGCGCTCGGGCTGACGCTGCAATATGGCGTGGCGCGGATCATGAACCTCTCCTATGGAGAGTCGCTGGTCGCGGCCGCCTTCGGCGCGTTCTCGCTCTATGGCGGCCTTGGGCTGAGCCCGCTCGCGGCGCTGCTGCTGGCGGTCCCGGTCGCGATGGTGCTGAACTGGCTACTGTATCGCTTGCTGCTGGAACGGCTGATGCGGCGCGGCAAGGACCGGGGCGCGCAGGAGATCGACAGCATCCTCGTCACCTTCGGCGTGCTGTTCGTGATCCAGGGCGCCATGCTGGTCGCCTTTGGCGGCCAGTACTACAGCTATAGCTATCTCTCCATTCCGCTGACGATCATGGGCTCGACGCTTGCTGTCAATCGGCTCGTCGCGCTGCTGTTCGCGGCGCTGGTCGGCGGCGCCGTGTATCTCGCCCTCACCCGCACCCGGATCGGAACTGCGGTACGCGCCATCGCAGTCGATGCCAACGCCGCGCGGCTGGTCGGCATCGACGTTGCAGCCCTGTCGGGGCTGGCGTTTGCCTTTGGCGGCGGCCTCGTCGCCATCGGCGGCGTGCTGATCAGCATGTTCCTCACCTTCAATGCCGCGATGGGGGTGGTCTTCACCATGAAGGCGCTGGTCGTCGTCATCATGGGCGGTGTCGGCAACGTCATCGGTGCGCTGGTCGCCGGTCTGCTGCTTGGTGTGGTCGAGACGGCGGTGGCGCGGCTGGTCGATCCCGGTCTGACGCTGGCTGCGACCTACGCGCTGTTTCTCGGCGTGCTCGTGATCAAGCCGACCGGCCTGTTCGGCAGGGCCGCGTCATGACGAGACCCGTCCGGATTTTGCTATGGTGCGCCGGCCTCGCCCTCGCCGCCTGCCTCGTCACCTATCCGCTCTATGCCAACGGCTATTATCTCGCGCTCGGCATCAGCGTGCTCTATTTCACGATCCTGGCGACCGCGTGGGCGATGTTCTCGGGCCCGACGCGCTACATCTCGCTTGCCACGGTCGCGTTCTTCGGGCTCGGCGCTTACACGGCCGCGGTGCTCGGCGAGACCATGCCTTGGCCGGTCGTGCTGCTGGCCGCAGCCGGCGTGGGCGCACTCACCGCCGCAATCACCGGGCTTTCGACGCTGCGGCTGTCCGGAATCTATTTCGTGATCTTCTCCTTCGGCCTGGCCGAGCTGATCCGGCAGCTCGTGATCTGGTACGAGGTCAACATCCACAAGTCGGTCGGCCGCTATCTCTTCAGTGCGGTGACGCAGGACGTTCTCTACTGGCAGCTCCTCGGTTTGACCACGATCGTCTTCCTGGTGGGGTGGATGCTCGGGCGCTCGCGCTACGGGCTGGCCCTGCGCGCCATCGGCGCCGACGAGACCGCGGCGAGCCATTCCGGCATCGATGCCACGCGGATCAAGCTCGGCGTCTTCATTCTGAGCGCGACCTTCATGGCGGTGACCGGCGCGGTCATGGCGCCACGCTGGACCTATATCGATCCGGCCATTGCGTTCAATCCGACCATCTCGTTCCAGGTCGTGATCATGGCCCTGCTGGGCGGCGCGGGCTCGCTGTTCGGGCCCGTGCTGGGCGTCATTCCCCTGGTCCTGCTGTTCGAGGTGCTGACGGCGACGCTGCCCAACCATTTCAGCATCGTGCTCGGCGTCATCTTCGTGTTCATCGTGATGGTGTTGCCGAACGGCGTGATCGGCCTGTTCGGGGCGGGCCGCTGGCGTGTTCCGGCCGGCGGTCCCGCCGCCGCGCCCGTCCCCACGAGCGATGCACCGCTGCTCGCGGTCGACGGCGTCAGCAAATCGTTCAGCGGACTACGCGCCGTCGACGGTGTCAGCTTCACGGTCACGCCGGGCGAGATCATCGGCATCATCGGCCCGAACGGATCCGGCAAGACGACGCTGCTGAATACGCTGTCCGGGGCGCTGCGGCCCTCCTCGGGCACGATCCGGCTGGGCGGCATCGTCCTCAACGGTATGCGCGCGCACCAGATCGCGCGCCTTGGCCTTGCGCGCACGTTCCAGCTGGTGCGCGTGATGCCGGACCTGACGGTGGTCGAAAACGTTGCGGCGGCGCGGCTGTTCTCGACGACGAACGGCTCGGGCGCAACGGCAAGCGAGCTGCTGGACCTCGTCGGGCTCGGCAAGCTGCAGGAAGCGCCCGCGAGCGAGCTGACCTATATCGACCAGAAGCGGCTCGAGCTTGCCCGCGCGCTGGCGCTGCAGCCGCGCCTCGTGCTGCTCGACGAATGGCTGGCGGGCCTCAATCCGAGCGAGCTCGAGACCGGCATCGCGCTGATCGCGAAATTGCGCGATCGCGGCCTCACCATCATCATGGTCGAGCATGTCATGGATGCGATCCGAGCGCTGTGCAGCCATTGCATCGTCATGAATGCCGGCAGCGTGATCGCGCGCGGCGCGCCGGAGGCCGTGTTGTCCGATCCAAAAGTCGTTGCAGCCTATCTCGGAGGCGACGATGCTTGAGGTCGCCGCCCTCTCCCATTTCTATGGCAAGCACCAGGCGCTCGCCGACGTTGCGCTCGGTATCGGGCAAGGCGAGATCGTCGCGATCCTCGGCGCCAACGGCGCCGGCAAGTCCACCCTGCTCAAGAGCATCGCCGGGCTGGTCAAGCCTGCCCCCGGCGCAACGATCCGGTTCGAGGGACATCACATTGGCGAGCTGCCCGCCCACCTGATCGTGGAGCGCGGCATCGCGCTGGTGCCCGAAGGCCGCGGCGTATTCGGCGATTTGACGGTTGCCGAGAATCTGCAGCTCGGCGCCTACCCCGCCCGCGCCCGCGCAGGCGAGGCAGACCGGCTCGTGAGGATCCTGCGACTGTTCCCGCGCCTTGCCGAGCGTATGGCCCAGGCCGTTCGCACCATGAGCGGCGGCGAGCAGCAGATGGTGGCGATCGGCCGGGCGCTGATGTCGAACCCGCTGCTGCTCCTGCTCGATGAGCCTTCGCTCGGCCTGTCGCCCCTGCTCAGCCGCGAAGTGTTCCGTGCACTGGCGGAGATCCGTAGCAGCGGCCTCAGCGTGTTGCTGGTCGAGCAGAATGCGCGGGCGAGCCTCGACATCGCCGACCGTGTCTACCTGATCGAGTCCGGCCGCAACGCCGGCAGCGGGCCGGCCAGTGCGATGAAGAACGATCCGGAGGTCCAGCGCGCCTATCTCGGCAAGGCCCGCGCGGCCCCGTCCCCACCATAATCGCTCAATCCCGCCTGCAACCTTTGGAGTGCATCATGAACGCGATCGACCTTCTCATCGGCGGCAAGGACCAGTCGGCCAGCCATCAGCGTACCTTCCAGCGCCACAACCCGATCTCCGGCGACGTCGCGACGATCGTGGCGGCGGCCTCGATCGACGACGCGATGCGGGCCGCGGACGCTGCGGCCGCCGCGTTCCCGGCCTGGTCACAACTCGGCCCGTCGGAGCGCCGCAAGCGGCTCAATGCGGCCGCCGACATCCTCGCGCGCCGTGCCGCGGAGTTCACCGCGCTGATGGTCGCCGAAACCGGCGCCACCGCGGGCTGGGCCGGATTCAACGTGCACCTGGCCGAAGGCATGCTGCGCGAAGCCGCGGCCATGACGACGCAGATATCCGGCGAAGTCATACCGACCGACAAGCCCGACAACCTCGCCATGGCGTTTCGCCAGCCGGTTGGCGTCGTGCTCGGCATCGCGCCCTGGAACGCTCCCGTGATCCTCGGCGTGCGATCGGTCGCGATGCCGCTCGCCTGCGGCAATACCGTGGTGCTGAAGGCGTCCGAGATGAGCCCGGGCGTGCATCGGCTGATCGGAAGCTGCCTGGCGGAGGCCGGCCTCGGTGACGGCGTCGTCAATGTCGTCACCAACGCGCCGGAGGATGCGCAGGCGGTGGTCGAGGCGCTGATCGCCCATCCTGCGATCCGCCGCGTCAACTTCACCGGCTCGACCCGCGTCGGCCGCCTCATCGCACTCGCATGCGCCAAGCACCTGAAGCGCGCGCTGCTGGAGCTCGGCGGCAAGGCCCCGCTCGTGATCCTCGACGATGCCGATCTGGACGCCGCCGTGAATGCGGCAGCGTTCGGCGCCTTCATGAACCAGGGGCAGATCTGCATGTCGACCGAGCGGATCGTGGTCGACGACAAGGTGGCGGACGCCTTCATCGCCAAGTTCGCCGCCAAGGCCAGGAGCCTTCCCTTCAGCGATCCCCGCAAGGGCAATGTCGTGCTGGGCTCGCTGGTCAGTGACGCCGCCTGCGAGCGGGTCCGGGGCCTGATCGACGATGCCGTCGCCAAGGGCGCCGTGCTCGCTGCCGGCGGCCACGGCAGCGGCACCATTATGCCCGCCACCATCGTCGACCATGTCACGCCGGCGATGCGGATCTATGGCGAGGAGAGCTTTGGTCCGGTCGTGACCGTGGTGCGCGTGAGCGGGATCGACGAGGCCGTGCGCGTGGCCAACGACACCGAATACGGCCTCTCCTCGGCCGTGTTCGGCCGCGACATCGCCCGTGCGCTCGGCGTTGCCAGGCGGATCGAGGCGGGCATCTGCCACGTCAACGCTCCGACCGTGCATGACGAGCCTCAGATGCCGTTTGGCGGGACCAAGGCGTCAGGCTATGGCCGCTTCGGCGGCAAGGCCGCAATCGACGAGTTCACCGAACTGCGCTGGATCACCGTGCAGACCGGGCCCCGGCACTATCCGTTCTGATCGGCGGGATGCAGGTCCGGTCTCCAAGGCCGGACCGTCCTCGCATTGTGCTCACCAGCGGTAGGTCAGCCTGGCGATGGCTTTCCGCCCTTCCGCGTAGAAGCAGCCCGACATGCTGTAACATGAGGCGACATAGCGGGTGTCGGCGAGATTGGTGACGTTCAGCGCCAGGCGCCAATTGTCCCTGTTGTAGGCCAGCAGCGCGTCGAGAACGGTCGACGATCCCACCTTGAACGTGTTGGCCTCGTCGCCCCAGGTCGCGCCGACATAGCGGATGCCGCCGCCGAACTGCAGGCCGGCGAGCGGCCCGTTCTGCAGCGTATAGTCGCTCCACAGCGAAGCGCGGTTGAGCGGCACCGTAGTTGGCGCCTTGCCGACATTCACCGGATCCTGCGTGACCATGGCGTCGACATAGGCATAGGCGGCGCGCAGGTTCCAGCCATCGGCGAGCGACATCGTGCCTTCGAGCTCGATGCCGCGCGACTTCACCTGCCCGATCTGTTCGTAAAAGGTGGCCGCGGGCACGTACACAGCGACGTTATCGCGCGTCAGGTCGAAGGCGGCGAAGGTGAACAGCGCGTTCCAGCCGATCGGCTGATACTTGACGCCGACCTCGTATTGGACGCCGGTCTCGGGATTGAGCATTTGTCCGCCAAACCCGGTCGCGAGCAGCGGCAGGAACGATTCCGAGTAGCTGAAATAGGGCGCGATGCCGCTATCGAAATTGTACATCACGGCGGCTCGGCCGGTGAAGGCCGAGGCGTCCTTCGCGGCCGTGGTATTGGCGATACCGTTATCGACCTGCGTGGTCACGAAATCCTGACGGCCGCCGAGCTGGAACGAGAGCCGGCCGAGCTTGATCTGATCCTGCGCATAGACGCCGACCTGGGACTGCTTGACGCCGGTGTTGTCGTACATGGCGCCGATGGCGTAGTCGTAGCTGTAGTTCGGGTTGAAGACGTTGATCTCGGGGGACGAGGTCGTGACGCCGAAGGCGGTGTCGCGGAAGGAGGTGTTGCGATAGTCGACGCCAACCAGCGTGGTGTGGCTGAGAATGCCGGTGGTGAACTTGCCCTGGAGCTGGTTGTCCACGGCGAATGAGTTGATGTAGGAGTTGCTGTAGCTGCCATAGCGCGCGAGCTGCCCTGCGGCTTCGTTGGTATAGCCGCCGCCGTAAAACACCTTCTCCTCGTTGTGCTGATAGGCGTAGCGCAGATTTTGCCGGAACGTGACGTTGTCGGTGAAATTGTGCGCGAGCTGGTAGCCGACGGTTGCGATCTCGGTGTTGAATGCGTCGAAGCCCGGCACGCCCGCGAAGAACGAGACCGGGATGGTGCGGCCGTTGTTCGGCCAAACCGTGCCCGAGGCCGGCAGGAACTGAAGGCCCCACCCTGCCCGGTCCCGCTGATAATTGGCGAGCAGGGTGATGGTGGTGTCCTCGTTCGGCTTGAAGGTGACGGCGGGCGCGATGAAGACGCGATTGTCCTTGCTGAAATCGACCTGGGTCTCGCCGTCGCGCACGACGCCGGTCAGGCGCCACAGCACCGTGCCTTCCTTGTTGGCGGCGCCGCCCATGTCGAACTGGCCCTGATAGCGGTTGAAGCTGCCACCCGAGATCGAGACCTCGCCGAACTGCTGCGCCGTCGGCAGCTTGGTCACGTAGTTGAGAACGCCGCCTGTGCCGCTGCCGCCATACATCGCGGAGGACGGACCCTTGAGCACCTCGATACGCTCGGCCCCATAGGGCTCGAGGCCATTGAAGTGCACGTAGTTGCTGGAGGGAATCCGCAAGCCGTCGACGAAGAGGCCCGGCATCGTCATGTCGAAGCCGCGGATCTGGAGGCCGCCGAAGCGGGTGTCCGAGCCGCCATTGACGTCGCCGCTGACGCCGGCGGTGTAGCGCAAGGCCTCGCCGATCGAGACCGCGCCCTGGTTTCTGATCTGGTCGGTGGTGATGACCGACACCGACTGCGGCGTTTCGATCAAGGGCGTATCGGTCTTGGTGGCGGTGCCGCTGCGCGTCGCGACGAAACCGCGTACCGGGCCATTGGCGCGTTCGCCCGTTGCACCGTTCGATGAGGCCGACTGGGTTGGCGCAGCCTGCTGCTCCGTGCTGCGACGATTGGCGCGTGCGGTACGTGTCGCCCCCGCCCTTCGCGACGACGCAATGGCCGCCGGACGAGCCCGCTGCGTCGGCGCTTCGACGGTGACAGAGGGAATCTGCGTCTGGGCTTGGGCAGAGCCGAAGACCACGGCGAGAGCGAATGTGCTGGCCGCACCTAGGAAGAGCGTCTGAATCTGTCGGCGGCGCGTGTTCTTACGCGAAGAACGTTGGAAATCGGTCACGTCTGTTGAGCCCCACGCACTGCCGGCTTTGCCGGTATCGATCTTGATGGCCCGCCCTAACTCAGGCGGTTTCGGAGTGCGATAGGAACGGCGTTAGAATTTCTCCAGACGTGTGCACAGCACGTGCGACGCATGCGCTCATGCGCGCTGCTTCTTTGGGATTGGAATCCCTCTAAAATGATTCTGTCAGTGTGTTAGGAGCCCGACCGGATGCGACAGCCGCGTCGCGCAATCAGCGTTGCGACCAAAGCCAGGGGTGCGAGCGGATGAAGGTCACGTCCGGTCAGCGTGACAACAGGTCGTGCTCTTCTCGCCAGCCAGCACGCTGCGGCTGTTGCGGTCCGGCGGAAGGTCGCCAGCCGCATTCGCCGCAAAGAATCCGATTGGCTTCAACACGAAGCCGGCATATTCCACCGGCATGATCGGGAAGTCTTCGGGCTTGCAGACATGGGTGTGGCCGAAGGAGTGCCACACCACGATGTCGGCATTCTCGATATTGCGATTCTGCGCGGCATAGCGCGGCAGGCCGTCACCGCCGGCGTGAACGTTGGGATAGTCGCCGCTGGCGTATTTCTCGGCCGAATCGAATGCAGTCACCCAGACATGCTTGGTGGCGAAGCCGCCGCGCTTGCGCACGTAACTACCCTCCTGGGCCAGCATCAGCGGGCTGGGATTGACGACGAGCTTGTAGGCCGGTGCACCGCCGACCGAGTTGATCTCGTTCGGATTACTGATCTTCCAGAATCGGCCGGTCTCGCCATTGGCGACCGCTGCGGCGTCGCGCTCGCGCGACAGCACGCGCGTGGTGGTGTCGAACACGTTGCCGCGCGGATTGTCGTCGCCCCAGGGCCGCGGCACGAACTCGTGCTCCGTCACCGTGTTACCGCCGCCGTCGAGATCCATATGCAGGCGGACGTTGAAGAAGTGCTGGTGCGTGGGGCCGCCGAGATTATCGTCGACCATGCCGCCCCATCGGTACTTTTCGCCCGGCCGCACCGCGGCGGTCTGGATGATGCCGGTGAGTTTCGTCTCCAGCTGAATCGTGCCGTCCTGATAGAGATACCAGTAGAAGCCGTAATCGTAATTGCCGACGGTGGCGAAGAACGAGATCACGAGCCGCCGGGATCTCCGCACCTCGAACAGGCCGTTGCGAAACTCGTAGTGCTTCCAGGCAATCCCGTAATCCTCCTCATGCATGCAGATCGCGTTCTGCATGACGAAGGGCTCGCCCTTGTTGTCGGCGGCAGGCACGTCGAAATAGTGGATGTTGCCGAGGCAGTCGCAGCCCAGCTCCAGCGCGTTGGCGAGCATACCGAGCCCGTATTCGCCGGCATCGAAGGCCGACTTCCAGAAGTGGCTAGCGGTCGGATCGGCGTAAGGCACCACCATCTCGGTAACGCTGGCGCGGTGGATCAGCGACCGCTTACGTGCGCCGTCCTGGTAGGCGAGCTGATGCAGCACGAGGCCCTCGCGCGGCGTGAAGCCGACTCGGAAGCTCCATTTCTGCCAGTCGACTTTCCAGCCGTCGACCTTGAAGCTCGGCCCTTCCGGCTGCTCGATATGCAGCGGCTTGATGTCGGTGCGCGGGTTTGGCACCTCATGCGCGCCGTAGTTCCGTTTCTTGCGCGGAATCGGCACGATCGGATCTTCATCCGTGAGCTCGATGACCTTGCCCCCGATGAGGTCGACCACAGCGACAACGCCCTCGATCGGATGGGCGTAGCCGTTGTCCTGAAGGTGCTCGCGAAAATAGCTGACGGCCCGCACGATGCGGGCGCCGCGCTCGAACTCCTTGTCGAAGAATCCGGAGGAGAACGGGTCGACCTGGACCAGCTCGATGTCCTTGTCGGTCAGCCCGCGCCGAACCATCGCCGCCCGCCAAGCGGGATCGGCCTTCACGACGGCATCGCACTTGAACAACTCTTCCAGCATCACCGGCGGCTGCCCATAGGGCGCCTCGCGATTCGGCACGACCTTGCGGCCGACGATCTCGCCGCGGCCGAGGTCGACGATATGCTCGATCGCCTCGCCCGTGGCGACGTCGAGCGTCAACGCGAAGGCACGGCGTCCCACCTCGCCTGAAGCCAGCTCCTGCTTGGTCGGCTCCTCCAGCCGCACCGTCGGGAAACGGCAGTTCGCCGCTGAGGCGGCCGCCGCCCGCACCAAAGCGCAAGCCGCGGTGATCTCGTCGGCCGTCAGCGGATCGAGCGGATGCGGTGTCGCGGTCTGCGCTTGCGGTTGGGCTTTGGCGGTTTCAAGCATGAGGACGTCCAAATATCAGGCGAGATGTGCGGTGATGGCGCGGAAGGCAGCAAACCAGCGCTGGTCGATCGACACGTCCATCGCCTTGGGCTGTGTTGCGAGCTTGACGATGACGGTGTCGGAGTCGAGGTCGACATAGAGGTGCTGGCCGTGAATGCCGATCGCGGTGAGCGCGTTGCGCGAAGGATCGATGGTGAACCATTTGCTGCGGTAGCGCGCGCCCGGGAAGAACTCGGCGAGGTCGCCATCGGCCCACGCCTTGGGATCACCGTTCTCGCGGATGTCGTCGATCCACCAGCCCGGCACCACCTGCCGGCCCTCGACGACGCCGCGGCAGCGGATCATCTCGCCGAAGCGGACGAGATCGCGCGCGGTGACCGAGATGCCGCCGGCGATGCGGCCCATGCCGTGGCTATCGAGTGTGAGAGAGCCGTCCTCCTCCGCGCCCAGGGGCTGCCAGAGAAACTCGGAGAGAATAAGATGGTAGGGCATCCCGCAGGCGCGTTCATACACCCAGCCGAGCACCTCGGTATTGGGCGAGACGTAGTGGAACACCTTGCCGTGCGGTTTGCCGCTGCCGCGCAGCGTCGTCAGATAAGCGCGCTGATGGCTGGGCTCGACGTCCGGCGGCGGCACGTCCCAACCCGAGGAGAACCGATAGCGCGCGAGGTCGCCGGCGGGGTCCTCGTAATCCTCCTCGAACTTGATGGCGACGGCCATGTCGAGCAGGTTGCGGACGGTGCAGCCGGCGTAGACCGATGTCTCTAGCTCCGGCACGTAGCGCAGCACCCTCGCCTCCGGATCGACCAGGCCGCGCGCGGCCAGCACGCCGCCGAGCGTGCCAGCGATCGCCTTGCTGATCGAGCAGATCAGATGCGGCGTGGTCGCGCTCATGCCGTCACCGTACCATTCATGAATCAGCGTGCCCTGATGCATCACGAGGAGCGTGTCGGCAAAGGTTTCGCGCAGCGCGCATTCGATCGTGGTCGCTTTGCCATCAGGCCCGGTGAAGCCGAGCTTTGCCAGTTCACGCGGGGCGCTTCTCATCGGCGTCGGCTGGGCGGAGCGGCGGATCTCTGCGGTCGGCAGCACTTCGCGGGTGTGGGTAAAACCCCAGCGGATCGCGGGAAAGCTGCGCCAATTGGCGCGCGTCACCTGAGCCTCGGGTACGGGCGGGCTGCCGCGCATGACATCGGTCGGTCGCATCTCGATCCCTCCGCGAAGCGCCGTCCCGGCAGCGATGTCGGAGCGGCAGGACGGAAGCCTGCACCGCGGCGCTGTCAGGCGTTATCGAGATCCGGCAATATTTTGCTGGACAGCGCTCATGGCCGTGCCAGTCTGGCGTGGTTCCTGCTCGGTGCTGGACTCAAGGATTTCGACGTATTGCCATGGCCTTAAGGGCAACTCTTCCGATTCAAGACTCGGCTGCCGGCTTGCTCCAGGCGAACAGCACGGATGTCGATGAGCATTGCGCAAGCCTCGGCCGCTGGCGGCTGAGCTACGATCAGATCAGCGCCGGCGCGTTCCGGGGCAGTTTCACGCAACTCTCCTTGCCGCGGCTGGAGGTGTTCTGCGAGATCACCAGCCAGCAGGTCCGCCAATATGGCCAGCTTGGCGCCGACAGTTTTGGCATCGGCCTGCCCTGGCACGGCGACGGCGAGCTCAGCTTCAACGGGACCGGTGCCAGCGGCGCCCGCGTCCTCGCCAGCATCGACGCCGAGATCGACATGTGTACCCCGAAGGCCTTCGAGCTGCGCGGCGTCGTTGCCAGCACGGTGTTGATCGCAGAGCTCGCCGCCCGGCTCGACATCGAGCTGCCGCGCACCGCCTGGCACCGGCTGCAGGTGATCGAAATGGCGGAAGCGCCGGTCGCGCGGCTGCGGGCGCATCTGGCCGCCATTCAAGCGACGATCACGACCGCTCCGGCAACGTTCAACGATCCGGCGGCGAGGCAGGCCCTGGAAGATGCCCTCCTCGTCGAGATCATGGACATGCTGCCGACCGCACGCCCGAGCGATCCCGGCCGCAGCGCGGCGGCTCGGAAGCGAACCGTGGATCGTGCCCGCGAGCTGATGCATGGCAGGGGCGATCGCTCGCTCTCGCTGCTGGAGGTCTGCAAGGCCGTCGGCGCCAGCCCGCGCAAGCTCGGCTATTGCTTCCAGGAGGTTTTGGGCACGAGCCCGATGCACTATTGGCGCGCGATGCGACTGAACCGTGTGCGGCGCGATCTCAAGGGCGCCGGCGGCAACGAGACCTCGGTCTACGACGTCGCGGTGCAGCACGGATTCTGGCACTTCAGCCAGTTCTCGCTCGACTACAAGCGTCACTTCGGCGAGCTGCCCTCGCAGACGCTGCGTCGCGCGAGGTGTGCCGCCTGATCGGATTCAGCGATGCCGCAGCCGGCGGTTGACCCGGCGCGCCAGGTAATCGCCGGCGCTCTGGACTATCTGCACCAGTGCGATCAGCACGACCACGACGGCCAGCATCATCTCCGGCATGAAGCGCTGATAGCCGTAGCGGATGCCGAGATCGCCAAGGCCGCCGCCGCCGACTGCGCCGACCATCGCGGAATAGCCGAGCAGGCTGACCACCGCGAGCGTCAGCGCCAGCAGCAGGCCGGGCAGCGCCTCCGGGATCAGGACCTTGAGCACGATCTGAAGGGGCGAAGCGCCGAACGAGGACGCGGTCTCGATCAGGCCGCCGTCGACCTCGCGGATTGCAGCCTCGACGAGGCGCGCGATGAACGGCGTCGAGGCGATGGTCAACGGCACGATAGCGGCGGTCGAGCCGATCGAGGTGCCGGCAACGAGGCGCGTGAACGGGATGATGGCGACGACGAGGATGATGAAGGGCGTCGAGCGCGTCGCATTGACGACGATGCCGAGCACGCGATTGACGATGGGCGCCGCGAACAGCTCGCCTTTGCGGCTGGTGGCCAGGAACACGCCGAGCGGCAGGCCGAAGGCGGTGCCGAGCAGCGCCGCGATGCCGACCATGTACAGGCTTTCGAAGGTAGCCTGGACGATCAGGTTGATGAGTTCAGGCGACATAGCCGAGACGCTCCGCCGAGAATTGATATTGAGAGAGCCAGGCGAGCGTCCGCGTCACCGCGTCCTCGCCGCCGGGAATGCCGAGCGTGAGCGAGCCGACATGCTGGCCGCCGATCTCGTCGATGCGCGCAGACAGCAGCGCGACGTCGAGCCCGAGCTCGCGCGCGAGCCGGGCCACCACGGTGTCGCCCGCCCCTGCCCCGCGCACCTGGATCCGGATCACGGCCTGCCCGCCGGCAGGCTGCTTCGAAACGATTCGGCTCTCCAGCGAGACCGGCAGGCTGTCGCCGATCACCTCGGCCAGGAAGGACTGCGTGATCGGATGTCTTGGCTGCGTGAAGATGTCGGCGACGTGACCACTCTCGACGACGCGGCCGGCGTCCAATACCACCACCTCCTTGGCGAGCTGGCGCACCACGGACATCTCATGCGTGATCAGCACGATGGTCACGCCGAGCTCGCGGTTGATGTTCGCAAGCAGATCGAGGATCGCGCGCGTGGTCTGCGGATCGAGTGCCGAGGTCGCCTCGTCCGACAGCAGCACGCTCGGCCGCGTCGCCAGCGCGCGGGCGATGCCGACGCGCTGCTTCTGGCCGCCGGACAGTTCGGAAGGATAGCGGTCGTGCTTGTCGGCGATGCCGACCAGCGCGAGCAGCTCGGCGACGCGGGCCTTGATGTCGGTCTTGGTCCAACCGGCGATCTCCAGCGGCAGCGCGATGTTGTCGGCCGCGGTGCGCGAGGACAGCAGGTTGAAATGCTGGAAGATCATGCCGATCGAGCGCTGCGCCAGCCGCAGCTCGCGGCCGGCCAAGGCCGAGATATCGCGGCCGTCGACGATCACACGGCCCGTGGTCGGCTTCTCCAGGCCGTTGATGAGCCGGACCAGGCTCGACTTGCCGGCGCCGGAGCGGCCGATCACGCCGGTGATGGAGCCGCGCGGAATGGCGAAGTCGATGTCTTGCAGCGCGTTGACGCCGGGCTTGCCGCGATAGGCCGGATAGGTCTTGGAGATGCCGGCGAAACGGACCATCGCGTCCGGCACGGCGAGCGCGGGTGAAATCGCTTCGATCGTTTCGATCGGTCGTCCGATCGCGAGCGATTGGTGGGCATTCATGGAGATGGCCTTCATGCACGATAGCTCGGTCACCCGCATGCCCAGGGCACATGGGAACCGGTCGCG
This sequence comes from Bradyrhizobium sp. BRP20, assembly GCF_020194215.1. NCBI lineage: Bacteria > Pseudomonadati > Pseudomonadota > Alphaproteobacteria > Hyphomicrobiales > Nitrobacteraceae > Bradyrhizobium > Bradyrhizobium sp. BRP20. The sequence goes on along the minus strand of NZ_JADYVY010000002.1, from coordinate 852,197 downwards.
TCTGCGACGGGGTGAAAATGGCGATGAGGGCTCAATCGAGCGCGCTGCACCGCAGCACGCACCTTCGCTGTTTCCGGTCTTCCTTGCAATCTCAGATATTTGGAAGGACTTGGACGAAATTTTCCCGATCGCTTCCTGGCGGAGAAGATTATCCGCCGAGTATCGGCGCTGTGATCACCGACCTCGGAACCGCGGCTTGCGGCGCATCAGGAACGCCTCCACGCCCTCCTTGTGGTCCTCGCTGAGGCTGGCGAGCGCGAACTGGTCGACATCCATGTGGCTTGCAAGATCGTCCAGTGCATGCGCGAGCCGGTTGACGGTCAGTTTGGTCATGGCAACGGACAGCGGCGGTTGCGCGGCAACCTTGCGGGCAAGCTCCATGGCGGCATCGAACGCGTGGCCGGGATCCGCCACCTGCTCGACGAGCCCCCATTCATAGGCCTCGTCCGCACTGATGCGCTGGTCGGCCAGGATCACCGCCTGCTTGGTGCGGGCCGGCCCAATCAGATGCAGCATGCGCGGGATGCTCTGCCAGCTCATATTCATGCCGAGCCCGATCTCGGGCACGCGCAGATGCGCATCGCGCCCCATCACACGGAAATCGAGCGCCACCGCGAGGGCAACGCCGCCGCCGACGCAAAAGCCTTCGATCGCGGCGATGGTGATCTGCTCCATCTCTTGCCAGGCTTGGGTGAGGCGCGGCCCGAGCTTGAGGTGCCGCCGCAGCGCGCCGAGGTCCATCTCCTTCCGCGAGCGTCCCTCGGCGTCCTTGAGGTCGAAGCCGGCGCTGAAGGCGCCCGAGCTGCCGGTCAGCACAACGACCGAGGTCGCTGCATCGTCCTCGAAGCTGCGCGCGGCCGCCGTGAGCTGGCGCAGCGCCTCCGGCGAGAGCGCGTTGATGCCGTCGCCGCGGTCGAAGCGCACGACCGCGATCCGCCCCTCCGGCCCGAGATCCTTCTCGATCTTCACGTAGTCGGTCACCATCATCTCCACCATGTTTGCGGGATGCTAGCGCACAACTGCCCTCACGCATACGTGCCAGGACTGCACTGCAACGAGCCCTCGACAGCCCCTAGCCATTGCGCCTATCTTCCGCCGCATGAGCCAAGATCACGACCATCATCACCACGATCACGATCATTCCGAGCTGTCCGAGACCGAGCTGCGCGTGCGCGCGCTCGAGACGATCCTGACCGAAAAAGGCTATGTCGAGCCGGCTGCGCTCGATGCCATCATCCAGGCCTATGAGACCAAGATCGGCCCGCACAATGGTGCGCGCGTGGTCGCCAAGGCCTGGACCGATCCGGCGTTCAAGACAGCGCTGCTGCAGGACGGCTCCAAGGCGATCGGCACGCTCGGCCATGTCAGCCGCGTCGGCGATCATCTCGTCGTGGTCGAGAACACGCCCGAGCGGCACAACATGGTCGTGTGCACGCTATGCTCCTGCTATCCCTGGGAAATGCTCGGGCTGCCGCCGGTCTGGTACAAGGCCGCGCCCTACCGCTCCCGCGCGGTGAAGGATCCGCGCGGCGTGCTCGCCGATTTCGGGGTCGCGCTGCCGAAGGATACGGAGATCCGGGTGTGGGATTCCACCGCCGAGACGCGCTTCCTGGTGCTGCCGATGCGGCCCGCAGGCACGGAGGGCTGGAGCGAAGAGCAGCTTGCCGAGCTCGTGACGCGCGATTCCATGATCGGCACCGGTTTCCCCAAAACGCCGGGAGCACCGTCGTGAACGGCGTGCACGACATGGGCGGCATGGACGGCTTCGGCAAGGTCGAGCCCGAGCCGAACGAGCCGATGTTCCACGAGGAATGGGAGTCGCGCGTGCTGGCCATGGTGCGCGCGATGGGCGCGGCCGGCGCCTTCAACATCGACACCTCGCGCTTCTATCGCGAGACCTTGCCGCCGCACGTCTATCTCTCGAGCTCCTATTACAAGAAGTGGTTTCTGGGGCTCGAGGAGATGCTGATCGACAAAGGCTATCTCACCCGCGAGGAGGTCGCCGCCGGCCATGCGATCCAGCCGGCAAAGGCGCTCAAGCACGGCAAGTTCGACCGCGCCAACGTCGAGCGCGTGATGGTGCGCGGCAAGTTCGGCCGCCCTGCCCCGGCTCCGGCGAAATTCAACATCGGCGATCGCGTCCGCGCCAAGAATATTCATCCAGCCACGCACACGCGGCTGCCGCGCTATGTCCGCGGCCATGTCGGCGTGGTCGAGCTGAACCATGGCTGCCACGTGTTTCCTGACACGGCGGCGATGGAGCGCGGCGAGAACCCGCAATGGCTTTACACCGTCGTGTTCGACGGCCGCGACCTCTGGGGCGAGGACGGCGATCCCACGCTGAAGGTCTCGATCGACGCGTTCGAGCCCTATCTGGATCCGGCGTGATGAGCAGCGCGCTTGCGGCCGCCGCAACGGCGGCGATCCCGAGCATTCCGTGCGACGACGACGGCCCGGTGTTCCGTGCGCCCTGGGAGGCGCATGCCTTCGCGATGGCCCTGAGCCTGCACGAGCGCGGCGTGTTCACCTGGCCGGAATGGGCCGCCGCCCTCGCCGACGAGATCAAGCGCGCCCAGGCCGCCGGCGACCCTGATACCGGCGAGACCTACTATCTGCACTGGCTCGCCACGCTGGAGGGCCTCGTCGCCCGCAAGGGCGTCGCGTCGATGGAGACGCTGCACCGCTATCGGAATGCGTGGGACCACGCCGCGGATCGCACGCCACACGGCAAGCCGATCGAGCTCAGGCCAGAGGATTTTGGCTAGCTGATTGCTCCGTCGTCATTGCGAGCGCAGCGAAGCAATCCAGAATCCCTCCGCGGTGGCAGTCTCGATTGCTTCGTCGCAAGGGCTCCTGGCAATGACGAACAGAGCGAGCTTACCGTCCCGCCACGTACTCGTTCCACCCCTTCGCCCGCAAACTGCAGGCCGGGCACTCGCCGCAGCCGTAGCCCCAATCGTGCCGTGCGCCGCGTTCGCCGAGATAGCAGGTGTGGGAGTGCTCGCGGATGAGATCGACGAGGCCGTCGCCGCCGAGGTCATGGGCGAGCTTCCAGGTCGCGGCCTTGTCGATCCACATCAAGGGCGTGTGCAGCTCGAACTGCCTGGCCATGCCGAGCGAGAGCGCGGCCTGCATGGCGCGGATGGTCTCGTCGCGGCAATCGGGATAGCCGGAATAGTCGGTCTCGCACATGCCGCCGACGATGTGGCTGATGCCGCGCCGGTAGGCCAGCGCCGCCGCAAAGGTCAGGAACACGAGGTTGCGGCCCGGCACGAAGGTGTTCGGCAGGCCATCCGCGCCCATCGCGATCGCGACGTCGCGGGTCAGCGCCGTCTCGGAGACGGCCGCCAGCGTCGGGATCGACAGCGTGTGGCTCTCGCCGAGCCTTGCGGCCCAATCGGCGCGCACGCCCTTGATGCCGTCGAGCAGGCGGTCGCGGCAGGCAAGCTCGATGGCGTGGCGCTGGCCGTACTCGAACCCCAGCGTCTCCACGCGGGCGAAACGGCTCAGCGCCCAGGCGAGGCAGGTGGTGGAATCCTGGCCGCCGGAGAACAGCACCAGCGCGGTTTGTGAGGAAAATGCATCACTCATGGCCCGCGCTTTAGCATCGCACGACTTGCCCGCCAATCGGTGGAAATCGGCCAGTTCCGCCGCCTTGTGCTGGGATCGGAGGCCCGCTTTTGGCATAAGGCTCTGGATCCCAGGAGACTGCCCGGCAATGACCCCTTCCCGCGACATTTCCCGCCTGATTGAGATCATGGCGGCGCTGCGCACGCCGGTGACCGGCTGCCCCTGGGACCTCGAGCAGGATTTTTCGACGATCGCGCCCTACACGATCGAGGAAGCCTATGAGGTGGTCGACGCCATCACCCGCGGCGATCTCGACGATCTCAGAGAGGAGCTTGGCGATCTCCTGCTCCAGGTGGTGTTCCACGCCCAGATGGCTTCTGAGCAGAACGCGTTCAATTTTGGTGACGTGGTCCTGGCCATCACCCGCAAGATGATCCGCCGTCATCCCCACGTCTTCGCCGACAAGGACGGCAATCTCGCCTCCTCTCACGTCAAGGAGGTCTGGGACCGCATCAAGGCGGAGGAGAAAGCCGAACGCGCCGCGCGCCGGCCGCCGGAGGAGGCGCCGACGCACAAGTCGCTGCTCTCGGGCGTGAAGGCCGGCCAGCCCGCGCTGACGCGTGCGATGGAGCTGCAGCGCAAGGCCTCCACCGTCGGCTTCGACTGGAACGACCCGCGCGCGGTGCTGCACAAGATCCGCGAGGAGGTCGACGAGATCGAGGCGGCATTGGACCGCAACGACAAGCGGGAGATTGCGGAAGAGACCGGCGACCTGATGTTCGCCCTCGTCAACCTCGCCCGCCATGTCGATGCCGATCCGGAGGCTGCGCTCCGCGCGACGAATGCAAAATTCGAGCGGCGCTTCGCCTATATCGAGCGCGCACTGGAGGCGCAGGGCCGGACGCTCGAGCAGGCCTCGCTGGCGGAGATGGATGCGCTGTGGAATGCCGCGAAAGTGGAGACGAAGGTGACTTCGGAGACGCGAACCGCGTAGTCCAGATGCGCGCCGGCCTCACGCCGGCAGATGTGGCACCGCGTCGAACCTGTTCACCACGATATCCCGCTTGGTCTCGTCCACCCGCACGGTCATGTCGAAGCGGCCGTCGTGGAGCTCCTTCGACAGCACCTCGGCATTGCGGTGCAGCCAGCTGATGCCGGCGCCGTCGGCGGCGTCGATGGAGAGATCGAGCGTGGTCCTTTTCGCCGCGAGCCGCTGCTCGATCGCGGCGAGCAGAGCATCGACGCCCTCGCCCGACACGGCTGAGACCAGCATCGCCGGATGATCCTCCGGCCTGCGCGCGGCGATGTTGAGCAGCTCTTCGCGTTGCTCGGGGTCGAAACGATCGATCTTGTTCCAGACCTCGATGATGCGGCCGGAATCGTCCGGGTTGATGCCGAGCTGGCGCAGCACCGCATCGACGTCGCTCTGCTGCGCTTCGGCGTCTTCATGCGAGATGTCGCGGACATGCAGGATGACATCGGCTTCCAGCACCTCCTCCAGCGTGGCGCGGAAGGCGGCGACGAGCTGCGTCGGCAGGTTGGAGATGAAGCCGACGGTATCCGAGAGCATCGCCTTGCCGCCATGTGGCAGGTTGAGCGCCCGCAAGGTGGGATCGAGCGTCGCGAACAGCATGTCGGCCGCCTGCACATCGGCGCGGGTTAGGCGATTGAACAGCGTCGACTTGCCGGCATTGGTGTAGCCGACCAGCGCGACGACACGATACGGCACGCGCTGGCGGCCGGCGCGATGCAGACGCCGCGTCGCCTGCACCTTTTTCAGCTCGCTCTCGAGCTTGGAGATGCGCTCCTGGATCAGGCGGCGGTCGGCCTCGATCTGGGTCTCGCCGGGACCGCCCATGAAGCCGAAACCGCCGCGCTGGCGTTCGAGATGGGTCCAGGAGCGCACCAGGCGCGAGCGCTGGTAGTTGAGATGCGCAAGCTCGACCTGCAGCGAGCCTTCCCGGGTCTTGGCGCGGCGGCCGAAGATTTCGAGAATGAGCCCAGTGCGGTCGAGCACCTTGGCGTGCCATTCCTTTTCGAGATTGCGCTGCTGGATCGGCGACAATGCGCAATCCATCACAACGAGCTCGACCTCGAGGGTCTTGATCAGCCCGGCGATCTCCTCGACCTTGCCCTTGCCGATATAGGTCGCGGGGCGGATCTGGCTGACCGGCGCGACGATGGCGTCGGCAATGACGAGATCAATCGCCCGCGCGAGGCCCGCGGCTTCATCAAGCCGGGCCTCGGTATCGCGCAAGGCATGAGTCACCGATTGCACGTCGGCGCTGCCCGCGCGCACGCGCAAGTAGGGGCCGATGACAAGCACCCGCCCCGTCTGCGTAGCCCCTGCCGACCGCGGACGGTCGGCATCCCCGTCGAAATTCCGGGGTTCCAATCAGGTCACTCTCAAGCCGGCTGGTCCTCGCCGCCTTCGAACAACTGAATCGGAGCGCCCGGCATGATGGTCGAGATCGCATGCTTGTAGACCAGCTGCGAATGACCGTCGCGCCGAAGCAGCAAACAGAAATTGTCGAACCAGGTCACGATGCCCTGGAGCTTCACTCCGTTGACCAGAAAGATCGTCAGTGGCGTCTTGGTTTTGCGAACGTGATTAAGGAAGGTGTCCTGTAGGTTTTGTGCGCGGTCTGCCGCCATTGTTTTTTTCTCGCTTTGAGTTTCTTTTTATTGCGCCGAATGCGGCCCTCTTTGTGGAGTTCGGGGCCTCCTCCGGTTGCCGTCCCTCATGAGATCCCCCTCGGAAGGAACAGCGGTTCGATTAGAGGACAGGTCGGGGTATTAGGCAAGCCGCTTGAAGCGGCAGGCGTGGCCCTATTGCCCCGAAAAATTACGGAAATCGATGATTTTCTTTGCCTATTCCCGAGATGCCGTCGCAGCATTAGCCGACGCCGAGCGCTTTCAACTTCCGGTGCAAGGCCGAACGTTCCATGCCAACGAACTCGGCCGTTCGAGAAATATTTCCTGAGAAACGGCTGATCTGTGCAATCAAATAGTCGCGCTCGAACACCTCGCGTGCTTCGCGCAGCGGCAGGCCCATGATGTGCTCGCCATTGTTGCTGGTCGGCATCGCCGGCACCATCGAGCCGACATCCTGCGGCAGCATGTCGGCGGTGATGATGACTTCCGGCCCGCCGGCGGCCAGAATCATGACTCTTTCAACGTTGTTGCGGAGCTGGCGCACATTGCCGGGCCAGACATGCGATTGCAGCACCGCCATCGCGTCCTGACCGATCTGGCGCTTGGGCAGGCCGCTGCCGGCCGAGATCTGCTCCATGAAATAATCGATCAGTTCCGGAATGTCCTCGCGCCGCTCCGACAGTGCGGGCACGCGGATCGGCACCACCGAGAGCCGGTGGTAGAGGTCCTCGCGGAAACGGCCGGCCGCGATCTCCTCCTCGAGATTGCGGGCGGTCGATGAGATGATGCGCACGTCGACCTGCACCTTGGCGGTGCCGCCGACGCGCTGGAACGACTGCTCCACCAGCACGCGCAGGATCTTGTTCTGGGTCTCGCGCGGCATGTCCGCGATCTCGTCGATGAACAGCGTGCCGCCATGCGCCTCTTCGAGCGCGCCGGGCTTGCGCGGCTGCTCGCCATTGGACTGCTCGACGCCAAACATCTCATGCTCCATTCGCTCGGGCGTGATCGCGGCGGCGTTGATGACGACGAACGGACCGTCGGCGCGGCCCGAAGCGATATGCAGCGTGCGCGCGGTCAGCTCCTTGCCGGCCCCGGCGGGGCCGACGATCAGGATGCGGCTGTTGGCCTTGGCCGCCCGCTCGATGGTTTGGCGCAGCTGGTTCATGCTGGGCGAGCGGCCGACGAGCTGGCTGGCGCTCGGGGCGAGCTGCTTCAGTTCCTTGACCTCGCGCTTCAGCCGCGAGTTCTCCAGCGCTCTGGTCGCGACCAGGATGAGGCGGTCGGCCTTGAACGGCTTCTCGATGAAGTCGTAGGCGCCGCGCTTGATCGCGGCGACCGCGGTCTCGATGTTGCCGTGGCCGGAGATCATCACGACGGGCAGGTCGGCATTGTCCTTCTTGACCTGCTCCAGGAGCTGCAGGCCGTCGAGCTTGGAGCCTTGCAGCCAGATGTCGAGAAACACCAGATGCGGCCGACGATTGGCAATCTCGGCGAGCGCCGTGTCGCTGTCACGCGCGGTCCTGGTGACGAACCCCTCGTCTTCGAGAATGCCTGCAACGAGATCGCGAATATCGGCTTCGTCATCGACAATCAGAATTTCACTTGCCATGGATCGCGCCTGTCTTGTCAGCTGCCTGTTGAGGCTTCGATTTTGGTTGAATCATTGGTCTTTTCAGCCGGCTCTTTGGTTCCGGCGGCCGGCTCTTTTGTTGCCTGGGTCGCGACGGATTCCGTCGCCGTTTGCGTGATGTCGGGCTTGGAGGTTATCCCATTCGCACCGTTGACCGCCGGCCCTTGCTCCGTTGTCGCGGATTTCGCGGGTTGTCCTGACACGGCAAAGCGCATGCGCATCCAGGCACCGCGCTGGCCTGGACGGAAGTCGGAGGCGTCCTTCAGCTCGATCCGCCCGCCATGGTCTTCCAGCACGCGGCCGACGATGGCAAGGCCCAGCCCGGTGCCCTTGGCGCGCGTGGTGACGTAGGGCTCGAGCAGGCGCGAGCGCGCGACCTTGGGCAGGCCGATGCCGTTGTCGATGACGTCGATCAGCACGTCGTCGCCCTCGCGCGACACCACGACGTCGATACGCCCCTTGCCGAGCTCCTCGGGCGGGACCTGCTCGATCGCCTCGGTGGCGTTCTTGACGATGTTGGTGACCGCCTGCGAGATCAGGCGCCGATCGAACTGGGCGCGCAGCGGATCCTGCCTGAACTCGGCCTCGATGTCGATTTCGGGATGGGCGACCTTCATCAGGAACACGGCCTGGCGCACCGTGTCGGCGACGTCCTCGCCTTCCATCACGGGCTTCGGCATCCGCGCAAAGCGCGAGAACTCGTCGACCATGCGCCTGATGTCGTCGACCTGGCGGACGATGGTATCGGTGCACTGGTCGAAGATCTGCTTGTCCTTGGTCTCGGTGATGTCCTTGCCGAACTTGCGGCGGATGCGCTCGGCCGAGAGCTGGATCGGCGTCAGCGGGTTCTTGATCTCATGCGCGATGCGGCGCGCCACGTCGCCCCAGGCCGAGGTACGCTGCGCCGAGACCAGCTCGGTGATGTCGTCGAGCGTGATGATATAGCTGTCGTGCGGCTGGTTCTTCTCGGCGCTGACGCGGACCGACAGGTTGCGCTCGGTGCCGTCACGGGTGATCGTGATCTGGCCCTGCACCAGGCGCTGGGTGCCTTCCCGCGCCGTCTTCATCATCTCGTCGAGCTCGGGCAGCACGTCGGAGAGCGGATGGCCGAGCGTCTCGGCTTCGGAGTGCCCGATCAGTTTCTCTGCGGAGCGGTTGAGGATGCCGACGCTGCCGGACGCGTCGACGCCGATGATGCCGGCGCTCGCGGATGACAGCACCGCCTCGATGAAGCGGCGGCGGCTGTCGATGAGGTCGCTGGCATTGACCAGCTCGTCGCGCTGGCTGCGCAATTCCTGCGTCATCTTGTTGAAGGTCTCGCCCAGCTGGGCGAGATCGCCCTCCGACTGGTGCACGGGCACCTGGACGTGCAGGTCGCCGGTCGAAACTGTATGTGCCGCGTTCATCAGCCGCCGGATCGGCGAGACCAGCGAGTTGGCGAAGTTGAGACCGATCAGCACCGAAGCCATGAGAATGGTCAGCGCGATCACCGCGAACATCAGCGCGAAGGCGACCTGGATGCCGAGCCGGCGCGATTCGATCTGGGCGTATTCGGCGACGCTGACCTCGGTCTGCTTGAGCTGATTGACGACATTCGGATCAAGCGGCCTGGCGACATAGAGAAAGGTGTCGTTGAAGGCGCGCAGGCGGATCACCGCGGCAACGAAGCTCGCATCGGGAAGGACCGCGATCTCGGGCTCGTTCTCGTTGACGTTGCTGAGAAAGTCCGGCGCGGGCGGCGAATAAGCGAGCCGCATGCCGGTGTCGGCGGATTCCAGGATGTTGGTGTTCTTGTCGATGATCATCGCGCCCGGCAGGTTGCGCGACGCGGCGCTCGCCGTCAGCATCTCGCGGAACGAGCGGCGGTCCTGGTCGTAGAGCGGCCGGGCATGGGCGATGTCGTTGGCCATGCCGAGAATGTCGCCGCGGATCAGCTGGGCATGGTCCTGCATATAGGCCCGCGCGATCGTCAGCGAGTTCTGGATCACCTCCTTGGTCGGCCCGGAGAACAGCCGGTCGAGGCCGCGCTCGATGGTGACGTTGGCGACGACGGCGACCAGCACCGCCGGCAGCACCGCCACGATCGAGAACAGGCTGACGATCTGGACGTGGAGACGCGCCGCCGCCCTGCCCCGCCGCCGCGCCAGGATCAGCTGCCAGAGTTCCCGGATAATGATCCCGACCAGCAGCAGGATCGTGGCGGCATTGATCAGATAGAATGTGCGGACCACCCCGGGCGTCGGCTCGATCGTGCTCAGACCCGTCAGGACCAGGAAGGTCAGGAAGGCCGACAACAGCGCCAGCGCTACGGCAAAGGGTGCCAGCCAGCGTCGCACCGACCAACGCCGGGGCTCTTCCGCTGGGGCCGTGTCAAAGTGTGCGGCCGAGGTATCTGCGCTGGTCATTCCGGCAATGATGCTGAAAACGGGTCCGCGGACGCGCGGATACTGATGTATTCGTACCACATTGTTGCCGAATTGCGACAATTCCGCGGCGTGTTCGCCCTGGCGGACCCGCGCAATCCACAGGCACATGCCGCCTGGGCGGAACGGATTCCCGCCGTCCCGGCTTAATCCGCATGGATAGGATCTTTCTCGCGACGATGGTTTCGGCCGTTCTGCTGCTGATCGTGGCCGCCGACCTCCTGGTCAACGGCCTCGGCCTTCAGCAGCCGCCGCTGAATGTCGCGAGCGTGGTGCCAGCCTCCGGCGGACTGGTCAGATAGGCGCAATGGCCGCGCTGCGGCCGACGACCAATTTGAATGTGCGGGCGGAACATTAGAGTCCCGTCGGGACTTGTGCTCACCGCGTCAGCCACAACGGCCAGCGCGATCCGGACAGGCTCAGCTCTGCCTTGGTAGGGGGAGCTGAGCCACCGGTCCGCGCTAGCGCGTTTGGCGTTCGTCGCAAGAAAGTCAGCCCCCGCTCCGATACACCTGGATGTCGAGATCCCGGATCTTCTTCCGCAGCGTGTTGCGGTTGAGGCCGAGCAGGTCCGCGGCGCGGATCTGGTTGCCACGGGTGGCGGCGAGCGCGGCCGTGAGCAGCGGCACCTCGATCTCCTTGAGGATACGGTGATAGAGGCCAGGCGGCGGCACGCCGTTCGGGAAGCCCTGGAAGTGCGAGGACAGATACGCCTCCACGGCGCCGCCGAGATTGTCGACCCCCTGCTGGACCGCAGCCCCCGGGCTGACCGAGGGCGGCGCGAGTTCGCCGTCGATGACGGAGGACGTGATCACGTCCTGCGGATAGAGCGCGGCGAGCCGCCGGGCGAGGTTTTCCAACTCGCGCACGTTGCCGGGCCAGCGGTGCTGCTTCAGCCGCTCCAGCGCCAGCGTGTCGAGCTTCTTCGGCGGCAGACCGTCCTTCTCGGCCAGCGTGAAGAAGTGCCGCACGAGATCCGGCAGGTCCTCGATGCGCTCGCGCAAGGGCGGCAGCCGCAGCGGGACGACGTTGAGGCGGAAGAACAGGTCTTCGCGGAACAGGCCCTGCTGGATCAGCACGCGCAGGTCCTTGTTGGACGCCGCGACGATGCGCACGTCGGTCTTGATCGGAGTGCGGCCGCCAACCGTGGTGTATTCGCCCTGCTGCAATACACGCAGCAGGCGGGTCTGCGCCTCCATCGGCATGTCGCCGATCTCGTCGAGGAACAGCGTGCCGCCCTCGGCCTGCTCGAACCGGCCGGAGGCGCGGGTGTTGGCGCCGGTAAAGGCACCGCGCTCGTGGCCGAACAATTCGGACTCAATGAGATCGCGCGGGATCGCCGCCATGTTGACCGCGACAAAGGGGCCGTTGCGGCGCTTGCCGTAATCGTGCAGCGCTCGCGCCACCAGTTCCTTGCCGGTTCCGGACTCACCCGTGATCATCACGGTGAGATCGGTCTGCATCAGGCGCGCCAGCACCCGGTAGATTTCCTGCATCGCCGGCGAGCGGCCGACCAGCGGGATCGCCTCCATCTCGGCGTCCTCGTCCGGCGACGAGGTCCGCTCCTTCGGCTCGGCGAGCGCGCGGCCGACGATGGCGATCAGTTCCTTCAGGTCGAAGGGCTTTGGCAGATATTCGTAAGCCCCGCGCTCGGAGGCGCGGATCGCCGTCATGAAGGTGTTCTGCGCGCTCATGACGATGACGGGCAGGTTCGGCCGCATCTTCTTGATCCGCGGCAACAGGTCGAAGGCGTTTTCGTCCGGCATCACCACATCGGTGATGACGAGATCGCCCTCGCCCTGGCTGACCCAGCGCCACAGCGTTGCGGCATTGCCGGTCAGCCGCACTTCGTAACCGGCGCGGGACAGTGCCTGATTGAGAACGGTGCGGATGGCGGTATCGTCATCGGCTACGAGAATGCTACCTGCGGGCATCGTTGATCCTCATTTTGCCCCCTGTGACGCAGGCGACGACTTCCCGGCAGAGCCGTCGCGACTGCTTTGATCGGCGTGTTTGACCGATGTGGAATACATCGGCATCAGCACGCGGAAGGTGGTCTTGCGCGGCTGAGATTCGCATTCGATGATGCCCCCGTGATCGCCGACGATCTTGGCGACCAGCGCAAGGCCGAGACCCGAGCCGGTCTGCTTGGTGGTCACGAAGGGATCGAACAGGTTGGGCAGAAGATCGTCGGGCACGCCGGGTCCGTTGTCCTTCACGCAGAATTCGAGCGGAAGGGATACCCGCGATTTTTGACCGGGGACTGACAGGCGCACACCGGGTCGGAACGCGGTGGTGAGCTGAATCTCGGCATCGGGCACGTCGATCAGCGCTTCGGCGGCGTTCTTCACGAGATTGAGGAACACCTGGATCAGCTGGTCTTGGTTCGCCAGCACCGGCGGCAGCGAGGGATCGTAATCCTCGACGAAGCGGATGTTGCGGGCAAAGCCCGACTGCGCCAGCCGCTTGACGTGATCGAGCACCGAATGGATGTTGACGGGGCCGCGCACCACGGGGCGCTCGTCGCCGAACACCTCCATGCGGTCGACCAGCGTCACGATGCGGTCGGCCTCGTCGCAGATCAGCCGCGTCAGCATGCGGTCCTCGGACGAGGCCTGCTGCTCGAGCAGCTGCGCTGCGCCGCGAATGCCCGAAAGCGGATTCTTGATTTCATGCGCGAGCATTGCTGCTAGCGCTATCACCGAGCGCGCTGCGCTGCGATGGGTGAGCTGCCGATCCATCTTGTCGGCGATGGTGCGCTCCTGCAGCATCACGACGATATGGCCGGGCCGCTCGGTGAGCGGCGCAACATGCAGGTCGACCTGGCGGTCGCCGCCCATGCGCGGCGTGCCGAGATCGACCTTGTATTCGTTGACCGGCGCGTTCGAAGAGCGCACCTGGTCGATCAGCGCCAGCAACGGGCTGCCGAACGGGACCAGCTCCTTTAGCGACTGCCGCTTCAGGAATTGCGTGGAGATCTCGAAGAAGGCTTCGGTGGCGATGTTGGCGGCGACGATCTTGCCGTCGGGCCCGATCATGAGCACGGGGTTGGGCAAAGCATCCAGGATTGCGTCGCTGTCGGACTGAAGCGGCCGACGATGTTCAGCGGCTGAACTCATGCAGCAGCGCTCCATGCGAAGTCGTCGAAGGCGTCTTGCAGTGCATCGTGAACGAGGCGCGGATCCTCCGAGACCAGGATCTTCTGCCGCCAGGATTTCAGCTTCTCGGCCGGCGCACGGCTCGCCTGCGCTGCGACGTCGAGCGCCCAGCCCAGATGCTTGCGGGCGTGCCTCAGTCCGATGCGCAGGCCATAGAGCGCACAAACGCCGTCATAGAGCGTGCGGACATAATGCAGCTGCGTTTGGAGCGAGGGCACGGCTTCCTCGGCCCCGCCGTTCAGACGGCGGCCGATCTGGCCCGGCAGCCAGGGCTGGCCCTGCGCGCCGCGGCCGATCATCACGGCGTCGGCGCCCGAGGCGTCCAATGCCGCCAGCGCCTTCTCGTAGGAGGTGATGTCGCCGTTGACGACGAGCGGAAGGGAGGTGGCCTCGCGCACGGCGCGGATCGCATCCCAATCGGCCTCGCCCTTGTAGAACTGGCAGCGGGTGCGGCCGTGCACGGTGACGAGCTTGATTCCAGCGGCCTCGGCACGTCGCGCCAGCTCCGGCGCGTTGCGGCTGCGGTCGTCCCAACCGAGGCGCATCTTCAGCGTCACCGGCACCTTCACCGCCGCGATCGTCGCTTCGATCAGGCTGACGGCGTGGTCGAGGTCGCGCATCAAGGCCGAGCCGGACTGGCCGCCGGTGACGTGTCGGGCGGGACAGCCCATGTTGATGTCGATGATATCGGCGCCTTCCGCTTCGGCGATCCGGGCGCCTTCGGCCATCCAATGCATCTCGCAGCCGGCGAGCTGGACCACATGCGGGCCGATGCCAGTGGCTTCGCAGCGCAACCGGGACATCCGGTGGCCATTGGCGAGCTCATCGCTCGCGGTCATTTCAGACACAACGAGACCAGCCCCAAGCTCGGCGGCCAGCCGGCGGACGGGCGAGTCAGTCACACCCGACATCGGCGCCAGGAAGACCGGGGTGGCGACTTCAATATCGCCTATTTTCAACGGCTTAGAGCCTGATACTGCCGAGCCGGTCACAGGGGTCCCGTTGACTGGGCAGGGCCTCATCGCGCCTGCCATGATCTATCTTGCGCACAATTCTTGTGCAGTCAAGCGTCATGCCTACAGTTTAGACAGTTCTGCAGATCTTTCAAGTGCAGTGCAGCAAAATGCTGTTTCCCACAATCCGGGGAAACCCCCTTTTTTTGCGGGCCTGCCGTGCTAGAGGCATGCCGGCAAATCACCCCCTGCTCTTTCATTAGCAATTGAGTATTTGAGTCCTATGGCGAAATCACAGCGCACCGCGGTCGTCCTCGTCGCAGCCGGGCGTGGACTGCGCGCCGGCGCCGGCGGGCCGAAGCAATATCGCGAGATCGGCGGCGTGCCCGTGATCCGCCGCGCCATGGAAGCCTTCAGCGGTCACACTGAGGTGTTCGCGGTGCAGCCGGTGGTGAACCTCGACGACAGCGCCATGTTCACCGCAGCGGTCGCAGGGCTCAGGCACGAGCCACCGACCAATGGCGGCGCGACGCGGCAGGCTTCGGTGCTCGCCGGCCTCGAAGCGCTGGCCAAGCACAATCCGGACATCGTGCTGATCCACGACGCCGCGCGCCCCTTCGTCTCGGAAGGCGTGATCTCGCGCGCGATCGAGGCGGCGAGCCGCACCGGCGCTGCGATCCCCACCGTTGCCGTCACCGACACCATCAAGGTCACCGGCGAAAGCGGCAACGTCGAGGCCACGCCGGAGCGCGCTTCCTTGCGGATCGCACAGACGCCGCAATCCTTTCGTTTCGACGTCATCCTCGAGGCGCATCGTCGTGCGGCAAGGGATGGACGCTCGGATTTCACCGACGATGCCGCGATTGCCGAATGGGCGGGATTGACGGTTGCAACCTTTGAAGGCGATGTTGCCAACATGAAGCTCACAACTCCCGAGGATTTCGTGCGCGAGGAAGCGCGCCTGGCCGCCCAGCTCGGCGACATCAGGACCGGCACCGGCTACGACGTGCACGCCTTCGGCGAAGGCGACCATGTCATGATCTGCGGCGTGCGCGTGCCGCACACCAAGGGTTTCCTGGCTCATTCCGACGGCGATGTCGGCCTGCATGCGCTGGTCGACGCCATTCTCGGCGCTCTCGCCGACGGCGACATCGGCTCGCACTTCCCGCCGAGCGATGCGAAGTGGAAGGGCGCCTCCTCCGACCAGTTCCTGAAATATGCCATCGAGCGCGTCGCAGCGCGCGGCGGCCGCGTCGCCAATCTCGAGGTCACGCTGATCTGCGAGCGGCCGAAGATCGGCCCGTTGCGCGACACCATGCGCGCGCGCATCGCCGAGATCTCCGGCGTCGACATCTCGCGCATCGCAGTGAAGGCGACCACCAGCGAGCGGCTCGGCTTCACCGGCCGCGAGGAAGGCATCGCGGCGACCGCGAGCGCCACCATCCGCCTTCCCTGGGGCGTCTAGGCCATGGGCGGCAGCGACGCACGCGCCCTCTCCCGCTCGCTGCTCGATCTGTGCCGGATGCGCAAGCTGACGATCGCAACGGCCGAATCCTGCACCGGCGGTCTCGTCGCGGGCGCACTGACCGACATTCCCGGCTCGTCCGATGTCATCGACCGCGGCTTCGTCACCTATTCCAACGAGGCCAAGCGCGCGATGCTTGGCGTCGAGGCGAGCACGTTGGCCAATTTCGGCGCCGTAAGCAAGGAGACCGCGACCGCAATGGCAATCGGTGCGCTTGAGCGCGCCGATGTCGATCTCGCGGTCGCCATCACCGGCATCGCCGGCCCGGGCGGCGCCACGCCCGGCAAGCCGGTCGGTCTCGTGCACTTCGCCGCCGCCGCGCGCGACGGCCGCATCATCCACCGCGAGCACCGCTTCGGCGCCATCGGCCGCAGCGCGGTGCGCGCCCGTTCCGTTGTCGAGGCTTTGCGCATGCTGATGGATCTGGCCCGCGGCCCGCAAGTCGCGGCCAAGCCGCAGCGCACCGCCGCCAGCCGCCTGCGCCCGCGTGTGACGCGCTCACCGCGCCGGCATGTGGTCAAACGCAGGCCGCCACGTCCGCCGCGGGGATAAATCGTCTCAGGCGGCCGTGGCAAGCAGCGCGCTCGCATGATCGAGCACGCACTGCTTGACCGCGCCAGCTTCAGACGGTTTCGCCTTGGCGCTAACCGTCAATTCCAGGATCGGCGCGGCGGGATTGGCGACATCGAGGACCTTGCTGACGGAGACGGCAGGTTGCGCCTGATCGTCGATGCGGGAATCCTTGCGAAGCTCCTTCAGGATGCGATCGGCCAGCGCCGGAACGGCGCCGGCGGGGACCGGAAACGTCACCTTGATCTCGCCCGTGCCAGGATAGGCGCTGTGGTTGATGATGGCCGCGCCCCAGACCTGTCCATTCGGCAAAAGGATTTGCGTGTTGTCGGGCGCGACCAGCTCGGTCATGAACAGCGACAGCGACCTCACCTTGCCCGCCTTGCCGGCGACCTCGACATCATCGCCGATGTGAAATGGCCGGAACAAGAGCAGCATCACGCCGGCGGCGAGATTGGACAGCGTGCCCTGCAAGGCAAGACCAATGGCGAGCGAGGTCGCGCCCAGCACGGCAACGAGGCTCGCCGTCTGGATGCCGAACAGCTGCAGCACGGCGATGCCGACGACCGCGAGCACGCCATAGCGCGCAAGGCTGCCTACGAACAGCGTCACCAGCGGGTCGACGCGGTGCGTAACGCTGAGGACGCGCGTGACGAAGCGTTGCATCGCGCCGGACAGATACCAGCCGACCGCGAGCAGCAGGACCGCGTAGATCGCGTTCAGGCCATACAGGACAAGCGAAGCTTTCAGCGTGTCGAAATTGATGGTCATGGCGGCTCCAACCCGGTCAGTCGGTTGAGAACGCGCCGCGATGCGAAATGATCCCGGTGGATGCTGATGGGGAACACGGAGCGATGTTGGATTGGGAGGGCACGCCCGCCGCTCCATTGTCATTGCGAGCGCAGCGAAGCAATCTAGAATCCCTCCGCGGAGACGCCCTGGATTGCTTCGCTGCGCTCGCAATGACGGTGGAGAGAGCAGTGCTGATCGCGACTACGTCGACGCCAGCTTCGGCCGGCCGTAGATCGCGTCCGCCCGTTTCTCGAACGCCGTCGAGAACCGCGCGAAGGCGGCATCGAACATCGAGCCCATCAGCATCGCCAGCATGCGGCTCTTGAATTCGTAGGCGAGGAAGAAGCCGACGTCGCAGACGCCCTCGCCCTTGGGCTCGAACGTCCAACGGTTTTCCAGATTCCTGAACGGACCTTGCAGATATTCGACCAGGATCTTCAGATTGGCGCGGTCGAGCGTCACGCGGCTGGTGAAGGATTCCTTGACCAGCTTGAACGACACCGTCATGTCGGCGACCAGCACCTCGGTGCCGTCGGGTTTCGCCATGCGCTGGCGCACCTTCAGCGCGCTGCACAGCGGCACGAATTCCGGGTAGCGCTCGACATCGGCGACCAGATCAAACATCTCGGACGCGCTGTGGTTGACACGGTGCTTGCTCGAAACTCGATGCATGGTACGTCAGCGGGCGTGAGCTGCCCGCGCAGCCTTCAGTCTCGCGAAATCCTCGCCGGCATGATGCGACGAGCGGGTGAGCGGGCTTGCCGACACCATCAGGAAGCCCTTCGTGTAGGCGATCTTTTCGTAGGACGAGAACTCGTCCGGCGGCACGTAGCGCATCACCGCGTGATGCTTGCGGGTCGGTTGCAGATATTGTCCGATGGTCAGGAAGTCGACGTCGGCCGAGCGTAGATCGTCCATCACCTGCTGCACCTCGTGGCGCTCTTCGCCGAGGCCGACCATGATGCCGGATTTGGTGAAGATGGTGGGATCGAGCTCCTTGACCCGCTGCAGCAGCCGGATCGAATGGAAGTAGCGCGCGCCGGGCCGGACCGTGAGATAACGCGACGGCACCGTCTCGAGATTGTGGTTGAAGACATCGGGCTTCGCCGCGACGACGATTTCGAGCGCCCCCTCCTTGCGCAGGAAGTCGGGCGTCAGGATCTCGATCGTGGTCGAGGGACACGCGGCCCTGATCGCGCGGATAGTCCGAGCGAAATGCTCGGCACCGCCGTCAGTGAGGTCGTCGCGGTCGACCGAGGTGATGACGACGTGGGCCAGGCCGAGCTTGGCCACGGCCTCGGCAACGTGCTGCGGCTCGGCCGCGTCCAGTGCATTGGGCAGGCCGGTCTTGACGTTGCAGAAGGCGCAGGCCCGGGTGCAGGTGTCACCCATGATCATAAAGGTCGCGTGCTTCTTGTCCCAGCACTCGCCGATGTTCGGGCAGCCCGCTTCCTCGCACACCGTGTGCAGGCCGTTGGCGCGCACGATGTTGCGGGTATCGGCATAGCCGCGGGTGTTCGGCGCGCGCACGCGGATCCAGTCCGGCTTCGGCGGCGAAGCGGAATCGGGCCGATTCACCTTTTCGGGGTGGCGCGGGCGCAGCGGGTTCGAGATGGTATCGACAATAACGACCATGGGGTGTCCGGTCTGTTCAGGTCCTACCTAGTCGGTCTGGCCTGGCATCGCAACCCGGCTCGCCCCGCTTCAGGGAACATGGCAGATATGGGCAATATCTTGCTCTGTTCTCAGGCGATTCTCACCTCGAATGGCTCCAATCTCGAACGCTTCACCACCGCGGCTCGGCAAGCCCCTGAAGCGCGCCTTCTTCGGACGCAGCGTCCATGAGGTCGCGCCCGACCTGATCGGCGCCACCATGCTCGTCGACGGCGTCGGCGGGATCATCGTCGAGGTCGAGGCCTATCACCATACCGACCCGGCGGCGCACTCCTATCGCGGGCCGACGCAGCGGAACCAGGTCATGTTTGGCCCACCTGGCTTTGCCTATGTCTACCGCTCCTACGGCATTCATTGGTGCGTCAACTTCGTCTGCGAGGAGGAAGGCTCGGCCAGCGCCGTGTTGATCCGTGCGCTGGAGCCGACGCATGGCCTGGCTGCGATGCGCCGACGCCGGCATCTGCAGGAGGTGCGTGCGCTGTGCTCGGGCCCTGGCAAGCTGACCGAGGCGCTCGGCATCACCATCGCGCACAACGCCCTGCCGCTGGACCGGCCTCCCATCGCGCTGCATGCGCGAACCGAGGATGTCGAGGTCGCAACCGGCATCCGCATCGGCATCACCAAGGCGGTCGAGCTGCCCTGGCGCTACGGCGTCAGGGGCTCGAAGTTTTTGAGCAAGCCGTTTCCGAAATAAGCCTAAAGCGCGATGAATCATCATCGCGCTTTAGGTTATTGTTTGAGCATGATCTTTCCGGAAAACCGCTGCACACTTTTCCGGATCATGCTCTAAGACGCCTGCTTCAGCCGCTCCATTGCCTCAAGCAGCTTCGCCTTGCGCGCCAGCGCCGTCTCGCGCTTTTCGCGCTCCTCCTCGACGACCTCCTCGGCCGCGTTGGCGACGAACTTCTCGTTCGCCAGCTTCGACTCGGCGCGCTTGATGTCGGCCTCGGCCTTGCCGATCTCCTTGTCGAGACGCGTGCGCTCGGCGGCGACGTCGATCACGCCCTTGAGCGGCAGCGCGGCGACCTCGCCGCGCACCAGCAGCTGGACAGCGCCGTCGGGCGCGCGGTCGGCGAAGGAGATGTCCGACAGCCGCGCCATACGCTTGATGACATCGGCCCAGCGCGGCGCGCGCTCCTTGGTTTCGGCCGAAGCGCCTGCGAGCACCAGCGGCGTCAGCGTTGCCGGCGCGATATTCATCTCGGCGCGCACCGAGCGGATCTGCGTGACGAGGTCGATGACCCAGCCGATCTCGGCCTCGGCAGCCGGATCGGTGAAGTCGGCATGATCGAAGATCGGCAGCACCCAGGCCGGCGAGACGAGCGCATCGGTCGGTCCCGTGGTCGCCGCAAGCATCGCGAGCTGCTCCGGCGTCGGCTCGACCGGCTTCAGCGGCCACGGCGCCAATGCGAGCAGGCCGTCGCGTTTTGCCGTCACCTCCCACAGCTCTTCGGTGATGAAGGGCATGAAGGGATGCAGCAGCTTCAGGATCTCGTCGCGCGCCCAGGCGACCATGGCGCGGGTCTCGTCCTTGGCGGGGCCTTCCGGACCGAGCAGCACGGGCTTGGCGAGCTCGACATACCAGTCGCAGTAGACGTTCCAGACGAAGCGATAGATGCTGCCGGCTGCATCGTTGAAGCGATAAGCTTCGATCGCCTCGGTCACCTCGCGCGTGGTGTGGGCGGTCTCATGCGCGATCCACCGGTTCAGCGTCTCCTTTGCCTTCGCCGGCTCGAAACCATCAGGCACGGCGCAGTGGTTCATCTCCGCGAACCGGCACGCGTTCCAGAGCTTGGTCGCGAAATTGCGGTAGCCTTCGACGCGGCTGGTGGCGAGCTTGATGTCGCGCCCCTGCGCCGCCATCGCGGCCAGGGTGAAGCGCAGCGCGTCGGCGCCGTATTCGTCGATCAGGTGGAGGGGATCGATGACGTTGCCCTTCGACTTCGACATCTTGGCGCCCTTCTCGTCGCGGACGAGGGCGTGGATGTAGATGGTCGAGAACGGTACTTCCTTCATGAAGTGCAGGCCCATCATCATCATGCGGGCGACCCAGAAGAAGATGATGTCGAAGCCGGTCACCAGCGCATTGGTCGGATAATAGCGCTGCACCTCGGGCGTCTCGTCGGGCCAGCCGAGCGTCGAGAACGGCCACAGCGCCGAGGAGAACCAGGTGTCGAGCACGTCCTCATCGCGCGTGATGAAGCCTTCCCGCTTGTTGCGGTCGAGCGCCATCTCGCGGCCCTGCTCGGGCGTAATGACCTCCTGCTCGACGTAATAGCCGAGCGCGTGGCTGATGGCCTCCTCCTCGGTCTCGGCGACGAACACCTTGCCGTCAGGGCCGTACCAGGCCGGGATCTGATGGCCCCACCAGAGCTGACGCGAGATGCACCAGGGCTGGATGTTCTCCATCCACTCGTAATAGGTCTTTTCCCAGTTCTTCGGCACGAACGTCGTTTCGCCCGAACGCACCGCCGCGATCGCAGGTCTCGCCAGCGTCTTGGCGTCGACGTACCACTGGTCGGTCAGGTAGGGCTCGATCACGCTGTTGGAACGATCGCCGTGCGGCACCATGTGGGTGTGCGGCTCGATCCGTTCGACGAAGCCGAACGATTCCAGCCGCTCGACGATGCGCTTGCGCGCAGCGAAGCGGTCGACCTTGTGGAATTCCTCGGCGAATTGCGCAGCGCCTTCGGGCAGGTCGCGCAGATAATCCTCGTTGTCGAGGAGATCGAGACAGCCTTCCCTGTCGAGCACGCTGATCCGGCGCAGCCCGTGGCGATTGCCGACCTCGAAATCGTTGAAGTCGTGCGCCGGCGTCACCTTCACAGCGCCCGATCCCTTTTCGGGATCGGAATACTCGTCGGCGACGATTTTGATCTTGCGGCCGACCAGCGGCAGGACGACGTTCTTGCCGATCAGCTGCTGGTAGCGATCATCCTCCGGATGCACGGCCACGCCGGTATCGCCGAGCATGGTCTCGGGTCGCGTGGTGGCGACCACGATGAAGCTCGAGGGATCCTCGGGGTTGAACGTCTTGCCCTCGATCGGATAGCGCAGATACCAGAGGTGGCCCTTCACTTCCGTCTGCTGCACTTCGAGATCGGAGATCGCGGTGAGCAGCTTGGTGTCCCAGTTCACCAGCCGCTTGTCCTTGTAGATCAGGCCCTCACGGTGCAGCTCGACGAAGACCTTGACGACGGCCTTCGATAGGCCCTCGTCCATGGTGAAGCGCTCGCGCGACCAGTCGCAGGACGCACCGAGGCGCTTGAGCTGGTTGATGATGGTGTCGCCACTCTCGGCCTTCCACTGCCAGACCCGCTCCAGAAACTTTTCGCGGCCCATCTCGCGGCGACCGGGCTGCTGGCGCTCCATCAGCTGCCGCTCGACCACCATCTGGGTGGCGATGCCGGCATGGTCGGTGCCGGGCTGCCACAGCACGTCGCGACCCCGCATGCGCTCGAACCGGCAAAGGATGTCCTGCAGCGTGTTGTTGAGGGCGTGACCCATGTGCAGCGAGCCCGTCACGTTCGGCGGCGGGATCACGATGGTGAAGGGCACGGCATCACGGCGGTCGGGCCGGCCAGCCTTGAACGCAAGGCTGTCCTCCCACACCACGGACATGCGAGTTTCGATATCGGCGGGCTGGTAATTTTTCTCGATCATGGGGCTGCTAGAAAGCCGCGCGAGGGGGCCAAGTCAACGAAAAGTCAACGAAAAGGTCAGGGAAAACGAGGCGGCAACAGCGCTTTCCAGCCCGGTCCGGCGCCCGAATATGACGCCCAAGCCGGGCTTTATGAGGGCCCTTCGGCCACCCTCAGCGGCCCCCGCGCGAGACCCGCTCGATTTCGGCCTTCACGATGCGTTCAACCAGGCCGGGCAGGTTGTCGTCGAGCCAGGACTTCAGCATCGGCCGCAGCATCTCCTTGACCAGGTCCTCCAGCGTCCGCGCATTGCTGCTGAGCACCGTATGGGCCAGGGAGTTGAAGGCGGATTCGACCGCGGAGACCGTCGATTGCGCGAGGATCGGCTGCTGCGGGGGCAGCGGCGGCGCGTCGAAGTCCACCGGCGCGTAGGACGGCGGCGGGGCGGGACGCGGCGGCTCGGCGAATTCGAGATCGTCGCGTGGCTCGACCTTGCGGAAGGTCGGCGGCGGCGGAGGTGGCGTCGGGTCCATCGCCATGTCGTCGGTCAGTTCGAGCACGTCGGGCTCAGGCTCGGGCTCTGGCTCGGGCGCGCGGACCTCCGGCGTAGGTGTGGCCGCATCGAGACCCGCCAGCAACGCGTCGATATCGTCCTGGCTGTTGGATGCGTCCGCCGCGGGCGCCGGCGCAGGTGGCGGCGCCGGCTTTGCAGCCGGCGGCGGTGCCGGCTTCTCGGCGGCGGGTTTAGGCGGAGCGACCTTGGATGGCGGAATGTCGTTCATCGCCTGCGGCTTCGGCGGCGCGGCGGGCGCAGCAGCCTTCTCGGGCTTGGCGGCCTCAGCCGGCGGGGGCTTTGCCTCGTCGTCGGCAATGATGCGCCGGATCGAGGCCAGGATCTCCTCCATCGAGGGTTCTGTGACCTTTGCAGGCTGCGTCATCTCCGACTCCACATCATCAACGCCCTCGCATGCGTTGTTTTACACCAAGCACGGCAGGATTGGCCGGTTCCGCAACGATGGGTCCGCCATTTTCGTCGCCGCAGCCCGACTTGTCCCCAGATCACGGCTCGACGCGCAGCGGTGCGCCCCTGCCCCCGGCGCCGAAGCGTTACGCACACGACATCAACGCGGGCGAATCGACCCGCATCATCTTGGCAAGGCTATGTCAGGGATTTTGACGATTGCAAGCAAAGCACCGGTCGACCTCGGCTATTGGCGAGATCGACCGGATGATTACGGGAATCAGCGGCCGTCAGGCGTGCGCACACCCGCCCAGCTGTCCCGCACCTGATGATAGTGAACGCTGGGGTCGTAGGTCGTAGTCGCAAGGCCGAGGACCTGCGGCGATAGACGCCCGACCGCCGCGAGGACGTTATACGATGCGACCACGCGATCGTGCTGCGCGGTCACCAACGCAACGCGCGCGTTCACCAGCGCCTGCTGCGCATTGAGCACGTCCAGCGTGGTGCGCTGGCCGGCCTTGGCCTCCTCGCGGACGCCGTTCAGGGCGATCTCGGACGCCGTCACCTGCGCCTGAGCCGACTGCACCTGCGCCTTGGTGGCCTGCAGCGAGCCCCACCATTGCACAATGGTCGCGCGGGTCTGGTCGCGAGTCGTTTCGAGGTTGAGCCGCTGCTGCGCCAGGTTCTCCTTGGACTGGCGGATCAGCGAATATTCACCACCGCCATTATATATCGGCACGGTGAGCTGCGCGATCGCCGATGCGGTGTACGAACGCATCTGAATCAAGGATTGTTCGTCGGCCCGCTGGGCCGTTGCCTGAACCGAAAGTGTCGGCAGCAACGCTCCTTCATTGATCTTGACCTGCAGATAATTGACGTCGATGCCGTACATGGCGGCCGTCACGTTGGGGTGCTCGATCAGGCCGAGCTCGATGGCGGAAGCCAGCGTCTGAGGCAGAAACCGATCGACAGGCGAGCCGGGCGCAAGATTCGTGGGCTCGTTGCCGATGATGCGACGGTAGTTCGCGCGGGTCGTCGTCAGATTCGCTTCAGCGGTGAGCGCCTGGGTCCTCCCGGCCGCCAGTTGCGCTTCCGATTGGGCGACGTCGGTGCGGGTCACTTCGCCGACATTGAAGCGGTCGCGGGTCTGCTTCAGTGTCTGCTCGAGGACGCGCACGTTGCTGCGCTGGACTTCGAGCGTGGCGGCATCCCGCAAATAGTCCATGTAGGTCGTCGCGGCGCTCAGCAGTACGCTCTGATCCATACCGCGCAGCGCTTCACGCGTACCAGACACCTGGCTCTCCGCCGCGCGGGTCCGGTTGGCGGTCTGGTTGCCATTGTAGAGCGTCTGTGTCGCCGTCACGCCAATGCTGCGAGGCACCCTCGTTCCGTAGACTGAGTTGGTCCCCGGGGCACTCTGCAAATCTTGATATGAATAGCCACCGGTCGCTGTCAGATTGACCCTCGGGCGATAGCCCGACAAGGCCTGAGGCACGCCCTCGTCAGTCGAGCGCACCTGGGCACGCTGTGCGTTGAGCTGCGGGTTGTTCTGATAGGCGCGCACCAGCGCGCCCTCGATCGTATCCGCCAAGGCAGGTGTCGGCCCGGCAAGCGCCAGCAGCAGGACCGAAACCGCAGCTCCGGTGAAGAGCTTCACCCCATGCATCCGTGAAATTCCGTTCGTTCTAGCGCCCTGCTCGTGCCCGCGAGCCGGGGTACCGTACCAATGGAGTCGTTGCCCCGCCGCAACATAGGACGCGGTCAAGCGCGACGGAACTACCTGGGGGTGGTTCTCAGTGGAAACTCTTCGCGTGCAGCATCCCGGCCACACTTCTGATTCAGAACGGGATTTGGGGCGGCTTTGGGGCCGTCAGAAGACAAAGGCAGCCGCCCGTTCCAGCCCGGGAAGCACCGGGGCGGCGGCGTCGAACAGGGTCCGATGACCGAATTCGCCGTGGGTACGGGTCACGATCGTGGCGCGCGGCGGCCTCGATTCGGCCGACACCCCCACCAGGCGCCCACCCTCCTTCAGCTGCCCGAGCAGCGCTTCCGGCATCACCTCGGCCGCGCCGTTGAGGAGAATCACATCATAGGGGGCAGCAGCAGGGTCCCCCTCGGTGCAGGCCGCCGCCTTGCAGGCGACATTGGCAAGCCCCTGGGCGGCGAAGCCGTCGCTGGCCTTGGCCGCCAAAGCCGAATCGCACTCGGTCGCCGTGACCTGACGCGCGAGCTTGGCGGCCAGTGCGGCGAGATAGCCGGTGGCGCAGCCCACGACCAGCACGTTGTCATCCGCGCCGATCTCGGCGGCCTGGAGCAGCTTGCCGGTCAGCGCCGGCTTGATCAGGAACCGCTTGGCGGCGCCTTCGCTGACGTCGAGGTCGAGATCGAGGTAAGCCAGCGCCTGCCGGCCGGCCGGCACGAAGGCCTCGCGCGGCACCGTGAGCATGGCATCGAGAACACGACGGTCGGTGACGTCATTGGTGCGCACCTGGCCATCGACCATTTTTTGGCGCGCGGTCGAAAAACCGGACATTTGCGGACCCTGCAATGCGGACGATGCCGCGGAGAAAAATCGCGGCATCTTTTGGAGCATGCTCGGTCAAAACGCAACATAGCGGTTGGCGATGCGCGTTTCGCCCTCCGCAACCTCTCCTGATGGAGGGCCGGGCCGGCCCTATTCGATGGCGACTGCCAGGCGGCCAATGAGGCCAGCGACCTCGTCCAGCCGCGCCGAATCCGGCGCCTCGACTGCGCGCGCGAGACAAGCGAGGCATTCATCGTCGCTGAGCTCGGGGATGCCGGCCGGCAGAATCGAGGGGGCCAAATCAGAACGGTCGACCTTGTTGATGTCTGGCATGGGAATCAGCTCCGCGAGTGTCCGGCAGATCCACGCTCGACGTAAATTGAGTCGTTTTGGCGCCGTCCGAATGGCGGGACCTCGCCGACGCGCAGGTGTTCGAGCGCGATTCCGTGCTGCACCCCGGTGCTTCGCTCTAGATTTCAGGCAAAGCACATAGCACGCAGCATTAGGATGCAAGCGCAAGCTTTTGAATTTAATAAGATTCGGCTCTCCGGACTGCATCCGGTTTTGTTACGGAAGCGTCGGTTTCTCTTGAGCCTTTTAGCGCGCCTCAGCGTCGAGGTTCCCAAATCATTCCCAAGGCCTACCATGCGTTCACGTTGGAGAAGGGCGCGCTGACGGCGCGCAATGATCCAGAGGCCCTTGACCCATATCAAGGGAGCCCGTCGCCCGCCCGCCAACATCCACACATTACCGCCCTTCAGCCCATCGTCGGGCGACCGGGAGTTTCGATCATGAAGGCTGTTTCCGTCGAAGAAGCCGTTGCGATGATCCCGGCGGGCGCCAGCGTCATGGTTGGCGGCTTCATGGGAGTTGGAACGCCGGAGCGGCTGCTCGACGAAGTCGTGCGCCAGAGGAAGACGGGTCTGACCTTGATCTCGAATGACGCGGCCACGCCCGGCAAGGGCGTCGGCAAGCTGTTCGATCAGGCACTGGTGTCGAAGCTGACGGCAACGCATATCGGTCTCAATCCGAAGGCGCAGCAGCAGATGCTGGCGAACCAGATCGCGGTCGATCTCGTGCCGCAAGGCACCTTCGTCGAACGCATCCGCGCCGGCGGGTGCGGTCTCGGCGGGGTGCTGACGCCGACCGGGGTCGGAACGCTGGTGGCCGAAGGCAAGCGCCAGATCGAAGTCGACGGCAAGCCGTTCCTGCTGGAAACGGCGCTGCGGGCGCAATTCGCATTGGTGCACGCCTTCCTCGCCGACTACCTCGGCAACCTCGCCTACGCCCTCACCTCGCGCAATTTCAACCCGGTCATGGCGATGGCGGCCGACACCGTCATCGTGACGGCGGAGCATATCGTCCCGGTCGGCGTGATCGCGCCCGATCACGTCGTCACCCCCGCGCCGCTCGTCGACTATCTCATCACCAACGGGTGACATCATGGATCCCCAGATCATCATCGCCCGGCGTGTCGCCAAGGAGCTGAGGAGCGGCAACCTCGTCAATCTCGGGATCGGCATTCCGACCCTGGTCGCCAATTATGTGCCGGCGGACCTGAAGGTGTTCTTCCAGTCCGAGAATGGACTGATCGGCACCGGGCCGATCCCCGAGCAGGGCATGGCGCATCCGACGCTCACCGATGCCGGCGGACGCCCGATCAGCGCGCTGCCGGGCGCATCCACCTTCGACAGCGCGATGTCGTTCGGCTTGATCCGCGGCGGCCACGTCGATGTCACCGTGCTCGGCGGCCTCCAGGTCGATGCGCATGGCCATCTCGCGAACTGGATGATTCCGGGCAAGATGGTCCCGGGCATGGGCGGCGCAATGGACCTCGTCACCGGCGCCAAGCGCGTGATCGTCGCCATGCAGCACGCGGCCAAGGGCAAGTCGAAGATCGTGGTGAAATGCTCGCTGCCGCTGACCTCGGCACGCCCTGTCAACCTTGTCGTGACCGACATGGCCGTGATCGGTTTTCCCGATGGCAAGGCGACGCTGCTGGAAACAGCACCCGGCATGAGCATCGGCGAGGTCATGGCCTTGACGGAGGCCGAACTCGCCATTCCCGACAATGTTCCGGAAATGAAGCTCTGAACAGGTCAACCCATGCGAATATTCAGCGACTTCAACGAGATCAAATCCGCAATCGGCACCGAGATAGGCGCCAGCGACTGGATCGAGATCACGCAGGACCGCATCAACCAGTTCGCCGAGGCGACCTGCGACGAGCAGTGGATCCATGTCGACCAGGAGCGCGCCAAGCAGGAGATGCCGGGCGGCAAGACCATCGCCCATGGCCTGCTCTCGCTTGCCCTTGCCCCGCTGTTCATCCGCTCGGTCATCGGCCTGAAGGGGCTGCGCAATACGCTGAATTACGGTGCTGACCGCATCCGATATCTCGCGCCGGTTCCGGCGGGCTCGAAGTTACGCGGCCGGGTCACGATCACGGAAGCGGAGGACGTGCCGCCGGACGGGCTGCGCGTCAACTACCATCTCGTGATCGAGATCGAGGGCGGCAAGAGGCCGGCCTGTGTCGCCGAATTGATCGCTCTGCACTATCGCTGAGTCAAAGAGTCGAAAAACAACCCCATGCACAGTAGACATGGGGCTGATTTGACGGATGTTTCCTGTTCGCCCGGAACCGGTTGCTCCGTCGGGCAAAACACTGGCAATATGTCACCATCGATCATGGGTCCCGGACTGCTCAGCGCGTCAATCGACGATGTGGTGGCCGCCGTCGACGTCGAGGCCCCGCCGGGGATCAGCTTGGCGCCGTGGATGGTGACGCGGCACGTCCTCCGAACCAGGCGCCGAAATAGCCTGCATAAAGTGCCGGCGATTCGAGGTTCATCGAATGCCCTACGCCTGGCACGATGACCAGCCGGCAATCCGGCATCGCTTCGGCCATGGCACGGAGATCGGCCGGCGCGATCCAACCGTCCCGCTCGCCCCACAACACGAGGTGCGGATGCCGGATCTCGGACATACGGCGCTCCAGCTCACGGCTCTCCTTCTCCCGCGTCAGGTTCACCGGCGTGCCGATCCAGATCCCCTCCGATACGCCGAAGGTCTGCTCAATGATCCGATCGAACAGCGTCTGGATCTCTCCCAGCCCCTCGCGAAAGCGAGGGACCATGTTCGGCCCCATGCTCTCCGGGACGAACAGCGAAGAAGCGGCTGTAGCCATCACGGACCGCGTCAGCTCCTTGCTCGACATCATGGCCCTGAATAATCCGATCTGATCGGCATCGAAGGCCATGCCGAGCGGCGTTACCGGATCGAGCGCGAACACACGGCCGAAGCGCTGCGGCTGCTCGAGCAGCATTCTGGCGGCGATGATGCCGCCGGTGGAATGTGTCGCGAGATGGCAATAGCCGATCCCGAGCGTATCGAGCGCCGCCAGCATGTCCTCGGCGTGCTGCCGCATGGAGTAGTTGGAATAGTCGGCCGACGGCTTCGGCCGGTCGCTGTCGCCACAGCCGCGCCAATCGATTGCAACCACACGGAGCCCGATCGGAAACAATGGCGCGGCGAGCTCGATCCAGTCCTTGCTGGCGAGATTTCCGTGGATGAAGACGACGGTGACGTCGCCTCCTCCCCACTCCCGCCAGCCGAGTCGGAGTTCGCCCGCCTGCACCCTTGGCATCGCCGGGCCCTACTTGTTGAGGCCAGCCGTCGGAGCCGCTCCAGGCGGTGTCGGCGCCACTGGCAAGGCAGAGACGACGGCGCCCTTGATCATGCGATCGGTTCCGAGCGGCGATGATGTGTCCACCTCCCCGTTGGTCACGAAATCCACGACATCGGCAGCGTATTCCACTGGATTGTCGGTGTGGATGAAGTGTCCGGTCTCCGGATAGATCTTGAGCATCGGCCGGTTGCCGGCATTGGTCATACGCGTCATGAACGGCGTGATGACGTCGCGGCCGAGGTCCGTCAGGCCGTTGAACGCAGGCGTCGGAATGAACGGCTCCTTGTCGCCGAACGCCAGGAAGATCGGCGCTTTGATCTGGGTGACCCGCTCATAGAGGTTCTTCGGGTCATCCTGCTGGAGCTCAGCACCGATCGTGTAGATGTCGAAGATGAAGACGTTGCACCACTGATCGAGCTCCTTCGGGTTGCCCTTGGTAAGCCCGGCGCGTTGCTCGGTATGGAAACGGGCATATTCGCTGTCGTTGAAGAAGTATCCGCTCTTCGCAGCCGATACCACGCCGGTGTCCGGATCACGTTTCTTGAAGTAGAAGAAGTCGCGGACGTTCTGCTCGCTCCGCGCCTTTTCCGCAGCGAGAATACCGGTCTGGTCCCAGACCTGCTTCCACTTGTCGAAGTCTCGGCCGAGACCGTCGGCGAACAGAGGCGCCTTCTTGTCCTTGGCAATGGTGATCTCGCGCGGATATTCCTCGAGGCCGGACGGCGCCTCCAAGGCGAGGCCCTGCACCGCATCAGGCCAGGTCAGGGCGTAGCCCACGACGAACTGGCCGCCGAGCGAGTGGCCGAGATAGTACGCCTTCTTGACTCCGAGCTGGTTGACCACGAGGTCGTAGATCACCTCGCGCATGTCCTGCATGGTGCGAGCGGGATTCTTGTCGAGATTGCCGGGCCCCGACATGCCGTAATGCGGCAGGTCCGGCACGATCACGCGCAGGCCGCTGCGCAGCGCATACTGCATGATGTTGCCGTAATGGCCGCCGAACGCGCCCTTGCCGTGGATGATGACGAGCACCTTCGGATCCTTGTCGGTGCCGGCATACTCGTCCATGTAGCCGATTTCCCAGGAGTTGCCGCTCTTGTCCTTGGCACTGCGGAATTTGACCGGATAGGGATAGGTCACGTAGGCCTTCCAGAACGACTTCTTGGGATCAATCGTCTGGGCGACGCCGGGCACGCGGTAATTCTTGTCGACGAATTTCTGGGCGCGATCGAGGGCCGCCACGTCATCCATGAAGGCGACGAACTTCGGATCGTTCTTGCGCTGGTTGATGATCGGGAACACGCCGTAGTGCGCGACGGGGCTCTCCTGTGCGATAAGATCAGCGCCGGGCACGCGATCGACAGCCTTCTGCGCCAGCTTGAAGTTGAGCCAGAGGTCGTTGGTGATGTGCATCACCAGCGTGCGAGCCTGAATGCGACCGAGATAGGGATTGACGTTATGGGTCTCGCCGACCCGATTGCGCCAGACGAGATCGACGGCGTCGTAGAGCTTGGCGCGATTAATGACGTTGAGGCCGGCCTTCTCGTTCGGCGGATCCCAATAGAAAATCTCGGGCTGTACCGCCGCCCAGTTCTGGGTCGTGCGGAAGGAAAAGTCATAACCCGTCATGCCGAGGATCGACCAGCCGAAGGCCACGCCCGGCACCGGATGCTTTTCCTTCGGGAGCTTGTAATAGTCGCCCTCGGTCGCCTGCCAGACCGGATCGCCCTGGATCGCGGCTGTCATCATCTGGAAAGTCCAGTTGCCGACCGGGTCGTCGCCATCCGATTGCGTGGTGCCGCCGATCGGCATCAGGGCGCTGACATATTCCGGATGCATCACGCCCCAGACGTAGGTCTGCGTGCCACCCATGGAGACGCCGGTCACCAGCGCGACGCGCGCGACCTTCAGCTCGTCGCGCAGCAGGCGGTAGTTCGCCTGCACCATGTCGTAGTAGCTGTATTGCGGAAACTTGATGCCTAGGCCGTCGGATGGCTTGCTCGCGCCCCAAGTGCCGAGCGGATCGACCATGATGACATAGTAACGATCCGTATCGATCGGCCGGCCCGGACCAATGATGGGTACGCCACCCGACAACGCCGCACCCTTGACCCACTGTTCGTACATGTCGGTGGAATCGCCGGAATAATAGGAGTTGATCACGATGGCATTGGTGATCTCGCCCGCCGCGTTGCGCCTTGCGTTGCCGACGGCGATGTAAGCCGTGCGCAGCTTGCCGGCCCCGAGCGATTCCAGCGTGACGCCGCCCTCGCCGCCGTTCTCCCATTTGGAAGGGTCGGTCAGGTCGTACTTGCCGCCCAGGCGGAAGTTGGCGATCTCGTAGGTCTTCTTCAGCCCGTCATGCTGCACCTGCGACGAACGGCGCGTGAAAGGCTGTGCGGTTGCGATCGCCGTTCCGAGCAGCAGCACGATCAGGCTCAACAGGCAACGATTCAACGCATCTCGTCCGGCCATGATGCGATCCTCCCTGGAAGATTTTCCTGAAACGCTAGGCAGGGCGGCCGGGGAAGGTTTGATCTAGCTCAATGGAATCCGCTCGGAGGAATCGAGGATCGCGGGCATCAAAAGACCGGCGGTACCCTCGCGATGCCCTTCCTCAGCCACGGCTCATATCGGATCCGCTATGAGCTCGACGGGCCGGCGGGCGCACCGGCCTATGTTCTCGTGAACGGGCTGACGCAATATTCCGAGCTGTGGAGCGCCTATCGCGAGGCCTTGTCGGCGCGAGGCTTTCGCGTTGCGACCTTCGATCTTCTCGGCCAGGGCGCCTCCGACAAGCCGAGGCTCTTCATCAGCCAGGACGATCAAGTCGCTGCACTGCGCCTCCTCATCGACGAACTCGGGGACGGTCCGATCTTTCTGAGCGGGATCAGCTTTGGCGGCCTGATCGCGCTGCGATATGCGATCGAGCATGGCAAGCGGCTGGCCGGGCTGGTGCCGATGAGCTGCTTTGCGGAGCTGTCGCCGCAACTCTTGCTGCTTGGCAATGCGCTGCGGACCGGCCTGATCCTCGGTGGCACGAGTTACCTCCAGGATCTCCTGTTGCCCATGAACCTCTCGGACCAATGGCTGAAGCCACTGCTGGACAAGCTCGAGAGCGTGAAGCGGCAAGGTTGGCTGGTCAACGACGTCTACGCGCTGCAAAACCTGATGGAATCTTTCCTCGACTTCCAGCCGCTCACGCCGCGCCTGTCCGCGATCGCCGTTCCGACCATGATTCTCAACGGCGAGTTCGATTTCCTGACGCCGCGGGCTCTCCACGAAACATTGCGTGTCGAGATTCAGAACAGCTCATTGGTGATCATCCCCAGGGCCTATCACGCCTTCACGCTGGAGAAAGGGGCACTGACCGCCGATCTGCTGGCGCGCTTTGCCGAAGACGTGCTGGCCGGCCGCTGGCAGGGCAATCAAGCGGTCTGGGTGGCGCCGGACCAGCCCGGCGGCGAGCTCACGCCGTTTCCTGCCGGCTACGATCATCTGCGTGCCATCCCGGTCAAGCGAGCGCTGCCATGAGCGGCTTCCTCGGTCCCGTCGCGCCGGACGGTCGCATTCCACCGAACCAGCAGACGAAGGTCGCAGCATTCCTGATTTCGGCGCACGGCGCCCTGGCTCGGCAATTCGCTTTCATGCTGCCCGCGAGGCTCGACGCGGCATGGCAGACCGAATTGAATGCTCAATTTTATCGCGAGACCGAGATCGTCTCGCTGCTGCTGCGCGCCACGTCCTGGGTGCTGGATCCTTCCCTGGGTTACATGCTCGCCTCCTGGGAGTCCGCCTGGCTGCCTGCACCGGTCGAAGGGATCGCAGACCCTCGCCTTGCCCAAATGATTCACCTCGCAGCGCTTGCCCACGCCGTGCATGCCGGCATACGGCCGGCTGCGATCCTACCGATCGAGGCCAATGCGCAGGATCCTTTTGTTATGGCGCTACGCCGGATCGAATTTGAGAGTGGCCGGCTGTTGCAGGCCCAGATTCTGTTTCTGAAGAGCACAGACCTTGCGCCGCATCGCGACGCGGTCAGTGCGGCGCTCGCGCAGCGTCACGCCGACGTCCGCAAGCTCTGGCGCGAATTACTCGAGTGCATCGGCATCGGCGTACCGCCGGCATGACAACGCGCGATTGCGCGCTCAATCGATGATGTGATAGCCGCCGTCGATATAGAGCACGCCACCGGTGATCAGCTTGGCGCCGTCGAGCGCCAGGAACGCGGTGGCGTTGCCGACATCGTCGATGCTGACGAGGCAGCGCGAGGGCGCCTTGGATTGCGCCTTGTCCATTAGCTCGTCGAACTCCGGAATGCCCGAGGCCGCGCGGGTGGCGAGCGGCCCTGGCGAGATCGCGTGCACGCGGATGCCCTTCGGACCGAGCTCGGCAGCGGCATAGCGGACCGCGGCTTCGAGCGCCGCCTTGGCAACGCCCATGATGTTATAGTTCTCCACCACCATCTGGCTGCCGTAATAGGTCATGGTGAACATCGTGCCGCCGTTCTTCATCAGGGGTTCGGCTAAATGTGCCATCCGCAGGAACGACCAGCAGGAGACGTCCATGGTCTTCAGAAAGCCGTCGCGGCCGACGTCGACGACGCGGCCGTGCAATGCTTCCTTCGGCGAAAAGGCGATGGAATGAAGCAGGAAATCGAGCTGCCCCCACTCCGACTTGATCCGCTCGAATACCGCTTCAGTCTGGCCTTCGACCATGACGTCGAGCGGCAGGAAGATCGGCGCTTCGAGGGCCTGCGCCAACGGCTCGACGTGCTTCTTGGCGCGGTCGTTCAGATAGGTGACGGCGAGATCGGCTCCGAGCGCGCGAAACGCCCTGGCGCAGCCCCAGGCGATCGATTGGTCGTTGGCGATGCCGACGACGAGGCCCTTCTTCCCCTTTAGTGCGACCTTGCTGTCCGGAAATACTGGAATCATGACACCCTCTCTTGTCTGGGGTTGGGCGATTGGCCGTTCATCAACAGCGTCAGCGTGTGCTGCGCAATCATGAGCTCCTCGTCCGTCGGGACGACGTAGACCGGAACGAGACTCGTCTTTGCCGATATCAGCCGCGAATGGCGCGTGTTCTCGGCTGGGTCGAGTGCCACGCCAAGCCAGCCGAGCTGCTCCGCCACACGCGCGCGGATGCCGCTCGAGTTCTCGCCGATGCCGGCGGTGAAGACGAAGGCATCGATCCCCTGCAACGCCGCCGCCAGCATTCCGGCGTTGAGGCCGATGCGATAGACGAAATAGTCCACCGCCAGCTTCGCTTGCGGATCCGTGCTCGCCTCCAGCTCGCGCATGTCGTTGCTGAGCCCGGAAAGCCCCTTCAATCCGCAATCGCGATAGAGAAAATCCTGCACCTTCGACGGCGTCATCCCCTTCTCGGACAATAGGTACAGCACGACGCCCGGATCGAGCTGGCCCGGGCGCGTGCCCATCGGCAGCCCATCGAGCGCGGTGAATCCCATCGTGCTCTCGACGCTCAGCCCATTCTTCATCGCGCACATCGACGCGCCACTGCCGAGATGGGCGACAATCACCCGGCGCTTTGCGACCTCTGGCGCAATCTGGGGCAAGGTCCTGGAGATGTACTCATAGGAGAGCCCGTGAAAGCCGTAGCGTCGCACACCTTCGGCGTGAAGCTGGTAGGGGATGGCGTAATGATCGGCCAGCGGACCGTGCGTGCGGTGAAACGCGGTGTCGAAGCACGCGACCTGGGGTATCGTCGGGAAATTGGCCAGGATCGAGCGGATCGGCGCGAGATTGTGCGGCTGATGCAGCGGCGCTAACGTGACGAAGCGTTCTAGCCGTGCCACCACGCCATGATCGACGAGAATTGGCCGCTCATGATCCGGCCCGCCATGGACGACGCGATGCCCGACCGCCAATGGATGGATGCGCGCCTCGTTCCGCAGCCATTCCCCCGCGACTTGCATCGCCGCCGGCACGTCCGGAATGGCCTCGATCGGATAGGCCCGGTCCGCCATGGGATCATTGCCTGCCCTGCTCGCCCGCAAGCGCGGACGGCTGCCGATGCCGTCCACCTGCCCCTTGATCAGGCGGCGCAGAACGCCCTCACCCTCGACCGCAAAGACCTGGAACTTGACGCTCGATGAGCCGGCGTTGACGACGAGGATGCTGTCCATGGCGGTCACACCGCGACTGTCGGCGCCTTCTGGCGCCGCGCGTGAGCATAAAGTGCAGCAACCGCGCAGGACGCCATCCGCGCTCTTGGGCTGTCCGCACGCGAGGTCAGGACGACGGGGACGCGCGCGCCGAGCACAATGCCGGCGCCGTCGGCCTTGGCGAAATAGGCGAGGTTCTTGGCCAGCATGTTGCCCGCTTCGAGGTCGGGCACGACCAGGATCTGAGCACGGCCGGCCACCTCGGACTTGATGCCCTTGATCCGCGCGGATTCGAGGTCGATCGCGTTGTCGAACGCCAGCGGCCCGTCGATCACGCCGCCCGTGATCTGGCCGCGATCCGCCATTTTGCAGAGCGCCGCGGCCTCGATCGTGGATGGAATCTTCGATGTGACGGTTTCGACCGCGGAAAGGATGGCCACCCGCGGCGACTTGCCGAAGCCCGCCTGATTGTAGAGATCGATCGCGTTCTGAATGATGTCCCGCTTGGCGTCCAGATCGGGGAAGATGTTGATTGCGGCGTCAGTGACGAAGATCGTCTCGGCGTAGGCCGGCACATCCATGACGAAAACGTGGCTGATGCGCCGATCGGTGCGCAATCCCCCGACTTTGGCCGTGACGGCTCGCATCAGCTCGTCGGTGTGAAGGCTGCCCTTCATGAGCAGTTCGCCGCGCGCGGCATGGATCAATTCGACACCCCTCGCCGCGGCTTCGTCGCTGTGCGCGGCATCCACGATCTCATAACCCGAGATGTCCAGGCCGAACGTGCCAGCCGTATCCCGGATCTTCCGCTCCGGTCCGACCAGGAGCGGCCGGATGATGCCGGCAGACGCGCTGTCGACGGCGCCGCGCAAGGATGTCTCATCGCAGGGATGCACCACGACGGTCGGCGTCGGCGGGATTGCCCTGGCCGCCGCGATCAGGCGATCATACTTGCTGGGAGACTGCGTGGCCGTCGCATCTGCTGACATGATGTCGCTCCCGATCCTTGCAACTCGCGTTACGACGCCTTCGCCTTGGGATCGAAAGGGGCAACGTTCGACGCCCTTTCGGCACCTTCCGCGGTGTCGAGGCCAAACAGGCCGGCGATCTGCCGCAGCCGGTTGGCGCGCTCGCCGGTGACATCCGCACTGGCCGACAGCACCTGCTCGATCGCCTCGAATGCTGCGCGGCGAACGTTCATGTCGTCAGGCAGCAATTTCGGGATTGCAGCGAGCGCCCCTTCCCGGTCGAGCAGCAGCATGAAGAACTGCTCGCGTACCAGCATCTTGAACTCGGCAAGAGACATGCGTGCGCCGCCATGATCCCGGCGGACCCGGCGCAGAGCCACGATGCTGCGTTCGTCCACCATCCCCCGTGCCGAGCCGACATAGAGCAAAGCGCGCAACGCCGCTTCACGGAGGCCGCCCTCACCGATCCGCGACTTCAGCTCGGCAATGCGCTTCTCGAGCATGGTGCGATGCTCGGCGGACATCTCACGCCGACGCGACGGCGTGGACGTCGGATCGATCCCGACCGCCGCCTGGAGCGCCGGGGATCCGTAGACGCTGAGGAACATCGCTTCGCTGAGCGCCTCCTGTGAATCGCGCCAGCTGTCGAGGGCGTGAACGACCTGCTTCGAGATCTGCTCCTGGAACGCCAGGAACGGATTGTCCGCAGCGACCGGCTTGCGCTTCTCGGCGGCCTTCTCGGCCAATGATTTCACCGTCGCCATGAAAGGATTCTGGCTGCTGAACAGCTCGTATTGCAGCCGCAGCGGATGCATGTTGTGAGCCCATTCGGCCATCTGTGGCGTCACCATGCGCTTGAGCCATGGCTGGACGAATTTTCGATAGGCCGCCAGGTTGATTTCCGAGATTCGTTTGGCGGTGGCAAAGCGTCGCTCGTCCTCAGGCGAATTGCCGCCCATGGCGCGGATGTCGTCGAGCGTCCGCGCTTCGCAGCGCATCACCCACTGGCCGACGACCAGATCCGAACTTGCGGTTTCCTCATCCTTCGCCTCGAACGTCGCTTCATAGAGTCCGGGCGGCAGAACGTCGATGAGGTCGATGTTGCTGGAAAATTCCGCGTGCTCCTTCTTGGCGACGCCGCCGGAGACGAAGATGCCGAGATGGCCGATGTTCTGGTGCACGGTGTAGACGATGGTCTGGCCATAGGCCCTGATCTCGTCGACATCGGCATAGCAATCGAGGATCCAATGCAGCGCCTGCTGCGGCGGCGTGATGTTGTCGCCCTCCGAGCAGAACACCACGATCGGGGATCTGATGTTGCGAAGGTCGACCTTCCGGCCATCGGACATTTCGATGTTGCCGGCCGCGAGGTTGTTGCCGACGAACAGCTCATCGACGATGAATTGGATCTCCTCGGCGTTCAGGTTGACGTGGCCGCCCCACCAACGCTCGAACTCGAGGTAACGATCCGCCTCGGTGTCGACCTTGGAATAGACGTTGTATTGCTTGGTCCAGAGCGTATTCGACGGGTTCTGGTTCTCGAAGTTCTGCACCAGCCAAGCACCATCGAACTTGCCGGCGCCGAGATCGGAGGTCAGGGCCGTCAACCAGCTTCCGCCCAACAGCCCGCCCGAGTAGCGCATCGGATATTTTCCATGCACGCCGGCCCAATAGGCCAGCGGCGCGCCGGCGATGATCAGCGGGCCGAATAGCTCGGGACGTAGCGAGGCCAGGATCATGACGGCCCATCCGGCCTGACAATTGCCGATCACGCAGGGCTTGCCGTCGGCATCCGGGTGAAGGCTCATGACCTTTTCGATGAAGATGGCTTCGGCACGCGCGATGCGCTCGATGGTCTGACCGGGCATCGGGTCCGGCAGGAATCCGATGAAGTAGCAGGGATGGCCTGCTTTCATCGCCACCCCGATCTCGCTGTCGGCCTTGAAGCCGCCGATGCCGGGGCCGTGGCCCGCACGCGGATCGACCACGACGAACGGCCGCCGGTTCATGTCGATCTCGACGTTGGCGGGCGGAACGATGCGCACCAGCGCGTAATTGACGGGTTCGGCGAGCTGGCGCCCGTCGATGATCAACTCCGCCGCATATTGCAGAACATGCGGGGCGGTTTGCGCGAGGTGCTCCCTGTACTGGTCCCCGCGCCGGCGCATGATATCCAGGAACAGGATACTGCGCTGTCCCGCATCGACGAGGTATTCGACTGCCGAGGCGACCAGCCCCGACATGGGACCGCCCGGAATTTGCATCTTGTGCATGGACATGTTCTCGACCTCTCCGTCGCCTCGGCCAATTGACGGCTTGCAGCGAGGACGAACGTTGATCTAGGTCAAGATGATCTGCACGCTTCGGAGGCGTCTATCCTGCATTATAGGGCATGAGACCCGGCCGGCCGGTTTTGAAAGAGCGACATCGGCAATGTCCCAAGCTGCAACTTACAGCGTGCAAACCGTGCTGAAGGACAGCACCCCGATCCAGGTCCGCGCGCTTCGCGCCAGCGACGAGGCGGACATGCTCGCCGCCGTCGCGCGTACCGGACCGCAGTCGCTGCAGAACCGGTTCTTCGTTTTGAAACGGCATTTCTCGGAGAAGGAGCGTGCCTTCTTCATGGACGTGGATTTCAGCAATCACGTTGCGCTGGCCGCTCTCGCCGAGGAACAGGGTCGATACGCCATTATCGGCGGCGGCCGGTACGTCATCGTCGAGCCCGGTCGGGCCGAGATGGCCTTCGTCGTGGTGGATGCCTGGCAAGGTCGCGGGGTGGGCTCCTTATTGCTGAGGCACCTGACAGAGATCGCGCGCGAACAAGGCGTAAGAGAGCTCATCGCGGAAGTTCTGTCCGACAACGGGGCCATGCGAAGCGTGTTTGCGAAGGCGGGCTTCAAGCCTGCGCGGAGCGACGATCCGAGAACGGTGCGGCTGTCGCTCACGCTTTGATCCCGCGCGCCCGGACTGAGCCTTACCTCAAAGCAATCGTGATCCGACTGATGTTGGCCGCCAGCTCGAGCCCCGCCTTCGGGCCTTGCAGCACCATCGTGACGCCCTTTTCGTTGCGGAGGTGCACACCGTTGGCACCGCCGACCAGCGCAAAGCCGCCGCCGACGGAGCTGTAGTTGCCGGCAAAATCTCTGACCTCCCTAATGCCGGATGCCCAGCCGTCGAGGCGACCGACACTTGCACCGACCGTGATGCCCAAGCTCACGCCGCTGACGCTGAAGGGATAGGTCTTGCCCCGGTACGTCAACACGCCGCTGCCGGCGCCACCGCCGGCCAGGAGGCCCGCCTTGACGATCTTCACTCTGACCTGACCGGTGGCCTGCGCGAAGGACGGCGCCGCCGGCAGGGTCAGCCCGAGCGCGAGCAGGAGCAGCGCGACCAGGCGAAATGCGCGCATGCGCGGCTCAGGGTTTTGCGGCATCGACTTTCTTCCAGGTTTCATCGGGATTGAACAACGTGGTGCGCTGGGCGATGAACTCGGTGCGCTTGCCGAGATCCTTCTGGTAGACGACGCCGTCATGATTGACCAGGAAGGTCATGACGCCCGAATTGCCGTATTCCGCGGGCCAGGCGATCAGGGCGAAGCCGCCGATCATCTTGCCCTTGACGACGTAGTTGAGCGCACCGCCGCGCGCATCCCGCCCCTGCGCTTTGAGAATCCGGAAGTAATAGCCGTGATAGGGCGTCGGCCCGACATCACCGCCGCGATAGCCCTCCTTCGTTGCTTCGGCCGCGAGCGCGCCGAGCGGGCTCGGGTCGCTGTCGTCGCGCCAGAACAGGCCGTCCTTCTTGCCGGGCGAGGAGGAGATGCGCTGCGCGTAGACGCCGACGCCCTCGCCGCGGTCCTTTTCCGCATATTCGTTTTGCGCGTCGACGAAGGCGAGCGCGGTCTGGATCGCGTCGAGCTCGTTGCGGCCGATGCGACGGCGCAGCACCTCAATGCGTCCCTCGTCGGTGTCGAACGCCCAACCCGTCCTGGTGTTGACCAGCGGAATCGGAAACGGGAAATCGTCCGGCCCGAGCATCAAGGTGGCGGTCTTGTTGCCCTCCGCCTTGATGCCGTGCTTGGCGTCGTACATCGCGGTGAAGCGCGCCCGAATGTCGTTGTCGGCAACCTCGTCGCCGGACGACACGATGTCCTCCGCATTCCTGCCGAGCACTTTCAAGATGTCTTTCGGGCCGCTCTTGACCGCGGCGGCAAGCGCAGACGCGGCCTCTTCCGGTGTCTTGTAGGATTCCTGCGCGACAGAGGGGGATCCGAGCAGCGCGAGCGCGACCACGCCGGGCAGCAGCGCACGGCCAAACGATTTCAGACCGGTCATGGCATCACCTCCGCAGGAATCTTCGCGCCGCCGGCGAGCCAGTCGCGATAGGTGCGGAACGTCAGCCCGAGTTTTTCGTAATGGACGCGCAGATAGCCGTCGCTGCCGCGGGTCACGGCAGCGGGCATCGCCTGCTCGACCTCCTGCGCCATCACGCCGACATAGGCCTTGTCGCTGCCAACGTAGCTGAAGCGATAATAGCCGAGGCCGTTCGAGAGATGACCGAGCAGGACGACATCATGCTTCAGCGCTGCGTCGGAACGCCGACCACCGCCGCCGCCGCCACGGAAGCCGCCTCCTCCACCGCCGCCACGCATCGCCATTCCGCCACCGCCGCCGCGGCCGGCAAAGCTTGCTCCGCCGCCGCCACCGCGCGGCATGCTCGCCATGCTGGCACGGCCGCGCGCGGATGCCGCGGCAGCCGAGCGGCCGGAGGAGACGTTCATGGCCCCGCCACGATTGCCGCCGCCACGATTGGCCGAACCGCCGCCGGCGCGGTTCGCAGCCTTGGCGCGATCGCCGCCGCCCTTGGTCGCGCCCTTGGCACGATCACCGGCACCGGCACGATCGCCGCCGCCAGGCCGGTCGCGTGTCCCTGCGCTGGGGCGATCGCCCGCGCCCGGACGGTCGCCACGATTGCCGGCGCGATCACCTGCGCGATCCCCTGCGCGATCTCCTGCGCGATCTCCTGGACCGCCGCGATCACCCGCACGATCTCCCGCCCGGTCCCCGGCACCCTGGTCGGGGCGCAGCACCTGGTTGCCGTCGCGGCCGCGGAAATCCATCCGGTCCGACACGCCGGCCTTCAGTTTGTTGTTGCCGAAGCGCTGCTGAACATTGCTGTTGTTGTAGCGCACACCGCCGCGATGCGCCGGATTGTGCTGCCAGCCATTGCCGATATTCGTGGTGCGATGGTTGACATAGACGTTACGGTTGCCCCAGTTGCAGCCGCCGCCCCAGTAATTGCCCCAGCGTCCGATCGCCCAGGCCGTGCCGAACGCGATGCCAGCCGCGACCACGCCGGCGCCGATATAAGACGGGTAGCCCCAATAATAGGGCGGATACTCCGCATAGGGCCAGCTGCCGTAGACCGTCGCCGGGTCGTAATACGGCACGTACATCGCCGCGGGATCGGCCTGCTGGATCACGACGACCTGCTTGCCTTCCTGAGACTGGACGCTGACCTTCTGCTGCTTGGTGGTGACGAGCTTCTTGTTGTCATAGGCCTTGGTGCGCAGACGCTGGATCGCGTCCATCACGTCGGGCTGCTGGGCGAGGAAGGCATCGCCCAGCTTCTTGGTCCAGTCGAGCTGCTCGCTCATCATCGCGAGGACATCGGCGGTGCTGGCCAGCGCCTTGACGCTGTCGTCCCAGCCCTGCTTTTCCACTTCCGTCTTCAGCGCATCGCCCTTCAGGCTCTCGCGCTCCTTCAGCCAGCGGTCGGCCTGCACCACCTCCAGCGGATAGGTCGAGGCGGCCAGTACATTGGCGAGCAACTCGTCCGGATAAAGCGCGATCGGCGCGACGAGGGCCTCGAGTTGCTCGGGCTTCAGGAGCTCGGCCGTCGGCGCAGGCGGACTGGCAGGCTGCGCCTGCGGCGCCGGGGCTGCAGGCGTCGTTGGGGTCTGCGCCATTGCGGCGACCGAAGTTGCCATCAACAGCGCCAGCGCCATCAGGGTCTTGCCGCAACGAAACATCACATCCTCCCTGGGACTTCGAGTGCGGGAGGATCAAGCCGGGGCGCAAGCATTTGTTGATCGAGATCAACGAAACGGGTCATCGCGGCTGCTGCAGCGCAAGATCGAATAATCATTCGATCAGCTCGGCATCCAGCAGAAGCCGGTTCGGCACCGTCAGGCCGAGGGCCCTGGCCGTCTTCATGTTGATGACGAGCTCGAACCTGGTGGCAAATTGCACCGGAAGAGTGCTGATATCGGCACCGCGCAGGAGACGGTCGACATAGCCGGCGCCATCACGAAATTGCTGGGTCAGATCTGCACCATACGACATCAGCCCGCCATTCGACGCGTAGAAACGGACTGCGAAGATGGCGGGCACGCGCCGCTGCACCAGCAATGCAATGGCCATCGCGCTGTGGGATCCGAAGAAGCCGCCATCCGGCAGCACGACGAGGCCGCCGCCTGTGCGCGCCGCCGTCTCGATCGCTCCCGCCATCTCCGGACCGCTGCGAACGCTCGCACCGGCGATCTTGAGGCCGAGACGGCTTTCCATCTGGTGCGCCGCTTGAACATAGAACGGTCCGTAGGGTGCCGATTCCGGATTGAACA
This sequence comes from Bradyrhizobium sp. BRP20, assembly GCF_020194215.1. Classification (NCBI taxonomy): domain Bacteria; kingdom Pseudomonadati; phylum Pseudomonadota; class Alphaproteobacteria; order Hyphomicrobiales; family Nitrobacteraceae; genus Bradyrhizobium; species Bradyrhizobium sp. BRP20. The sequence continues at coordinate 808,713 of NZ_JADYVY010000002.1, read as the reverse complement.
GCAGGGCCGCATGGCTCATTCCCGGCACCATGTCCTTCAAAAGGCCGAGCCACTTCCCGCTCATCGAATGCTCATAGAGCGAAAAGCCGGTCAGATTTCCGGCCGGCCTGGCCAGATTGGCGACAAGCCCCGTCCCTACCGGATCGGAAAGCCCCACGAAGACGATCGGAATTCGTTGCGTTGCATCGCGCAGCGCCCGTGTTGATCCCGTACTGGTCGAGAGCAGCACGTCCGGCGCCGCGGCGACGAGCTCGAGCGCCTCCAACTTCTGGCGCGCCCGATCGGGGCCCGGCCAGCGCACCTCCAGGCGGTAGTTCTGGTTGGCGACCCAGCCTCGATCGGTGAGACCCTGCTGAAAGGCTTCCACGCGCATTTGCGCGCCGGGATCACCAGCGACATTGCCCGTCAGCACGCCGACGGCGGGCATTCGGTCCTGGGCTTTCGCCACGACCGGCAACGCAGCGGCAGCACCAACCAGCGTCATGAAGTCACGACGTCTCATACGCCTCGCGCTCGCCTGTCGTCCCCGTCATGCCGCCGAGAGAGAACGGCTTCAGCGCCCTGATGCTTGATCAAGATCAAGATACCGCCCGTTCAGCGAGCGGTCGGAAGCCGGATCGTGAACAGCGCGCCCCCCGCGAGCTGGTTCGCAGCAGCGATTGTGCCGTGATGGGCCTCGACGATGGTCTTGGCGATTGCAAGGCCCATGCCCATGCCTTGCGGTTTGGTCGTGAAGAACGGATCGAAGACGTTTCCGAGGTCGGAGGCGGCGATTCCAGGCCCGGTATCGGCGATCCTGATTTCAGCCTGATGGCCAGCACGCAGGGTCGCGACGCTGACCTCCCGCTTTCCGGTGTCGGCGTCGGAGATCGCATCGAAAGCGTTGATGATCAGATTGAGAATGACCTGCTGAAGCTGGACCGGATCGCCCTTGACGTGAAGATCGGTCATAACAGGCACATAGCTCAACGTGATCCGGCGCCCCTGAGCCAGGGCCTTCACGAGATCGATTGCTTCGCGCACCGTATCGTTGAGCTCGATGTGCTTGACCTCGAACGGGGTCTTCTTCAGAACGCTGCGCAACCTGCGGATCACCTCGCTCGCCCGTTGGTCGTCCCTTCTGATGTCGGCGAGGATCTGCTGAATCTCGGCCAGATCGGGCTGGGCAGCCCTCAGCATGAGCTCTGCCGTTTCCGCATTGGTCAGAATCGATCCGAGTGGCTGGTTCAGTTCATGCGCGATGGAGGTGGTCAGCTCGCCAACGGCCGAGTAGCGGTTGACGTGGGCGAGTTCCGCCAGCCGCTGACGCGATTCGACTTCGGCAAACCGCCGGCGGCGACGCTCGTGCAGGAGCCCGGAGATGAGTCCGGCCTGGACCAGGAACACGGCCAAGATCATCAGCATCTGCCAATGATAGCGTTGCCAGATACTCGGTTCGCGGAAAAGGACTTCGCTGCCGGGAGGCAAGCGACTCTCGCTGATTCCCCAGCGATGAAGCTGTCGCCAGTCAAATTTCGCAGCCGCGAATCTGACCGCAGCAGGCCTGACCTCGGCCGGTTTTTCTCCCCCGAGAAGTCGTACGGCGACGGATGCCGTCAAGCGGCTGATCTCCTCGACCGAGTACATGGGTCCGCCCACGATCTCTCGTCCAAAAAAGCCGTCATCGTAGGAGAAAATCGGAGCGTTCGCCACCTTGTGGAGCGCCTGCAGGGCTCGATCACCTTCGTAGGCCATGCCCGTGGCATCGATATTCATGAGATGCCAGAAGATTGCTGAGTCTGGCGGAAGCGCAGCACAGACCTGCAGGATGGCATCGAACGACATTCCATCGTGCCAGATGAACTCGACTTTGCCCGCAAAGAGGTCAGCATCCTTCTGGATTTCTCTCCGCCACACCGTTTCGTTCGGCGAGGCACCGTTCACCACGACAATTCTCTTCGTTGCAGGAAGCACTTGGAGAATGGTGTCGAAGGATCGAGGGAAATCATGCGCAACGGCAACGACGCTATCTTCGGGCGAGAGATTGGCGGAATCCACCCGGCGCTGTTCAACCGCCGTCAACACCATTGGCACACGCGGAAAAAGATTTGACCGGTTTCGCTGCACAAAGTTCGCGGCAGGAGCGCCGATCGAGACGATTAGATCAGGCGGATGCCGTGCGTTCAGCGCCTTGAGATAAGAGACGAAGGCTGCCTGATGATCCTCATCGCCGAACCGGGCGGCGACGAGGGAGTGATCCTGGATGTCCAGATGCCATGGCGAAAGCCGGTCCAATTGCTCCCGGATGGACTTTGCATATTGGCCCCAGGGCCTGAAATCGCGGCCAAAGGAATGCAGGATGACAACTCGCTTGGCCTGCTGAGCGCTTGCAGCCGAGGGCTCGAGCAAGCACGAAGCCAGCGTTAGCAAAGCAAGAATCCAGACGCCCACGCGCATGCGTCCACGTCCCGGGAAGCCGGCTCGACGCCCCCACTCCTCCTGCGCGATCATCGTCACAGCATCGGTATAGAACCATGTTCCGGGACTTCAGGCAAAGCTGAATGGCCTTTCGGCTCTAACACCGGGTCATCGCCCTTCTCTCACCGCTCAATGCCCGCCGCTCAGCACGAGCGTCTGGATCGGCAGCAACAGCGCCTGGATCCGCAGCAGCAGCGCGTGCACGAGGCCGACGCCGTCGACGACGTGCAGCGCGATCTTCCGGCTGGTCGAGGTGTCCTTGGCCGAAATCTCCTCGTGATTGCTGGTGTAGGCGTTGACGATGCAGCTCGAGCCCGGCGTGACACCGTCGAGACCGCCCTTGTAGAGCGGCTCCAGGAAAACCAGGATCGTGCCGGGACGGACGGCATTCTGCGGGTCGATGAGCTGCTCTCCGGTGCGAAACTGCCCGGCCGCGATGTAGTCCTGCACCGTCGTGATCACCATGGGGATGATGACCCAGGGTTTGGATATGCAGGTCGCTTCCGCCACCATGCCGGTCTTCATGACCTGCGCCTCGATCTGGCCGAAACCGGCCTGGAGCGCCTTGCGGCCCGCGCCCTCCGGAACGAGAACACCGGCCGGACGCATCAGCTGGTTGACGACATCGCCGGGGCGAACCAGGAACTGCTCGACGCGCCCGTCGACGCCGGCGCGTACGAAAGTCTTGTCGAGATCGACCTGCGCCTGGTCGAGCGCGGCTTCGGCGCTGGCCTTCTGGGCCGGCAGCAGAGCCGAGACCTGCAAGGACACTGACTGCTTCGCCGCCGTCGCGGCGTCGATGCCGGACTGTCGCTGATCGACCAGCACCTGGAGCTTGTCGATGTCACGCTGTGGAACGATGCCGGGATTGCGGCGCTGGAGCTCGGTCTTGACCTCGAGCTCGTCTTTGGCCTGCTGGTAGTTGGCCCTCGCTTCGCCGAGCTGCGCCTCGGCCTTGACCACGTCGGCCTGCGCCGTCTGCATGGCGGCATCGACTTCTGCCACCTTCCGCTTGGCGGTCTCGACCGCAGCCTTTTGCTTCGAGCTATCGAGCGTGAACAGCACATCGCCCTGTTTGACGGGCGCGGTGAAGCCGACTTTGACCTCGGCAACACGGCCCGAGCCTTCGGGCAGAATTGGCACGGTGCGGAAGTACAGCGTCGCCGACGATGTCGCCGGATGGAAGTAGAAGATCATGGTGATGAGCGACACCGTCAGCATCAGGCAGGCGGTGATGCCCCAGCGCAGCTCGTACCAGACCGAGAAGAAGGTGATTTCCTTCCCGAAGCGCTTGCCCTGGGCGTAGCGGCGGTACAGGTAGTCCGGAAGGATCGTGACGAGGGAGCAGATCAGCAGCTCAAGCATGACTGCGCTCCTTCTCCTTGGCGGGTCCCGGCTTGTCCGCGGGGGGCGGTGCGACGGCCGCCTCAGCCTGGACTTCCTCCGCATCGGAGGCCGGCGTCGCGTCGGCGATCTTCTCGACGGACCCGGCAATGCTGCGCAGCGGCGTGCCGAAATCCGGAAGATCGATCATTGCGAGGAGCAGTCCGGCGATCCAGAAGATGTGCATGTGCGTGAACAGCGAGATCAGGCCGAGCACGGCGACTAACTCGAACTGCAGTTTATGCGTTTTGTGCGCCATCCGCTCGGGCAGGCTGTGCAGTTTCCAGTAGAGCGTGCCGACCCAGAGCACGGCCCCGATCAGGAATACGCCCATCACCACCATCAGCGTATCGGTCCCGCTCCCCGGTGCGAGGTAGAACGGCAGATGATGCGGTGCCATCGGATGAAGCTGCTCGCTCAAACGTCTCTCCCGGTCAAAACGTCCATGGGCGGCACTGTGTTCGGGTATGTTCGCGTTTGTTTGATTTGAGTCAAGGGAACACGTCAGGGCCAACCTAGCGTCAGCCGCATGCTGATTGGACAACCATCAGGAGCCGCCCGCCATGCCCGGCCTAGACGATCTCATCCCCAGCGCAGCCCAGATTCGTAAGGAAGCCGCCCTCAAGGAAGCCGAAAAGGCGGAGGAATATGTGCGCCTTGCCGCCGCGGCCGAGGCGGAGAAGCGCGCCTTGATCGAGCGCTTGAGCAAGCCCTCGGGCAAGACCGAGGAGGAGAAGATCAAGCTCGCCTCGACCGTGATCCAGCGCGCGGTGCGCAACGGCCTCACGGAAGTGCTGGTCTATCGCTTCCCCAACTCGCTCTGCACGGACAAGGGCCGCGCCATCAATCAGATGGAGAAGGGCTGGGAGAACACCCTGACCGGAATTCCCAAGGAGATCTTCCAGCTCTGGACCGATTACCTGAAACCGCGCGGCTATCGCATCGCCTATCAGATCATCGATTTTCCGGGCGGCGTGCCCGGCGACATCGGCGTGACCATTTCCTGGGACGATTAGCAACAGGTGGGATCGGCATGGCGAAGGACGGCCCTGCGGAGCGGATGAAGCGGAAGGATTACGAGAAGGAGCTTGAGAAGCTCCAGGTCGAGCTGTGCCATCTCCAAGACTATGTGCGGGAAAACAAGCTCCGGGTCATCGTCCTGTTCGAGGGTCGGGACGCCGCCGGCAAGGGCGGCACGATCAAGGCGATCACCGAGAAGGTCAGCCCGCGCGTGTTCCGGGTCGTCGCCCTGCCCGCGCCGTCCGACCGCGAGAAGACACAATTGTTCTTCCAGCGCTACATGGAGCGATTTCCGGCCGGCGGCGAGATCGTGATCTTCGACCGGAGCTGGTACAACCGCGCCGGTGTCGAGTACGTCATGGGCTTCTGCACCCCCGCCGAGCACGAGCGTTTCCTCAACCTGTGCCCGCAGATGGAGAAATACGTCATCGACGGCGGCATCATCCTGATCAAGATCTGGCTCGAGGTCGGCATGGACGAGCAGGAGCGCCGTTTCAAGGCCCGCATCGACGACCCGGTCCGACAGTGGAAGCTCAGTCCGATGGACCTGGAATCCTTCCGTCGCTGGTACGATTATTCGCGCGCGCGCGACCTGATGCTGAAGAAGACCAGCACGAAGGATGCGCCCTGGAACATCGTCCGCTCTGACGACAAACGAAGGGCGCGGCTCAACTGCATCGCGCACCTTCTCGGCGCCATCCCCTTCAAGCGCATCAAGAAGGACAAGATCAAACTGCCGAAGCGCTCCGACAAGGGACGCTACAACGACCAGGCCAGCCTCAAGAAAATGAGTTTCGTCGCGCAGCGCTATTGAGCAGCGTCAGGCCGCTAAAGCGCGATGCGATTGGAATTAATCGTCATCGCGCTTTAGGTTGTTGTTTGAGCATGTTCTATTCGGAAAACCGCTACACACTTTTCCGGATCATGCCCTAGGGGCCCGACGCTGCCGTCGATCGCTCAATGGCCATACGACCCCTTCAACTCGATTTCAGGCGGATCGTGACGCCACCGACTGCAGCCGATACTTCCGCGCCGACCCGCGGGCCGCTGAGCTGGAGGATCACGCCATTGCTGTTTTGCAACTGAACGGCGCCGGCACCTGCGGCGATTGCCCCACCCGCTCCTCCCACGGCATAAGAGCCTTCGATCGACGCCGGCCCCTTTAGATTGAGCGCGCGGCCGACGAACTTCGTGGTCGACGCTCCGATGGTGAGGCCCACGCTCATGCCAGACACCGTGAATGGGTATTTCTTGCCCCGGTAGACCAGAACGCCCTCACCGCCACCGGCGCCGACGATGAAGCCACCCTTGGTGAAGACGACCGCGACCTGGCCGGTGTCGGCACGCGCGGACGTGCTAAAGCCGGCAACAGCGGCGAGCGAAGCGACCAGGACGGCGCCGAAGGACAGTTTTCTCATGACGTTTTCTTCCCCTTATTGAGCCAGGATCATCGCGAAGTAGCCGAAGATGGTGAGAAGGATGCCCGAGACGGCATAGCCGACCGGGAATCCGATCCAGGGCACGGAGCTCTGGATCTCGACCGCGGCCTCGCGGCACGGGCCGGAATGCGAGCGCGCGCCGGCAACGCCGCCCATCAGAACCGCCGGATTGATCTTGAAGACGTGGTATCCGATCGCCCACACAATGAACGGCGGGATCGTGCACGCGATGAAGCCGACGATGAAGATCTTGAGCGCGACCGCGCCGGTGAGCTGAGCCAACAGGCCGGCGCCGGCATTGACCCCGACGATCGCGACGAACACAACAAGGCCGAGATCCTCAAGCACGTTTCGCGCCGCGTTCGGCGTATTGCCGAAGAAGCGCAGCCGCGACACGACCGAGGACACGATCACGCCGGACAGCAACAGCCCGCCGGCATTGCCGAGACCGACCTTGGCACCGAAGGCGGGGAATTCGATCATGCCGATGAGGAAGCCGATGATCATGCCGACCGACAGGGTCAGCAAGTCGGTCGAGGTGTTGGCGCGCGCGATGCGGCCCCACATCTCGCCGAGCTCGTTGACCGCCGACTTCAGGCCGACCACCGAGACGATGTCCATGCGCTCCAGCTTGGTCTTGAGACCGGCCGGGATCTGCACCCCGCCCCGCTCGACCTTGGTCACCTGCAGCTGGCCGGCGATGGCCGTGTCGCGGAAGGACTCGAAGGTCCGCCCGACGACGTCCTTGTTGAAGACGACGATTTCCGCCTGGTCCATGGGTATACCGAGCGTCTTGGCATCGGCGACCTCCGGACCAATCAGGCCCATCTTCTCAGTCAGATGCTCGGTCGATCCGCCCAGCGCGACGATATCGCCCTTCTGCAGCACGAGCTCGGGATCAGCCCCCTGCGGCTCACCATTGCGCCCGACATTGACGATACGGTACTCGGGATTGACCGTGCGGAATTTGGCGATGCTCATCCCGATCGTCGCAGGATTCTCCAGCCGGTAGGCCCGCAGACCGAACTGACGGTAGCCGGTCAGGGCGCCGCCTTCGAGATCTTTGACGCCGAACTCCTGCTCATACTTCTTGGCGGCGGCCTTGGCATCGACGCCCCACCAGCGCGGCAGGTATTTGCAGATCAGGATGATGCCGACGGTGCCCCAAATGTAGGTAATACCGTAGGACAAAGCGATCATGCCGGAGGCATCCTCGGGCTTCATCCCGGCAGGCAGTTTCACGACTCCCGACGTGACGGCCTGCTCGGCCGAGCCGATCGCCGCCGACATGGTCTGCGATCCCGCCAGCATTCCGCCAGCCGCACCGGGCGGCAATGCGAAGAGCTTCGCCCCAAGCACGACGAGGGTCAGGCCGATCACACTCGACACCACCGCGAGGAACAAGAATTTGATCCCGTCGCCCCGCAGGCTGTTGACGAAGGACGGACCTACGCGCAGGCCGACGCCGTACATGAAGAGATAGTAGAACAGGCTCTTGGCGAAGTTGTTCAACTCCAGCTTCACGCCATAGCTGGATGCCCAGACCGAGATGCCCGCGCCGACCACGATGGCACCGGCGACCATGCCGAGGCCATAACCCTTGATGCTGGCTCGGCCGATATAGACGGCGAGACCGACCACGAAGAACAGCAGCAGATACGGGTACTGCTGCAAGAACTGGAAAAATGCCTGCATGTTCGTCCCCTCCCGACCTATGACGCGGCCTTGAGCTTCGGCTGGGCGCTGGGCTTTGGCCTGCCGAGCTTGGCCAAGGCTTCCGTCCGTACGAGTTTCAGCCCTTCCTTGGCGTCGTAGCCGTGGATCTCCTTCACATCGAGCTTGCGCATGAAGTCGATCGTCTCCTGGGTGATGACCTGGCCGGGCACCATGATCGGGAAGCCCGGCGGATACGGGATCACGAAGTTGGCCGAGACGAGCTCGGGCCCGGCCTTCAGCCGCCGGTCGATCTCGGGATCGTTGAGGCGGATGTGCTCGCAGCCGGCGACGTCATAGGCCGCGTAGAAGCCGCTGCGGATGTCGCCCTCGTTGGTCTTGGTGCCAGCATCGCCGCGGAAGCTCGGGTGGAAATGCGAGAAGTTCGGCAGATCGGGCACGTCCTTCATGAGGCTCGTCACCCGTGCCTCGAAGGTCTTTCGCGCATTGGCACCGCCCTGGGCCAGGCCGCGGTCGATCTCGCCCGCGATCTCGGCGAGCACGCGAACGAGATGCGCGACGTCGCTGCGAGTGTTGTTGATGTTGGATTGGACCAGCACCGAGTTGCGGGAGGTCTTGTTGACCTGGATGTTGTACTCGTTGGCGAGAATGCCCTTGAACTGCGTGCCGTCATAGCCGGCCGTGCCGCATACCAGCGTCATGCGGGTCGGGTCGAGGCAGAACTCGTCCTCGTCCAGGCTCTTCAGCGTGTTCGCCCAGTTGACGCCGGGGGCGAGGAAGTCGGTGAAGCCGCTCTGGCGGTACTGCGCCGGCACCATGGCGTCGGCACCGAGGATGCGGAAATATTTCGAGATCAGCGGGTTGTTGTTGACCGCCTGGCGGATCGCGAACGCGATCTCGATCGCATTGGCGACGAGGCCATAGCCCTCCAGCTCCATCTGCCGCCGTGAGATGTCAAGGCTCGCGATCAGCTGCTGGTTCGGGCTTGTCGAGGCGTGGGTGAACACCGCTTCCTTGAACTGCTGCTCCACGGTGTGGAATTCGACGTCCTTGACCGAGAGCATCGAGCCCTGGCGGATCGCCGACATCGACTTGTGGGTCGAGTTGGTCTGGTAGACGCGCAGCCGGATCTGTCGGGGGTCCGGGATCAGCCGGGTCTTGAGCAGCACCTCGTCGGACGGGTTCTTGCCGAGCTCGGCCTGCTGCTTCTCATAGGCCGCGACCGACTTGGGATCGCGCATCCATGCCTCGATCTCGTTGGCCGCGCCAAGTCCGGTGCGGCGGCGCAGGAATGGCGAGAAACGCGCGAAGCCGAACCAGGCTTCATCCCACAGGAAGATCAGATCGGGCTTGATGGCGAGGCATTCCTCCATCACCCGCCGTGTGTTGTAGATATGGCCGTCGAACGTGCAGTTGGTGAGGTCGACCATCTTGACGCGGTCGAGCCGGCCATCGGCCTTGGCGCCCAGCAGCGCCTGCTTGATGGTCTTCAGCGGCACCGCGCCGTACATCGAATATTCCGTCATCGGGAAGGCTTCGACGTAGAGCGGCTGCGCACCGGCCAGCACCATGCCGTAGTGATGCGACTTGTGGCAATTGCGGTCGACAATCGCGATGTCGCCGGGCGCGAGCAGCGCCTGCACCGCCATCTTGTTGGACGTCGATGTGCCGTTGGTAACAAAGAAGACGCGGTCGGCGCCGAGCGCCCTCGCCGCCTTCTCCTGCGCCTTCTTGATGTTGCCGGTCGGCTCCAGCATGCTGTCGAGACCGCCGGTGGTGGCGCTGCTCTCGGCCAGGAACAGGTTCGGGCCGTAGAACTCGCCCATGTCCCGGATCCAGTCGGACTTGAAGATCGACTTGCCGCGGGCGATCGGCAGCGCGTGGAAGGTGCCGATCGGACGCTGGGCGTATTTCTTGAGATTGTCGAAGAACGGCGTGTCGTAGCGATCTTGGATGCCTTCGAGGATCGATAGGTGGAGTTCCAGCAGCTCTTCAACGGAATAGAAGATGCGACGGACCACATCCGCCTCGGGATTGCCGGCGAGCTCCTCCACGTCGCGGTTCGAGATCATGTAAAGGTCGAGCTCGGGCCTGACGCGCTTGATGATCTGGGCGAGCCGCAGCGCCGAAGCGTCGGTTTCGTCGTTGAGACCGGCCGAGGCCATGATCGAGCGCAACACCGGTGCATCGTGCCGCGAACGCAGGCCAAAGCCCTCGTTGATGATGACGGCTCCGATGTTCGGATTGAGCATCGTCGCACAGAAAGCGTCCTCCAGGCTGCCGACGATCACAGGTTCATAGATGAACGCGTCGACCGGGCGCCGCAGCTTGCGCCATTCCGCGGCCAGCGCCGGCCATTGGCTGGAAGATACGCCGGTGACGATCAGGGTTTCGAAATACGGCCTGCGCGCGCTGTGCGCGCCAAAGGCCGGCGGCGCCAGCTCGGGCGCATCGCCGTTGCCGTCGTCCTTGGGGCTCCAGTCACCGGCATGTTGGCGGAAGGATCGCGTCGCCAGTGCCTGGGCAATTCTCGTCGCAAGGGCGAACGATGATGCACCGTCGCCGGCGACTGCTGCTTCCCGCAGCGCCGCCATGAGGTGCGGACCGGGATAGCCGTGAAATTCTTCGATGATCGAAAGATCGGCCAACGCCGCGTCATAGGCTGTGCGATTGCCGACGCGCGCCCAGGTCTTTGCTGCTTCCACAAGGTCGCGCCAGTCGTCTGCCCGCGCGCCCGGGCCGGAAAAGAACTGGTCGATACGCTTCTGTGCGGGCTTGGCGTCTTTGGACATCTCTCTCTCCCGATCCTCTAAAGGTGATGCGGATCGTGGGTGCGGCGCGGCTCGCTCCATTGATCCAAGTCAACGGTCGCGTGCATTCTGCGGGCCGACGCCGTGCCGTTCGCAGCGCAACACGAAAAGATCAGGCCGTTCGTTGTGCGACGCTCACCTGATCATTGGCGCGCTCATCTCCCCTCCTGCGAACGTAGCGCTTCGCAGCGCAGCAGCACGATCAACAGCGCGACGACCGGCAGGCCCAGCGCGAGATCGGGGACGCTCTTGGTTGCAAAGGCTCCGGCGGCGGCACCGAAGCCGAACACGACGCACAACGCGATGAAAATGCCCGAGCGGCGCAGCGTTCCGAGTGGTGCGCCGCCTGCTGCGACTGCGAAGACGTTCTCGATGGCCTGACGCATGTTGCTGGTGATCATCACCGTGCTGCACACTGTGCCTTCGACCTTGACGAACATTGCGGCCTGCATCGCTGCCACGGCGGAAATACCGAGCGTTCCAGCCAAATCGGGCAACCTATTGTGCAAGATGCCGATCGCTATCAACAGCAGGATCTCGATCAACGTACTGACCGCGCTGGCCCGCTCGCCCGTTGCGCGGCGCAGCCAGGCTGCGAGCACGATGCCGACCGCGAACGCCAGGATTGGCGGCACGAAGTGCAGCGCCTTCGCCCAGTTGCCCGCCATCGCGTGAATCCACAGGAAGATCAGGTTGGCGGTCTGGGCATTCGCCAACACGCCGTGGATGATCCAGGTATAGGCGTCGATATAGCCGCCGACAAAGGCGAGCAGCAGGACGATCTCGACTGTCTCGTCGCGGCGGATCGCACCGGTTGTGACGTTCAGGGTACTCATGACGGCAATATGGGCTGTCGCGAAAATTCCATCGCGTCATAGCCGCCGCCACGTCGCCGCGAAGGCTTGATCTGGATCAAGCAACATCCGGCCGCCGCCAATCAAATCGCTCCAAAGCGCCGGGGGAATGCCATGGAAACCGTCAGGTGGATCATCGCCACCGCACCGGAAATTTTCCTGCTGCTCGCGATCGCGATCGGCACCATCCTCGGCCGCATCAGGATTCGCGGCTTCTCGATCGGAACCACCGCCTGCATCCTGATCGTCGCCGTGCTGATCGGACAACTCGGGAGCTTCACGTTCCCGCCGATCCTCCGGGCGATCCTGTTCAGCCTGTTCGTCTTTACGATCGGTTACCGTTCTGGACCGGAATTCTTCGCCTCGCTGAGCGTGCGGACCTTGGCACAGGTCGGGCTGGCGTTGGTGATCGGCGCCACGGGGCTCGCGCTCGTGCTCATCTTCGCGCGTGTCTTCACGTTGGATACGGGGACAGCGGCAGGACTGACGGCAGGGGCGCTGACGCAATCCTCGGTGATCGGCACCGCATCCGGCGCGCTGGCGCAGCTCGGCCTGCCGAGCGACGTGCTGAAGCAGCAGGAAGCCAACATCGCGGCGGGCTATGCGGTGACCTACGTGCTCGGCTACATCCTGACGCTCCTGTTCGTGCCATTCGTCGCGCCGCGGCTGATGCGGATCGATCTGAAGGCGGAGGCGAAAAAGCTCGAGGCGGAGCTCGCGGGCGGTACGCCGCCAAAGACGGAAAACCTGTCATATCGCAAATTCCAGGCCCGCGCCTATCGCGTCTCGGCCGGCGCAGGTCGTACCATCGGTGCTATCGAGGCGGAGATCGGCGGCCGCACGGTCGTAGAGCGGATCGTGCGCAGCGGGGCCGACATCAAGCCGCAGCAGGATACCGTGCTCGAGGCCGGCGACGACATCGTCATCGCCGGTCCGACTGCTGCGATCGTCGCGGCCAAGCCGATCCTCGGGGCCGAGATCGACGCGGGGGAACTGCTGCGCAACCTGCCCGGCAATGTGATCGAAGTGCTCGTTGAAAACCGCCAGCTGCACGGCCGCTCACTGCGCGAAATCGTTGACCGGCTCGGCGACAATGCACGCGGTGTATTCCTGCGTGCGCTGACGCGCATGGGGCGGGAAGTGCCGCTCGGTCCCGATACGCGCGTCTATCTCGGCGACGTCATGACGCTGGTCGGCAGCACCGGCAATATCGCGCGGGCAACGGCGCCAGTGGGACACGCTCTGAATACGAGCGACCGCACGGACATCGCCTTTCTCGCTGCGGGCATCGCAGTGGGTCTTCTGGCCGGCCTTGCCAGCTTCAAAATCGGCACTGTCGCATTGACACTCGGTGGCGGCGGCGGCGCGCTGATCGCCGGGCTCGTCTGCGGTTGGTTGCGTTCGCGCAGGCCGGGCATCGGCGCAATGCCGCCCGCGGCGCAGCAGACCCTGAGCGACATCGGCCTCGGCGGCTTCATCGCGGCGATCGGACTCGGCAACGGCCTTGCCGCCTGGTCGGCGATCCAGGCGCACGGTCTGTTGCTGGTCGGCATGGGCATCGTCGTCACGCTGGTCCCGATGACGGTGGGAACGCTGGTTGCCTATTATCTGCTGCGCATGAATCCGGTCGTGACCTGCGGTGCGCTCGCCGGCGCCATGACGGTCGATGCCGCCGTCACCGGCGCCTGCGACGTTGCCGAGAGCCAGACGCCGGTGCTCGGCGTCGCCGTCCCCTACGCGGTCGGCAATGTCGTCCTCACGGTGCTCGGCCCGATCGTCGTGGCCGCAACCTATTCAGGTTGAGGGAGGCCCGGATGCGACGCGGACCTGCATTGCTCCATTTTTTCGCGATCACCTTGCTCAGCCTTTTCGTGGCCGCATCGCCCACGCACGCCGCGGACGAGGTCCGCATCCAGGAGGAAATCTGGGCGCTGCCCCTGCCGCTGCCGATGTTCGCCTATCTGGTGCGCCCGGTCGGCGACGGTCCGTTCCCGCTCGTCATCATGAATCACGGTGTCTCGCTCGACGCGACCCAGCGCAGCCTTTTCCCTCTGGTCGAATTTCGCGACGCCGCCAAATGGTTTGCGAGGCGCGGCTATCTCGTGGCGGCCCCGGTGGGCAGCGGTTATGGCGCGCAGGCAATCGACATCCCCGAACGCGGAATGTTCGGCCCGTTCTTCTCGAAAATCGGGAAGTGCGCCAATCCCAATTTCCGTGATGCCGGCCTCGCGGTCGCCCAGGTCGATCTCTGGATCATTGACTATCTGGCCGCCGAGAAGCGGATCATCCCGAAGGACGTGATCGTGGTCGGCCAGTCCGCCGGCGGCTGGGCCTCGATCGCCCTTTCGAGCGTGAACCCGCCACAGGTGAAGGCCATCATCGTCTTTGCCGGAGGCCGCGGCGGACGCGTCGACGGCAAGCCGAACAACAATTGCGCGCCCGACCGACTGGTCGAGGCCACCGCCGATTTCGGCCGTACATCGCGCGTGCCGATGCTGTGGATCTACACCGGGAATGACACGTATTTCGGTCCCGACCTATCGAAGCGCATGCACGCTGCCTTCATCGGCGCCGGCGGCCGGGCCGAATATCACCTGATGCCCCCGTTCGGCAACGAGGGACATTTCCTCCTCGGTTCGCCGGACGCGGTTCCGCTCTGGTCGCCGTTGGTGGCGAAGTTTCTCGACGCGCAGAACTGAATCCGGATCTCGGAGTTGCAGCGATGGCCCGTGCTTTTGATCGTCTCTCTGGTCTCCTGATGGTTGCAGCCGCCGGAGTCGCGACGGTCTTGGCTGTCGCTTCGCTCAAGGCGGCGCAAGCGGAAAAGTCCTCCGAGGTCGCAACACGCGGCCAGCGCGACGCCAGCGACATCAGCTATGGCAGCTGGCAAAAATTGTGCTTCAAGGCCGGCGGCGCGCCGTCCCTCTGTCGAACCTCGATCACTGGCCGGTTCGCGACCGGGCAAACAGCCGTGCGCATTGATCTGATCGAGCGGGAGGACGCGCCCACCGCCCGCCTGCAACTTTTCGTGCCGGTCGGAATGTACCTGCAGCAAGCACCGAAACTGGCCGTCGACCATGGCGCCGCGTTCCGCATTCCTTATACCTGGTGTCTCACCAATTTATGCGTCGCGGCGGACGTCGTGACGCCAAAAATCATCTCGGAGATGGAAAACGGTCAAACGCTTCTGCTCGAACTCGTCGACTCCAATCTTCTTGCCGTGACGACTTCGATTCCGCTCGCGCAATTCGGTTCCGCCCATAAGGGGGCGCCGACCAGGATACTCGAGCAATATGTCGAAGAATGACGGCCGTCGTGGAGCTACAAGACGCGGGCGCGCTGGACGGATTCGATCAAAGACTGCGCCGCAAACGGCTTGATGAGATAGGCGATGCAGCCCGAGGCAATCGCGGCCGAGCGGTTTGCCGGGCTGTCATTGCCGGTGACATAGATCACCGGTGCCGCGATGCCCTTCTCGGCCAGGCTTCGCCGCACCTCGATGCCGGACCTTGCACCCAGATTGATGTCGAGGATGATGCAGATCGCGGTGTGGAACCTGTCATGATCGAGCAAGGCCCCTCCCGTGTCGAACAGGGTTGTGGCGAAGCCGTATCCTCGCAGCAGCCTGTCCATGCTGGTACGCATGGACGGATCGTCATCGACAACGAAGACGGACTCGCGCAGGAGCAAAGCGATGGCCTTTCCGGAACACGACAGTGGGATATCGGATACGACAGCTCCGCGCTCTCGCGTGTGCGTATGTGCATTATTGCACATAGCGCGTCGCGCACTGTCAACACGCCTTGGCATTGTCCTTTGGGACAGGCACGTCGAGGGATCCTCGCTCTTTCCGGAGCCGTCAGCGTTCGTCCGGATCGAGCATTCCGAGACGCTCTGCGATCGAAACGAGCTCCGCCAGCGAGCGAACCTGCATCTTCTCCATCACTTGATGGCGGTGCGCCTTCACGGTGCGCTCGGTGGTGCCCAGCTCATGCGCGATCTGCTTGTTGATCCGGCCGCGCACGATCAGATCGAACACCTGTCGCTCGCGCTGGGTCAGCGTGGCGAAATGGCCACGAAACGCATCCAGCCTGCTGGCCTGAGCCCGCGCAGTCCGCTGACTGGCCAGCGCACGCTCGATCGCATCGAGCAACTGCTCGGAGGATATCGGTTTGGTCAGGAAGTCTTCCGCACCTGCCTTGATCGCGCGCACGGTCGTCGGCGTGTCGGCATGACCGGTCAGGAAGACGATGGGCAGCATCGACCCCGCCGCAGCCAACCGCGCCTGCAGGTCGGGACCGCTCAGGCCCGGAATCCGCACGTCGAGCAGGATACATCCCGCCTGCCCGTCATCCGGCGCCGAGTCCAGGAGCTCCAGCGCCGAGGCGTAGGTCGCGACCTCGTATCCCGCGAGCTTTAGCCGGCGCTCGATCGCGGTCCGAAACGACTCGTCGTCGTCAACAACGTGAACAAGGCCTGGCAACTTCCTACCTCTCGCCCAACTTGATCAGGACGCTCGACGTCCTTGTCGTTCTTCAAAGCGATTTTCTCGTTTGAAGGTCGGAATATCTGCTTCGCAATATGTCGCATCTTCCCTGCGGCGAGGGATTCTCATCCAGCGCAGCAATCACCAGTGCTGTCCTTTGGTACAATGAACCTTGGGACAATGGATAACAATACTTCGCTGGCCGAAAATCAACTTCGGCGGGAGTGGGATAGCGCGGCGCATTTCCGGCAAAGTATTTCGTCTGACAGACCAATTCGGCGGAAAAGCTGAGGAGTTGGCCTATGTTCGTTCGCATCACGACGGATTCCAAGCTGCGTCCCAATACCCTCCGCGACCTCGGCATGGCATCTCATTCAAATGCCCTGGTCAATTTAAGCGAATTTTCCTACCGAAAAGGCTCCGAGATCTACGGCGAGAAGGAGCCGGCCGAGTATGTCTACCAGGTCAAATCCGGCGCGGTGCGTAGCTACAAGCTGCTGTCGGACGGGCGCAGGCAGATCGGCGCATTTCACCTCGTCGGCGACATCTTCGGGCTCGAGAACGGCAGCGAGCACCGCTTCACGACGGAAGCCATCGTCGACACCACGGTGCGGCTGATCAAACGCCAAAGCCTGGAAATCGTGGCAGAGAGCGATGCCATGGTAGCCAGAAACCTGCTCAGCATGACCACGAATAACCTCCAGCATGCGGAAGACCACATGCTGCTGCTCGGTCGCAAGACCTCCCTGGAGCGTGTCGCCGCGTTCCTGCTCGAAATGGACAAGCGCCTGACGGCTGCAGACGTTATGGCGCTTCCGATGTCGCGACGCGATATCGCCGACTATCTCGGCCTGACGCTGGAGACCGTCTCGCGGGCTTTGTCGCGGCTGCATGAACTCGGCGTGCTCGGCTTCATCGGCAACACCCAGCGCCAGATCGTGCTCCTCGACCGGCACCAGCTCGCAGGCCTCGATCTGCAGCCGTGAACCGGCGAAATGCCGGTTCGCGATCCGCGATGGTCGCGATCGCCGCGGCTCAGGTGCCCGGCAGGTCCGCGCCGGGTTTTTCCGTGAGCCCGAGATGGTCGAGCGTCCTGAGCAAAACCTCGAACAGGATGGCGGCGGACCAGCCGAACAGAAGAACGCCGTTCATGGCGGTCAGCGGGCCAATCAGCCGCCATTCGGGCACCGGCGTGATGTCGCCGTAGCCGAGCGTGGTGTAGTTGACGAACGCGAAGTAGAGCATGTCCGCGTCGGCGGTCGCCGCGTGCACGATATGATAGGTCGCCGCCCACATCAGAATTTCGATCATGTGGGCGATCTTCAACACGACGGCGATCGTGATCATGACGCTCATGAGGTGCAATCGCGGCCGCTTGGTATGGCGCGGGACGGCACTGCGGGCCACCGTGACGGCGACCACCGTCACGAGCGCGTGGATTCCGATATTGATCACGCTGACGAGCGTGCCGACAAGGAATTGGAGCATCATCGGGGTGAAACACACCTCATTTTAGCCTAGGCCAAGCGTGCCTCGATGGTTTCCTTTGCGACAACGGTTTCCTGATCGACCCGCGCTGACGCAGCGCGGTCGATTCCTGTCCATGCGGTCGCGAGCTCCCAGGCCACCGACAGGATGATCGGCCCAATGAACAGTCCGATGATTCCATGCGCGAGCGTACCACCAATGACCCCGATCAGGATGACCAGCGTCGGCGTCGTCAGGCCCCGCCCCATGAGGAGCGGCTTCAGCACGTTGTCGAGCAGACCGACGACGACCAGATAGACAGTCAAGAGCAGGGCGACGGTCACGTCCTTGTCCACCCATATCCAGACCAGCACGGGGAAAAGAACGGGGCCGGCGCCGATTTGGACAATCGACAGCAAGAGCACGACGACCGCGAGCAGTCCCGCGCTTGGGATCTCTGCGAGCTTGAAGCCGATGCCCGCCAGCAAGGCTTGAAGGATAGCGACGCCGATAATGCCCTGCGCGACGGCGCGTATGGTTGCGCCGGCGAGCTCGAGAAAGTGCTCGCTCCGGCCGGGCACGACGCGCAACAGGAAGCCGCGCAGCGCGGCGACGAGCTGCGCGCCGTGCGGGAGCAGAAAGCCCGCGACGATCACCGACAGCAGGAATTGGAGCATGCCAATTCCGGTGTCACCGGCAAACGACAGCATCACTCCGGCGAGCGGTTTCAAGTACGGCGCCACCTCGCGCAGCGCCGCACGGATGTTCGTGTAGGCCTCGTTCCAGATCGCGTAGAGCTGAGGACCGATCAACGGCCAGCTCCTGATCTGCTCCGGTGCGGCCTGGAGCGCGAGATCGCCACTGCCGATCTGGGCCGCAAGGTCCCGGATTCCTTCGACTGCACTGAGGCCGAGCCACGCGGCGGGACCGATGACGATGCCCAGCGTGATCAGGGTGAGAACGGCTGAGGCTGTCCGGGGACGGCCACCGAGGCGTTGGGCGAGCCAGGCGAAGACGGGATGAAATGCCACCGCCAACACGGCGCTCCAGCTCAGGATCGGCACGAAAGGCCGGATCACCAGGAAAGTCCAGAAGATCAGCAGCCCGAGCAAGCCCAGCCGGATCACGACCTGGACAATGTCCTCCGAGGACAGGAGCTGGCGAAGCGTTTTCAAGGGTCGTTGCCTCCAAGCCGACGGACCGCTGCTGAAAAGCTAGCGGGGCGGCCCGCCGAGGAGGCTTGATTCAGATCAAGCCAGGCGATCGGTCACCTAGCGAGATCGGCAACAGGCGCGCAGCCAGTTGCGTCTCGGCGCAGATTGCGCGGTCCACCGCCCGCGAGTGAGAATGCCCCGGTGCTGGACCTGAGCCAGCAGTCGTGAAGTTGACGCCGACGAACGGATTGATCTCGACATAGCTCCGACCGACGGCAAAGCCCATGATCTCGATTGCTGTGCCCGTCTGGAGGCTAATGGCGGGTACGGCCGAGCTATATCGGCCGCTCCGCCCGGCGGCCTGTTCTTTCTGGTCACGACCAAGAGGGCCAGGCTCTGGAGGTATCGGCCGGCTTTCATTCCTTCGATTCGGACTTGGCGCTCAGGACGACCCGATCAGAGAGTGCCTTTTGGAACTTTATTCCAACGCCGTCGCCGGAATTTGGGGGGATCCCGAGGGGCAATTTGGGGGTACAAGGCCCCTACCCCCTCCATATCCCCAGCCGCTCCGGACCACGGCGGAAGTGGCAGAACAGAACGAGACGTTGAAACCCCTGATTTTTCAGTGGCTTACTCCTAGGACTTGCTTAGTTCTGGAGTGTTTCGAGAGGCTTGGCAACAGCCTGATGGCTCCCCGGGCTGGATTCGAACCAGCGACCATCCGATTAACAGTCGGATGCTCTACCGCTGAGCTACCGAGGAAAAGGGCGAACCGTTCGTTCGCGCGCGGCTGCGTATAACAAAGCCGCTTGCGCTTGCAAAGGACGAATTCGTCATCATCCGCAACGCGCTCGGAGGGACCTGGAATGGCCGCTCCTCCGGCCGGGACCGGGCGAGGATTATTCCGCCAGGAACGAGGTGGTCTTGGTGCCGGGGTCGTAGCGCAAGCGGAGCGCGGTGAGCTTGCAGAGATTGACGTTCTTTCACAGCACCGACTCGTCATAGTTCTTCCAGTCGACCCGGATGTTCCAGACGCAGCCTTCATCGTCGTCGTCGAACTCGACATAAGTGCTGGCCTGGTTCTGCAACACCTTGTCGAGCTCGTTCTCCCATTCGTCCAGCCCGTCATCCGGCGCGTTGAAGCCCAGGAACTTGATGGCATAGCCGGTCTCGTTGACGACGGTGACGTTGCGGGCATCGGCCGCAAGCGACGGTGCGGCGGCGATCGAAAGGGCGATCGCGATCAATCCGGACAGAAAATGCTTCATTGTGAAATTCTCCGATCGAAACAGGTCTCGGCGCCCGATGTCGATCGACGCAGGCGCCGTGGCAAACAAAACGTTGCCTCAAGACTCGTCCGGAGCGAGATCGACCGATTCAAGACACGATCGATCCGCGCTCCGGAACGTTCGCGCGACGCGAGACGCGCCCCGCCTGTTTATCGATTCGAATTCTCCGCAGCAATGAACCGGCATTCATAGTTCGGCGGCGTTTGTTTTCTCCGGCAGCGGCGCCGGCACGGCCGCGCCGTTGCTCTTTCCGGTCACGGCGCCGACCAGCGCCTTGACCGGATCGTCGCCAGGCGCAAAGCCGCTCTGGCGCAGGATCTCGTCGATCATCGGACGCAGCGCGTGAACCTTGAGCAGCTCGCCGGCCAAACCTTCGCCGAAGCCGACATTGCCTCCGCTCGCACCGTTGCCGCCGAACGCGCCGCCGGTGTGCAGGATGCGGACATCCTTGAGATTCGCGATCGGCTTCACCATCTCCGCCAGCGCGGACGGCATGGTCTCGATCCGCTTCTTGGCGATCTCGAAATCGATGACGTTGTTGCCGAGCTTGTTCTGCGCCTCGTTCTTCATGGTGATGACGGCGGCTTCCGCCTCGCCGATGTTGCGGACGCCGACCGCCTTGATCTTGTTGGATTCGGCTTCCGCGGTGGCCAGCGTCTTGACGGCTTCGGCGCGATCGAGCGAGGCCTTCTTCTCGGCCTCGGCCGCGACGATCAGCTCGGTCGATTTGCGTTCGGCCTCGGTGCGTGCGGCCAGCACCTGGGTCAGGCGGGCACGATCGGCGACCTCGATGGCGCGCGCGGTGACGACCTTTTCCTCCGCGGAGACGGCCAGCGCCTCGGCGGTCTTGGCTTCGGCGACGGCTTCCGACGTCTCCTTGCTCTTCGCCGCGATCTGGATCTCGTTCTCCTGCGTCGCGATCTGGATCTCGCGCTGGGCGTCGGTCTTGCGCTTGTTGATCGCCAGCTCCGACTCGATCACCGCGGTTTCCTTGACTTGCTTGGCACCCGCCTCCTTCTCGGCAACCGCACGATCGGTGTCGATGCGAGCGTTCTCCTCGGTCAGACGCGCCGTCTGCGTCGCGGTCGCGACCTCGGCGCGGGTGCTCGCGGTCTTGTTGGCGATGTCGCGCTCCTGCGACAGCTCGGCTTCCTTCTTGGTCCGCTCGATCCCAAGGGTCTGCTGCCGCGCCTCGAGGTCCTTTTGCGCGATCGCGACCTCGTTATCGCGCACGATGGCGTTGCGATCGCGGCGGCGGGTTTCGGTGACCGTCTTGAGCTGGGTCAGACCCTCGGCGTCGAAGAAGTTCTCCGGGTTGAAGAATTTGACGTCGGTCTGGTCGAGCTTGGTCAGCGACACCGATTCCAGCTCGAGACCGTTCGACTTCACGTCAGACTCGACCGTGGACTGCACGTGCTTGACGAAGTCCGAGCGCTTCTCCTGGAGCTCCAGGATACTCATGGTCGCGGCGACCGAGCGCAGGCCGTCGACGAATTTCGCCTCGACCTGGTTGCGCAGCGCCTCGGCGTCATTGGTCAATGCGCCGAGCGTCTGGCTCGCGAGCGCGATGCTCTCCTCGTCGGGACGGACGCGGACGTAGAACTCGGCAACGATGTCGACGCGCAGGCGGTCCTTGGTGATGAGGGATTCCCGCTCCTTGCGCTCGACGGTGAGGCGCAACGTCTTCAGATTGACGCTGGCATAGGAGTGGAAGATCGGCAGGATCATGGCGCCGCCGTCGAGCACGACCTTCTTGCCGCCGAGCCCGGTGCGCACGAAGGCCTCGTCGCGGGTGGCGCGCTTGTAGAGGATGGTGAAGACGATCCCCAGGACGACGATCAGCGCGACGCCGATCACGGCCGGGACTGCGATGTCGAACATGGCTTTCTCCGCTGTGGGACTTGCTAATTGCTTAGAGTGGGGTTGGACGGCTTGAGTTCATCGTCGGCCTTCACCGCGACGAAGCGCGTGCCGTCGCGGTCGACCAGGAGGACCATGGTTCCCTGCGGCAAAGGTCCCGATGACGGCGCCGCGACCGCCGAGACGAAATGGCGGTTGCCGTGGATGTCGGCGACGCTGACGCGGCCGGGCGGCCCCTGGTCGAGCGGGCCAACGACGACCTCCCCGATGCGGCCGACCAGATCGCCGAGGCCGACGACGTAGCTTTCGTCCTTGGGAATGACCCGCGCGATGGTCCTGCTGGCGGCGCGCACAAGCGGAACCGACACCACGACGGCCCCGACCGAGGCGACCGTCGCCGGTAAGGGACCCGCAACCATTCGCGCGAGGTCCTGGATCAGGAATCCGGTGATGGAGAAGGCGCCGAGCAGCAGCAGCAGGAAGATCAACAGCGGCACGCCGCCGACATTGATCCAGGAGATGGCGTTGAGCACGCCGTTGTCGCTGGGGTGAGCAAAATCGATGTTGGTGCCCAGCATCTCGCTCAAGGAGGCCCCGATCAGCATCGAGATCACCTCGACCGAGCCGACGATGACGATCATGGCCGCCGCAATCGCGAACGGCCTGACCTCAGGCGCCATGACGTGTTCGAGCAGAGCGCTCATGACACCGCACTCAGCCGCCCGACTTCAACCGGGCCAGCCTCGCTGCAATTTCCTTGTCGCGATGGAGCGTGCTCAGCTCGTCGATGTCGCTCGAATAAGGAATTCCCGGCGGCACGCCGGTGGCCCGTGCCACTGCCCTGCCCGCCCGCAGCGCCTTCGCGGCAGCGGAGGTGCCGCCGGATTTCCGCGACGACGTCGATGTCTGTGGGCTGGCCTGTGCCTCGCTCTTTTCGAGATCGGCGCGGCGCTGCTCGGCATCCTGGAGCGCCGACAGCACCGCGCGGAGCGATGTGACGCATTGCTCGATCTTCTCGTTGTTCTCGTCGATTGCGCGAGAGAGCACCTCGAACTGCGCCTCCAGGTCCATTTGCCGCGCGATGCCGGCGCGGGCGAGATCATCGCGCCCGTCTGCGATCGCGGCCTCGATCTTGGCGGTCAGATCGGTCATCGCCCGCTCGATCTCGCTGCGGCGCGCGTTGAGGCGATATTCCTCGGCCCGGGCAGCGGCGAGCGCATCGCGCGCTTCGGTCTCGGCGCGCTCGATCTCGCGGATGGCCTGTCCGACCACCTTCAGCTTGTTCTTGCCCTCCGCCTGCTCGATCGCATCGTACGCGATCCCGGCAATCAGGCGCCCGACTCGGGACAGGAAATTGTCGGGAGCGGCAGCGATGGTATCCATGGCGTTCTCCTCCTCTGGCAGGCTGTTCGGCGTGACGCCGTAGTGAACTTCGAAACCGTCGTCGGTGCGGATGAGGCGCGCCGGCACGCTCTGTCCCCAGCCCTCGGCATAGCCGGCGTAGTCGAAGGGCACGCTGAAGCGCCCTTGCACGGTCGCAATCGAAATGGTGGCGGGCCCCTTAATCTTCGCTAGCTTGTCGTCGAGCGGCAGGCGGCGCCCTTGCGCGGCGCGATACTCCGCGCGGTCGCGCAGCCCCAACGTCACCAGCCGCGAAGGCAGCGCCGTCTGTTTGCGGATCGGCTCATAGGCATGGGCATGGAGCAGGACCACATTGGAACCCACATTGTGGATCCGCGCCACCTCGTCGAGGATTTCCATCATGCGGTCATAGGCCTGGAATGTCGCCTCGATGGCGGCCTTGGCGGCCGGGTCAGGGGCAAGCCGGTAACGCAGTGCGGACGGCGCGTTTCGAGGCGATTGGCTCATGGAAAGCACTAAAGCACCATTTTGGTGCTTTTGAAAGGGAAGCCTCGATCACGTTCTGCTGATCCATATGCACTCTGTCGGTTAGTCGCGACGACGAGGGCCTGCGTTCAAGGCGGCCGATCATCCCTAGCTCACGGCAGATCAAGACTTCCTGCTCGCAAAGGTTGCAATTTGAGATGAAATGCGGGGAGCGTTCGGTAGGCCGTCACTCTCTCGGCACGTCGTTGCGAGGAGCTCTTGCGACGAAGCAATCCAGACTGCTTCCGAGGAGGCCGTCTGGGTTGCTTCGCTGCGCTCGCAGTGACGGAGTCTGACGCGACACCTCTGTTCATCGACTCTCATTTCAGAACGCGGCGGCGGTTACGGATATCGCTTCGCTCAATCTAGGCCACGCGCCTAGACCGTCACGGCCGCCGGCACACCAGATCGATCTCGATCAGCGCATCATAGGCCAGGCCGGTGACGCCGACGCAGGTGCGGGCCGGCAGGCGATCCGGCGGAAAGTACGTCCGATAGGTCTCGTTCATCGCCGCATAGTCTTCCCTAAAGCGCGTGAGATAGATCCGCGTCATCACGACGTGCTCGAGGCCGAGGTCGAGGCCCGCAAGGACCACCTTCAAATTCTCCATCACGGCCTTCGTCTGCGCGACGATGCCCTCGGGCAGCACGCCCGGCGTCTGCGGCGTATCGGGCATCTGGCCGGTCACGAAGACGAAGCCGTCGGTCTCCACCGCGTGGCTGAAGGGCGCGACCGGCTTCGGTCCGCCGCTGATCATGTGGAATTTCACTTGGATGTCCTGGTTAAGATGCGTCCTGAAAGAGGCGCTTGCTGAGAATGGCGTGCACGCCCCAATTGCCGTCGACGACCTGTGTTACACCGAAATCGACCGCCGCCGACATCAGCGCGATCGCCTCGTCCTCGCTGAGGCCTTTGACGTTCATCAGAAAGCGCCGCATCTTGCGGAAAGCGTCTTTCATGGCGAGATCGAGCGAGGATTTTGCGTAGACCTCGCTCTGCCCCTGCGCGCCGAATTCCGCGAGATAGTTGGGGTGGCTGAAGCCGGTCAGCACCCAGTCGCTCTCGGTTTCGATCAGGGGATAGGAGAGATCGGCGAAGGGACGGCCGGCAAGTTCGGCTTTCTTGTGCAGGATCACCTCGAAGGTGCCGGTCATCGAGCATTCGATCGCGGTGCCGCTGAGCTCGCCGTCGCCCTGCGCTGCATGGGGATCGCCGACCGACAGCAGCGCGCCGGGGACCGAGACGGGGAGATAGACGGTTGCCCCCTTCCCCAGCCGCCAATTGTCGAGATTGCCGCCGAAGTAGGACGGCGGCACGGAATCGACGAAATCGAGCTCGCGCGGCGCCAGCGCGATGACGCCGAAATGCGGCCGCAGAGGAATCTTGATGCAGTCGAGCACGGCGTGCCGGCGCTTGATCGTACCAGGTGCGACGGGAACGCCGGGATAGTCGTAAGTGGCGTGCACCACGCCGAAGGGATCGGTCTGCGGCTCCCAGCGATAGGAATAGAGCGCGCGGGCGTGCGGCATCTCGGCCTCTTCGAAGATCTCATAGATGGTGACGGCTTCGCGCGGCTTGGGACCGCCGAGAAACTCGTTGTAGTGATAGCCCCACCACGCTGCGACAGAGGAGCCGAACACACGGCCCGCATGGCTCGGATTGCGGCTCGCCCGCGGCACGATGTCGAGGATGCGCACCTCCAGTACATCGCCGGGCTGGGCGTCCTTCACCGCGACAGGCCCGGTGCAGATGTGCACGCCAAACCCCTCGCCGGCACCGCGGCCGAACACGCTGGCATCCATCGGGCCGGCGCCGCGGCGGTCGACGTTCTTCTTGCTCCGTGTCCAGCCGAATACGCTTTCTGCGGCGCCATCGCCTGATATCATCAACTCGGGATCGTCGGAGGCGTGCTGCGTCAGCGTCTCGATGGTGATGGTATCGCCCGACGCGATCTCGATCTGCGGCGGCAGCGAGCGGCTGAAATAGCCCCAATGAACGCGGCTGGCCTCGACCGGGAGATGGTGATGACGGCGTTCGGTGGTGGTCGGCTCCCCGGCGCCGGCACAGGCGACGCTGCTGCGGGCCTCCACACTCTGATGCGCGCGCAATTGCGCCAGCGCCTCCTGCGGCCAGCCGCGTTGGCCGGCGACGCCATGTTGCACGGTCGCCCGCTCGGCCTCCTGCTGTCGGAACTCGCGCGGCGGCAGGCCGAAGCGATGGCGGAAGGCGCGGCTGAAATGCGCGGAGTCGCCAAAGCCATAGGCGTAGGCGATCTCCGAGATCGAGCGATGCGCCTCTGACGGACTGGACAGATCCGCCCAGGCGCGCTGGAGACGACGCTCGCGAACATAGTGGGTGAAATTGTCGCCAACCGTCTCGAACAGCTTTTGCAAATAACGTTCGGAAATGCCCTCGGCTTGCGCGACACGCGCGGGCACCAGATCGGGATCGTCGAGGCGACGCTCGATGGTCTGGCAGATCCGGTGCAGCAGCGCGGCCTGCGTCGCGCTCGCCCCGGCGTCGGACGTCGATGCCGCCAGTTGATGCGCGAGCGTCAGGAGAAGATCGACGAGCGACTGCGCAAGCAGATTCCATGACCGACGGGAACGATGCGGTGTCCGCCGACGGTTTTCAACACCATGCCATCCTCGACCGGCATCAGCGCGATCGGCAGGTCTTCGTTCGCTCGTGCCAGCGGACCGACGCTCTGCGCGCCCGCGGCCATGCGCGTCAGCGCAACGCCGGCGGTCTGGCGATGGGAGGCGGTAGCATGCCCGTCAAAGAAGGAATGGCCGCCTGCCGGCTGCAGGCCGACCGCCGCAAGCACGTCCCGCCAGGCTTCGGGCCGGTCGTCTTGCGCGTAGGACTCGCTCGTGAACGGGCGAAAGCTCATCGGATCGACCCAGATTGCAGTCGATCGAAGCAACCTCTGTGCCAGACGCACGCGGTCATCCGTCGCCGCGACGGGCCGCAAATGGTCTCCGCTTGTCACCTGCTCATCCCGAAAACCGGCTGCGTCTCAATGCATTAGTCGCACCGAAACATGTTCTTTCTGATCGTGCCGTGGACGCCCCAATTGGCATCGACCACCTGGGTGACGCCGAAATCGGCGCCGACCGACATCAGCGAGATCGCCTCGTCCTCGCTGAGGCCATGCACCGTCATCAGAAACCGGCGGAGTTTTCTGAACGCATCGCGCATCGCACGGTCGAGACTGGAGTGATTGGCAATCTCGGTTTGCGCATCAGCGCCGAGCGCGGCCAGATAATTCGGATAGGTGAAGCCGTAGAACGACCAGGCAAGGTCGGTCTCGAGCATGGGATGGTCGAGGCCTTCGAGGCTGGTGCCGCCGAGGTCGGCCTTCTTGTGCAGGATGAATTCGAAATCGCCGGTCAGCGAGGTCTCGATTGCGGTGCCGCCGAGCTCGCTATCGCCTTGCGCGGCATGGGGATCGCCGACCGAGAAATAGGCGCCGGGGACCGCGACCGGATAGAACATCCGCGCGCCCTTGCCGATGCGCCAGTCGTCGATATTGCCGCCGGTATAGCTCGGCGGGATCGAGCTGACGAAATCGGCTTCCGATGGCGCAAGGCCCATGGTGCCGAAATGCAGCCGCGCCGGCACCTTCACACTGGGAAGGATGTTCTCGCGCTTCCTGATGGTGGCATGGTCCACGCGCACGCCCGGATAGTCGATGGTCGGGTGCACGATGCCGTCGGGGTCGGTTTGCGGCGTCCAGACGTAATTGTAGACGGCCTTCGCATAGGGCTCGCCGGAGGTGTCGAGCTCGAAGATGGTGACGACCTCGCGCGGCTTCGGCTCCTCGATCAGGTCGTGATAGTGGAAGCCCCAGTTCGCCGCGACATTGGAGCCGAAGCAGCGGCCGGCATGACAGGCACTGCAGCTCGGCCGCGGCCTGATATCGAGGATGCGCACCTCCAGAATGTCGCCGGGCTCGGCGCCTTCGATCGCGACGGGGCCGGTGAGCAAGTGCACGCCGATCCCCTCGCCCGCGCCGCGGATGAACGGGCCTTTCGTCGGGCCCGAGCCGCGGCGCGCCACCGCCTTGTGCTCGCGCGTCCACTGGAACACGCTTTCGGCACCGGGGTCGCCCTGAATCATGCGCTCGTAATCGTCGTTGGCGTGATGGGTCAGCGTCTCGATCGTGGCCCGGTCTCCCGAGCGCAGCGTCAGGGCCGGCGTGACCGTTTTGGAGAAATAGCCCCAATGGACGGTCTTCGGCGAAACCGGCAGCGTGACATGCTTCATGGCGTGACCTCTTCGGGGATCTTGCACAGGGTGGAGAGAGGGCTCATCGCACCGTCTCCGGAGCCTTGTCGGCCTCCATCACGCTGAGGAAACGCGCCGTCAGCGGATTGCGTGGATTGGAGAGCACCTCGTGCGCCGGCCCCTCCTCGACGATGGTGCCACCGCTCAGGAAAGCGACACGGTCCGCGACCTCATCGGCAAAGCGGATCTGGTGCGTCGAGATGATCATGGTGAGGCCGTCGTCAATCGCGAGGCGGCGGATCACCTCCAGCACTTCATTGACGAGCTCCGGATCCAACGCCGAGGTCGGCTCGTCCAGCAGCAGCACGCTCGGATTGGGCGCCAGCGCGCGGGCGATGGCAACGCGCTGCTGCTGGCCGCCGGAGAGATGTCGCGGCAGCGCATCGGCACGGTGTGAGAGACCAACGCGGTCAAGCAGCTCGGCGGCGCGGCGGTCGGCGTCGATCCGGGTCATGCCGTGGACCCAGCGCAAGGGCCCGGCGATGTTCTCCTTCGCTGAGAGGTGAGCAAACAGGTTGAATTGCTGGAACACCATGCCGACGCCGACACTGGCCCGCTCGTTGGCGATGGCGCGCGGCGACAATGGCTTGCCATTCTCGCCGAAGCCGAGCCGCCGGCCGCCGACGCGCACTGTGCCGGCGTCCCAGTTCTCCAGATGGTTGATGCAGCGAAGCAGCGTGCTCTTGCCGGAGCCGCTGGGACCGAGCAACGCCACCACCTCGCCCACACGCACGGTCAAGTCGAGGCCGTTGAGCACCTTTTGCCCGCCGTAGCTCTTGGTGAGGTCCTTGGTCTCGACCGCGATATTGTTGCGCGCGATCGTCGCCGCGCGACGGGCGCGCTCCTCACGGGTCAAGGCCAGCGGCGGCGTATCGCCGGGCGCTGGCTGTGCAGGCTCCGGATCAGCGGCGGTCACGGCGGCAAGCTCGAACTTGGTGCCGAGGTCGACGCGGCGCCACGGCAGATAATCGGCGAGCTTGCGTTCGCGGCGTGTGGTTCGGTCGAGGTCGAGCCACCATTCGACGAGGAGCTGGATGACACTGATGGCCGTGGTCAGAACGAGATAGAGCAGCCCCGAGGCAAAGAAGATCGAAAAGAAGTCGAAGGTCGAAGATGCCAGCTGGGTCGAGCGCAAGGTCAGCTCCTGCACCGCGATAACAGACGCGAGCGAGGAGTTCTTCAACGCGCTCACCGCCTCATTGCCGAAGGCCGGAATCATCGTGCGGATCGCCTGTGGGGCGATGACCCTGCGCATCAGCACCGACGGCGTCATGCCGAGCGCCTGCCCCGCCGTCACCTGGCCGCGGTCGACGCCGAGCACGCCGGCGCGCAGCATCTCCGCAATGAACGGCGCCTCGTTGCAGGCGAGCGCAAGGCCTGCCGCCAGCACGGCCGGCAGCTTGATGCCCATATGCGGCAGCGCGTCGTAGGCGAAAACCATCTGGAGGATCAGCGGCGTGCCGCGGAAGATCACGGTATAGGCCCGGGCGATCGCCGCCAGCAGCCAGAAGCGCGACAGCTGCATGCCGGCGAGGATCAATCCGAGGATCAACCCGCCGCCGAGCCCGAGGGCGGTCACCTCGAGGGTGAGCTCGATGCCCGCGAGCAGATACGGCATGCTCAGGTAATGAAGGAACAGCGACATCAGTCGACAGTCATGAGAACGGGATCGGGTTTGGTCGAAGACGGGCGCCTCGAGGACAGGCCACCTCTCGAAGCGAAGCTTCGGCTACGTCGCATCGTTCGATGCGATCCGGATGAGAGGTTACGCCCTCTCACCCGGCGCTTCGCGCCGACCTCTCCCCGTCGGGGAGAAGTCGACCGCGCTCAGTCAGTCAGCCGTGAGAATTTCCGGCTCGATGAAGTTGTTCACATCGAGCCCATGCTTCTTCAGGAGCGCCATGTGCGTGCCCGCCTTCTGCACCTCGATCAGGGCAGCGAGCACGGCGTCACGAAATTTCGGCTTGCCCTTGGGAACAGCGATGCCGACCGAGTATGGGATCGTCACAGCGACCGCCTTCTCCAGCTTGTCCGGATAGGCTTTTACGGCGCTGTCGACGGTGTTGACGTCGTTGATGTAGGTGTCGGCGCGGCCGGCCAGAATCGCCTGAATGCAGTTGGCGTTGTTGTCGTAGAGCTGGATGGTCGGCTCCGGCTTGCCGGCCTTCTTGCACTCCGGGATCAGCGCCTGGATCAGGGGCACCTCGACATAGCCGGTATTTTCGGCAGCAGCGGCGCCGCACAGCGACAGGTTGATGCCGTTGATGCCCTTCGGGTTGCCCTTGGCGACCAGCACGCCATCGAACACCTTCGAGTAGGTGATGAAGTCGGCCGCCTTGGCGCGCTCCTTGGTGGCGTAGATGTCGGAGATCACGATGTCGGCCTGACCGGCGGCGAGCGTGGTCAGGAGCGCCGCGAACGTCACCGCCTTGTAGGTCAGCTTGAAGCCGAGACATTCGCCGATGGCTTCACCGAGATCGATGTCGAAGCCGATATACTTGCTGGGATCCTTGGGATCGATCGTCTCATAGCCCGGCGTGTGCGGGTTGATGGCATTGACGAGCGTCTTGCCCTTCCAGTCCGGATACTTTTCCTGAAGCGCGGCGCAGGCAGCGGGCGCTGCGGCCTCCGCGCTCAGCGGTGAGGCAACGACGAGACCGAAAGCAATGGCGGCGCCGAGCATGAGCTTGTACCGCGGCAATGATGCGCGCGCCATTCCCCGCCGCGCCTGGGGCCAAATCGACTTCTCCATCTCGCCAGTTCCTCCGAAATGTCATGGCGTCTGCCATGCTCCAGTGATCGGGGAGGAAGCGTGCGGGAGTGGGCGGTGAAAAGCTTGTCCGCGGGCGTACAAAAATTTGGACGGAGCGCGCCCGACATTTGGGCAAACGGTTGCCCAAAAACTGTCCGCGGACCGCGACGCAGGTGAGGGATTCCGAATTCGGGGGATTACGAAATGCTCTCGGCCGCAGCAGCGATCTGCCGGCCCGCTGAATCATTCGGTGAGCTCATTTGACGCAGATATGACGATTGGCGACCAAGATGCGATGAAGGTACGAAGCATCCACGTCCAGCATCCGCAGCAAATCCACAGCATATCCACAGGGTGCCTGTGACGGATTCGCGAGCCCCTGCGAGGGACTTGCTGCGCACAAGCCCACAAGCCGGGCCGTTCAGCCGCCCGCCTGGTCGAACACGGATCGGCAGGCCTCGCTGAGGCTCGCGCGGTTGCGGCGCAGGCAGGCCGTGATGGCGCGGACGTTGGGGATCTCGCCGGCGCAGAGCCGGTAGACGTCGGGGGTACAGGCCCGCCGCTGCTCCGCAGTTCCCTGTGCATGGGCCGCGGAGGCAAATAGCGTCAGGAATAGCCCGACCGTAGAGGCGCCCCGCGCCCGGCTCTTCACGCCCGCAAACCGCAAGAACCTCGCCTTCATGACCAGTCTCCCGCTCTGCCCTGCCCGCTCCGGCCTGCATTGGCCGGCATGGGACAAAGGGGTTACGAGAAATAAACCGCCGGGAACGTGATCTCCTTCACACCCGCTGCGCGGCGGCGGCACATAGGGTTGCCGCGGGGATTTTCAGGAATCGCTAACCATTCGGGTCCCGATCGCCGCATCGTTAAAATGCGAACGATCGGATCAATCCGGAAACAAACCGGCTTTGCGACATTGCGCCGTCCGCATTCTGCGAGGGTGTGATGAGCGAAGCCGAATTCAATTTGCTGCTGGATGCTGTCCGGGACGCCATGGTCTTTGAGGATTTCGCGCCCGTGCCGGTGGAGGACTACGTGCCCCGCTCGTGGAGCTTCGACGCGACGCCCAAGGCAGCCAACAAGGCTGCCAATGACAACGAGGGCGCCTGGCCCC
The DNA here is from genome assembly GCF_020194215.1 of Bradyrhizobium sp. BRP20. Lineage (NCBI taxonomy): Bacteria > Pseudomonadati > Pseudomonadota > Alphaproteobacteria > Hyphomicrobiales > Nitrobacteraceae > Bradyrhizobium > Bradyrhizobium sp. BRP20. Next base: position 776,776 of record NZ_JADYVY010000002.1, on the reverse strand, counting down.
TCCTGCCCTTTCCCGACGGCTGGTACGCGGCCTGCTGAGGCCGACTTGAAGTGAACCGATGCGTCCGCCTTGCGGGCGGTTCGGCATGACCGAGCGCCGGGGACCGGCGCAGCCTCGATCAAGTCTTGACGCGCTCCTCGCCCTGCTGCGGCGCCCGGTCGGGTGCAGCCGGCGGGAAGATGCTGTCATAGATCGCGCGCGCCTCGGCAATGAGGCGGGCCCGCTCCAGCTCGGATTTCGGGACAAATCGAACGACGTCGCCCACGTGCTCTCCAGCTCCAGGGTTTGGATGCGTCTCTTCGCAGATGCGAAGTCTATGCCAGAGGACCTGAATCGCACCTTTCCGCCAAGCCCCGGGCAAACCCGGTGGCTGGCGGGTACGTGCGGCTCGGCGGAACCGCGCATAGGCCAAAATTTTGCGGAAAATCAGAGGCTTGTGATGGAGGCCACGACCAGAATTGAACTGGTGTACACGGTTTTGCAGACCGTTGCGTAACCACTCCGCCACGTGGCCCCGTAAGGGCGGACCAATATAGGGGATCAATGGCTTAGGCAACCCCACGGCCCGCTTGTAGCACAGCGAAATGTCCAGCCGAAATCAGGCGCGCTTGCCGCGCCTGAAGTCGCGCCGGCGGCCCTTGGGCGCGGGCTTGGGTGCCAGTTCCGGCATCTCGGCCTGGACCTCGCGGTAGCGAGCCAGCATCCGTTCGAAACTGGCATGAAGCGTCTCGGCGAGATCAGGGCGCCGCTCGAGGCCGGCGAGGATCGTCGCGGCGGCTTCGATGGTCGAGAGGCCGTCGCGGCGCGGCTCCTTGCGCAAGCGCCCGTAGCGAGAGGGACGTGCCGGATTGAGGATCACGCGCTGGCATTTCAGCATCCAGGGATTGCGCCACCACAGCGCCTTGGCCTGGCTCCAGGTGCCGTCGAGCAGCACCACACCTTCGAGCTTGCCGAGGATCGCGCGCTGGTTCTCCGCGACCTCGCCCTTGCGGTTGAGTGCGACGATCTCACCTTCGGCATCGAGATCGGCCGCGCGTGCCGAGCCGAGATAGAGCACCGCCCAGTGCGAAGCATTCTCGACCGGCCGTCCCAGCGCCTTGGACAGGCTCGGCCAGGACAGGCCGACCCGCACCGTGGCATCGGCAAAATGCCTGGCCAGCAGCCGCGCCGTGCCGAGTGCCCTGTCCTGCTCCTGCGGATGCTGCAGGATCAGGAGCGAGAGCCGGTTCTCGATCGGCGTGACGCTGTCGCAAATGCACAGCGGCATCGGCTTCTGGCAATGCGGGCATTCGGGGATCGGCTCGGCCAGCGCGGCGGCAGTCTTGGGCGGATTGGACATGGTCGCCGCTATACGCTTCGCGCGGCGCTGCAACAACCTATTCCGCCGGTGCCGCCAGCGGACGCGGCTCGGATCGCCGCCGCAGGCGGTCGATCAGCAGGTAGATCACGGGCGTCGTGTACAGCGTCAGGATCTGCGAGACGAACAGGCCGCCGATGATGGTGATGCCGAGCGGCCGGCGCAGCTCCGTGCCGGGGCCGGTCGCAATCACCAGCGGAATGCCGGCGAACAGCGCCGCCATGGTCGTCATCAGGATCGGGCGGAAGCGCGCCTGGCAGGCCTCGAAGATCGCCTCGGCCGAGGACAGCCCGCGCTGGCGCTCGGCATCGAGCGCGAAGTCGACCATCATGATGCCGTTCTTCTTGACGATGCCGATCAAGAGGATGATGCCGACGAAGGCGATCACCGTCAGCGGCGTGTTGCTGAGCTGCAAGGCCAGCAGCGCACCTAAGCCGGCCGAGGGCAGCGTCGAGATGATCGTGAGCGGATGGGCGAGGCTCTCGTAGAGCACCCCGAGCACGATATACATCGCGACCAGAGCGCCGAGGATCAGGAGCGGCTGGCGACCGCTGGTCCTGGCGAAATCGCCGGCATTGCCGTCGAAGCTGCCGCGAATGCCTTCGGGCATGTGCAACTCGTCGACCGCGCGCTGGATGTTCTGGGTCGCCGCCTGAAGCGGCACGTCCGGCATCAGGTTGAAGGACACCGTGGTCGATGGGAACGACTGCGAATGATAGACGGCGAGCGCAGCGAGCCCGCGCGTCGCGCGCACCACGGCCGACAGCGGCACCTGCGCATCTCCCGCGCCGGCGACGTAGATGCGATCGAGATTGGAGGGGTCGACCTGGAACTTCGGGTCGATCTCCAGCACGGTCATGTACTGGTTCCGCTGGGTGTAGATGATCGAGATCTGCCGCTGTGCGAAAGCGTTGTTCAGCGCGTTGTCGATGTCCTGGACCTTGACGCCGAGCGCGGACGCCTTCTGGCGGTCGATGGCGAGCGTCAGCTGCAGCCCGCCAGGATCGCGATCGCTGGAGATGTCGGTGATGCCCTCCACGCTCTCCAGGCGCTTGGCCACGATCGGCGCCCATTTCTGCAACAGGCCGAGATCGGTGCTGGTGAGCGTATATTGGTAGTCGGAATCGCTCTGACGCCCGCCGGCCCGCACGTCCTGGGCAGCGAACATGAAGAGGCGGATGCCGGGCACGGGATATAGTGCGCGCCTGAGCCGTTCGATCACGACCTCAGTCGACACGTGGCCACGTTCCTCCGGCGGCTTCAGGCTGATGAACATGGTGCCGCGGTTCGAGGTCGCCGGACCCGGGCCCCCGCTGCCGACCGTCGAGCCGATGCCGGCCACGGCGGGATCCTTCATCACGATCTCGGCGAGCCGCTGCTGCAGGCCGAGCATCGACTGGAACGAGGTGTCCGCCGAGGCGCGCGTCGCGCCGATGATGAAGCCGGAATCGTCCGTGGGGAAGTAGCCTTTGGGGACCTTGATGTAGAGCGTCACCGTGAGCGCGATGGTGGCGAAGAACACCAGCAGCGTCAGCAGCGGGAATTCCAGCACGGTGCGCAGGGTGCGGGCGTAGAACACGATGGTGCGCGACAGCGCGCCTTCGATGATGCGGTCGAACAGCGTTGCCGTGCCGGAGGTGGCCTGCCTGATGTAATGGGCGCAGATCATCGGCGTGACCGTCAGCGACACCAGCGTCGAGACCAGGATGGCGAAGGTCAGCGTCAGCGAGAATTCGCGCAGGAGCCGACCGACGACGCCGTCCATGAAGATCAGCGGGGTGAAGGCCGCGATCAGCGACAGGCTGATCGAGACCACAGTGAAGCCGATCTGCTTGGCGCCCTCCTGCGCCGCCCGGAGCGGCCGCATGCCTTGCTCGAGGTTGCGGAACATGTTCTCGATCATGACGATGGCGTCGTCGACGACGAAGCCGACGGAGATGGCGAGCGCCATCAGCGACAGGTTGTCGATGGAGAAGCCCGCGACCCACATGCCGGCGCAAGTGCCGGCGAGTGCCAGCGGCACCGAGATGCCGGCCGCGATGGTCGGCGTCAGCCGCCGCAGGAACACGAACACGACGACCATCACCAGGACGGACGTTGCCAGCAGCGTCCATTGCATGTCCAGCACGCTGGCGCGGATCGTGCCGGTCCGATCGACCAGGGTGGAGATCTCTACACCGGCCGGAATCCACTGCTTCAGCTCGGGGATCAGCGCCTTGACCCGGTCGACGGTGTCGATGACGTTGGCATCGCCCTGCTTGGTGATCTGGATCAGAACCGCCGGCTGCCTGTTGAACCAGGCTATCGAGCGGACGTTGCGGACGGAATCCTCGATGTCGGCGACATCCGACAGCCGCACCAAATTATTGCCCGAGCTCTTGATGACGATGTCGCGGAACTCCTTCGCCGTGCGCATCTGCTTGTTCAGCGACAGCGTCTCGCTCTGGCGCTCGCCTTCGAAGATGCCGACGGGGCCGAGCGCGTTGGCGGCGATGATCGCGGTTCGCACGTCGTCAGTGGCGATTCCAGCATTGGACAGCGCAACCGGGTTGAGCTGCACGCGCACGGCCGGCTGGTCGGCGCCGGAGATCGACACGTTGCCGACGCCCGGCACCTGCGAGATGCGTTGCGCCAACACGCTATCCGCGACGTCGTAGATCGCCGACGGAGAGATCGTCTTGGAGGTCAACGCCAGCACGAAGATGGGTGCACCGGCCGTGTTTGCCTTGCGGAAACGCGGCAGCGTCGGCAAGTCGCTCGGCAGGTCGACCATCGCGGCGTTGATGGCCGCCTGCACGTCGCGCGCGGCCTTGTCGATGTTGCGGCCGATGTCGAACTGAAGCTGGATGCTGGTCGTGCCGAGGCTCGAGGTCGAGGTGATCTGGTTGATGCCGGCGATCTCTCCTAACCGCCGCTCAAGTGGCGACGCCACCGTCGCCGCCATCACGGACGGATCGGCGCCGGGCCGGCTGGCGGAGACGAAGATGGCGGGAAAGTCGACGTTCGGGACCGAGGCGACCGGCAGGAACCGGTAGGCGACGACACCCAGCAGGAACAGCCCGATCGACAGCAGCGTGGTCGCGACCGGACGGCGGATGAACGGCTCCGAGATCGATGCCATCACTGCATCCCCTCGGTCGCGCCGGCGACCGGCGGGCCGCCGGATCCAGCCGGCGGCAGTGCCTGCTCGAACCGGCGGTTGATGCGGTCGAGCGCCAGGTAGATCACGGGCGTCGTGTAAAGTGTCAGGAGCTGGCTGAGCAGCAGGCCGCCGATGATGGAGATGCCGAGCGGAAAGCGCAGCTCGGCGCCGGTGCCGCTTTCGATCGCGAGCGGCAGCGCCCCGAACAGCGCCGCCAGCGTCGTCATCATGATCGGACGGAAGCGCAACAGACAGGCCTGCACGATGGCTTCACTGGGCGACATGCCCCGCCCGCGCTCGGCCTCGAGCGCAAAGTCGATCATCATGATCGCGTTCTTCTTGACGATGCCCATCAAGAGGATGATGCCAATCAGGCCGATCACCGAGAGGTCCTGTCCGCACAGCATCAGCGCCAGGATGGCGCCGACGCCGGCCGAGGGCAACGTCGACAGGATCGTGATCGGATGGATATAGCTCTCGTAGAGCACCCCTAACACGATGTAGATCGTGATGACGGCGGCGAGCAGCAGCCAGGGCTGGCCGGCGAGTGCCTTGGCGAATTCGGCGGCGTCGCCGGCATAGACGCCGACGATACTGCCCGGCATGCCGATGCGGGTCTCGATCACCTTTACGGCTTCGACGGCATCGCCGAGCGCCGCGCCCGGCGCCAGGTTGAAGCTGAGCGACACCGACGGGAATTGCGCCTGATGCGAGATCGCGAGCGGCGCCGTGGTCCGCTTCAGCGTCGCCACGGCCGACAGCGGCACCTGGGCATTGGGCGCGCCCGCGGTGGCGCTCGCGGCACCCGGCAGATAGAGCTTCGACAGGATCGAGGGATCGCGCTGATACATCGGCAGCGCCTCCAGCACCACCCGATACTGGTTGGCCTGACCGTAGATGGTCGAGATCTGCCGCTGCGCGAAGGCGTCGTTCAGCGTGTCGGTGATTGCTTGCAGGCTCACGCCGAGCTGGCCGGCGCGCGTACGGTCGACATCGAGCTGCGCCCGCAGGCCGCCCTCCTGCGCCTCGGAGGAGACGTCCCGGAACAAGGGATCGCGCCGCATCTCCGCAACCAGCTTGCGCGCCCATTCCGAGACCAGCGTCGCATCGGTGCCGGTCAGCGTGTACTGGTATTGCGAGCGGCTCGACTGGGTCGAGATCTGCACGTCCTGCACCGGCTGGAAATAGACGGTCATGCCGGGGATGCCGGAGACCCGCTCCTTCAACCGGGTCACGACCACGCTGACATCGTCGCGGCGCTCGCCGCGCGGCCGCAAGCTCATGACGAGGCGGCCGACATTGGTGGTCGGGTTGACGGAGCCCGCACCGATCACCGAGACCACGCCGACCACATCAGGGTCGGCTCGGATGGCCTCGGCCGCCTCGGCCTGCCGCCTCTTCATCTCCGCAAACGACACGTCCGGCCCCGCCTCCGTCACCGCGGTGATCGAGGCGGTGTCCTGCAGCGGCAGGAAGCCCTTGGGCGCGACGACATAGAGCACCAGGGTCGCGATCAGCGTAACGAAGGTCACGACCAGCGTGGCGCGCTGGCGCTCCAGCACCCACAACAGCGATCCGTGATAGGCGTCGACCGTGCGGTCGATGAAGCGGCTGATCGCGGCCAGTCCCGGCACGGCCAGCTCCTCGTGCGCGTGCTTGAGCAGCCGCGAGCACATCATCGGCGTCAGCGTCAGCGAGACCACCGCCGAGGTCACGACCGCAATCGTCAAGGTCAGCGCGAATTCGCGGAACATGCGCCCGACCAGGCCCGACATGAACAGGAGCGGGATGAAGACCGCAATCAGCGACACCGTCAGCGAGATCACGGTGAAGCCGATCTCGCTGGCGCCCTTGCGCGAGGCCTCCATCGCGCCGTCGCCATTTTCCATGTGGCGCACGATGTTCTCGATCATCACGATGGCATCGTCGACGACGAATCCGGTGCCGATCGTGAGCGCCATCAGCGACAGATTGTCGAGGCTGAAGCCGGCAAAATACATGATGCCGAAGCTCGTGATCAGCGACAGCGGCAGCGCGACGCCGGCGATCACGGTCGCGCGCAACGAACGCAGGAACAGCAGCACCACCAGCGTCACCAGCACGACGGCAAGGACCAGAGTGAATTGTACGTCGCGCACCGAGGCGCGGATGGTGACGGTGCGATCGGAGACGATGGTGAGATTCACGCCGGCCGGGATCGCGCGCTGCAGTTTCGGGATCTCGGCGCGGATCTGGCTGACGACGTCGATGACGTTGGCGCCGGGCTGGCGCTGGATGTCGAGGATGACCGCCGGCGTGCCCTGGTACCAGCCGCCAGTGCGGTCGTTCTCGAGGCCGTCGACGATCTGGGCGACGTCGGCAATGGTCACCGGCGAACCGTTGCGATAGGCGATGATGACGGGCTTGTAGGCTTCGGCCGCCGCGATCTGGTCGTTGGCGGCGATGATGTAGGATTGCTGCGCTCCGTCGAGCGAGCCTTTCGGCCCCGAGACATTGGCATTGGCGATCGCGGTGCGCAGATCTTCCATCGCGATGCCGTAGGCTGCAAGGCGCGCCAGATCGGCCTGGATGCGCACGGCCGGCTTCAGCCCGCCCAGCACGGACACGCGCCCGACGCCGGAGATCTGGCTCAAACGTTGCGCCAGAATGGTGTCGGCGATGTCGCTCATCACCCGCAGCGAGATCGTGTCCGAGCGCAGCGCCAGCGTCATCACCGGCGCATCCGCCGGGTTCACCTTGGCGTAGGTCGGCGGGTAAGGCAGCGTCCTCGGCAGCACGCCCGCGGCGGCATTGATCGCGGCCTGCACGTCCTGCGTCGCCCCGTCTATGTCGCGGTTGAGCTCGAACTGCAGCGAGATCTGGCTGACGCCGAACGAGCTCGTCGAGTTCATCGCCGAGAGCGACGGGATCTGCCCGAGCTGCCGCTCCAGCGGCGCGGTGATCAGCGAGGCGATCACGTCCGGACTCGCGCCCGGCAGCTGCGTCGTCACCTGCACGGTCGGGAAATCGACCTGCGGCAGCGCCGAGACCGGGAGTGCGAAATAGCCGAGCAGCCCGCCGATCAGAAGCGCGATGCCGAGCAGCGAGGTCGCGATCGGCCGGCGGATGAAGGGTTCGGAGACACCCATGGGTTATGCCTGCCGCTTCAAGCGGCTGTTGTCGGGATCATGGCTGCTTGGCTCCACTTTCCGATGCCCCCGGCCCCGGCGCCGGTCCCGTCTGCCCCTTCTGGTCGCCTTCGCTGCTCTTGCGCTTGGCGCGCAACTCGCCGTCCTTGGCTTGGCTGTCCTTCTGCCCGTCCTTCTGGCCTTCGTTGGCACCATCCTTCTTCTGGGCGTCCGGTGCGCGCGAGCGCTTGCGTGGGGCAAGATCGGCCGACGGAGTCTGGTCATCGCGGCCGACGATCACCTTGGAGCCGTCGGACAGATTTGCGAAGCCCGTGGTGACCACCCTCTCGCTCGCCGACAGGCCGCTGGCGATCACGGCGTCATGCTCGTTCTGCTGGGTCACCGTCACGGGCTTGGCCGAGACAATGTTGTCCGCGCCGATGACGTAGCTGAAAGTGCCGATCGGGCCACGCTGCACCGCAGAGGTCGGCACCACCAGCGCCTGCGTCAAGGTCTCGACCTTGAGGCGGACATTGACGAACTGGCCCGGCCAGAGCTGGTAATTGGCATTGGGGAATTCGGCCTTGAGCTTGAGCGTGCCGGTGGTCTGGTCGACCTGGTTGTCGATGCCGGTGAGCTTGCCGGTATCGATCACCGTGATGCCGTCATTGCCGAACACGTCGACCGCGAGCGGCCCCTTCGCTGCCGCCGCGTTGACGCGCATGATCTGCTGTTGCGGCAGGCTGAACCACACCGCGATCGGCTGCAATTGCGTGATCACCACGAGGCCCGTGGTGTCGGAGGCATGGATGATGTTGCCCTGGTCGACCAGGCGCAGGCCGACGCGGCCCGAGATCGGCGCCACGATCTTGGTGTAGCTCAGCGTCGCCGCCGCGTTGTCGATCGCAGCCTGGTCGGCCTTGACCAGCGCCTCGGTCTGCGCGACCAACGCACGCTGGGTGTCGGCCTGCTGCTTGGAGCCGGCGTTGGAGGCCGCGAGCTGCTCGTAGCGCGCGAGGTCGATGCGTTGGTTGGCGAGCTGGGCCTGATCCTGCGCCTTCTTGGCAACCGCCTGGTCGTACTGAGCCTGATAGATCGCCGGATCGATTTCGCCGAGCACGTCGCCCTTCTTGACGTCCTGGCCTTCCGTGAAGTTGACCGCGATCAGCTTGCCGTCGACCTGCGAGCGCACGGTTACGGTGTTGAGCGCGCGGATCGCGCCGACGCCGTCGAGATAAACCGGCACGTCCTGGATGCGCGGGCTCGCCGCCAGCACCGGCACCGGTAGATCGGGGCGCTGATTGCGGTTGTTCGCCTGCTGCTGCTGCATTGCAATCCAGCCGACGTAACCAAGGCCGCCAAGGATCGCGAGCGTGATCAGGGTCATGACGAAGCTGCGGCCGCGCGATCGCTTCGCTGTCCCCTCTCGCGCGCCTTGCTTGGTGTCCGGCTTAAAGAGCATTGACCGGTTTCTCCATTCGCGGCTCCCAGCCTCCGCCGAGCGCCTGGTACAGGCTGACGATGGCCAGAAGCCGTGCGAGTTGGGCCTGCCACAACGCGTCTTCCGCCTGGAACAGGGTCAGTTGGGTGTTGAGCACTGTGACGATGTCGGCGGTGCCGGCACGCAATTGCTGCTCGGAAAGATCGAAGGCGCGACGCGAGGCGGCGACGACGTCGCGCTGCAATTGCAGCCTGATCGTGGTCTGCTTGATCGAGAACAGGGCGTTGTCGACGTCGGCAAAGGCCTGGACGATGGTCTTGCGATAGGTTTGCAGCAGCTCGTCCTGCCGCGCCTTGGCCAACTCGAAATTGCCGAGGATCCTGCCGCCGTCGAAGATCGGCTGTGTCGCGCTGCCGACGAGCTGGAAGAAGGCCGCATGCGGCTGGAAAAGCGAGACCAGCGCCGAGCTCTGGTAGCCGCCATTGCCGGTGAGCTGGATGGTCGGAAAGAACTGTGCGCGGGCATTGCCGATGTTGGCGGTGGCCGAGGCGAGCTGCGCCTCCTGTCGGCGGATGTCCGGCCGCTGCGTCAGGAGCTCCGAAGGCAGGCCGGGCGTCACGCGCGGGATCGCGATCCGGTCCAGAGAGCCGCCGTGCACGCGCACGCTCTCCGGCGGTCGCGACACCAGCACGGCGAGCGCGTTGACGTTCTGGTCCAGCGTCTGGCGCAACGGCGGCACCAGCGCCTTCTGGTTCGCCAGCACGCTCTCCTGCTGGGCGACGTCGAGATCGGTGCCGGTGCCGGCCCTGCGGCGCTCCCTGACCGCATCGAGGATGCGCTGCGCGCTCGCGATGTTGCGCTGTGAGGTCCTGATGCGGTCCTGCGAGGCCAGCACCTGGAAATAGGCGTTGGCGACGGCGGCGAGCGTGGTCAGCGCGACCGTGTCGCGATCGAAACGGTTGGCGTTCGCCGTCTCCTCTGCCGATTGCAGCGCGTCGCGGTTCTGGCCCCAGAAATCGAGCTGATAGCTCGCGCTCAGCGAGGCCGAATAATTGACGACCTCGCGCCCGCCGATGGACAGCCCCGAAGCGCTCGAGCCGGATGTGCGTGAATAGGATTCCGATCCGGCTGTCGAGACACTCGGCAGCAGCGCCGCGCCGGCCTGTCGCGCCTGCGCGTCAGCCTGAACAATGCGCGCCACGGCTGCGGCAATGTCGAGATTGACGGTCTGCGCCTCCTCCATCAGTTGCGTCAGCTCCGCGGAGCGGAAGCCGCGCCACCAATCGAGCGACGGCGGCGCATCGCCCTTGCCGGCATATTTGTAGTGCGCGGGAACGTCGAGCGCGGGATCGGGAAGATCCTGGGTCAGCACGCAAGCCCCCGAAGCCGCGGCGAGGCACAGCACCGCAGTCCATCGCGCCGCGCGCAGCGTTCGGAGTGCAGAACCGCGAGACCGCCGCGAGGCGACCACTGGAACTTGCTGTGTCACATCCACCCCCCGCCGGGCAGATCAAGCCGCCGCAACGCTGCCGGATTAACCGATTCGCGGCAGGGTGGTCGGGAGGCTTTGGACGACGCGCTCACAGTGATGATGCTTTCTGCGGAACCTGAGCTTCATACTAGCCGGGCGCGGAACGGCGGGACAGTGCCGCAATTGCGAGATGCCCGTGCCAACGAGGCGGGAGCGAACTGACAAGAATGCGAAAAGCGGCTGTCTCGCAGAGACTTTCTTCATTGCGAAACATTGGGAAAACGTAAGCAAGCTTACCAAGATTTCATGTGATATCGCGGCCACACCCGTTGCTGCAGGGTTCGCTTCGCCTCTCCCGCTGCGGCGGCTGAGGTTCTTACCACCGAGGGACAACCGCATTTCTAGATAATCCCCGCGAACAGGACACGCGCCCTGTCGCGACCCGTTTCGCCCGTGGCAAGAATTGATCGCAACAACGTTGATCGGGAGCGCAATCGTTTCGTACACGGGCCGGGGTTGGGCCATTTCCTACTGCAGGCATATCACTGTTTCCGCGGGCGTTTCGGTCGGGTTCGCCGCAGCGCAAAAGCCTTCCCCTTTGGCCTCCCAAGCACTAGGTTCGGGCCAAAGCCGATCAACCCCTTGGTAGTGATTTTCCCCGACATGACCATTCGCAACGACGTTGTCGAAGCCATCGGCAACACCCCCCTGATCAAGCTCAAGCAGGCTTCGGAATTGACCGGCTGCACCATCCTGGGCAAGGCCGAGTTCATGAATCCCGGTCAGTCGGTGAAGGACCGCGCCGGGAAATGGATGATCCTGGAGGCCGAGAAGCGCGGCGAGCTGAAGCCCGGCGGGCTGGTGGTGGAAGCGACCGCCGGCAATACCGGTATCGGTCTTGCCGTGGTTGCGAGCGCGCGCGGCTACCGCACCCTGATCGTGATCCCGGAGACGCAGAGCCAGGAGAAGAAGGATTTCCTGAAGCTTTGCGGTGCCGAGCTGATCGAGGTGCCGGCCCTTCCCTACGCCAACCCCAACAACTACCAGCATGTCGGCCGGCGGCTCGCCGACGAGCTGCGCAAGACCGAGCCCAATGGCGTGCTGTTCGCCGACCAATGGAACAACCTGGACAACGCCAAGGCACATTACGAATCCACGGGGCCTGAGATCTGGGAGCAGACCGGCGGCAAGGTCGACGGCTTCGTCTGCTCGGTCGGCAGCGGCGGCACGCTGGCCGGCGTCAGCCGCTATTTGAAGGAGAAGAACAAGAACATCCGCATCGCCTGCGCCGATCCGCATGGCGCCGGCATGTACGAATATTTCAGGACCGGCGATCCCAAGGCGACGCCGGGCGGCTCGATCACGGAGGGCATCGGCCTCAACCGCGCCACTGCGATCGTCGAAACTGCCAAGGTCGACGATGCCTATCTCATTCCCGACACCGACGCCGTCAGTGCGATCTACGAGCTGCTCCAGCACGAAGGTCTGTGCCTCGGCGGCTCGACGGGCATCAATGTCGTCGGCGCGATGCGGCTTGCGAAGCAGCTCGGGCCCGGCAAGACGATCGTCACCGTGCTGTGCGATTCCGGCAGCCGCTATCTGTCGAAGCTGTTCAATGCCGACTTCATGCGCGCCAAGAACCTGCCGGTGCCGGAATGGCTGGAGAAGCGCAGCAACATCAAGCCGCCCTTCGTCTGATCGTCACGCGCATCCTCGGGCCGAAGGCGCAGATCCACAAAATCTGCGCGGTTCGGCCGGCTTAAGCGACCTCCCCGCTTTCCGAGGCCGCGGCACAATAGTCGCGCCAGAACTTGCGGTAACCCTCCTCGACCCTGCGCGTGTAGGTTTCGACATTACCCGCGGCCGAAGCCGCGATCCGGGCCGGCAATTCCGCGCGCAGCTTTGCCAGATGCGCGGGCTGGGCAGCGAATTTGCACGCGATAGCGGCGTAGCCCGCGTCATCATCGGCCACCCAGTCGTCGAGACCGACGGCGGCCACGATGGAGCCGCCGGCGCGCGAGGATGCGCCGTGGCCGAGCTTGGCGACGACCGGAACGCCCGCATAGAGGGATTCCCAGGTGCTGACGCCGCCGTTCTGCGGAAACGGATCGAGCGAAATATCGACCAGCGCGAAGGCTCGCAGATGATCGGCGCGCTCGGACGAGCCGAGGCAGGTGATCCTCTCCTCGGCAATCCCGTGGGCGACAAAGCGCGCGAGAAGGCCGTCGCGCACCAGGGGATCGTCGAGCAGCGTATGCTTGATGATGATCTTCGATCCGGCCACCTCCCGCATCACGTTCGACCACACGCGAATGGCCTCGTCCGAGATCTTGTTGACGCGGTTGAACACGCCGAAGGTGACGTAGCCGTTGCGGAGCATGGGAAGCTCCGAAGGCGGCACATCGAGGATGGGATCGATCGTGATCAGGCACGGCAGGTCATAGACCTTTTCGGCCAGCAGATGCCGCGCCGATTGCGGAATGAAGACCGGGTCCGCGAGCACGTAGTCCATCGTCCGAAGGCCGGTACCGGTCGCGTGCCCGAAGCCCGTGACCTGGATGGGAGCCGGCTTGCGGGCGAAGACCTGAAGCCTGTTGCCCGACGAGTGCCCGGACACGTCGATCAGGATATCGACCTTGTCGGCCTCGATACGATCGGCCAGTTCGTCGTCGAACATCTGCCAGGCATCGACCCAGCCGTCTGCCGCCGACTTGAATTCGGCTGTGATCGCATCTCGTGTCGGCGAGCACGAATAGCAGACGACCTCGAAGCTGGCATGATCGTGATGGCGCAGCACCGGCAGCAAGCCGAACGCCGCCGAATGATACCAGAATTCGGCGGAAACATAGCCGATCACGATCCGCCTGTCGGGATCGAGCTGCCGGGGGGCGAGCTTCCTCTGCGGCACGCGGGCACCGATCGCTTCGCCCCAGGACCGTCGCGTCGCCTGCTGGATCGTGAAATCGGCGTCGGGGAGAAAGTCCAGATAGTAGATCTTCCGCGCCATCAAGTCTGGATCCGGCGAGATCGCCAACGCGGCGTCGAGATGTTCGATTGCGGACGCGATTTCTCCCTGATTTGCAAAACAGGAGCTCAGCAACGCCAATGCGATCGTGGAACGTGGATTCTGCTCGAGCAAGGTCGTGCAGGCCAGGATCGCCTGTGCGGTGTTTCCCAGGCTGAGCGAGACCTCCGCCTTGCCCCGCAAGGCCATCTCGAACCGGGGTGAAAGCGCAAGTGCCGCATCGAAGTCCGCGGCCGCCTGTTCCAGCCGCGACAGGGACGAATTGAGGCGTCCGCGCTGCGCCAGGATCTTCGCTGAATCGGGCTTGATCGCGAACGCCGCTGCGAACGCAGCCTCCGCCTCATCGTAGCGCTTGAGCTCGATGCTGACCACGCCTTTGCCGATGAGCGATTCGACGTGGCGCGGCTGAAACAGCAGCGCGCGATCAAAGCTCTCCCTGGCGCGGTCAAACCGGAACAGCGCCAGCTGCGCCACGCCACGATTGCAAAGCGCGTCGGCGTAGTCGGGCTTCAGCTTGATGGCGCGATCGTAGACCTCGATGGCCTGTTCAGGCAGGTTCATCTGCAGCAAGGTGTTGCCGAGGCCGGCCAGGGCCGGCGTAAAATTCGGCTTCAGCGCGATCGCTTTCTCCTGACAGACGCGGGCCGCTTCAAATTTCTGAAGCACGAAGTAGAGGGCCGCGAGATTGCTTAGCGCCTCGTGCGAGCGCGGATCGATCGCAATCGCGCGCTCGAGCAGCTGTTGCGCCTCGTCGAGGCGCCCGCCCTGCTGCACGCTGAGGCCGAGCACGTGCGTGGCGTCGAAATGATCCGGAACGGCTTGCAGGATCTGGCGGCAGAGCGCCTCGCTCTCCGCATATCTGCCTTGACCATAGGCGCTCGCCGCGGCGGAGATGACGGCGTCGGCCTGCTTCTTCAATTTCTTCTGCAATCGCGCATTCTGGAATGCGCGCGCGCCGACGCTGCTCTGCAAGGTGTCTCTCCGGAAGATGGCCCAAGGCCGAGTCTAACTGATTCGCGCACCGACCCGGCCGGGCTGCCGGACCAGAAATCCGTCCGGGATATCCCGGGGGTCGCCTGCAGGATGCGGCTCAGGAGCCGCCAGGTGCGTCCGCCCCGCTGACCGCAGCGTCGCCGTGCTCGGCGGCAGCGGCACAATAGTCGCGCCAGAACTTTCGGTAACCCGCCTCGAGCTCACGCGTGTAGATCTCGACATTGCCGGCGGGCGAGGCTGCGATCTGGGCCGGTAAGCCCGCGCGCAACTTCGCCAGATATTCGGGCTGCGAGGCAAACTTGCGGGCGATCTCGACATAGCCGTCGTCATCCTCCGCGACCCAGTCGCCGAGGCCGACGGCCGCCACGATGGAGGCGCCAGCACGCGAGGAGGCTCCAATGCCGAGCTTGGCCACGACCGGAACGCCCTTGTAGAGGGATTCCCAGGTGCTGATGCCGCCGTTCTGCGGGAACGTGTCGAGGGAAATATCGATCTTGTCGAAGGCCATCAGATGGTCGTCACGCGAGGTGGTGCCGAGGCAAGTGATGTCCTCCTCCGCAATACCCTGTGCGATGAAGCGTGCGACCAAGCTATCGCGCAGCAGGGCATCGTCGAGCAAACCATGCTTGAGGATGATCTTCGATCCCGGCACTTCCCGCATGATGCGCGACCACACGCGGATCGCATCATCCGAGATCTTGTAGATGCGGTTGAACACACCAAAGGTGACGTAGCCGTTGCGGAGCATCGGTAGCTCGGAGGGCTTTAGATTGGTGACCGGCTCCATCGTGATCAGGCACGGCAGATCGTGGATCTTCTCGGGAAACAGATGCCGGGCCGATGGCGGAATGAAAATGGGATCGGCGAGCACGTAATCCATGGTCGGCATGCCCGTACCCGTCGCGTGTCCGAAGCCGGTGGCCTGGATCGGAGCCGGCTTCCGCGCGAAGCATTGCAGCCTGTTGCCGGTCGTGTGGCCGGAAACGTCGATCAGAATGTCGACATTGTCGGCCTGAATACGATCGGCGAGCTCGTCGTCCGACATCTGCCAAGCGTCGACCCAGACATCCGCCAGCGCCTTGAACTTGGCGGTGTACTCGTCCGCCCCCGGCCAGGCGTAATAGCAGACGATCTTGAACTTGGCGTGATCATGATGGCGCAACACGGGCAGCAAGGTGAGTCCCGCCGAGTGTTGTCGGAATTCGGCCGCGACATATCCGACCACAATCTGCTTGTCCGGATCCAGCGGCCGCTTCGGCAGCGTCCTTTGCGGAATCCTCGAGCCGATTGCATCCCACCAGGACTTTCGCACCGCCTGCTGGACCGCGAAATCCGCCTCCGCAAGGTAGTCCAGCAAGAAGATCTTGCCTCTGATCGCGTCTCCATAGTCCGGTCGGAGCGCCAGCGCGCGATCGAGATATTCAATCGCGGATTCCATATCTCCCTGGTTCGAATAAGCGAAGCCCAGAAGCGCCAACCCCATCTCCGAGCGAGGATTTCGCTCGATCAAGGTCGTTGCGGCCGCCATCGCCTGCGCGGTCCTTCCCATGACGAGGCAGACCTGCGCCTTGCCCCGAAGGGCCAGCTCGAGCTTGGGCGAAATCGCAAGCGCCGCATCGAAATCCGCCAGCGCCTCCTGCAGGTGCTGCAGCTCGTAACTGAGCCGTCCGCGCTGGGCCAGAATTCGTGGCGCGCCTGGCTTGATTGCGAGGGCCTGAGCGAACTTGGCTGCGGCCTCCTCGTGGTGCCGCAGCTCCATGCTGACCATGCCGCTGCCGACGATGGCCTCGGCGTGACGCGGCTGAAACAGCAGGGCGCGATCGAAGCTCTCCTTGGCACGCATGATCTGCCCAAGCACGATCTCGACCATGCCGCGATTGCAGAGCGCATCGGCATAATCCGGTTTAATCTTGATGGCGCGCTCGTGCATCTCGAGCGCCTGTTCGTACAGCCCCATATGCATCAGCGTGTTGCCGAGGTTGGTCAGCGCCACCGCGAAATTCGGCTTGAGCGCGATCGCCCTCTCCTGGCAGCGCCGCGCCTCTTCGTAATTGCCGAGGTCGAAATGCACGGTCGCGAGGTTGTTGTGGGCATCGTGCAGGCGCGGATCGAGCGCGATCACGCGCTCGAGCAGCTCCCTCGCCTCTTCCAGGCGCCGGCCGTCATGGGCGCACATGCCGAGCAGGTGAATGGCGTCGACATGATCCGGAAGGGCTTTCAGGATCTCGCGGCATAGCGCCTCTGTCTCGGCGTATCGGCCCTGGCCATAGGCGTTCGCCGCAGCGGCAAGGACGGCGTCGGCCTGCTTCATCAACTTCTTCTGCAATCGCGCATTCTGGAACGCGCGCGCGCCGCCGCCGCTCTTCTGCAAGGTGTATCTCCGGAGGATGCCCTCAGCAGAGTCTAACTGATTCGCGAGCTTGGCCTGCCGGTCACCGGAGTCCTATCGCCTCCGGGATTTCCCGGGGCCCAGCGCAATCGTCCTACGCCACCTCCGAGGCGGCGGCACAATGATCGCGCCAGAACCGGCGATAGGCCGCTTCGACCTCGCGCGTGTAAAATTCGACGTCGCCGGCCGGCGAGGCTGCGATCCGAGCCGGGAGATCCGCCCGCAGCTTTACCAGGTAGGCCGGCTGCGCCGCATAGTTGCACGCGATGGCGGCATAGCCCGCGTCATCCTCGGCGACCCAGTCCTCCAGGCCGACGGCGGCAACGATGGAGCCGCCGGCGCGCGACGAAGCGCCGCGGCCGAGCTTGGCGACCACGGGAACGCCGGCATAGAGGGACTCCCAGGTGCTGATGCCGCCGTTCTGCGGGAAGGTGTCGAGGGACATGTCGACCATCGCAAAGGCCCGCAGATGCTCGGGGCGCGAGGTCGAGCCCATGCAGATGACATTCTCTTCGGCGACCCCTTCTGCCGCGAACCGCGCGACCAGTCGATCGCGCAGCAATGGATCGTCAAGCAGCCCGTTCTTGACGATGATCTTCGATCCCCTCACCGCATGCATGACGTTCGACCACACCCGGATGGCTTCGTCCGAAATCTTGAAGATGCGGTTGAACACCCCGAAAGTGACGTAGCCGTTGCGGAGCATGGGTGGCTCTGAAGGCGGAATGTCCAGGATCGGATCGATCGTGATCAGGCACGGCAGGTCGTGCACCTTCTCGGCCAGGAGATGGCGCGCCGATTGCGGGATGAAGATCGGGTCCGCGAGCACGTAGTCCATGGTTTGAAGGCCTGTCCCCGTGGCGTGCCCGAAGCCTGTGACCTGAATCGGCGCCGGCTTGCGGGCAAAGACATGAAGCCTGCTGCCGGTCGTGTGCCCGGAGACATCGATCAGAATATCGATGCCATCGGCCTGGATGCGGTCGGCCAGCTCGTCATCGGACAATTGTGCGGCATCGACGAAGACATCCGCGAGAGGCTTGAAGCTCTCCGTCATCTCGTCCTGCACCGGCCAGCAGGAATAGCAGACGACCTTGAACTGGGCGTGATCATGATTGCGCAGCACCGGCAACAGAGAGTATGCCGCCGAGTGGTTCCTGAATTCGGATGCGACGTATCCGATCACGATCCGCCGGTCAGGATCGAGTGGCCGCGGCGCCAGCGTCCTTTGCTGCAGCTTCGCGCCGATCGCGTCCCACCAGTATTTCCGCGCGGCCTGCTGGGCGGCGAAATCGGCCTCCGGCAGGTAGTCCAGCACGAAGATCTTGTATCCGATCGCCTCCGGAAAATCCGGCGCGATCTCGAGCGCGGCGTCGAGGTGCGCGAGCGCGGTCGCGATGTCTCCCTGGTTCACATGGCACGCCGCCAAAAGTGCCAACCCCATCTCGGATTGCGGATTGACCTCGAGCAGCGTCTTGACGCCTGCCATCGCCCGCGCCGTGTTTCCCGCGAGAATGTCGATCTGCGCCCGCCAGCACAGCGCGAGCTCGAGCCGTGGCGATTGCGCCAGCGCCGCGTCGAGGTCCGCGGCCGCCTGCTCCAGCCGGGCTAAACTCAAATTGAGCCTTCCACGCTGCAACAGAATCCGCGGCGAACCCGGCTTGATCGCGAGCGCGGCGTCGAAGGCGGCACCCGCCTGCGCGAAGTGCCGGAGCTCGAGGCTGACCATCCCCCTGCCCGCGATCGCCTCGGCGTGAGATGGCTGAAACGCCAGGGCGCGCTCGAAGCTCGCCTTGGCGCGTTCCAACTGGCCCGTCATCAATTCCGCCATGCCGCGGTTGCAAAACGCATCGGCATAATCCGGCTTCAGCCTGATCGCCCGCTCGTGCAGCCCGATCGCCTCGTTGCCGAGCCCGATGTGCAGCAGCGTATTGCCGAGATTGGTCAGGGTGATTGGACAATTCGGCTTGAGCGCGATGGCCTTCTCCTGGCAGGCGCGGGCGCCAGCGAATTTCTCCAGCGCGAAATAGACTGCCCCGAGATTGCCGTGCGCATCGGGCGAACTCGGATCGAGCGCAATCGCACGCTCGAGCAGGAATTCCGCCTCATCGAGCCGCCCGCCATCGAACGCGCGCAGGCCGAGCAGGTGCGTGGCATGAAAATGATCCGGCACCTCCTTCAAGATCTCGCGGCAGAGCATCTCGGCCTCATCGGGCCTGCCCTGCCCGAGTGCCTCGATCGCGAAGGCCATGACGCTGTCCGCCTGCTTCTTCAGCTTCTTTTCCAGTCGCGCATTCTGGTATGCGCGCACGCCAGCACTGCTCTGCAAGGTCTCTCTCCGGAGATGGTCCGAAAAGAGGCAAGCCGATTCGGATGGTGCCAGGCTTGCGGTCAGACCGGCGAGGCCACGGGTCGCCGGACTCAGCGCAGAATCTGGCTCAGGAACAGCTTGGTGCGGGCGTGCTGCGGGGCGGCGAAGAACTCGTTCGGAGTGTTGGCCTCGATGATCTGCCCGGCGTCCATGAACACGACGCGGTTGGCGACCTCGCGGGCAAAGCCCATCTCGTGAGTGACGACCAGCATGGTCATGCCTTCCTCGGCGAGGTCGACCATGGTGTCGAGCACCTCCTTGACCATCTCGGGGTCGAGCGCCGAGGTCGGCTCGTCGAACAGCATCACCTTCGGGTTCATGGTCAGGGCTCGCGCGATCGCGACGCGCTGCTGCTGGCCGCCGGACATCTGACCCGGAAACTTGTTGGCCTGGTGCGGGATCTTGACGCGCTCGAGGAACTTCATCGCCGTCACCTCGGCGTCCTTCTTGGGGATGTTGCGGACCCAGATCGGCGCCAGCGTGCAATTGTCGAGCACGGTCAGATGCGGGAACAGGTTGAAGCTTTGGAACACCATGCCGACTTCACGGCGGACCGCGTCGACGTGCTTGAGGTTCGGCCCGAGCTCGATGCCGTCGACGACGATCTCGCCTTCCTGGAATTCCTCCAGCGCATTGATGCAGCGGATCAGCGTGGACTTGCCCGAGCCCGAGGGGCCGCAGATCACGATGCGTTCGCCCTTCTGCACCGCGAGATCGACGTCACGCAGGACGTGGAATTCGCCGTACCATTTGTTCAGGCCGGAAATCTTGACGATGGGCTCGGACATGGTGGCCTCGATCAGTTGCGGCGGTGGGCGTTGAGGCGGTGCTCGACGAACAAGGAATAGCGCGACATGCCAAAGCAGAACAGGAAGTAGATGATCCCAGCGAAGGCGAAGCCGGTGAACGCCGTCGACGGCGTCGACCATTTCGGATCCGCGAACGAGGCGCGCAGCGAGCCGAGCAGATCGAACAGCGCCACGATCGAGACCAGCGAGGTGTCCTTGAACAGCGAGATGAAGCTGTTGACGAGGTTCGGAATGACGTGCCGCAGCCCCTGCGGCAGCACGATCAGCGAGGTCGTCTTCCACCAGGACAGTCCGAGGGCGGCGGCCGCCTCGCTCTGCCCGCGCGGGATGGCCGCGAGCCCGCCGCGGACGTTCTCGGCCTGATAGGCGCCGGTGAACAGCGCGATGCCGATCAGCGCACGCACCAAGCCGTCGACGGTGAAATTGCCGGGAAGGAACAGCGGCAGCATGTAGGTTGCGAAGAACAGCACGGTGATCAGCGGCACGCCGCGCCAGAACTCGATGAAGGCGATCGAGAAGATTCGGATCAAGGGAATGGTCGAGCGGCGGCCGAGCGCGAGCGCGATGCCGATCGGCAGCGAGGTGACGATGCCGGTGACGGACACCACCAGCGTCACCAGGAGGCCGCCCCACAGATTCGTCGTCACGATCGGCAATCCGCCGTGGTCGAGATCCATCAGCCTGATGACGATGGCGATGGCAATGAAGGTGGCGATGCTCGAGGCCAGAGCCCGCCCGCCGGTGCGAACACCACCGCCGAGAACGAAGGCGATCAGGCAGACGATCGCGCCCGTGACGGCGAAATCTGCCCAGACCGGCTGGCCCGTGCCCTGGATATAATCGCGCAGCCAGCTGAGCGGAAAGATCAGCCAATGGATCACCGTGCCGAGCAGCACGATGAGGCTCCCGAGCACCCACAGCAGCGGACCGACCGCGGAGGTCCTGCTCGAGGTGAGCAGCGCCTGTCCGGCACCGACGATGCTCTCGTCGAACAATTGCAGCAGGCCGGCCGTCCAGCTCAGCCCGAAGCCCTTGATGCCTCCGCCGTGCAGCAGGAAGAACGCCACCACCGGAAAGGCGACGAAGAACAGGCCGGCATTCAGGCTCTTCGCCGGCAGCCGCGGAATGAGCAGCGGCAACAGTAGGACCACTGCAAGCAACAGCGTCAAGTTCACCCGCCAACGCTCGGCCTCGGGATAGAAGCCGTAGATCAGTTGCGGGAGCTTCGCCTGGATGTAGGGCCAGCAGGCGCCGACCGCAAAGCCGGCGTTCTCGGCGAGGCACGCGGTGCGGTCCTTACCGCTCCAGACCGCATCGACCAACAGGAACTTGACGGAGGGAACGATGGTGAACCAGAGCAGCAAGGCGCCGACGATCGTCAGCAGGATGTTGGTCGGCGAGTTGAACAGGCGCGTGCGCATCAGGCCGATGAAGCCCGTGGTCTTCACCGGCGCCGGACGCTCGGCGAGCAGGTCCTGGCGGACGAAGCTGGACGAGATGACATCGCTCATGCGCCGAGGCTCCGGCTGACGCGCCACCCGTAGACGCTCATGATCGCGCTGGTGAGGAGCGAGATCAGGAGATAGACGCCCATCGTCATGGCGATGATCTCGATCGCCTGCCCGGTCTGGCTCAGCGACGTGCCGGCAAACACCGAAACTAGGTCAGGATAGCCGATCGCGACCGCCAGCGACGAGTTCTTGGTGAGATTGAGGTACTGGTTGGTCAGCGGCGGCACGATGACGCGCATGGCCTGCGGCACGACGATGAGGCGGAGCGTGGCGCCGCGGCTGAGGCCGAGCGAAGATCCCGCCTCCATCTGCCCCTTGTGAACGGACAGGATGCCAGCGCGCACGATCTCGGCGATGAAGGCGGCGGTATAGGTCGCCAGCGCCACCGTCAGCGCCACGAATTCCGGGATGATGCGTGAGCCGCCGGCGAAGTTGAACCCCCTCAGCTGCGGCAGCTCGAAGGTGAAAGGCAGACCGAAGACCAGCATCGTGGCCAGCGGAAGCCCGAACAGCAGGGCCAGCACGGAAGGCCAGATGCGGATCACCTGCCCGCGCTGAAACAGCGCTCGCCTTGCGTAGACGCGCAGCGCCAGTGAGGCGACGATGCCGAGCGCCAGCACCGCGAGGAACGGCGCGAGACCGCTCTGACCGATCGGGCTGGGAATGACGAGGCCCCGATTGCTGATGAAGGCAATGCCGAACAGGGAAATGCTCTGCCGCGGATTGGGCAAGGCCGCGAGCACCGCCAGATACCAGAACAGGATCTGGAACAGCAGCGGCAGGTTGCGGATGACCTCGACATAGATCTCGCCGACCCGCGACAGCAGCCAATTGGGCGACAGCCGGCACAGCGCGACGATGAAGCCGATCACCGTGGCGAAGACGATGCCCACCACGGAGACCACGAGCGTGTTCAACAGCCCGACCACGAACACGCGCAGGAACGTGTCCGAGCCGGTATAGGAGATCAGGGTCTGATTGACGTCGAAGCCGGCATTGTTCCTGAGGAAGCCGAAGCCGGCGGCGATATGCTGGTTCTCGAGATTGGCCCGCGCATTGGAGACGATCTCGTAGCCGATCCAGCCCAGGATCGCCGCGAAGGCAAACTGGACGGCAACGCCGTTCCAGCCTGCCTTGCCGCCCAGAATGCGCCGTATCTTCAGCGCGATCTGGGGCGGCGGTTTTCGAGCCTCGGTGCTCATGCCGCTGCCGGCCGATCAGGGCTGATCAGCGGATCGGCGGCGCGTACTGAAGACCGCCCTTGTTCCAGAGATTGTTGACACCGCGATTGATGCCGAGCGGCGAACCGGCGCCGACGGTGCGATCGAACACCTCACCGTAATTGCCGACGGTCTTGACGATCCGCACCACCCAATCCTTGGTTAGGCCGAGCTGTTCGCCGAAATTGCCGTCGCTGCCGAGCACGCGCTTCAGCTCGGGATTTTCCAGCTTCGCCTTCTCGTCGATGTTCTTCGAGGTCACGCCGAGCTCTTCGGCGGTGAGCATCGCGAACAGCGTCCATTTCACGATGTCGAACCACTGGTCGTCGCCGTGCCGCACCATCGGACCGAGCGGCTCCTTCGAGATGATCTCGGGCAGCACCATGTGGTCGTTGGGGCTGGCGAGCTTGAGGCGGTTGGCGTACAGGCCCGACTGGTCGGTGGTGAAGACGTCGCAGCGGCCGGCCTCATAGGCCTTGACGGTCTCGTCGTTGGTGGCGAACGCGATCACCTCGTACTTCATGTTGTTGGCCTTGAAGTAGTCGGCGAGATTCTGCTCAGTGGTGGTGCCGGTCTGCACGCAGACCGATGCACTGTTGAGCTCGAGCGCCGAATTCACCTTGAGCGACTTCTTCACCATGAAGCCCTGCCCG
This sequence comes from Bradyrhizobium sp. BRP20, assembly GCF_020194215.1. Taxonomy (NCBI): domain Bacteria; kingdom Pseudomonadati; phylum Pseudomonadota; class Alphaproteobacteria; order Hyphomicrobiales; family Nitrobacteraceae; genus Bradyrhizobium; species Bradyrhizobium sp. BRP20. Next base: position 753,290 of record NZ_JADYVY010000002.1, on the reverse strand, counting down.
TCGTAATAGGTCACGCCGGTGAAATTGGCGCCGAGCGAGGTGTCGCGCGAGATGGTCCAGGTGGTGTTGCGCGAGAGCACGTCGACCTCGCCGGATTGCAGCGCGGTGAAGCGGTCCTTGGCGGACAGCGGCACGAACTTGACCTTGGTCGGATCGTTGAAGATGGCGCCGGCAATGGCGCGGCAGACGTCGACGTCGATGCCGGTCCAGTTGCCCTTGTCGTCGGGCGAGGAGAAGCCCGGCAGGCCCTGGCTGACGCCGCAGGACAGCATGCCCCGATCCTTGACGGTCTTGAGCGTTTGCGCATCGGCGGCTTGGGCGGTGAGGCCGGCGGCGAGAGCAAGGGAGAGAGCCAGGGTTACGCGTTTCATGGGCTTTGGGCCTTTCAAGGTCGTCTCAAGGTCAGGAATGTTGTCTTAGGATCGTCTCTGCCAAGCCAGGTCCTTCAAGAATCCGGCCTTGCAAGAGTCATGCTGGAAAACCTTGCCGAACACTCGCCGATCTCGGGAGGCCATACCTTCATCCCCGCCGCCGGCGCCCGCCATCTCTTGGCTGTGACGCGACGTCCGGTCAGGCAATGGATCGAAGGTCGCGGCAGGCCCCTCAACATGCGGCGACTGAATAGCACCTGCGCATCACAGAACGACTGGCGTTCCGGGTCAAGGGGTTGACGGGACTCTTCTGTGTTCTGTTATTAACGACCGCGGCCTTTCGGTCGGCCCAGGGGCGCGATGCGTCCGGTGGAAACGCGGTTTTGAAAGCAGGCGCATGGATTCTTCGTCCCCCCAAGAGCAGCACGCCGAGACCCGGCTGGTCACCTCCGGCCGCGACACCAAGGCGCAGAGGGGGTTCGTCAATCCGCCGGTCTTCCACGGCTCGACCGTGCTCTATCCGACCGCAGAGGACCTGCACGCCCATCGCGGCGAGTTCACCTATGGCCGTCACGGTTCCCCGACCACCAAGGCGTTCCAGGAGACGCTGATGGCGCTGGAGGGTCCGCAATGCGCCGGCGTCGGTATCGTGCCGTCGGGGCTGTCGGCGATTTCCACCACCCTGCTCTCGGTACTGAAGGCCGGCGACCACATCCTGGTTGTCGACAACATCTATCGACCCTCGCGCAATTTCTGCAACGGCATGCTGACCCGCTACGGCGTCGAGACCACCTATTTCGATCCGATGATCGGCGCCGGCATCGACAAGCTGTTCAAGCCCAACACCCGGGCCGTTCTGGTGGAGGCGCCGGGCTCGCAATCGTTCGAGATGCCCGACATCCGCGCCATCGTCGAAGTCGCACATGGGCGCGGCGCGCTCGTCATCGACGACAACACCTGGGCGACGCCGCTCTATCACCGCTCGCTGGACCAGGGCGTCGACATCAGCATGCAGGCCGCGACGAAATATATCGGCGGCCATTCCGACATCATGTTCGGCACCATCTCGGCCAATGCCAAGGCCTGGCCGATGATTGCCGAAGGCATCCGCTTGCTCGGCGTCTGTGCCGGCCCCGACGACGTCTTCCTGGCGCTGCGCGGCCTCCGCACGCTGTCGGTGCGGCTGGCGCAACATCATCGCTCCGGGCTCGAGATGGCGCGCTGGCTGGCGGCAAGGCCTGAGGTTGCGCGCGTGCTGCATCCCGGGCTGGAGACCGATCCCGGTCATGCGATCTGGAAGCGCGACTTCACCGGCGCCTCCGGCCTGTTCAGCATCGTGCTGAAGCCGGCGCCGCAGAAGGCGGTCGACACCATGCTCAATACGCTGAAGCTGTTCGGCATGGGCTTTTCCTGGGGCGGGTTCGAGAGCCTTGCAATTCCCTTCGATTGCGATGCCTATCGCACCGCGACCAAATGGGAGCCCGGCGGCCCGACGCTGCGTCTCCACATCGGGCTCGAGAGCACCGACGACCTCAAGGCCGATCTCGACCGCGGCTTCGCTGCCCTCAAAGCGGCCATGTGAGCATCAGGATTGGGCATCTCGCCTAGCAACGTGCCAGGCTTCAACAAGCGGAGCCGAACGCTGGATCAGCGGTCCAGCGTCTTCGAGGCGGTGCCGCGGTTCTTCCAGATCAGCATGATGTTTCTGATATAGATGATGGTCGCGAGCGACTGTCCGAGGATGATGACGGGCTCGCGCTTCACGACGCCATAGACCAGCGTCATCAGCCCGCCGCCCATCGAGCAGAACCAGAACGCCATCGGCACCACGCTGTTGCCGGCGCGCTCGCTCGCGATCCACTGCACCAGGAAGCGCGCCGTGAAGAACAGCTGCGCGACCAGGCCGAATGCCAGCCAGAAGTCGAACTTGGCGACGAAGACGTCATAGAGATAATTGCTCAGCGCCTGACCGTATTGAATGATCATGCGTCCACCTCGGTCACTTCTGGCGTCGGCTTCTTGCGGCGGATCAGCCACCAAACGCCGGCGAGATCCATGATGCCGATCCACAGCCGGTCGAAGAAACCATAGTTGGACACGCCCGAATGGCGCGGCCGGTCGATCACATCGACATAGGCGATGTCGTAGCCTTCGCGGCGGACCAAGGCGGGGAGAAAGCGATGCAGCCCGTCAAAATAAGGCAACATCAGGAAGACGTCGCGGCGGAACGCCTTCAGCCCGCAGCCGGTGTCGCGCGTGCCGTCCTTCAGTATGGCGTTGCGAACGCCGTTGGCGATGCGCGACTGGAATTTCTTGAAGCCGGTGTCCTTGCGCCCGATCCGCTGGCCGGCCGCGAGACCGACGCGCCCTGCCCCCTTCTCGACTGCAGCGATCAGGTCGGGCAGGAAGGCCGGATTGTTCTGGCCGTCGCCATCGAGCGTCGCCACGATCTCCCCGCGCGCCGCGCGCACGCCGCTGCGCACGGCCGCCGACTGGCCGCCCGATCTTGCATGGCGAAGCTGACGCAGATTGCTCCGCTGCTTCATGATGGCGCCAAGCCGCTCGCCGGTGGCGTCGGTCGAGCCGTCGTTGACGTAGATGATCTCATAGGGCCAGCGGCCATCGAGTGCCGCGCCGATCTCCGCGATCAGCGGCGCGATGTTGTCGGCTTCGTTGCGCACGGGAACAACGATGGACACCGAAGGCTGGGACGTCGACAAATCGAGGCTCGTGGTTGGAATTGACCTGACCAGGGGAACCGGCGGTCCCGGCAGGCAGCCGCTTTTATGGGGCGGATGCCCGGTGGGCAACCCTTTTGAGGCGGTCGGAAAACGTCCCTGAAAGCGGCACGATGGTGCCGTCGGCGCGGATGGCAAATCCGAGCTTTCGGGCCGCGAACCAGTAATGAACGGCCATGGCGCCCACCGTTCCGACCAGAGCGCCGGCGACCACGTCGCTCGGATGATGCGCCAGCAACACCAGGCGCGTCAGCACGATCACGATTGCGTAAGTGAACATGAAGACGCGCAGACGCGGCCACAGTGCCGAGACGGCAAACGCCAGGGCGAACGCGGCCACGGCGTGGCCTGACGGCAGGCTGGCATAAGCCCCTGTCCCCTCGAACGGGACGAAGTTGAACGGATTGGCCTTGCCCCCGACGAACGGACGTCCCCGCCCGATGACATATTTCAGGATTTCGGCGACGAAGGCTGACACGGCAACCGACAGAAACAGGAATTGCAGCCGCGTGCCGAAGCCGAGCAGCAGCGCACGGCGGCTCCCACGCAGCCCGGCCGCGACGAGCGCCAGCACCACCAGCGCAGCACCCAGCACCGAGAGGATATACTCGTCCTTGCCGAAATCGGTGAGGATGCGGATCGGCCACAGGCTCGGCGTGCCGCGCGGCGGCATCAGCAGGATCTCGGTCTGATCGAACGCGACCATCAGCACGATGACGAGCGCTGCACCCGCCGCGGCAAGCCACAGCGAATGCCGCGCCAGCTTCCGGGCGGCCTCGGCGCGGCGCGAATGCGAGGGCGACCGCACGAGCTGCGCCAGCGCGCGCCAGGACACCGCTAGCAATTGCGCGGGATAGCCGGCATGCGGTGCAATGTCGGTCGGAGCCCGCATCCTATTCGGTACCTTCCGAGCGGAAGATCGAGATCGAGATCGCGCGCCCTTGCGAGAAATTATAGCCGTCGATGCGCGCGCCGACCTTGTAGCGCAGCCCGATCGCCTCGGCGCGCTGCACGAAGCTGCGCTCCGAGCGCTGCTCGATCAGCGCGAAGCGGCAGCTGCCCTGCCGCAGGAAATCCGCCGCGCCGGAGCCGTCGGTGAGCAAGGTCCGGGTGCCCGCCAGGAAGACGAGGCTCGGCTCGTGATAACCGGCCGCAGCCGCCTTCGGTCCGACACAGGTGACGTTGCGGAGCGCGCGCGCGATCTCGATGCTGGGAAACAGCGGCGTCAGCGACGGCAGCACGATACCGTAAATCGTCACGGCGAGCATCAGGCCTGCGACCAGGGCGTTGAGAAACGAGCGCTCGGCGCGATTGGTATCGAACAGCCACCAGGCGAACAGGCCGAAGATCAGCGCGGCCGCGATGAACGGCCAGGCCACGAAAGCGGGCTGCCGCGTCAGTATCACCGAGCCGACCACCGCAATGATGGAGGCGGCTGCGGGGATCGCGAACCACCAGGCCGAGCCGCGCATCAGCCAGGAGCGCGACAGCACGCGCCGCTCCACCGCGCCGGCGGTGAGGATCGCGATCGCGGGATACAGCGGCAGCACGTAATGCGGCAGCTTGGTCAGCACCGCCTCGAACACGATCCAGGACGGGATCAGCCAGGCCAGCAGGAACTGCGCGCCGGGCTCGCGGCGGGCCCGCCACACCGCAGGCGCCGCCATCGCCGCCAGCGGCGCACCCGGCCAGAACGTGATCCAGAACAGCGCCAGGTAAAGTCCGGGCGGTGCGCCGTGGGATTCCTGGGCGCCAAGCTTGCTCAGCATGTCGCCGCCGACGGAGGTGGTGAAGAAGGTCTCGCCCGCGCGCCAGAAGATCGCGACGAACCAGGGCAGCACCAGCACCAGCATCCACATCAGGCCCCAGACAGGCCGCAGCTTCCACAGCCAGGAGGCGTCGCGGTCCTGGATCGCGAGCGCGACGATGGTCAGGCCTGCGAACATCAGGATCAGCGGCCCCTTGATCAGGATGCCCGCAGCAAGCGCGGTCCAGAAGATCGCGGGCCAGCTCCAGGGCGGATGCGTCTCGTCCTCGGCGCGCTGCCAGGACAGATAGGCCCGCGCCATCGCGCCCATCGCGGCAACCACGCAGAGCAGCAGCACGGCGTCGGTCTTGGCCAGGCGCGCCTCGACGCCGAGCAGCACCGAGGCGCACATCATCAGCGCCGCCAGCACCGCGGCACGCCGCGTGACGAAGCCGAGCGCGGCCCAATACGTCATCAGCACGGCGCCGATCGCGCCCATCAGTGACGGCAGCCGGTAGACCCAGATGCGCAATTCGGCCTTCGGCAGCTTGAGCATCGAGGCGGCTTCGACGGTCGCCGATTGCAACCAGTAGATGCCGACCGGCTTCTTGTAGCGGACGTCCTCCTGAAAGCGGATGTCGACATAATCACCGCTCTCGACCATCTGCTTGGTGGCCTGGGCAAACCGTGCCTCGTCGCGGTCGATCGGCGGGATGGTGAAGAAGCCCGGCAGGAACAGCAGCAGCGCACACAGCACCAGGAAGCCGACCGCGCGCGGGTGGCTGGCAGTGACGATGTCGAGCATGCGCACGAGCCCGCTGCCCGGATTTGTGGGCGATTTCGACTCGCGGGGGGCACCAAAACGGGGGCTGGGGTAGGTCTCGGCCATTGGTTCCGCTTACGCTGAAACCGCCATGGCCACAACCGCTTAAGGCAGGGTCATTGAATTCGAATGACAACTGTGTCCGCGGCGCCCGTGGCGTCGATCACGGTGAGCCGTGCAAAGCCCGGGCCGGGCGGATCTATCAGCCGCTGACGGCGGCCGTCGATCTCGCCGAGCGCGGTGCCGTTAACCATGACGGTCATGGGCAGCACGCCGCCGGCGACCTTGACTGGCATCGCCGCGCTCTCCCGGCCACCCGATCGATCGACGTCGATCCGCGAGCCGTTCAGCGGGAACTGGATGTGCAGCGGCTGCTCGCCCCCGCTTCGCACCAGGTCGCCGACCGGCCGGAACCGCTTCAAGGGCAGCGGCAGCTTCGCGTTGCTTGCGACCAGGGTTCCCTTGGGCGGCTTCGGCAAGGCGGCCAGCGTCTTGCCGCTGCGGGCGAAGGCATCGAACAGGATGGGCGCGGCGGCGACGCGTCCAATCAGGCCGGGAACCGGCGCTCCGTCCGGACGGCCAACCCAGACGCCGATGGTCATGCGACCGTCGAAGCCGACCGACCAGGCGTCGCGATAGCCGTAGGAGGTGCCGGTCTTGAAGGCGATGCGGTTGTGTGCGGCGTTCTCCGGCGGGGGCGTGCCAAGCAGGACGTTGCCGACCTGCCAGGCTGCGACCTGATCCAGCAGCCGCAGCGGCTCCCGATCGTCCCTGGCCGTGACGATCTCGCGCAGCGGCTTGGTGGTCCCGAGGCGGGCAAAGCCGGCATAGAGCTGGGCCAGATCCTGCAGCGTCACGCCGACGCCGCCGAGCCCCATGGCGAGGCCGGGCGCTTCGTCCTTGGGCAGGACGAGGTTGCCGCCGGCCTGCCTCAGCCGCGAGGTCAGCCGGCTCGAGCCGACGCGGTCGAGCAGCACGATGGCCGGCACGTTCAGCGACAGTTGCAGAGCCTTCCTCACCGGAACCGTGCCCTGGAAAGTCATGTCGAAATTTTCCGGCGCATAGGAGCCGAAGCGGACCGGGCGGTCGTCGATCAAGCTGTCGGGATGGACAAAGCCGTCCTCGAAGGCGAGCCCGTAGATGAAGGGCTTGAGCGTCGAGCCGGGCGAGCGGATGGCGCGGGTCATGTCGACCTGCCCCGCCCGGCTCTCGTCGAAATAATCGGCCGAGCCGACGCGGGCGAGCACGTCGCCGCTCTCATTGTCGACCACGACGATTCCGACCGAGATGTTCGGACCCAGCGCAATTGCGCGGTCGCGCGCCAGCGGCTCCAGCACCTTCTGCAAGGTCGCATCGAGCGTCAGCTTGATGATCGGCGCGTCCTTGACCGTCGACTGCGCGGCGTCGGAGGCATGCGGCGCCAGGATCGGCATCGGCCTGCGCAGTTTCGGCACCGGCATCGCTTTGGCCTGATTGGCCTCCTCAGTGCTGACCACGTGCTCCGCGACCATGCGGTCGAGCACGCGGTCGCGCGCCTTGCGCGCAGCCTCCGGAAACCGGTCGAGCCGGCGTGTCTCCGGCGATTGCGGCAGCGCGACCAGCAACGCGGCCTCCGCCAGCGACAGCCGCTTCGGCTCCTTGCCGAGATAGGAGATCGACGCCGCGCGGATGCCTTCGAGATTGCCGCCATAGGGCGCCAGCGCCAGATAGAGATCGAGGATCTGCTCCTTGCTCATGCTGCGCTCGATCTCGATGGCACGCACGATCTGCCGCAATTTTGCGTAAAGCGAGCGCTGCCGCCGCGGCTCCATCAGACGGGCCAGCTGCATCGTGATGGTCGAGCCGCCCGAGACGATGTGGCCGCGCGTTCCGAGCTGCAAGGCGGCGCGTCCCAGGGCGAGCGGATCGATGCCGCCATGGGCGTAGAAGCGCTGGTCCTCATAGGCGAACAGCAGTTTCAGGTAGGTCGGATCGACGTTGGTCCTGGCATCGACCGGCAACCGCCAGCGCCCATCCGCCATCGCATAGGCGCGCAGCAGTTTGCCGTTGCGATCGACGATGGTGGTTGAGACCTGGCGGGCTTCGTCGAGCGGGAGCGGGCCGAGCGCGTAGACCCAGCCAACGAAGCCGATGATGGCGAGGATAAAGGTGAGCGCGGCTGCGGAGAGAAGGCGAAAGGCGATCCGCCCCCTCCGCCCGTCATGGCCGGGCTTGACCCGGCCATCCACGCCAACACCCACCGCCGGCGCGGCCGTGGATGCCCGTGTATGTGGCTCAGCCTCGCTCATCTCACTCACTTCGCCGCCCGCACCTCGACACTGCCCGTGCCGGTCCGGCCATAGCGCGAGGGATTGTACATGTCCTCGACATAGGCCTGCGGCAGCACGTATTTGCCGGGCGAGACCGCGCGCACGACATAGCCGAGCGTGAAGACCGACTTGGAATCCGAGGCCCGGTCGACGGCCGCGGTGAAGCGGTCGTCGCGGAATTCGGTATGTTCCGGCTCCTCGCCGTCCTCGATCCAGTCCAGCGTGCCGCTGTCGCCGGACGACACCAGGTTCGGATTGTCGATCTCCAGGCCCGCCGGCAGATAGTCGGACACCATGATGTGGCCGTACTCGGGCTTGGCTTCGGTGATCTTCAGCACCACCGCAAAGCGCTGATTCTGCTTGACCTTGCTGATGTCGGCGGGCTTGCCGTCGAGCGTGTAGTAGCTGCGCTCGATCTTGAAGCCGTTGGACGCCGCCGGCTCCGGCGTGACCGGCGAGCCCGACACCGAGACGACCGCCTGCACCGGCGCATCGCCGGTGTTGGTGATCTTCAGCGGCTTGCCACCCAGCGTGTCCGCCTTGTAGCTGCGGTACAAGGCGGTCTTGACCGGCTGGCCATCGACCTCGATCGAGAGGTTCTCCCTGGCGAGCGCACGCGCCGCCAGCACCAGCCACGCATTCTCCTGCGTGGAGGTGTAGGGCGTCAGCCCGCGGGCGGTCTCGACCCGGGACACCGCCTGCGTCAGCGTCGCCCTCGGCGCGTTGCCTTCACTGGCGAGAGACACCAATGCTGCGGCGTCGCGCAGCTGCGAGCCGTAGTCGGTGCGGCCGAATTCCAGCGCGGGCTTGGGCGCGAGGCTGTCGAGCGCCGCGCCATAGACCCGCTCGGCGCGGTTGCGGTCGCCGACCAGGGCGAGCGCCGCCGCAAGCTGCGATTTCGCGATCGGGGTCGCGAGGTTGGCAAGCTTGGTATCGGCGAGATAGCGGAGGTCGCCGATCGGAGCTGCGCCATTGCGGGCGAGCACATAAAGGCCGTAGGCGAGATCGCGGCCGCCGTCCTTCTCCGGCTCGTTGGCATTGACGACGGAGTTGCGGATACGGTCCAGCGCGTTCTTGAACAGCACGTCCGGCACCGCAAAGCCCTTCTCGCGGGCGCGGGTGAGGAAGTCCGTCACGTAGGCATCGAGCCAGGCATCGTCGCCGCCGGCCAGCCACAGGCCGAACGAGCCGTTCGAGCCCTGGCGCGCCAGCAGCCGCTCGATGGCGTCGCGGATGCGCTGGTCGACCTCGGTGTCCATGGCAAGATGCGCGCCGGCCGCGAGCTCGTTGACATAGAGCAGCGGCATCGCCCGGCTCGTGATCTGCTCCGAGCAGCCATGGGGATAGCGGTCGAGCGCTTTCAGGATCGTTGCCGCATCGAGCGCGGTCGACAGGCTGGCCGAGACCGAGACAGCGCCGGTGCCCGGCACGAGATCGGAGAGCAGGTCCGAGGTCAGCGTCAGGCTCTCGCCCTTCGCCAGCGTCCGGATCGAGCGCCGCGCCAGCACCTGCGTCGCCGGCTTGACGTCGAACGCATAGTGACGCACCAGCGAAAGGCCATTCGGCCCCTTAATGTCGACGTCGAGCGTCGCCTGCCCCGCCGCGGTCGCATCGAGCGCGAGCGAGAACGCATTGCGCTGCTTGGCCGCGAGCTTCACCGTGGTGGCGGGATTGCCGATCATCTTCACCGGGCCGCCCGCCTTCACGTTGATGACGTAGTCGCCGGCCTGCCCCTCGACATTGTCGATCTCGAGGTTGACCGAGCCGCGGTCGCCGTTGAGCAGGAAGCGCGGCAGCGTCGTCGTCAGCACCACGGGATCGCGGATCACGACGTCGGTGTTGGCGCGGCCGAGCTTGGTCGCGGTCCACGCCACCGCCATCACGCGCGCGGTGCCGGCGAATTCCGGAACATCGAAGCTCACTTCGGCCGAGCCGTCGGCGGCGACCGTGACGATGCCGGAATAGAGCGCGAGCGGCTTCTGCGTAGGCGGCGAGCCCTGTAGCTCGCCACCGGCGTCGCCGCCGGACTTGATCTGGCCGCGCGTGCCCGACATGCCGTCGATCAGCTGCCCGTAGAGGTCGCGAATCTCGGCGCTGAGGCGACGCTGGCCGAGATAATAATCGTCCGGCGCCGGCGGCTTGTAATTGGTGAGATTGAGGATGCCGACGTCGACCGCGGCGATGACGACCTTGGCGTCCTCGCCCGGATTGAGCCCATCGAGCTTGACGGGGATCTTCAGCGTCGAATTCGGCCGGATCAGCGAAGGCGGCGACAGCTTGACCTGCAAGGTGCGAGCCTGCTTGTCGATGCCGAACCATTTCAGCCCGATCGCACGGCCCGGCATGCGCTGGGCGGCGGCATCGAGCGGACGGCGCAGCGTCGCCACCACATAGGCGCCGGTACCCCAATCCTTGCCGATCGGGAGCTTGACCTGCGCGGTGCCTTCCTTGACGTCGATGGTCTGCGTCGTCAGCAGCCGCTCGCCGAGCACGTTGATGGTGAGCTTGCCGGCGCTGCGGACGTTGACGGACACCGTCATGGTGTCGCCGGAGGAATATTGCGGCTTGTCGATCGAGGTCTCCAGCAGGTCCGGCGTGTCGGCGCTGCCGTCCGAGTACCAGCCGACGTCGAACTGCACCGAGGTCACCGGGCCGTCGGCCTCGTTCGACTTGACGTCGAGCCGGTAGCGGCCGGGCTCCGGCGTGAGCGAGAGCCGCGTCGGCTTGTCGACCGTAACAGTGACGTCGCCGTCGGCGACGCGCGAGGTCGACTTGACCGGCTCGTACTCCCAGTAATTGTTCTGGCGGTACCACTGGTAGCGCGATTCGATCTTCAGGAGCTCGTAGCGCAGGCCGTCGCGGCGCAGCTTCTCGCCCTCCGGCGAGACGAACACGACGTCGAACTCGGCCTTGTCACCCTCGGTGACGTTCTTGTCGCCGAACAGCGGCTTGATGCCGATCTGCGCCGTTGCCGGCGCGACCGGCAGCACGATCTTGCGCTCGACGGCGCGGCCGCCGGTCTCGACCATGCGGACGAAGATCTGTGCCTCCTGCGGGCGCGTCGAGGCCGGCTGCTTGTCCAGCGTCACCGGGAAGGTCGCGACGCCATTGGCGTCGGCCTCCGGCAGGTTCTCCAGCGGCGTGCGCTCGTTCGAGGTGGTCTCTTCGTCGTCGACGCCGAACTTGTAGCCGGCAAAGCCGGGCCGCTCGGCCGCCGGCGCGATCAGCATGTCGCCTTCGAGCTGCAGGCCCGAAGCAGGTGCGCCATAGAGGAAATGACCGTCGGCCTTAAGCTCCACTGGAGCGTTAGCTTTGATCAGCTTGTCCTTGGCGGACAAGTCGAATTCGATCCGATCGGGGACGTAATCCTCGACCATGAAGGTGGTCTCGCCGACCGAAGCTCCCTTCGGATCGGTGAAGGCGCGCACCCGCCAGGTGCCGGTCGGTACGGCCGAGTTGAGCGGCACGGACAGCGTGCGGCCGCCGGCGCCCTGATCGGCCAGCACGGCACGGCGATATTCGACGCCGTCGGGGCGCTCGACCACCAGTGTCATCGGCCCACCGGTGACGGCATTGCCCTGCCCGTCGCGGAGCAGCGCGGTGAGGAACACGGTCTCGCTGGAACGGTAGACGCCACGCTCCGCATAGACGAAGGCATCGGCGCCGGCGGGCACCGCGCGCCCCGAAACGCCTCGGTCGGACAGGTCGAAGGCCGACGTCTTCAAGCTCAGGAAGGCATAATCGGCCTTCTCGCCGGTCACCGTGAGCATCGCCGGCGACAATCCGCCCTCGCCGCGCGCAAGGCCGGCCTCGAACAGCACGTGACCGGCATCGTCGGTCTTGCGCGTCGCCAGGATCTCGTTGTTGCGCGCGACCAGCCGCACCTCGGCCTTGCCGACCGGATCGGTCGACGCCAGCGAGTTGACGAAAACATGGATGCCGTCATTGCCGGAATAAGCGGCGATGCCGAGGTCGGAGACGATGAACCATTGCGTGGCGAGCTGGTAGTCCTCGTCCGAGGCCCTCGCCGCGGCCGTCATGACGTAGACACCGGGCTGGAGCTCGCCGAGCGCCTGGTCGACCGGGAACGCCGTGGTGACGTCCTGGTTCAGCGTCGTCGCAGTCGCAAGCTCGCCGGTCCAGACCTTGACGCCGCGCTCGTCGCCGAGCTCGCTGAGCTGGTACTTCGACAGCGTCCTCTGGAAATCGCTGTCGACCACCGTGTTGATCAGGTTGCGGTCGCCGATCCGGAAGACATTGATGCTAACCGCAGGCGTGTTGACACTGACGACGGGAATGCCGCGCTGGCCGGTCCGCGGCAGCACATAGGCACGGCTGGTGAAGCGCACGAACGGCTTGCGGTCGCGCACATAGATGTTGAACTCGGCCGATTTCGGCAGCCCCTCCTTCACGGACGACGGCAAGCCGGCGCGCAGGTTGATGTTGTAGCGCTCGCCGTGCTTCAGCCCGTCGACGCAGAGCTGCTTGCCTTCGGCCGACAGCGCCGGCTTGTCCTGGCCTGCAAGCGCCAGGAACGGCGCGAAGTCGGTGCGCTTGGCGAGTTCCTCGGAGAACTGGAAGCAGGCGCGCGGGCTCGCCGAGTCCGAGTCGACGGTATAGTCGAGCAGGCGGAAGCCGTGCTCGTCGCGCATCTTCTCATATTGGCCGCGGACCTCGGCGACCTCGCGCATGTCGAGCGACAGCCGCAGCGCATCCAGTGCCGGCCGCCACAGCTTGCGGTCGGCCAGCGCCTTGCCGAGCACGGCGAGCGCGTCGGCCTCCTCGCCCGGATTGCCGGCGCGCATGTAAGCGATATAGGCCGCCGTCGAGGCGCGCTCCAGCAGGAAGGTCTGCTCGCTCGAGCTCTTCGGCGAGATCTGGAAGATGACCTTGGCGAGCCGCAGCCAATTGCCGGCATCCTCGGGCGTGGTCGCGGCGATCTGGCCGAGCACCGAAAGGCCGGTGCGGTAATCATTGCGCCGGAAGGCGGCGTCGGCGTCCGTCTTCAGCGTCGCATTGGTCTTGGCGACCGGCCCCGCCTCGCTCTTGATCTGGGCCTCCAGCTTGATCGCGGAATCGGCGAGGTCGTCGCGTTTGAACGCCTTGTCGGCGGCCTGCGCGGTGACAAGGCCGAGCGCTAGCGCGGCGCAGATTGTGACGGCGCGAACGAGACCGATCATTGAAGACTCCCGGAAAGCGCGGACGAACGCCGCGGCGGCAAATGAAATGCGCGGAAAGGTGACGGACTCAAGGCGATGGAACCAGAAGGTGCAAAGCGTCGCTTTCGCCATGACAGAGGTAAGCCCAGAGGAGGCCAAGATATCGCCACGCACGCCGTCCTGATGGCGCAGCACTACCTGACCAGTCGACCGGCGGCCGTGCCCCGGAAGCTGTTCAGCGTTCCCGGCGATGTGATCCATCGTCCAGTCCGCTGCCGCTCAACCCGGCACCCTGACACCCCACCGTTCCGCTTTGTCGCCGCACTGAGGAAAACGGTTCGGTTCAGACTTGGCGAAACACCAGTTTTTTCATATTGGCATGCTACATGAACGGCCAGCCGCCCAATCCGGGCGGCTCAAGACGGCCGGCTCAAGACGGTCCCGTAGCTCAACTGGATAGAGTAGCGGATTTCTACTCCGCGGGTTGCAGGTTCGAGTCCTGCCGGGATCGCCAGCTCGTTGCCTCGCCGCCGCTCTTCACGAACGCGTGGGTAACCATATGCCGGCCTTTGAACGGCGCCGATCAGCCCTATCTAAGCGCCGGGTGAGACGCGCCCGATAGGTTTGGGAATGCAGCAATCCGAATTGACGAGAATGGCGATCGCATCTGCGGTCGCGGTCGTTGCGATCTCGTATTTGGCGGTCGACGCGGGCTTGGTGAGCACCAATGCGGTCACGAGGCCCATCAAGGTGGTCCAGGCCTCGATCCTTGGCGCCGCAACGGGACAACGTCAGCCTGCATTTGCAGTTGAGGACTGGGCGCGCCGCGGTCACGACAAGCCGCGACTCGAATATTGCCTGGCGGTCGACTGATCGACGCGCCCGCCCTCCGGTCTATCCACAGCCTGCCCGCTGATGACCCCGCCACCACCGCGCAATGGCCGCGGTGAGATCGTCCCACACCTCCGTCGGCAGGTCCGGCACCGCCACCCGGACGCTGTACTGGTCCGTCGTCGCGTCGTGAAACCACTCGGTCGCGGCGAAATCGAAGCCGAAGCTGCCGGCGTGGCGGATGGGAAAGCCCGCGCGGCGCAATTCGCAGCTCATGTCCTCGGCAGCCTGCCGTGCTGCCGCCTCGTCGAGCGCGCGCCTTCCGCGAAGAGTCACGTAGAGGCCGTGAGCGAAGCGAAGCTGAGCCGAGAGCGCCGGGATCTCGGCGGCAAAGCATCGCGCCGAGCTGCGGCCGTTGCGCAAGATCGCCGCCACGCGCCGCTTCGTCAGCGCCCAATACGCCGCGCTGCCCGCGAAGGGCGGGAAGTGGGCCGGCAATGCCGCGCCGCCGAGCAGCCGCACTGCGTTGCGCGTTTCGAACGCGAGACGTGACCATTCAGCGTCCCCTGCCCGCGGTGGACGCTCATGCCCGCGCACGAAGACGGCCGAGCCGAGGCGGCCATATTCCGCTCCGAGCGAATCGAGCTTGTTGTGGCTTCGCACCAGCACCAGCGCAATTCCGTGTCGCCTGGCCCACCCCACGACGCGCCTGATGCGGCCCGACCTGCCGGCGAAGCACGTCGTATCGAAAATCAGGAGATCGAGGCCCGAGCCGTCACAGCGCAGCACCGCCTCGATGGCGCCGGCGACGGAGCAGGAATCCAGCAGCAGGATCCGCGGCGAGCTCACCCGTGCAAGCGCATCGCCGAGCGGCAGCGGCAAGGGTTCGATCCGCAAATGCGGCATGAAGTTTCGGATCAGCTCCAGCGTCTCGCCATAGCAGCCAGGCAGCACCAGGATATCCGCCTTCGCGACGATCCGCGCGGAGGCGAGCAGCACCGCGGAGATCGCCGCCATCCCCGAGGCAGTGTAGATCGCCGTGCTCGTCCAGCCGCCGTCGAGCTCGTAGAACGACGGACCGCGTACCGTGAGATCGGCCCGCTGGTAGTCGTAACTGAACTCGAACGGCCCGCTGGCGGGATCGGCCGTGTGCGACCAGGCGGTCTCGGTCGCCTTCCACTCGTGTAATTCATGCTCCGCCCTGAGCGCGGCAGTGATCTGGAATTTGGACCTGACGACGTCATCGACGGAACGCGGCGACGCCAAATCGAGCGGGTTTCTCAGGCCGTCGTTCAACAGCCTGAGTTCCCAGTGCTTGCGTTCCAGATAGGCCCGAACGGTCTCCATCGCGCTTCTTGACAGATCCAATCAGGCGTCAACGTCCGGAAATCCCAACGGGTCCAACGTGCCTGCTGCAACGAACCGGCGCCTTCGCAGTTGAAGCCATGCAAGGAGGACAGCATGGCTGACATCAGAGAGCACATGAAGATCATCGGCAAGGACGGCGCACATGTCGGCACCGTCGATCGTCTCGAGGGCAACCGCATCAAGCTGACGCGCAAGGACAGCCCGGAAGGTCACAAGGACCACCATCACTACATCGACACGAAATATGTCGGCGCCGTCGAAGGCGACGTGGTCAAGCTGTCGGTGAATGCCGACGCCGTCCCGAAGACCGAAGCTGCGTAAAACACTGAGCCCCTGCGGGGGCTTTTTGTTTGTTCACGGTCCGACTCCGCTTCGTTCGCGAGTACGAATCGCGACTGCAATTCGATTGCGCGGAGCATTCGTTAACGATGACTTTCTGCGGAAGGTCGCTGCAATGCGATCGGATTTCAGCGCTGCGGATTGACCGGGAACGAATGCGCGACCCGCGCGTTGGATGACCGAACTGAGTGGTGCCGACCCGCCAGCCCCGGTCGGCTTTGAAGGACCCCGTGCTTGTCCCCCGAGCACGGGGTTTTTCTCATCTCAGCGCTCTCGGGCCAAAGGCCTGCGCCCGGCTGGATGCGAGGGGCCGGCTTGCTCATCGTGCA
The DNA here is from genome assembly GCF_020194215.1 of Bradyrhizobium sp. BRP20. Taxonomy (NCBI): domain Bacteria; kingdom Pseudomonadati; phylum Pseudomonadota; class Alphaproteobacteria; order Hyphomicrobiales; family Nitrobacteraceae; genus Bradyrhizobium; species Bradyrhizobium sp. BRP20. Next base: position 737,276 of record NZ_JADYVY010000002.1, on the reverse strand, counting down.
GATCGCGGGCGAGTTCGTGCCATGCCAGGGCCAGCTGGATCAGCCGTTGCCTGTCGGCACCCTCGGCCTCCGCGGCGCGCTTCATAGCGGCCTCGGCCTCATGTTGCGGATCGTACTCGGTGTACATGCGCAGACTCTAGCCGGCCATCTGGACGAGTGCGTGGCAATTTCGTCCGTATGATTGCGGGGTAACGACCAGCCTTCCTGCACCGGTCTGTGAACCACGTCACAGCCTGTCCGCGACATCTCCGCTAAACTACGTGTCCAGGCTTCATGGGTGATGTCCGGTCATGACACGCAAAGCAGCAACCGAAGTCATCGTCCCGAGGCAGCGACATCGCGCGGACCTGCTCGGCATCGCCTATCTCGGCACCATCGGCGTCGTCATGGTGGCCTGGATCGCGGGCCTGGTCTGGGCCTCGATCGCATTCTTCGATTGGCTCGTGTCCTGACCGACCAAGGCATTGGCCTGCCAGCTGATCGCCGTTTTAGAGCAGGTAGGGCAACGCCTGCGAGAGTTTAATTCCGCCGCAAACGATCATGGCCCAGAGCGCCACGCTGATCTGGATGGCATCCAGCATGCACCACATCCCCCGCGAATCATCCCGTCATTTTTCTTTGAAATTGACGTGAGGGGGCGACGAGCACCAGAGCCAATTCATAGCAACCGCCGGCGTGCAAATGGATGAGGCGGGCCGAAGCCCGCCTCCAATGGTCCGATCCTGCCTGCAAAACTCAATAGCAGGCGCGGGGATCGGCCTGCACATATTGGCCGTTCGGATAGCGGTAGTAGCAGGTGCCCTGCGCCCAGTAATAGCCGGGCTGGGACGCCGCGGTCGCGCCAGCAATCGCGCCCGTCGCGCCGCCAAGAACCGCGCCTGCGGCGGCCCCGGTTGCATTGCCCGAGATCAGTCCGCCCAGCAGGCCACCGACGAGCGCGCCGCCGAGCGCGCTGGCGCCGGGATCGGCCGGCGGTGGCGGCGGAGGTGGCGGCGCATAGGCCACCGGAGGCCGGGCGTAGACCACCGGCACGTCGTCGATATAGTCCTCTGAAATGTAGGCGGGCGGGCCGGCCATACGCTGCGGATAATAATACCAGACGCCGCCAACGTCCCACCACCAGCCGGATCGGCCATGGCGGACGTCATGGCGCCAGCGTCCACCCTCCCAGGCAAGGTTGCCGCGATAGGTGTGCCCACCCCAATCACGTGTGGGAGCAGGACCGCGCGCGACGTGGCGTCCCGGCGGCGGGCCCCCGGCGTTGTGACCCGCATGGGGCTGACCGCCGGGCTGCGCAGGCCGGGTCGCTTGCTGCGGCGGAGGGCCCTTGCGCATGGGCGGATTGGCCTGTGGCGGCGCGCCTGCTGCCGGCCCGGCCGGCGGTTGGACGACCTCTTGCCGGGACCTGGCCTCTTGCGCCTGCGCCGACAGCGCGAGCAGCGACGTGGCCGAAACCAAGGGAATGAAGATCTTCAGATGTTTGGACGCACTCATGCGTGCTCGCCCCCTGCTCTCTCATGGCCGTGAATCCCGGGCGCGATCGACGAATCGCCGCGCGCTGGGCTGATGCCGGCCGAAATCACTGCCCTGCTTGATCGGCTAAGTCCCGTTACAAATGATTAAGATCAGGGCATTTTTTCGGCCCCATAGCCATGCTGTGGAGCGCGCCTAGCGAGCCGGCTCGATCACATTGCAATTGCTTCGCCCGGACATCAGACAATCCTGCATCTTGCTGGCTGCCGTCAGATCCCGGGCAAGCCACCAGCCGATGCCGAGGATCACGACCGCGATGATCAATCCTGCCAGCGCGCCGCGGCGGTCGCCGCCGGACGGAGGCTTGGGCTGACGGTTCGGTCGAGGATGGGGCTCCTCGCCCGGTTCGGATCTGGACTCTGGCTTCGACATGGCCGCCTGGTCACGCTGGCGCGCTGGCTTTACCACCTCTGCGGCGTCGCGTCACATCCGGATCGTCCGGCCCAATTCAGCCCCGGGTCTGCTGGATTGCATCCTTGCGCAAGGTTTCGACCGCCGGAATTGCCTCCTGAACGCGCGGTGCGCAGCTCGTGAGCACGAATGCGGTCTGGGTGCATTCCCAATCCGCTCCCAGCACGGCACTTTCGATGGGCTGCGGACGAGCCAGCAGCAGCGCGGCGCCGGCCACGCCTGCCAGGGCGACGGCAATCGCGAGCGCCTTCAGGCTTGGTCTTGAGATTGTCATGCCCGTGCTCCGTCTCGTACGGGGCGGACGCTAGGCGTCGCCCATGTGCTCCCTTATGAGGGACATCACAATTCGGCAGTTTTTTCGGGCTACGAGAGATCGTCGGGGGGCGATTTTTCGTTGACCTGATCGGCTGCGATTATGGGTGGCTTCGCGACGCGCGCCGATGTACACGCTTCTGCGTCGCGTGGCGCCTGCTATGCCCAGCCGACTTACCAACAGGCACCGATGTAGGATCGAAAGCGAGGAAGACAAGGCTCGTCGATGAGTGGATTCAGGGAACCCGGCTTTGCAGACCGGCAAAAGGCGGCGCAGGACGCCCGCAAAAATCTTTTGAACAAGTTCAAGTCGCAGCCGGGGCCCGATGATCCCGCGGTGGCGGCGAAGCGCGCCGAGCGTGAGGCCCTCGCGGCCAAGCGCGCCGAGGTAAAGGCCGCGCGCGAGGCCGAAAAGGCCGAACAGAAGCGCCTTGAGGAAGAGGCCAAGGCAGCCGAAGCTGCGCGGATCGCGCGGGAAGCCGAGGAAGCCGCCGAGAAGCAGGCCGCGCTCGAGGCCGAGCAGAAGGCCAAACGCGATGCGCGCTACGCCGCCCGCAAGGCTAAGCGCAAGTAAAACGCGCTGGTCACGTTCAATTGAACTTGAACTGAGCCATCATTCCGGCGGCCTCAAATGCCGCCGGAATTCGAGAGGACGCGGCCCGCCCAAGGGGCGTTGCGCGATGACGACCCGGGATCAGTTCTTCTTCATCATCCCGTCGTCCTTTTTCATGCCGTCCTTCGACATGTGATCCTTCTTCATGCCGTCGTCCTTGGACATGTGGTCCTTCTTCATCATGCCGTCCTTGGACATCGTGTCCTTTTTCATCATGCCATCGTCCTTGCCCATCTTGTCCTGAGCAAAGGCGGCCGGCGCAAACGCGAGGCCTAGCGAGAGAGCGGCAGCCGAGACGCCGAGCACGATGCGGGTGCGAATGGTCATGGTTCATCTTCCTTCGTGATTTGTTTGTCAGCGACGGACGCCGCTATCCTGTCTCGACGGATAGCCGTGTGGCGTTGTTACGCTGACCATCGATAAATTTCTGCGGCCAGCCGCCCTCGTTGATTGGCGAGCCCGCATGGATCGGATGTGCTGCAGCGCAGCACAACCGGCACTTGCCGCGGCACTCTGTCTCGAACTATCAGATGAAAGACCATCGGATGGAGACCGGCTTGGATTGGCCCCGCGGTCGCGAAGAACCCAGTTCAAATCACCTCTGCCAAAAACACTCCGAGAAACGCCCAAAGAAACGCCCAAGGGGATTACATCATGTTCACGCGCCGCCATCTGCTCGCGACCGCCGTCGTGGCACCTGCCATTCTCCGCTTCGGCACCGGCACCGCGCAGGCCGCGACCACGCTGAAGATCTCGCATCAGTTCCCAGGCGGCACTATCGACAAGGGCGATTTCCGCGACCGGCTGTGCCGCATGTTCGCCGCCGAAGTGAGTAAGCGCAGCAATGGCGACATTGCCGCCGAGATCTATCCGAACTCCTCGCTGATCAAGACCAACGCGCAGTTCTCCGCCATGCGCAAGGGCGCGCTCGATATCAGCCTCTATCCGATGCCCTATGCCGGCGGCGAAGTGCCGGAGACCAATATCGGCCTAATGCCGGGCCTCGTGACCAACTACGACCAGGGTCTGCGCTGGAAGAAGGAGCCCGTCGGCAAGGCGCTGACCGACTTCCTGGCCGACAAGGGCATCATCCTGCTCACCTGGGTCTGGCAGGCCGGCGGCGTTGCTAGCCGTTCCAAGCCGATCGTCGCCCCGGAGGACGCCAAGGGCCTCAAGGTGCGCGGCGGCTCGCGCGAGATGGACATGGTGCTGCAGACCGCCGGCGCCTCGGTGTTGTCGGTCCCGTCGAACGAGATCTACGCGGCGATGCAGACCGGCGCCTGCGATGCCGGCATCACCTCCTCGACGAGCCTGATCTCGTTCCGCCTGGAAGAGGTCGCGAAGTCGCTGACCTCGGGCGCGGGCGCCTCCTATTGGTTCATGCTCGAGCCGCTGATGATGTCGAAGGCGATCTTCGACAAGCTGCCGAAGAACCATCAGGACATCCTGCTCGCGGTCGGCACCGAGCTCGAAGCCTTCGGCCGCAAGGGCGCGCAGGATGACGACGTCGAGGTCGCCAAGGTCTATGAGAAGGCCGGGGCCAAGGTCTCGGCGCTCGACGCCGCCACCGTCGGAAAATGGCGCGACATCGCCCGCGACACCGCGTGGAAGGACTACAGCGCCAAGACCGCGACCGCCGCAAACCTGCTCAAGCTCGCCATCGACGTCGCAGCATGAGCCACGGTCCGCTTCCGGATCGTGACGACCGGACGAGCGTTGCCGCGGGGACCGGCCCTGCGGCAGCGATCGATCGCGGTCTCGCCGTCCTCAACAGCATCATCGTCGTGTTCGCCGCGATCGCACTGGTCGCGGCCTGCGCAATCCTGAGCTACAGCGTGCTCAGTCGCGCCTTATACAAGGCGGCCAATTACTGGCAGGACGAGGCCGCCGTATTCCTCCTGGTCGGCGCGACCTTCATGACGGCGGCCTATGTGCAGCAGAACCGCGGTCATATCGGCATCGAGGCCTTCGTCGGCCTGCTCTCGCCATTCGCGAACCGGGTCCGGCTCTGGCTGGTCGATGCCGCCACGTTCCTGTTCTGCGCCTTCTTCACCTGGAAGTCGTGGACACTGGCGCACGAAGCCTATGTCGACGGCCAGGTCTCGAACTCGATGTGGTCGCCGCCGCTCGCCATTCCCTACACGCTGATGGCGCTGGGGATGAGCCTGCTCTGCATCCAGATCCTCGTGCAGCTTGCGCTGCCTTTCGCCGGAGCCAAGCGGCCATGAGCGTTTTCGGTATCGGCGTCGCCTACGGCATCGTGACGCTGCTCGTGATGTTCTCGGGCATGCCCATTGCGTTCGCGCTCGGCGCGGTCGCGGTGGTGTTCATGGCCATCTTCATGCCCTCGGCCTCGCTCGATACGGTGACGCAGAACGTCTACGAGGAGATGGCCTCGATCACGCTGTTGTCGATCCCGCTCTTCATCCTGAAGGGCGCGGCGATCGGCAAGTCCCGCGCCGGCCAGGATCTCTATCTGGCGCTGCATGCCTGGCTGCACCGCGTGCCCGGCGGCCTCGGCGTCGCCAACGTGTTCGCCTGCGCGCTGTTCGCGGCGATGGCGGGCTCGAGCCCAGCGACCTGCTCGGCCATCGGCTCGGCCGGTATCCCCGAGATGCGCAAGCGCGGCTATTCCGGCGGCTTTGCCGCTGGCATCATCGCCGCCGGCGGTACGCTCGGAATTCTGTTGCCGCCCTCCATCACGATGATCCTGTTCGCGGTCGCCGCCGAAAAGTCGCTGGGACGGCTGTTCCTCGCCGGCATCGGGCCGGGCCTGCTGCTGGTCACGCTGTTCGGCATCTATGCCGTCATCCGCTTCCGCCAGGAATATGCGGCGGCCGAAGCGGTTTACAAGAACGGCGGGCCGGAGGCTGCGATCCTGACCCGCGACGAGTACACGCTCGCCGAACGCTTCAGCGTGCTGCCGCGCGTGATCCCCTTCGTGCTGCTGCTCACCGGCGTCATGGTCGCGCTCTATGGCGGCTATGCCACGCCGTCGGAGACCGCCGGCCTCGGCGGCCTCCTGGCGCTGGCGCTGATCGCTGCGATCTACAGCGTGTGGCGGCCGAGCGACCTCGCGCCGATCATGAAGTCGACGATCCGGGAATCGACCATGCTGATGATGATCATCGGCATGTCGCTGCTCTATTCCTACGTGATGAGCTATCTGCACATCTCGCAATCGGTCGCCGAATCCATCGTCGCGATGCACCTGCCGCGCTGGGAGCTGCTGTTCGCGATCCTCGTCATGGTCGTGGTGCTCGGCTTCTTCCTGCCGCCGGTCTCGATCATCCTGATGACGGCACCGATCATCCTGCCGCCGCTCCGCGCCGCCAATTTCGACATCATCTGGTTCGGCGTCGTCATGACCATCGTGATGGAGATGGGGCTGATTCATCCGCCGGTCGGCCTCAACATCTTCGTCATCCGCAACGTCGCGCCCGATATTCCCCTGCGCGAGGTGATCTGGGGTACGCTGCCCTTCGTGCTCTTGATGATGCTTGCAGTGCTGCTGCTGTGCCTGGTGCCGGGGATTTCGACCTGGCTGCCGGACCTCGTGATGGGGCCGGACGGGAGCAGGTAGAAGCGATCGCCGGCCTGTAGGGTGGATTAGCCGAAGGCGTAATCCACGTCTTCTGTCGCAGCGGAGACGAACAGCGGTGGGTTACGCCTTCGGCTAACCCACCCTACGATTTCTCCTTCCGCCGCGACTTCGGCGCGTTCGCCACCACCTGCAGCAGGTCTTTGCGCACGGCCTCGATGTGCCGCTCCAGGAAGCGGCAGGCCTCCTCTACTTTCTGCGCACGACAGAGCGCGATCAGATGGGCGTGCTCCTTCTCGGCAATGCCCATCGACTTGGTGTTGGAGAGTTGTAGCCGCGTGTAGCGGTCGCTGGTCTGCAGCAGCGACAGCACGATCGCGCGCGTGCGCGGCTGCGGGGCGTGGACGTAGAGCGCCATGTGGAAGTCGGCATTGAGCTGGCCCCATTCACTGATGTTGCGCGCCTTGATCGCCTTCTCGAAGCTCCGGTGGATGTCGTCGAGCCCGTCGAAATCCTGCGCGGTGAAGCGCGGCGCCGACTGCGCCAGCAGTCGCGGCTCCAGGATACGGCGGAGGTCGAACACGTCGTTGATCTCGTCCAACGACAGCTCCGAGACGATGGCGCCCTTCTGCGGCACGATGCGCACCAAGCCTTCCGCCTCGAGCTGGAACAGCGCCTCGCGCACCGGGATGCGGCTGACGCCATAGGCTTCGCCCAGCGCGTCCTGGCGCAGCTGCGATCCGGCCGGATAGGAGCCGTCGAGGATTGCCTGGCGGAGCTGGTCGACGATCGCAGCCGACAGGGTGCGATGCTTCAGAGGCTGTTTCATCTGATCGTCCGTTGTCCTTCCCGACTCGTGCGGCCGACGCGGTCCCTGTCTTGCATGTCGAGTTGTCCGGCAAAAGCCGGGGCGCCACAAGCATAATGCCCAGCAAACGCGCGCCCTGCCGCCGAAATGACCGCAAACTCCGTTTGACTCCCAAAATGTATAAATTATACATTTGGCGATCGCACGACAAATCTTCAGGGGGTTGGGGCCTCTTTCATGATCGAGCAGACCATGCCGGCCACGCGCGCACTCAGCCTCCGACGCATGATCGTCCGGATGTCGAGTGCCCTGCTGGCCTGCGAGCGGCTCGCGCTGATGGGCCTGATGTACCTGCTCACCGGCCTGATCCTGGTGAACGTCGTCACCCGCTACTCGCATTTCCCGATCTACTGGATCGATGAATCCGCCGTTTATTGCGTGGTCTGGCTGACCTTCATCGGGGCATCCGCGATGACGCGGCTGAGGCTCGATTTCGCCGTGACCATGCTGACGGAGCGACTTTCCGGTCAGCACCAGAAATTTGCAAAAGTGATCTCGACCGGCCTCGTCGTGGTGTTCGGCGTCGCCCTGATCGTCACCTGCGTGCTCTGGATGGACCCGGTGGGCCTCGCCCGCGCCGGCTTCGACGGGCGTAAGCTCGCCGCCGAGACCTTCAACTTCCTCTACACCGAGCGCACGCAGACGCTGAACTGGCCGACCTGGGTGCTCTATCTGACGCTGCCGATCTTCGCGGTGTCGATGACCGTACATGGTCTCGCCAACCTGCTGGAAGATCTCGAGCTGGTCCCGCGCACGCCGCCGAAGGGCTTCCAGCTCTCCGAGCTCGACGGGGTCAATTGATGATCACGTCAGCAGCCTTCATGGCCTTCATGCTGGTCGGCGTACCGATTGGCCTCTGTCTCTGCCTCGCCGGCCTCGTCTACATCGCCGCCTCGGGCAACCCGGTGCTGTTCCAATCCTATCCGCTGCAGCTGTTCGGCGGCGTCGACAGCTACGGCCTGATCGCGATCCCGCTCTTCATCCTGATCGGCGAGATCATGAATGGCGGCGGCATCACGCGGCGCATCGTCGACATGGCGATGGCCTTCGTCGGCTCACTCAAGGGTGGTCTCGCCTACGTCAACATCCTCGCCAACATGTTCATCTCGTCCATCCTGGGATCGGCGACCGCGCAGGTCGCGATCATGGCGCAGATCATGGTCCCCGAGATGGAGAAGAAGGGCTACGACAAGACCTTCGCGGCCGGCCTGACCGCCTATGGCGGCATGCTCGGCCCGATCATCCCACCCTCGGTGATGTTCGTGGTCTACAGCGTGCTGGCGCAGGTCTCGGTAAGCGACATGCTGATCGCCGGCATCGTCCCGGGCGTCATCCTCACCGTGATGTTCTGCCTCGTCATCGCGCTGATGGGCTACATCTACAACTATCCGCGCGCGGCCTACCAGACGCCGCGCCAGCGCGTGATGACCATCCTGCGGACCTCGCCGACGCTGCTGATCCCGATCGTCATCGTCGGCACCATTCTCGGCGGCCTCGCCAACGCCACGGAATCCGCGGCCGTCGGCGCGGTGGCTGCGGCCCTGGTCGGAAAGTTCTGGACCAAGGAGTTCAAGTTCTCGCAGCTGCCACAGATGATGCTGCGCAGTGCGATCTATTCGGCGATCGTGCTGTTTCTGGTGGCGGCCGCCGCGGTGTTCTCCTGGGTGCTGATCTTCGGCAAGGTGCCGCAGGAGACCGCCGCCTGGATCCAGACCGTCGCCAAGGATCCGGTCAGCTTCATGCTGATCTGCAACGTCATCCTGCTGCTGATCGGCACTGTCATCGACGGCATTCCCGGCTTGATCATGACGGTGCCGATCCTGCTGCCGGTCGCAACCGAGATCTATCACATCGACCCCCGGCAATTCGGCGTCGTCGTGGTGATCAACCTCGTGCTCGGCCTTTTGTCGCCGCCGGTCGGGCTTTGCTTCTTCGTCGCGGCCGCCGTCACCGGCGCCAAGCCCGGCAGGATGTTCATGGTGACGCTGCCCTTCTTCGTCATCGCCTGCATCCTCCTGGTGCTGCTCTCGCTGTACCCATCGCTCTCGCTGATCCTCGTCAAATAGGCCCAAAGGAGTCCCACGATGCCGCTTTCACGCCGCCACTTTCTCGCCGCCAGTGCCGCCGCCTCGGTGTTCGCCCCGTCGCTGGCGCTCGCCCAGGCCAAGGAATTCCGTCTCGGCCTGATCACGCCGAACGGCCATTCCTGGAACAAGGCCGCGCTCAAATTCGGTGACGAGCTCAAGGCCGCCACCAACGGCCGCCTGACCTTGACCGTCTTCCACGCCGGCCAGCTCGGCAACGAGACCGCGATGATGCAGCAATTGCAGTCCGGCGCGCTCGACATGGGCTTCATGCAGGCCGCCGAGCTCGGCTCGCGCGTGCCGCACATCGCCGCGATCAACGCGCCTTACATCGTGCGCTCGACGCCGGCGGTGGCAAAGTTCGTGCGGCATCCGGCGGCGGTGAAGTTGTTCGAGGTGCTGCCGCAGGAGACCGGCACGATCGGGCTCGGCTGGGGCATCACTGGAATGCGCGCGGTGTTCTCCTCCAAGGACCTGAACACGCTCGCCGACATCAAGGGCATGAAGCTGCGCATCAACCCGACCCCGGTCTATCGCGACTTCTATTCCTCGCTCGGCGCGGCGCCGACGCCGATCCCGACGCCGCAAGTGTTCGACGCCATGGCCAACGGCCAGGTCGACGGCCTCGAAGCCGATCTCGAGTTCTCCTGGAACCAGCGCTTCGACAAGGTGTCGAAGGTGATCCTGCAGATGAACGCCGTCTTCATGCCGATGGCCGCGGTCGTCTCCGGCCGCGTCTGGCAATCGCTGCCCGCCGCCGACCGCGAGCTGATCACGAAAACGATCAAGACGACGCTGGACGCGCAGATCGACGAGCTCGCCGGCAACGAGCCCACGCTGATCGAGAATTTCAAGAAAGCACCAATCCCGATCCGCCAGGTCGACGCCAAGGACACCGAGGCCGTGATTGCCGAGTTCGACAAGATCTGGCTGCCCAAGGCCCCCGTCCTCGCCGAGCTGCGCAAAGTCGGCGCAACGCTCTGATCCCGTTCCCCATCCCTTTCACAAGAGCCGGCGGCTCCAGCCCCCGCCGGCATATTTACCTGGAGTCAAACCATGAGCCGCCGCGTTGCCTGGGAAGGCGTCTTCCCGGCCGTCACCACCCAATTCCACGACGATCTCTCGCTCGACATCGACGCGACCGCCAAGGTCATGGACGGATTGATCCGCGACGGCGTCTCCGGCCTGATCGTCTGCGGCTCGGTCGGCGAGAACACCTCGCTCGAGCGCAAGGAGAAGGTCGCGATCATGGAAGCGGCGAAGTCGGTCGCGAAGGGCCGCGTGCCCGTGCTGTGCGGCATCGCCGAATTCACCACCGCGTTTGCGGTGGAGACCGCGCAGGAAGCCGCACGCGTCGGCATCGACGGCGTCATGGTGATGCCGGCGCTGGTCTATTCCTCCAAGCCGCACGAGACCGCCGCGCATTTCCGCGCCGTTGCCTCCGCGACTGACCTTCCCGTGATGCTCTACAACAACCCGCCGATCTACAAGAACGACGTTACGCCCGATATCCTGGCCTCGCTCGCCGACGTCGAGACCGTGGTCTGCTTCAAGGATTCCTCCGGCGACACCAGGCGCTTCATCGACACCCGCAACATGGTCGGCGATCGCTTCGTGCTGTTCGCAGGTCTCGACGACGTCATCGTCGAGAGCGTCGCGATGGGCGCCGTCGGCTGGGTCTCCGGCATGTCCAACGCCTTCCCGCGCGAGGGCGAGACGCTGTTCCGCCTCGCCAAGGCAGGGCGCTTCGCCGAGGCGATGCCGCTCTACGAATGGTTCATGCCGCTCCTGCATCTCGATGCCCGCCCGGACCTCGTCCAGTGCATCAAGCTGTGCGAGCACATCATGGGCCGCGGCACCGCCCTGACCCGTCCGCCCCGCCTGGCACTGCTGCCGCAGGAAAAGGCCGAGGTCGAGGCCCTGATGGCCAAGGCGCTGAAGAACCGCCCGCGCCTGCCGGATGTCGGGCTGAAGGCGGCTTGAAAACTCTCTCGGTCGTCATTGCGAGGAGCCCTTGCGACGAAGCAATCCAGACCGCCTCAGCGGAAAGACTCTGGATTGCTTCGCTTCGCTCGCAATGACGGAGAACTAGGAGACAGCCCGCTTCTTCTTCGCGTTCAGCGCGGAGGCCACGCGGCTCACGGGCGGCTTGCCGAGCACGCCGCTCATCGCGTTCGTCGCCGCCAGCAGCTTCTCCATATCGACACCCGTCCTGACGCCCATACCCTCCAGCATGTAGACGACGTCCTCGGTCGCGACGTTCCCCGTCGCGCCCGGCGCATAGGGACAGCCGCCGAGCCCGCCGGCAGCGGCGTCGATGACGCGGACGCCCTCCTCCAGCCCTGCATAGAGGTTGGCGAGCGCCTGGCCGTAAGTGTCGTGGAAATGCATCGCGAGCCTGGCTGCGGGAATGTTGGCGGCAACCGCGCGCAGCATCTCCTTGGCCCTGGCTGGCGTGCCGACACCGATGGTGTCGCCGAGCGAGATCTCATAGCAGCCGAGATCGAACAGCGTGCGCGCAAGATCCGCCACCGCCTTCGGCTTGATCTCGCCATCGAACGGACAGCCCAGCACGCAAGAGATATAGCCGCGCACCTTGACGCCATCCTCCCTGGCGCGCGCCAGCACCGGCTTGAAGCGCTCGATGGACTCCGCAATCGTGCAGTTGATGTTCGCCCGGGAAAACCCCTCGGAGGCCGCCGCGAACACGGAGACCACTTTCGCGCCCGCGGCACGCGCGGCGTCGTAGCCTTTCTCGTTCGGCACCAGCACGTGGAATTCGGCGCCCTTCACATGCGCGACGCCGCGCAGCACGGCATCCGAGCTTGCCATCTGCGGGATAGCCTTGGGCGAGACGAAGGCGCCGACCTCCACGGTATCCAGCCCGGCCGCCACGAGCGCCTCGATAAAGGCGATGCGCGCCTCGACGCTGACGGACGTCTTCTCGTTCTGAAGGCCGTCGCGCGGCCCCATTTCGATGATGCGGACCGGATCGCTCATCTCATTTCCCTGCAGGTTCGACCATAGCGAGCTCGACGCCCTCCTGCACGATGTCGCCGACCTTGCACTTGATGGATTTCAGCACGCCGGCATAGGGCGCGCGCAGCGTCTGCTCCATCTTCATCACTTCCAGCGTGAGGATCGGCGCGCCCTTCTCCAGCTCGGCCCCCTCCTCGGCCAGCACTGCAACCACCGTGCCCGGCAAGGGTGCTGCGATCTTGTCCTCGCCGACATGCTCCTCGCTCTCGCCTCCGAACGGATCGACCCAATGCAGGTCGAAGCGGCCGTTGCGCGTGCGCAGGTACAGCTCATGGCCATTGATGACCGCTGCCACCGACGATTTGACGCCGTCGAGCGTCAGGTCGAAGCCGCCATCCTTCGCAGCGATCGTGAACGCCAGCTCGCGCTCGCCGATCACCAGCGTCGACGGTCCGCTGCCGTAGTTCAGCGTGATCTTCTGCTCCGGACCATGGCCGACACGGAAGGCAAAGCTGCGCTGGCGGCGACCGACCGGCTGCCAGCCGAAGGTCTGCCAGGGCGAACTCGCCTGCGCATGCGCGGTCTGCCGCTCCTCGTTGACGATGGCGGCAACTGCGGCGCAGAGCTCGAGCTCTCCGGGCGCCGGCGCCGCGGCGGTCAGCACCGCCAGCTCGCGCTCGATGAAGCCGGTGTCGATCGCATTCGCCCGCACCTTCGGATGCGTCATCAGCGCCGACAGGAACGGGATGTTGGTGACGATGCCGCGGACGTCGGACTCCTCCAGCCCGCGGTTCAGCCGCTCGATCGCGACGTCCCGCGTCGGCGCCCACGCGATCACCTTGGCGAGCATGGCGTCATAATACGGCGAGACCGTATCGCCCTCGCGATAGCCGGCGTCGATGCGCAAGCCCCCGGTCTCCGCCGGCAACCGCCAGGTCGAGATCCTGCCGACCGACGGCATGAAGTTCTTGGTCGGGTTCTCGGCGTAGACGCGCGCCTCGACGGCATGGCCGTTGAGCCTGATCTCATCCTGCTTGAGCGGCAGCGCCTCGCCGAAGGCAACGCGCAGCTGCCACTCGACCAGGTCGATGCCGGTGATCAGCTCGGTGACGGGATGCTCGACCTGCAGGCGCGTATTCATCTCGATGAAGAACACGTCCTTGCCGTCGGAGACGAACTCGATGGTGCCGGCACCGACATAGTTCACCGCGCCCGCCGCTTTTCGCGCGGCGGCGCAGACGGTTTCGCGCTGCGCAGCATTGAGCGTCGGTGATGGCGCCTCCTCGATCACCTTCTGATGCCGGCGCTGGAGCGTGCATTCGCGCTCGAACAGCGAGAGCAGATTGCCATGGCTGTCGCCGATGATCTGCACCTCGATATGCCGGGGATTGTCGACGTACTTCTCGATCAACATGCGGTCGTCGCCGAAGGCGGCCTTCGCCTCGCGCTTGGCGCTGACGATCGCCGGCGCCAACTCATCGGCGGACCGCACGATGCGCATGCCGCGCCCGCCGCCACCGGCGGAGGCCTTCACCAGCACGGGAAAGCCGATCTTGTCCGCCGCCTTGGCGAGCGTCGCCTCGTCCTGGGCCTCGCCGTGATAGCCTGATACCAGCGGCACGCCGGCCTTCTCCATCAGCTCTTTCGAGCCGGATTTCGAGCCCATTGCCGTCATCATCCCGGCGGTCGGCCCGACGAAGACGAGGCCGGCGTCATAACAAGCCTGCGCGAACTCGGCATTCTCGGAGAGGAAGCCGTAGCCGGGATGCACGGCCTCCGCTCCGGTCTTGCGCGCGGCCTCGATCAAGCGCTCGATATTGAGATAGCTGTCGCGGGCGCGGGCGGGCCCGAGCAATACGGCCTCATCGGCGAGCGCGACATGCATCGCCTCGCGATCGGCCTCGGAATAGATCGCGACCGTGCGCAGGCCCATCGCACGGGCGGTGCGGATGACGCGGCAGGCGATCTCGCCGCGGTTGGCGACCAGGAGCGTGCGGAAACGCCGGTAGAGTTTTGAGCGGTCCATCGCATCACATCCTGAACAGGCCGAATTTCGTCGGCTCGAGCGGCGCATTCGATGCCGCCGAGAGGCCAAGGCCGAGCACGAGACGCGTGTCGGCCGGATCGATCACACCGTCGTCCCACAGCCGCGCGGTCGCGTAGTACGGGTGGCCCTGGCTCTCATATTGCGCGCGAATGGGCTCGCGGAACTTGTCTTCCTCTTCCCTGGACCAGCTGTCGCCCTTGGCCTCGATATTATCGCGTCGGACCTGGCTCAGCACCATCGAGGCCTGCTCGCCGCCCATCACCGAGATGCGCGCGTTCGGCCACATCCAGAGGAAACGCGGCGAGTAGGCGCGGCCGCACATGCCATAATTGCCGGCGCCGTAGGAGCCGCCGATCACGACGGTGAACTTCGGCACCGAGGCGGTCGCGACCGCCGTCACCAACTTGGCGCCGTCGCGCGCGATACCGCCGGCCTCGTATTTCTTGCCGACCATGAAGCCCGTGATGTTCTGCAGGAACACCAGGGGAATGCCGCGCTGGCAGCACAGCTCGATGAAATGCGCGCCCTTCAGCGAGCTCTCGCTGAACAGGATGCCGTTGTTGGCGATGATGCCGACCGGATAGCCCCAGATATGGGCGAAGCCGCACACCAGCGTCGTGCCATAGAGTTTCTTGAACTCGTCGAACTCGGAACCATCCACCACGCGGGCGATGATGTCGCGCACGTCGAACGGCTTGCGGCCGTCGACCGGCACCACGCCGTAGATTTCCTCCGCCGGAAACAGCGGATCGCGCGGCTTATGCATGTTCAGGTTCGGCCGCACGGAAGGCTTGAGCGTGCCGACGATACGCCGGGCGATGCCGATCGCATGCGCATCGTTCTGGGCGTAGTGATCGGTCACGCCGGACTGCCGCGAATGCACGTCGGCGCCGCCGAGCTCCTCCGCACTGACGACCTCGCCGGTCGCGGCCTTCACCAGTGGCGGGCCGCCGAGGAAAATGGTGCCCTGGTTGCGCACGATGATGCTCTCGTCCGACATCGCCGGCACATAGGCACCGCCGGCGGTGCAGGAGCCCATCACGATCGCGATCTGCGGAATGCCCTGCGACGACATCTGCGCCTGATTGTAGAAGATGCGGCCGAAGTGCCGCTCGTCCGGAAAGATCTCGTCCTGCAGCGGCAGGAAGGCGCCGCCGGAATCCACCATGTAGACGCAAGGCAGATTGTTCTGCCGCGCAATGTCCTGCGCACGCAGATGCTTCTTCACCGTCATCGGGTAGTAGGTGCCGCCCTTGATGGTGGCGTCATTGGCGACGATCACGCATTCGCGGCCCGAAATGCGCCCCACCCCCGTGACGACGCTCGCCGAATGCACATCGCCGCCATAGAGGCCATAGGCCGCGAGCGGCGACAGCTCCAGGAACGAGGTCCCGGGATCGACCAGGAGGTCGACGCGCTCGCGTGCCAGCATCTTGCCGCGCGCGGTGTGGCGCTTGCGCGAAGCCTCGCCGCCGCCGCCGGCGACCTCGCTGAGTTTCTCACGCAAGTCCGCGACGAGGCCGCGCATGGCCTCGGAATTGCGTGCAAAATCTGATGACGACGGATCGATGCTGGAATAAAGCGGCATGGTGTTTCCAATGGGGTGAAGGACTTAAGCCGTCTCGGCCATCAGTTCGCGGCCGATCAGCATGCGGCGCACCTCCGAGGTGCCCGCGCCGATCTCGTAGAGCTTTGCATCGCGCCACAGGCGCCCGACCGGGAATTCGGAGGTATAGCCGACCCCGCCCAGCGCCTGGATTGCTTCGCCCGCCATCCACGTTGCCTTCTCCGCGGAATAGAGGATCGCAGCAGCCGCGTCCTTGCGCAGGGTGCGCGCGTGGTCGGCGCGGTCGCAGGCGCGGCCCACCGCATAGACATAGGCGCGCGTGGCCTGCCAGGTCGCATACATGTCGGCGAGCTTGCCCTGCATCAGCTGGAAGTCGCCGATCGGCTGGCCGAACTGCTTGCGCTCGTGCATGTAGGGCACCACTGCGTCCATGCAGGCCGCCATGATGCCGAGCGGCCCGCCCGAGAGCACCGCGCGCTCATAATCGAGGCCGGACATCAGCACCTTGACGCCCTCGCCCACCTTGCCCATCACATTCTCCTCCGGCACCTCGCAATCGTCGAAGAACAGCGGATAGGTGTTGGAGCCGCGCATGCCGAGCTTGTCGAGATGCTGGCCATGGGTGAAGCCCTTGAAGCCCTTCTCGATCAGGAACGCGGTCATGCCGCGCGGGCCGGCCTCCGGATCGGTCTTGGCATAGACCACCAGCACGTCGGCATCGCCGCCGTTTGTGATCCACATCTTGGAGCCGTTGAGCACGTAGCGGTCGCCGCGCTTGTCGGCGCGCAGCTTCATCGAGACCACGTCGGAGCCGGCGCCCGGCTCGGACATCGCGAGCGCACCGACATATTCGCCTGAGATCAGCTTCGGCAGATAACGCTGCCGCTGCGCGTCATTGCCGTTGCGGCGGATCTGGTTGACGCAAAGATTGGAATGGGCGCCGTAGGAAAGGGCCACGGCCGCCGAACCGCGCGAGATTTCCTCCATGGCGACGATATGGGCGAGATAGCCCATATTGGAGCCGCCATATTGCTCCGGCGCGGTCATGCCGAGCAGGCCGAGGTCGCCGAAGCGCTTCCAGAGGTCTGCGGGGAAAAGATTAGCCTTTTCGATCTCGGCGGCACGCGGGGTGATCTCCGCCTCCACGAACGAACGAACGGTGTCGCGCAGCAGGCTGATGTCTTCGCCCAGATCGAAATCGATGCTCGGGATGTTCAAGGCGAGTCCTCCGTATTTTGGGCTCCGAAACTAGCCCGGTCCCGGCCCTCTTGCAGTCGAAAAGGTTGCATTTTCCGCCAAACTTGGCGAGGATTTCCGAAAGGAATTCCGATGCCTTTTCAAGCCGCCACCGCGATTCCGCGCCGCGCCGTCACGCCCGCCGCCTTCGTCCGCGGCGTGGTGGCCGCGTACGAGCATTACGGCCGCGATCCCGCCGAAGCCTTGAGCCGGGGCCAGGTCGCGCCGGAGCTTGTGAATTCTCCTGATGGGCGTGTGACCGCGGCCCAGTTCGAAGCGCTGGCGGGCCATGCCATGCGCGAGCTCGATGACGAGGCGCTTGGCTGGTTCTCGCGCCGGCTGCCATGGGGCACCTATGGCATGCTGTGCCGGGCCTCGATCACCGCACCGACGCTGGAGGTCGCGCTCAAGCGCTGGTGCCGGCATCACCGCTTGGTCACAGAGGATGTGCTGCTCGATCTCGAGGTTGGCGAAGAGACCGCCGTCGTGTCGATCCGTCAGCTCCGTGACCTCGGACCCTTCCGCGAGTTCTGCCTCGTCACGCTGTTCCGCTACGTGCTCGGCTTCTCATGCTGGGCTGTCGACTCCCAGATCGCGCTCCGCGCGGCTGAGTTTCCTTACTCAGAGCCCGGCCACGTCTCGGTCTATCCGACCATCTTTTGCCGGAGCGTCCGCTTCGATGCGGACCGCGCGGCCATCGTCTTCGACAAGCACTATCTGTCGCTACCGCTGACGCGCAGCGCGGCCGATCTCGACAACATGCTCAAGGGCGCGCTCCGGCTCACCGTGCTGCCGTACCGGCGCGACCGCCTGCTGGTCGAGCGCGTCCGCCGCGTGCTGCGAGAAGCGCGCGGACGGGTCCTCGGCGCCGAGGACGTCGCGCGCGAGCTTGCGCTCTCCACCCGCACGATGCATCGCCGTCTGCGCGAGGAGTCCACCTCGCTGCGCGATCTCAAGGAGGAGACGAAATTCGAGCTGGCCAAACAGGAGCTGATGCGCGGCCGCACGCCGATCAAGCGCATCGCCGAGATCGCCGGCTTCCGCAACGAGAAGAGCTTTTCGCGGGCCTTCCGAACCTGGACCGGCACCTCCCCGCGCGAGTTTCGGGGGCGGTATCGCTGAGGCGCTTTTCTGAGATTCAGACTTGATCGTGGAATATTCGGAGCCCTACCCCGCCGGCTCTGCCACCGCGACCTCCTGCAATGGCAGCGGCACGTCCTTGGCAACCCCGAGCACGGGGAAGCTGCGCACGTTCTTGACGTTAGGCATCGCGGCGAAATGCAGGAGCTGCTGCCGCATACTCTCGACACTCGGGGCCACGCATTTGAGCAGATAGTCGGTGTCGCCGGAAATCCGCCAGCATTGCTGGATGCGCGGGATTGCGGCGATCGAGCTCTCGAACGCCTCCAGCACCGGCTGGGCCTGGCTGCCGAGCTGGATCGAGACGAACGACACCACCTCGTAGCCGAGCAGCCGCTCGTCGATCACGGCGCGAACCGCCCGGATCACGCCGCGGCTGAACAGCGACTTCAGCCGCCGCAGGCAGTTCGGCGCGGACACGCCGACGCGCAGCGCCAGCTCGTTGTTGCGAACCCGCCCGTCCTGCTGCAGTTCGGATAGGATTTTCAGATCGACGCCGTCGAGCTGGTCACGCCCCGCCATCCCCCACCTCGTCCTGGTCGTGTCATGCGAGGCAGCGAAGCACGGGGCGGAATTGGTGCCAAGGGTTCTCAGGCGCGGGCGACCAGCCGCTCCCTTCGTCATGGCCGGGCTCGTCCCGGCCATCCACGTTCTTCGTCTACCGCCAAAAACGTGGATGCCCGGGACAAGCCCGGGCATGACGGCACTTTGGATGCTTCGGGTGAGAATGGCCCCTCAATGCGTCCAGGGTTCGCCGCGGCGGAACGAGAAATTGTCGGCATAGGCAACCGGCCGGCGGATCGACTCCTTGGGCTCGATCACCTGGTAGGCGATGCCCTTGCGCTCGCAATAGGCGATCGCCTCTTCCTTGCTGTGGAAGCGCAGCGTTATTTGCTGCTTCATGTCGGCCGACGAGGTCCAGCCCATCAGCGGCTCGACCGAGCGCGGCTGCTCCGGCTCGTAATCGAGCTGCCATTCCCTGGTCTTGGACCGGCCGGATTGCATCGCGTTTTTGGCGGGCTTGAAAATGCGTGCGGTCATGACTGGTCCGGGCCTCTTGGTCTTTCCGTTCGATTTCGATGCGTCACGGTGGCAGTTGGTGGAAATCTCGGGGATAGTATAGAGAAGCCGGTTGGGAACTGATCCTGATTCCGGCCCCGGCAACCCTCGCCAACGGTATAGTCATTATGCTGCACCGTGACAATTGCGTACCCGCGTTTCATCCTGGGACCCCGTTTGGCGGCCCGGTTTCATCGATCTCCGTGCTTCTGTCCTCTCTGAAAGCTCCCGACGCATGGCCTTCCTGAACGTCAGCGCCACACTTCCCGACAAGGGTCGCGACCTCCGGCTCGACCTGTTTCGCGGTGTCGCAAACTGGGCGATCTTTCTCGACCATATCCCCGACAACGTCGTGAACTGGATCACGACCCGCAACTACGGCTTTTCCGACGCGGCCGACCTGTTCGTCTTCATCTCCGGCTACACCGCCTCCTTCGTCTATGCACGGATGATGCTGGACCGCGGCTTCATCGTCGGTGCCACGCGGCTGACCAAGCGGGTCTGGCAGCTCTATGTCGCCCACATCATCCTGTTCGTGATCTACATCGCATCAATCAGCTATCTCGCGCTGCGCTTCGGCGATTCCGAGATGATCAACGAGTTCAACGTCGCCGGCCTCGTCGACAACGCCACCGAGACGCTGCGCCAGGGCCTGTTCCTGCGCTTCAAGCCGCTCAACCTCGACGTGCTGCCGCTTTACATCGTGCTGATGGGCCTGTTTCCGCCGGTGCTGTGGTTTATGCTGCGCAAGCCCGATTTGACGATGATCCTGTCGATCGTGCTGTGGCTCGCCGCGCGCCATTACGGCTGGAACCTGAACGCCTATCCGGCCGGCCAGTGGTACTTCAACCCCTATTGCTGGCAGGTGCTGTTCGTGTTCGGCGCCTGGTGCTCGATGGGCGGCGCGCGGCGCTCGGCAACGCTGATCAATTCGCCTGTTACGCTGTGGGTCTGCCTCGGTTATCTCCTGTTCGCGCTGGTCATGACCATGGCCGGCCGTTTCCCCACCTTCGGCGGCATGTTCCCGGAATGGCTGTTCTCGGCCTTCAACCCCAATGACAAGACCAACCTCGCACCGTATCGCTTCCTCCACTTCGTGGTGATCGTGATCCTGGTGATCCGCTTCGTGCCGAAGGAGTGGCCGGGGCTGGAGTGGAAGGTGTTCGACCCCTTGATCGTCTGTGGCCAGCAGTCGCTCGCCGTGTTCTGCGTCGGCGTGTTCCTGTCCTTCGTCGGTCATTTCGAGCTGTCGATGAGCTCAGGGTCGCTGCTCGCGCAGATCTTCGTCAGCGTCGCCGGCATCGCGATCATGACGACGGTGGCATATTACATCTCGTGGTCGAAGAAGCAGGACAAGCCGCTGAAGCCGCCGCCGGCCAAGCCGGCTGCGGAGGCGAAGGCGGCCTGAGAGAGGCGGCAGTTAGGCCGCCTCTTCGCCGTCGAACTCGGTGAACTTCTTGTAGATCCAGTCGCGGCCGTCATGGCGGCGCCAGACCTTGCCGAGCACGAACTGCCCGTTGATGGAGCGGCGCGGCACGATCACCGTCCAGAGGTGCCAGATCTCGGTCCAGTTTGACTGCGGACCGATGGTCCCGATGTTGCGGTCAATAGACATGGCAGAACTCGCTGGCGCAGAACTTAGGCTGATCCGCGCGCCGCGACGAACAATCATCTGTGGTGGCACAGAATGGACAGCCCATCGCGAGCCGGGACCGACCTGATAGCAGCCAGCCAAACGGCCGCAACAGCCGCTCGCCTTTAACCTTGCCGATCAACCTTACTTCTTGGGATGGAGCGGCGCGTTTGGTTGAAAGCCCGCGCCGGTTTTTCTAGAATGCCCGTGATTTGAGGACGGGCGCGCCGTTTCGGCGCAGGGCGATTTTAAGACTGAACTTTGCAGACGATCGGACGTTTGGAAGCAAGTAGATTGCTGGGGGGACGACAATGATGAAATTGCAATGTGCGCGTCTGCGCCTCGCGTTGCGCGTGATCCCGCCCGCGCCAATCGTGAGCATGGCGTCGCAACGGCCGCCGCAAGCCGCCAACGACAATCAGATGGCCTGGCCGTACGTGCCATTTCCGCCCGGCTGGTACGCCTCGAACTGACGAGCGCGGCGGACAAAACGCAACGCCGCGCAAGCGGAATATTCATCGCTTGGCGGCGTCCGTTTAGACATTGGGCGCTGAAATCCCCAACACGGATTTGTCTATCGCGACGGGCGAAGGTTCGATGAGGCTTTGCTGATTTCCGCGCGAAGCGGAGGCCGGACGCGTAGATGCCTGGCCATTGCCGGTTGGATGCTGACCTCTAGGCCAGCGCCGCCCGGGACTGGTCGGGGCAGCTGGATTCGAACCAACGACCTGCAGTACCCAAAACTGCCGCGCTACCAGGCTGCGCTATACCCCGAATGTCCGGCGAGCCCCGTCGATACACGCTTCCCGGAGCGCCAGCAAGCTTTCCAAAGCCGCCGGCCTGGGCCGCAATCGCCCCTGCCCGTCCTATTTGCCGCCGAACAGGGGGTGGCCGACGCGATCACCGGGGCGGATGCCGTACTTCTGCGCCGTCCCCGCCACCACCTCCAGCACGGCCCGGGCGGGTCCCCGGGAGGAGATGATCTTCGTCGACAACGGCTCGGTATTCTCCGCAATGCGCAGGATGCGGCCATCGGCGCGGATGAAGATCATGTCGAGCGACACATAAGTGTTCTTCATCCACATCGAGATTTCCTGCTCGGGATTGAAGTCGAACAGCATGCCTTTGCCGTCGGCCAATTCCTTGCGGTACATCAGGCCGGTCTCCTTCTCCTCCGGGGTCGTTGCCATCTCGACCGAGAACACCTGCACGCCGTTCTTGGTGACGATCTCGAGCGGCTGGAAGCTCGCGGCGCCGGCCGGCGCGCCGGCGACGGCCCAGCCGGCGATGACGAGGATGGCGGCCAGCCAGCCCTTCAGAGCGGACCAGGCGGCCTTTCGATCAGAATTCATGGGGGCTCTCGCGGCGTGGGACTTCAATCAGTCCTTACGCGGCGACCGCCGGAAAAGGAAGAGGCGCGCCGGACTTGCAGCGCGCCTCTGCTCACAATTGCTGGAAGTCATAGCCTTAGTGCGACTGCAATCCCGGCGATCCGGTCTCGGGATGGATCTCGGCCGCCATCATGCCCTTGGAGCCGGGCCCGAAGCGGACCAGCACATACTGGCCCGGTCTCAGCTCAGTCATGCCGAAGCGGCGTAGCGTCTCCATGTGCACGAAGATGTCGGGCGTGCCCTCGCCGCAGGTCAGGAAGCCGAATCCGCGCAGCCGGTTGAACCATTTGACCTGGGCCCGTTCCAGCCCGCTGGTCGGGGTGACCGTGACATGGGTGCGCGGCGGCAGCATCTGCGCCGGGTGGATCGCGGTCGACTCGTCCATCGAAACGACGCGGAAGGCCTGGTAGCCCTTGGCGCGCTGGATGCACTCGACGACGATGCGGGCGCCCTCATAAGCGGTCTGGAAGCCGTCGCGCCTAAGCACGGTAACGTGCAGGAGCACGTCCGGCCAGCCGTTGTCGGGAACGATGAAGCCGTAACCTTTGGAGGCGTCGAACCATTTGATGACGCCGGTGACCTCGACGAGGTTGCCGCTGGCTTCGCCCAATCCGGTGAAGGGATTGAGCGCATTGTCGCGGCCGGCTCCGCCGTGCTCGCCCGGCGTCAATCGCCCTGGCGAGGTGCCCTGTCCGGGAACTCCAAGCTTCTTGGACTCAAATCCGTCCGACGACCCCATAACCCCGGACCCCACACTGCCATGCAACCCGCCACATTGGCGGCGCTCGAATCACGCGTCTTAAGAGAATGTTCTCAATTCGACGCGACGCGAATCTTTCGACTCAAAAGATAACACTCCCGGTTGCGACGCATAGACAAAAAAGAGATTCGCCGGAACCTATGAACAGCTTGCACAGCCGCGAATCAAATTGATGCCTCAATTGCCGACAAAGGGCCCGAGAGTCTCGCCGATGTCGTGGTGGATGACGAGGTCGGCGATGTTGTCCTGCTCGGTCGGCTCGCGATTGATGATCACGAGACGTGCACCGGCGCGCTTGGCCATCATCGGAAAGCCGGCCGCCGGCCAGACCACCAGCGAGGAACCGATCGCGATGAAGAGATCGCAGGCCTGCGACAGCGCTGTCGCGCGCTGCATCTCCTCGTCCGGCATCATCTGCCCGAAGGAAATCGTGGCGGTCTTCACCGGCGCGTCGCAGGCGGTGCAGTCGGGCGCGATGCCATCGTCATCGAAACGGCGCTTCACCCAGTCGAGCGGGTAAACCTGCCCACATCCGATGCAGCGCGCATAGGTGGTATTTCCGTGAAGCTCAACCACGTGCTCCGGCGCGAAGCCGGAGGCCTGGTGCAGGTTGTCGATGTTCTGGGTGATGACGGCGGGAACCTTGCCAGCGCGGTAGAGCGATGCCAGCGCCCGATGGCCGCGGCCGGGCTTCGCTGCGGCGAATACCTCCTCCATCGCAAAGCGGCGGCGCCAGGATTCGTCCCGCGCTGACTGGCTCGCGACGAACTCGTCGAACGGGATCGGACGGTTACGCGTCCAAATTCCGCCCGGCGAGCGGAAGTCGGGTATGCCGCATTCGGTCGAGATGCCGGCACCGGTGAACGGCACGATGGTCCCGGCCTCGGCGATCATGTCGCCGAGCCGTTCGATACCGCTCTGCACATCCGATGCGATCAACCGCGCCTCCCGAATAGTTTGGCCTGACAGCAACATGCGCAAGCGGCAAGATCGTTGACGCTCTTATCAAGCGCCAACGCAATGCGCTCGGCAATTTCTTCCGACCTTCGCATATCACAATCCTGCAATGCCTCCTCCCCATTGACGCCCCATTCGGAAGTGCCAATGGATGTGTTGACGCGACTCAACGTGATTGCGGCGGCAGTGCTTGAGTTCGGATGTGCACATACTCAGGTGTAGAGGGGATTTGACATGACCGAAGACGAACAACGCAAAGAGCGCGAACGCGAAGAAATCGCCGCCCGTGTCGCCGCCTTCCGTGCCACGCAGGAAAAGTTCAAGCGCGAGCGCGAGGAATATTTCGTGGCGACGCTGGAGAATGCCCGCAAGGCCGAGCGGCCCTCGCTCTGGCCGTAGGCATCATCGCGCCGGCAAGCGCGAAAATGGGCGAGTAAACAAGACCTGCGAATGAAAAAAGCCCGGAGCACCGCTCCGGGCTTTTCGCTATTCGCCGACTACCAATGACGGTAGTGGTGGTGACGGTAGTACGGCCCGCCGTAATAGGCGTACGGACCCGGTCCGTAATAGGCGGGACCGTCGTAGTAGCGGTAGCGGGGACCGTAATAGCCATAGGGCTGAGAAGCCGCGACTGCGCCCGCGGTGATCGCGCCGGCGGCGAGGCCGAACGCGAGGCCCGGGCCGATACCGCCGCGGCCACGCGCCTCAGCCGGCGCGGGCGCCGCGACCGCGGTCACACCGACCGCCGCGATGGTGGCCAGAACTGCCAGTGTCTTCTTCATGCTTGTCCTCCTTCGCGTGTCGCGGAGACAACGGCGAGCGCCTGCGATGGTTGCGCATGGATGGAACCCGCCCGCAGTCAGGAAATGTCGATGAAGCGGGAACGAAACGGCGAGATGGGGGTTAGCCTCTCAAGTGCGGGAGCCTCCGCCATCCGGGTCGAGGCGACAGCACGAAGACCCCGTCAGCATCTCCGCGGTGCTGGCGGGGTTTTCAGTTTCATGGGAGCAGATGGCAGCAGACCATGACGGTTGCCAGCGGGGACGACAATCATGGAGGAGAGTTTGCCCTTATCCGCCTTGCTGGCCCGTATCCGCAAATTGGTTCCCAGATCCGAGGATGAGCATTACGACGAGATCGTCCGCAACTTCGGTGTCGGCACGCTGCGCCCGCCGCCGACGCCGATGAGCGACCGCGAGCTGGCGCAGGCCATCGCCGAGTTCCTCAAGGAGCAGCCGTCGAGCGAATCCGTCGCGACCCTCGGCCGCCGGCTCGACCCGTCCACCCGGCTCTGAGTTTCTTCGCGGGAGTATGGAACCAGGAATGCGCGCGGACGTTGAGCCCGTTCCCTGCTGAGCGGAGAGAAAGAGATATGCCCGCCTGGCTCGAAGTCTTGCTCAACCTGTCCGGCTATGCCGGCTTCGTGGCGCTCGCCTCGCGCGGCGCCGGATCCCCGCAGGCGCGGGCCGATGACCGCCGTTGCGGCGACGAGCGTTAATTGGCGCGCGGCGTTAGTTGGCGCGCGCGGCTTGGCCTGCCGTGCGGACCAGCCGGTCGGCTTTGACCGCAACGCGCGTGTCCTCGGCCTGCGGCCGCAGCGAGAAGCTGATCACAACGAAAGCAAGGCAGAACAGCGTGACGACGACGGCGACGCGCCGGTAGGTGTGCCGGTCGCCTTGGAAAAAGGACGGAGCTGAAAAAGGCATCATGGCAAATTGCTGCTTGCGCAAAGGCGTTTCTTGCTTGTCGTTGCCGAACACCTACCCCAAGGCGCAGCAAGCGCAACGCGATTAGGCTTTTAACCTAACCGAATAGGGTTATCGGCATCCGTATAAGCTATCGTTAGCCAGACGCATCCGGCACCTTCGCGGCGAGAGCGGCGCAAGAACGCCCGGCTTTGTTCCAGCTTCGACTCCGTTTCGTTCGCGAAGAACGAATCGGAGTCGCAAGAATGCGCGGAGAGCAAATCCTAACGATCGATGAAAGCGCGCGCGCGCTCACACCGTCGACGCGGCAGGACCCTTCTTCGACGAGTGTCTTCTGCAACGAGTCTCTTCTGCAACAAGTCTCTTCTGCAACAGACTCTTCATCGACACAACTTCGAGAAGACTCTTCGCCGGCAAGCAGCGCGGCGACAGATCAAGCGCGCCCCCGCGGAGCGGATCGCGCTTGCGCGTTGCCGCGTGGCGTCGACAAAGGTCAGGCCGCCCGCTTCGGCTTCTCCTTCGAGAAGCATTCGAGGATCTGGATGCGCAGCTCCTCCGCCGCAGGGCCCTCGACCTTTCTGAGCTCGTTCCAGAGCCTGATCACTTCGCGCTGTTTTTCGACGGTCATGAGCAACCTCCAACGGTCCATCAGGGCGCCTCACTAGAACAAAATGAGAACAAAAAGTCCAGCCCCGGACGTAAAATTTTGGTGGGGGCGGCGTTGAACCTTTTCGGCGCGGCAAGCACCTATGGAAGCTGGGGATTTCAGCGCCCAGTTACACGGCAGCGCCGCCTGACGAACATACTCCGTCGTGGCGGCGCTGTTGCTTTTTGCGATTTTCAACTTTAGGTTAAAGCCATGGCTGTCGGCCAGGCGCTGAAATCCCAACGCCGTCAGCCAGAAAAGCCTCGCGCGAAAGCGCGGGGCTTTTTCTTGTGAA
This sequence comes from Bradyrhizobium sp. BRP20, assembly GCF_020194215.1. NCBI lineage: Bacteria > Pseudomonadati > Pseudomonadota > Alphaproteobacteria > Hyphomicrobiales > Nitrobacteraceae > Bradyrhizobium > Bradyrhizobium sp. BRP20. The sequence continues at coordinate 710,498 of NZ_JADYVY010000002.1, read as the reverse complement.
GCGGATGAGGATGGTGAGGGAACGAAGCCTCGCCCCCCGATTGCTGCGCCGGCGCGTCAATGAGCCCACCGCACCGACATCCCCGGCACGTCAGACGGCGTCCTTGGCCACCTTCAGCGGCGAGGCCTTGACCGACTTGCTAGCGGGCTTCGCTGCAAACTGCATCGGCTCCTTGGTGAAGGGATTGATGCCCATGCGGGCTTCGGTCGCCGGCTTGTTCACCACCGACATCTTCACGAAGCCGGGAATGACGAACTCGCCGGACTCGTTGAGCTCCTTGTAGCCGACCGTCGCCATGTACTCGATCACCGACTTCACGTCGTTCTTCGAAAGCTGCGTGCCCTCGGCAATTGCATCGATCAATTGGGTCTTCGTCATCTTCGCCATGGTCTGAATTCCTTTGAATGGGTGCGCGGAGCAATTCTGCTGCTGGGGACGCGGCCGGACCCGCGAGTGCGCGCTGCTGATTCATGCCAGAAGTCATGAAGCGATCGGGCTTAGACCCTATCGAGGCCAAAAACGCAAGCACGGGCTCCGCGAGGTTCCCGACTTCCTGTGCAAGACGTTGCAGGAGCTACAATTTTAGGCCCTGCAATTTTAGGACCTGCAATTTCTCGAGCCTGACACAGCGCCGCGGCTGCTATAAGCCAGGAAGGGTATCTGATGGGGTTCTGATGAAGGTCGCTATCGTCATCGCAGGTTTGATCGTGGTCGCCGTCGCAGCCCTCGTCGCGATCCAGCCTAGCTTCTTGAAGCCTGCGTCCTTCGCCCTCGTGAAAAAGTCCGACATGTTCGGCTTCTCGCCCGGGATGACATTCGACGAGGCCAACAAGCTCATCGCGCGACGCCACTATCTCTGCCGGCCGAGCCGAGGTCCGTACACGCTCACATGCGACATCAACGGCGCCAAGGTCGCCGTCGACGGCGACGAGACCGATCCCAGGCATCCGATCTGGCGCGTCAATGCGACGCTGAACAATCCGGGATCGCAGGAAACCGCCGTCAAATCGATTTCCGAGCAGTTCAACGCCTCGGCCATCAAGGACCGGGAAGGCTGGATCTGGATCGTCGGCCGCGGTTTCAAGCTGAGCTATGACGGGGCCAGCTTGACTCTCGTCGACGAGGCCGCCGAGGCCAGGCTGCGCAAGGAGGACGCCAAGCGCTAGATCGCATCGCGCTTTGGCGTCACCTCGTCGTGAAACTTGTGGCTCAGCGATCCGTCGTTGACGCTTCAGTAACCTAACGCGACCAAGCTTCTGTCAGGTTGGTTGCGTTGGAGTATCCTCAAAGTGCTGGATTTTAACGAGCTGCGTGAACTCGCGGCAGATGTTCGTGTTTTTGTCGATGTCGCCGAAGACAAGGCCGAGGCGCTCAGAGCCGTGATCGCGGCCTACGATGTGGTGCTGGCGATCTTCCCCGTCGATGACGGCATGGGCCTCCACGTCATCAAGGGCAAGGGGATCCTGGACCAGATCGCGACGTCGCGCACACACGCGATGTACAGCCACACGGCGATCGCGGTTCCGGATCTCGCCCACGCCGAAGCGCTCAAGTTCCTGACGGCGCCGGTCGAACAGCGGATTGCGGCCTGAGCATCGTTCAGCCGCTCCGCTCGCGTAGAGCGGCGCGGCGGAATTGTCGTGGTCGCTTCAGCGGCTTTGTCTGGGCGTGCGGGCTGTTCGCCGCTTCCGTCGCAGACCGATGCGCGTGCCCGGAAGATTGATGCCAAGCTCGATCGCACGCGACCTGATCGATGCAATGGGACGCTTGAGCTTCACGATCATCAGCGTGAGGCTCTTTCCCGTTTCGCACATGGATCGAAGCAGCCGGTCGTCGTCTTCCGACCAGCGTTCGTGGTTGTAGGTGCGGGCAGCCATCGACGTTTGCCTCTGAGGCCAATGAGGCGGGACCTTAAGCGGGAGAATGTCAAAGGACCCAGCTTCGCCTGTTCTGAGCGCGGCGGCTGGGTGTCAGTTGAAGGGCGGCTTGTTACGCTGCCGCCTGACGCAGAGATAGTTTTTCGGCGTCGATTTTCAACCGACTTACGGATTTGTAATGGCCCGGCGCGGGCGCATCCACGTTCCAGCGACGCGGCGCACTTTCGTTTGAACTTTCTTGCCGCTCGCGCGTCTTACAGTTGAAGCGTCCCTAAGCTTCACCTCGACAGAGAACCCCGCTCCTGAAAGGGCGGGGTTTTCGCTTTTGGCGCTGCATCAGCTCGCCCGGGATTTCAAGCGCTCTTTGCCGTTGACCCGGCAGCCCTCCAGACGCATTTTTTGCGACGGGCAGGGTTTTGAGGAGCCGTGATGCCGAAAACCCTTGTGGAATTCAGAGCGCAGAACCTTCGTTTGCTCGAGCGGCTTTGTCCCGACGACCCGCGATACATCGCGGCCTGGCTGAAGCAGTTCGACGAGCAGAACGGGATCATACCAAAAGCCGGTCCGAAGTCCGGCAAGCGCCGCGCGACTGCTTCGCCGCGAAGCAAGACGGCTTCGCCCGCGCGCACGAGGTCAGCGCCCTCCTCCGTCTCACCCCGCTAGTCCGCGGTGACGACAACGCGCGTGCTTATGGCTTGCATGCGCGCGCGTGTCACGACCGAGCGGCCGCAAGCTTCAGGCGGCGCGGCGCTTCTTTCGCGCACCTGCCGGCTTCGCCTTCGGCTTTTCGGCGCCGACTTTCGAGACGCGCGCGACAAGCGAGGCGGAAAGAACCTCGCGCTGGGCTTCGAGCCAATGCCTCTCGGCGTGGCCGTCCGCCCCACCGCTCTCCATCCAAATCTGGTATGCGCGCTCGCGGATCGCTTGTTCCAGGTCTGACATCGATGTCCCTCCAATTCGGAGCGGCATCCTGGGCGCGGTCGGTTAACAAGCTCTCAAGCGACCAACGTTCCCCGAGCCGGAACATCGCAACGAGCCAGCTCGTTGCGGGCCCTGACGTCTTCACGAAACGCGGACGTCATCGCACGTCGGCAATGATCGCAGCGACGCGGCGGGAATGATGATCGACGATCACGAGGGACTTCCCAGCGATCAGGTACTGATCTCCCCAGAACCCGTTGAGGATCTGCGTCACCTCCGGCGGCAGGTCCGCCGTCTCGGTCTGCCGCGGGACCGAGGTGCCGATCATCATCTCGAAATTCGGCCGATCCATTGCGGGGCCTTGCGATGTCGAAAGGACTGAGCGCAGCTGCTCGCGTTGTTGCGCGGAGAGGTTTGCCGGCTGGCTACTCTCCTTGATCTGGCGAGCGCGAGCGCCGCTCGAATCCTCATTTGCAGCGGGATCTTGTTTGGCAGCGGTGCTGACTGCGTCGCGTTGTGTTGGAACTCCCGTGCCGACCGTGGTCGCGGGCGCGCTGTTGTCCGCGCCGGTCGAGGGGCGTCCAACGTAGTCGGTCACGCCGAACATTTGGGGAGCCGCAAACCACAGCCCGAAGCCCACAAAGAGGATTGCAGCGACCGCCGATCCCCACATCATCAGCTTGCGTGTGCCTTCTCGCTCTGCGTCCCGAGGAAGATCCTTGACCATCGTGAGATGCCTCCAGTTGCTTCGGGCCAACCCGGGCCTTGCTCCTCCGTTCCTACAGCTTCAGCGAGGGCTCTGAATGGAGCACGTCCTTGAAATTGGAACGTTGCGTCCGCACCGGCGTAGCGACAGCAACCGCAATTGCGCAACGGCCGGCTGAAGGGCGGTGAGTCAATCGCCCGCCTCGCGCCGCGAACGCTCGCGCTCGAACCAAGTCAGGCAGAAGCAATGCAGAGCAACTCGGAAACCAGGCTGCAGTCGATCCCGGCGGATGCCTCGGCCGAACGCAGGCCACACCCTGCCGGTCCGCACGCCACGCCGGAGCTGACCGACACGGAGAAGACACCCGGTTGCGGCGTTTTGCCTGAACCGGATGATCCGAACATCAGTCCCACGGGTTAATCGGCACGACGCTCTGCGGCCACGTCGATCCGGCGACGGAGTGCGCATGGCTGCAGCCCAACTTGCATCGACGGCTCCGCCCGACCAGCAGCAGAGACCGCAGCGCCAGTCACGGAACGTCCGCGGCCTTGCGGTTGTCCCCGATCGAAACCGGCTTGTTGAGGAAATACTCGCGGTTGCCCGTCGCCGCTTCCGCGTATTGGTCGATGGCGACGATGATGGCCTGGACGTGGGCATAGCACCACCCTTCCCGCGTCGCGCGTCGGCGAACGTCCTCGAGCGCGGTCAGGAAGGGCGACAGGTCTCGCTCGTCGTCGAACCATCGCCTGCTCACCATGTCCTCCCGCCGAGCACCCTGCCCTTGGTCTGGCGCGGCTCTGCCGCCTTCAGCGCGTCGCGTTGCGCGCACAGGCTCTCGACCTTCGCCTCCATCCGCGACAGCAGCGCTTGCGCCGAGGCCGTCCCGATCCCCGCCCGCTGCAGCTGGAGGATCTCCTTCCTCTGCCTGCCCATCTGGATGCGCATCCGTTCGATCTCCCGCCTGAGAAAGTCCAGGTCCGGCATTGTTCCGCCTCGCGAATTCGAGATATGGCCCATGAGAACAAAAACGGAACGAAGAGTCGAGTCCGACGTTCTACGGAAAACGGAATAGGAGATGCGCAATGGCCGACAACACCCGGAAGGACCCGAAGGACTGGGTTTCCGGCGACGATCCGATGACCGGAGCCCAGGAATCCTACCTCAAGACCCTCGCCGAGCAGGCCCACCAGGATTTGCCCGAGGAGGAGCTGACCAAGGCCGAGGCCTCCGAGCTGATCGACAAGATGCGGCAAAAGGCCGGGCTGGACGAGTGAGCCGTCCAATTGCGGGAACCCGGCTCCGTGCGTATGCAAACGAAATTGGGAATCGAGAATGCCTTATTTCGTTTGTGCCCGCGACGGAGCGGGCCAGATCATCTTGAAGAGAGACAACCGGGAAGCGGCCGAGAAGAAAGCCGCCGAGCTCCGCGACATGGGCTATTTCGAAGTCGAGATCGTCGCGAAGGGCGACGAGGAGACGGCGTGAGGGATCATGCGTCCCTCAGCACCTTCAAGGCGCTGAGAATGACGAAAGCACCCAGACCGTAGGTCAGCGCATTCACGACCCACGAAATGGCGATGCCGAGGAAGGCGGAGCCTCCGACCGCTCCCCGGAAAAAATACGCTGCGCTGATGCCCGGCCACTCCAGCCAAAGCAACGCGAAGTCGGTCAGCGGCTCCAGCACGAGGAGCACCGTCGAGACGAGCGCCCCCACGGCCAATGCGATGACGAGATATGTCCTCAGCCAGGGCATCAAAGACCCAGCAGGCCAGCGATAACAGGAATGAGGAAAAAGGCGGCGATCCCGAGTAGCCCGCCCACGACAAAGCGTGCCGCGCGGCCGTGAATCTTCGTATCGAGCCACGCACAGATGGCCACCGCAGCCTGTCTCAGCCAGCTACCCACGAGGGTTCTGACGAGATCGAACAGGAGTTCTGCAACGAGTGCGGCCATGGCGTTTGGTCGGCGCCAGCTCTGGCGGGGTTCACGAGCAGTCATCGCGGTGGCTGATCGGCCGAACGCGAGCCGATAGGCGATGACACAGCACGCTTACCGCGCCGCGCTCCCGCGGGCGCCTTGCACTCGTCATTCAATTGAATTACCTTGGACGTATCGCTTCGGAGAAAGTAAAGAAAGTAACATGGCCGCAAATGCCCTTGTTCAGACCCGCATCGACGCCGAAGTCCGTGATCGCGCCTCGGCCGTCCTTGAGGAGATGGGGCTAACGGTGTCGGACGCGGTCCGCATCCTGCTCACCCGGACTGCCAATGAGGGCGCGCTACCGCTCGAGCTCCTCACGAACGGCAAGGCTCATGACGCCTGGTTTCGCGCGAAGGTTCTGGAGGCGCTGAACGATACCCGGCCCGATACCTCCGACGAACAGGCTGAAGCGCATTTCGCAAAGCGGCGGGCGGCGGCTCGGCGCAGGGCGGATGAACCAAAGTCGTGAAGCTCGTCTGGTCCGCGTTCGCGCTGTCGGACCGCGACGGCATCTTCACCCACATCGTCGCTGAAAATCCTCGGGCAGCCATAGCGCTCGACGAGAGGATCGCTGCCGCTGCGCATCGACTTGTCGAGTTTCCCGAAAGTGGGCGCCTGGCCGTGTCGCCGGCACACGCGAGCTCGTCATTGTCGGCACTCCCTACGTCGCGGCCTATACCGTAACGGAAAGCTCGATCCGGATATTGCGCGTCCTGCACGGCGCCCAGAAGTGGCCCGATGAGCTTCCCTAAGATTGAGGCTGCGGAAAGCTGTCAGGGCTCCATGAACTGACAGCGCGTAGGATGGAGCGAAACCCATCGAGCGCCTCGTTACGAAACATGATGGGTTTCGCAAGTGCTCTACCCATCCCACGAGCTAATCCAAGTTGCCTTGGGCCTCCTGATCTGCATTCATCAACTTGCATTGGTCTCTCAACGCAAACCGGTGGCTTGAATGAAAACCGCACTTGTCTTCGGCGCATCCGGCTTCATCGGCTCGCATTTGCTGCGCGATCTCTTGGACAGTCCGGACTATTCGCGGGTTGTGGCGGTGGCCCGCAAGCCGCTGGCGGTGAGCGATGCGAAGCTCACGGTGCTGATCGGCGATCTCGCTTCCCTGCCCGCACTTAAATCCCAATTGGTTGCGGACGAGATCTTCATCGCGCTGGGGACGACGCGCAAGCACACGCCTGACGAGGCCGAGTACTACAAGATCGATCATGATTATCCGGTGTTGGCAGCCGAGATTGCCAGGGCGAATGGCGCGCGGTCGGTGTTTCTGGTCACAGCCGTTGGCGCCAACGCCGCTTCCAGCGTGTTCTATCTCAGGACCAAGGGCGAAGTTGAACGGGACATTCTCTCGCTCGATTTCGAGCACACGCATATTTTCCGCCCCTCAATGATCCTCGGCGCGCGCGACGAGGATCGCCCGCGTGAACGCCTCATCGCCGCGATATGGGGCGTGCTCAATCCGCTGCTCCTCGGTCCCGCCGACCGGTATCGCGGGCTCACCGGCAACGACATCGCGCACGCCATCGCCCAAGCCGCGCGGGGCATCAAACCGGGAAGGTGCGCATCTATCATTGGAAAGAGATGGCGGAGCTGCTTCGAACGTGATGCAGATCAAGCCCAACCGGCGCGCTTTGCGCCGCAATATTCAACGCGGTCAGTGGATTCACAACGCTGCTCGGCTGCTGGCGCACGCAGTCAGCTAGGTGTTGGACTGAAGACAGTCTCAGGCGCCGTATGGATCCTTCGTAGCCAGCTGATGCCTGGATTTGGGATTCTCCACCTGCGATCAGTTCGATGTATGGGGCCCACCGCCAATGAAGCCCTCTCAGGAGGGCTTCTATTTTGGTTGCAGCTTTGGAATACTACACCCTTCCATTTGATTCATTTGTAGGTTGAACATGAACGCGCACGAGATGCCTCCAGAGGAAAATCCCGACGCACTTGAAGTTCTACAAGAACCAAGGTATCGCCGCTTGTTCACTGTCGTAAACAGTGGAGCATTCCTGGCGATAATCTCTGCCGCAATAGCCGCAGGAGGTTGGTATCTCAAATCTTATAAGGAATGCACGTTGTCAGCCACTACGCTGACAGACGGGATCGTTGATAAGGCCAACAAGATTGTGACCCAACTTACTCGTCTCAAGGTTCTTTCTCACGAGTACGACGATGTCGAAAAAATATACGCCGATGCGCCTAGCCTCGCGATCATTCCCGACGACCCGACTTTGGAGAAGTTATCGAGAAGTCTCTTGCTGCAGAAATCCACGGTCGACTACATGCAGTGGATTCCGTCGATAGTTACTCAACAGGGGCTTCCTGTTGGGCCGCCTTACGTGATGAACCTATTCAAAAAGGACGGTTCGACTCAGAAGCAATCAATAGAGGATCTGCGAACAGCAATAGCTGACACCAGCGTTTTCAGATTTCTTGTACACTATCCCGAACTCAAGTCAGTTTATACGAACCAATGCGGCCCCGTTGATATGGCCAGGCGCGAATACCTAGGAGAAACTATCCCTTTGGTCGTTGGCGCGCCGCGAGATTTGCTTACAGAAGATGATTGGAAGAGTGTTGCCCTTAATTATCGGGTCTTCGATTATCAGTAGGGGGATCGATATGAAACGCTGCTGTTCTTGATTTTACCAACGGGCGCCTACGCCGAGGTCGTCAACGTGAATATCGCGGTCCCGTGGACCTCAAACCCTTCACTTGCCACGACGCGAAGAACCAGTATCCTTCTGAAGGATACCGACTAACACTGCTGCGAGATACCGACATCGACGGTAGAGCCCTCCTTTCAGCGGAGTTTCACTGGGCTATTACGCGGAGTTTCACTGGGCTATTACAAAGCCAATATCAAGGGGTCAGGGAAGGACGGCCCTTATGATTGTCGGACACACTTATTGAACGCAGATGCTCAGCCCCGCAACCAGCTCGGTAGGATGGGTAGAGCGAAGCGAAACGCATGCGGGTCTTGTTGCGCAACAGATTTCGCAACTGCTCTGAGCTGCCAATAACAATGCCGTTGAGAACTCTGCCGCTTAAAAGTCGGGGCAGTTCCAGCTAAACGTTGGCCGGTGTAAGACTTCCTCTTTCAGGAGGGAAGATGCCAGTCTACGACCTCTATTCAAAACGCAAGGCGCGCGAAAGCCGCAGCCAGCCGGACGTCTATAAATACGATCATATCCCATACGGCCTGAAAATTCAGATCAAACATATTTGGGACGATGCAATCGGTGTGCCCTACCATACACGCGGACGCCGTGGCGACGATCAGATTTTTCAATGCTATTTACGGTATCGCTCAGGTCCTACGCCGCGAATTCAGCGTCATGGACACTGACCCCGAACGTCGATCGGTTTTCGAAGAGTGACTCATATCAAGACGTTCGGGATTGGTTTGAACGTGAAACCGATACAGATCGTCTTCTCGATGCGGTCGAGCTCTCCTTTCGTCTTATCGACGGCCATACGCGTAAATTCGAATACCTTAATCGGCAGAGGTCGGACCAGATCGCCACCGAGGCTATCGAAGAACTCAATATCCGCTTTAAGGAGCACGGCGTCGGCTATCAATTTGTCAATCGTCAGATCATTCGGATGGACTCTGAGTTTGTCCATGCCGAGGCAGTGGTCCCCTCGCTGGCCGTTCTGCGAGGAGCGGAATTCAGAAACGCGCAGGATGAATTTCTCAGTGCCTTCGATCATTACCGGCATGGAAAATATGAAGAAGCTTTGGTTGACTGTGCAAAGTCCTTCGAGAGCACGATGAAGGTCATCTGTCATAAGCGCGGATGGCCCTTTGACCCCAATCGCTCCACCGCGTCCGAGCTTGTTCGGACCTGTCTTGATAATGGTTTGATCCCCTCATATTGGGAGAACCATTTCACCGGCGTGAGAAACATCCTTTCATCGGGCATTCCCACCGCTCGCAACCGTCAAGGGGGCCATGGGGCGGGAACACTGCCGGATAATGAACCGCCCGAGGAGTTGGTGTCCTACGTGCTGCACATGACTGCTTCAACTATTCTCTTCCTCAGCGAGGCTGAAAAGAAATTGCCTTAGTAGCGGCGCCCTTACTTCGGACCCTGACCGAGCAAGCAGGCTAATGCCCTCCGTGGAAGATCGCTGCAATCGCCAACCCGATACGAACGATGAAATACCAAGGGCCTCGCTCGCGACCGCTGGGCGGCCGCGCCGAGGGCATTACCTCGACTTCCTCGATAATGGTGATCTTGCGGGTACGTTTCATCAGGGCACACCTTTTGGTAGCGAGAACCGATGTCTCGCGGGATTGACAGGGCGCCTGGGGGGAGCGAGAACCTCAGTTGTTCAGGCGGAGAGTCCTTCGGGATCTCCACCCCAGGCGTCAGGCGATTCACCTCGCCTGGCGCCATTTTAATGTTTTCGGATTCGGTACGAAGCCGGGCCTATACGGATGCCGGTCACGTCCCGGTGAGACAGCACAAACTCACGGCCAACCAATATCACTGGGTTCGCGTGCGCGCGTAGCTGCGTCTGAGTTATCCGGGATATTCGTCCTGTCCACAGCTAAGGGAATGCGGTGGTTTTCCCCACTCATTCTCGACCACTCTCTTGACAGTTACCGAACGCCCCGCCTTCGGCGCCATGCCTCCCCCCGCCCGAGGGCTCAAGAGGGGTGCGGCCACAGTCAGGGGCTCGACTAACTACCGCCTCCAAACTCCGCAATAGCGCCATCAAAACAAAGCGAGTTTTACCCGCACGTCAGCGGCACGTATGGCAGTGCCCCCGCTGCATTTTCCTGCTATTTCCTACCCCCGCCGTCCCGGCCCAACACAAAACCCTCCGTCCGTTCCAGGGAGCAACAACCATGCGATACCTCCACACTATGCTGCGCGTGCGCAATCTCGATGTCGCGCTGAAGTTTTACCAGGATGCGCTGGGCTTGAAGGAGGTGCGGCGGATCGAGAACGACAAGGGGCGGTTCACGCTGGTGTTCCTGTGCTCGGCGGACGATCTCGAGGCACTGAAGAAACAGCCGCCGACGCGCGGGGCGCCGCTGGTCGAGCTCACCTACAATTGGGACGAGGAGAAGTATGGCGAGGATCGCTTCTTCGGCCATCTCGCCTACGAGGTCGACGACATCTACGCCACCTGCGAGAAGCTGATGAAGGCGGGCGTCACCATCAACCGTCCGCCGCGCGACGGCAACATGGCCTTTGTCCGCTCGCCGGACCTGCACTCGATCGAGCTGCTGCAGAAGGGCGATCCGAAGCCGCCGCAGGAGCCGTGGGCGTCGATGCCGAACACCGGCCACTGGTAACGGCGCCGGCCGGAACAAGGCCCCTCGCCCGGCGTTCTCCTTTCACGAAACCGATTTGGAGGAGGATGCGATGGCGAGAGGGCTGTTGCTTTGGATGCTTGGCGTGCCGATCCCGGTGATCATTCTGTTGTGGCTGTTCTTCGGCCGCTGAGCGTCGGTTTGAACTTTGCAAGGAAAGCTCCGCCGCGTGCGGAGCTTTTTGCATGACGGACGCGATGCAATCGCGCATCGCTCCGCGCGCCGAATTCCGCTATCACCCGCAGCGAGGTGGATCTGTAGCCCGGATGGAGCGCAAGCGTAATCCGGGACTGTCAGCCCTGGATTGCGCTTCGCTCCATCCAGGCTACGACACCGAACAATGCCGCGGGAGACGCTTCATGGCCGATACCAAGCTGACGATCTGGGGCCGCGCCAATTCGGTCAACGTGCAGAAGGTGCTGTGGTGCTGCACCGAGCTTGGCCTGGCTTACGAGCGCATCGATGCCGGCATGCAATACGGCAAGACGCGCGAGGCCGAATATCTGGCGATGAATCCGAACGCGCGGATTCCGACGCTGGTCGAGGGCGACTTCGTGCTGTGGGAATCCAATTCGATCATGCGCTACCTCTGCATGGCGCATGGCCGCGGCACGCCGATCTATCCCGAGGCGCCGAAGCAGCGCGCCTCGGTCGACCGCTGGCTCGACTGGACGCTGGCGACGGTGCAGCCGGTCGACCGCCCGGTATTCTGGGGCATCGTGCGCACCGCGCCCGCCGAGCGCGATATGATCCAGGTGCAGCGCGATGCCGATGCTGCCGCCGAGGTCTGGGCCATCGCCGACCGCCTGCTCGCCACGCGCCGCTTCATCGAGGGCGATGCGTTCACGCTCGCCGACATCGCGGTCGGATCCTATGCGCGGCGCTGGCTCGGGGTCGAAGGCATCAGCCGGCCGGCCCAGCCGCACCTGACGCGCTGGCTCGCCGAGCTCGGCAAGCGGCCCGGATTTGCGCAATTCGTCGCACCGCCGATGTCGTGAACCCCTCGCGCGCCTTAAGCTGCGGCGATCGCGCGGGGAATCCTCGTTCCGGCGCGCTTCCCGCGGCGTCACCGCCGCGCTTGACGGCTACTGTGCATGGGGTTGTTTTCGCGGTTTTGTTTCAGGCTTTAGCGCCAGCCGCGCTCGACCAGCAGCACGACGACGATCAGCACCAGAGTCACGGCAGCCGTGGCGAGCCGCGCGGTCCAGCTGAGGCCGCGGCCGACCCACCACAGCAGCGCGCAATACATCAGCACGGGAACGATGATGTCGAGCCGCACCAGATCCGCGGGCATGGGCTTCAGCGCCGGATGCCAGCGTCGACGCTGGTCGAGCCACCGAGCTTGACGCAGGTCCCGGTGCCCTCGGCCATCACGAAGCCCCGGCCGTAGGCGGCGCAGGCGCCTGCCCTCACCTTGCCGGCCGTGCTGCCGTTCAGCGGCAGCACCTTGCCCGCCTGTGGCGGCTCGGCAGGCGGCAGGCGCAGGCTCTCAGCCGCAGTCGCGGACGTGGCCAGCAAGGAGAGCAGGATGAGGAGCTGCGTGCGCATCGCCGCCTTGTAGCCCGGACCGGACCCGCGCGCCATCGGACCGTCCGCAGCTAGAGGAACTTGACGCCGGCCGACTTGCCGCGGCGCCAGACCACTTGGCAGCTCCGCCCGGTGCGCGCATCGCGTGCGAAGGCCATCCGGATCACGCCGGGAAGCTGGCTCGCGTCCTCGTCGAGGGTGATCCTGGCGCCCGAATCCGAGATGTCCTGAACCAGGCAGTGCCGCGCGGCAAAGCCGCCGTCCAGCGTGATCCAGGCGTGCTGCGACAGCAGCTTGCGGGCTGCGCGCTTCTTCGGCGGTGGCATCGGCAAAATCTCCCCGTCCAGCGCTACGTAGGGAACGCTAACAAACCGTTGAAATCGCCTCCGAATGATCCCGCGCCCCGGGGCTATCCACCGGGCCGGAAAGACCGTTCCCGAACGGCTTGCCCGGGAGCGCAAAGGCCACTATACGTTCGCCCGCTGCAAGCCGCCGGGCCCTGTTCGGCCGGCCAGCGGCCGTGCCGGGAAAACGGCAGGGCCCTGCGTTTGCTCCCTTCGTCTATCGGTTAGGACGCCACCCTTTCACGGTGGAGAGAGCGGTTCGATTCCGCTAGGGAGCGCCAGCAAAATCAATCACTCAAAGATCCACTCTGCCGCCGTGTCCAACGTGTGGCCAATAAACCCGTGCGAACACCCATGGACGTGGGGCTCGATCGCCGCCCCGCTTCGCGAGCGTGAACCGGCGGGCCATCGTGCTTACCGCCTGAGCCCGGGGCGGTGCGTCATCAGCCGCGGCCGGTCGCGCCTCCTGTGCAACCTGCGGTCGCCGCGAGGCAAGCCGCCGGCATCGCTCATTTATTTTTGTCGAAGCAGCCAGCGGCTACCCTGTTGCCGATTGAGTAGCAATCAGGAGGATTGGGCTTTGTGACCACGTGCTGGGGCGTTTCAACTCGTGGGCTCGACCACCCCCAAAGCACAGCAAGCAGGGCCAGACCCCCGAGGATCGCGAGTGCAACCATTTCAGGCGTGACGAGAGCGGGGCGCCGACAGAGCCCCTGGGGTGCAATCTGCTTCAACGAACACAACTCTGAACTGTAATAATCTAAACTGTAATAAAAATATCATATGTTAATTCCGGTTCCATTGCAAATGGCAGTTGTTCCACGCAGAAATGCCTGAAACGAACGGCCCGCCAGCGTGAACCGGCGGGCCCTGCTCAATGGTGCTTCATTGGTCGCGCTCCGCCAGGATGCGGTTGATCTCGGCCGTCACGATCAGCTGGTGCTCAGGCGTGAGCTGGGCATACCTCGCGAAAGGGCTCGCTCAGCCCTCTGGTGCCCTCGGCGTTCGTCGATCATCCTCTTGAGGCCCCTTAGATCGCCGTCGAGTATCCAGTCGACGTTGATCCCGTGCTTCCGGCAGTAGTCGCACAGCTCGGCGCCGACCTTCGGAGCTCGTTCCAATCCCCATTCGATCGCGAGCCACAACAGGCGCCGGTTGTTGTTCTGCGCTGACGACGCGCCGTCGGCGTCGAGCCGCCCCCAACGGTGTCCGGAGGCGTAGCCGCCGACGCTTGGCGGCGTTGCGGCGCCGCGTGATGCCAGCGCGGGTGATGGGCTTCTCCTTTGCCACTGCGCGCGGATCTTCCTGAGCTTCGTTTGTGCCTTGTCGATGTCTATTTTTACGGAGGTGGGACGGCCATGGACCTATTCTCATCTCTTTCACGGTGGAGTGAGCGGTTCGATTCCGCTAGGGAGCGCCAGAGGCGCAAGCCGCCGCGGCAGCATGAACCTCCTCGCCCCTCGTCTCCGACCAATGTCAGGTCGAAACCGGTCGAGGCCCATGCCGCAGCTCAAAGCCGACATTGCAGACGCATCGCAGATGCCGGCGCTTCCCACATGGCTGCGCCACCCGCGCCAGCATGCGCCGGACCGGCGCGCCAAGATGCTGGCGCACATGGCCCACCTCCAATCACTGCCCGAGCGCCAAGCGGCGTTGACGCCGCCCTCGCCGGAGCGGTCAGGCCAGGCCGTCGCTGACATTCTCGGCGATGCCTTCGGCTACATCGTGCTGTTCGGTGTCATCGCCCTGCTCTTCCATTCGCGCGTTCCGCTCTACCTCGGTGCCTTTCTCTTCCTGACCGATGGCGAGCGCATCGAAAGCGCGCTGGCAAGCATCGGTATCCGCCTCGAGCCCGAAATGATCGGCCAAGACCTCGTCAAGCGCTTTGTATTCTGGTTCGGATGGTTCGCGTTGCTCGGCCCCCTGAATGCCTCGGTTCCCGCCTGGCTCGCGTCTTGGCTGCCTCCGACCCAGTCATGGTCTTCCCTGGCCGGCATTGCCATTCTGCTCGCCCTCGTCGAAGCATTGACCGGGCTCGCGCTGCGGCGCGCATTGCCGCGCCTGCGATGGGAGATCCGTCCGAACGGACTGATATGGACGATGATCCAGTTCGCCTTTGCCGCATTGGCTATCCTGGTGCTGTTCGGACCTCGCTAGCCGTCGCTTATGCCGCGCTTCCCGCTGCTCTGCCGACCCGCGCCATTTACCGAAAATTCACCCCAGCTATTAGGCAGCAGTATCATTTGCTTAGAATTTGCTCGCTACCGTGGAACTACGGCAATCACCCGAACCCCCGGTCAGCGCTCATGTCCGTCGCAGACTTCCTGAGGCAGCGAGCAGTGGACGTTGCGGTCAGCGGCAGCTACTCGCTGCCGCGCTGGTATGATTGCGAGGGCAAGCTCCGCAGCTTCGCCTGCCGGACCAAGCGCGTCTCGCCGTTCCGGATGATCGTGGATGTGCCGGTGGTCGGCAAGGTCGGCGAGCGCTTGACCTCCTACTTCGAGGATTTCGGCGAATTCCAGGGCACCATCAGCGCGACGCTGAAGGCTGGCTTCCTGATGGAGCTCGAGATGACGCGGGCGCGGCGCGTCTGGATGTCGGAAAAGCTGACATGGCTCGAGAAGAAGCAGAAGGATGCCAGCGTTCGGGAGCTGCGGCGTGACGCGCGTTTCGTTCCGCAAGTCTCGCACACCGTGCTGACCCTCGCGGACGGCAGCTGCCATCCGTGCTTCATCATCGACGTCTCGACGGCCGGCGTCGCGGTGTCCTCCGAGTATGATCCGGTGGTCGGAACCCCGCTTGCGGTCGGCGCCTGTGTCGGGCGGGTGATCCGCAAGTTCGAGCACGGCTTTGCGGTCAAATTCGCCGAAAAGCTGGACCGGGACGACCTCGTCCGCCTGATCGTCCGCGCGCCCTTGCTGAAGTCGGCCTGAATTTCGCCGCCCTATAGCGGCCCCAATGCCGGATCAGCTTTTGCAGGTCTGTGCCTCGGGCCGGACGTCATTTTGCAGACTTGCGATCGGGGGACCGAATGGCAGTCGACAAGATCACCTGGGACAGGGTCGGCCGGGTCACCGAGCCCGGACGCTACATGTACACGTTCGGTTGGCTCACCATCACCGCCGGCGATCTCGAAATCTGGAAACGATACCCGCGCGCCGCGTTCACGCTGCTGGCGCAGCGTTCCGGGTCACATGAGTCCGCTGGCGAGGAATTCCATCTCGGCGCCTTCGACGTCGCACCCGACGCGCCGCCCGCGATCACGACGCACTGACTAGACAAGGCCAGCAGCCGGCACGCTGCGCAGATGCGCCAGGAATCGAGGAATCCCGCGCATTTCCTTGAGCTCGCTTGCAAATCTCGATCCGCAGCGCACCGGGCAATCGTTGCGGTGACTGGCGAGCTTCTGCCATCATGCGATTGATTGCGCTCGTATTCTACTCCCCACAATGAGCCCGGATGAACGGCAGCTGTCGCGCACCTTCAGGGAGCCGACAGCCGGCGCATGACACATGGTCGCATCGGAGAACGTAGATAAGCGGATCAAGGGAACTTATTTTCGGCGCCAATGTACCTGATCGAAGCGCTCCCCACCGTCGTTGGAACTGCCGCTATCGCCCCGGCGCTGCTGTTGCTCTGGCTCGTCATCGCTGCCGAGGAACGCCCGGGGCCGCCGGCCCAGGTCTGGACCGCATTCCTGTTAGGGGCGGCGAGCATTTCGCTCCTGGGCCTCGCCCGCGCCCCCTTCGCCAAGATGATCGCCGCCCCCGACGATCCCTGGGCGGCGCTGGCGATGCATTCGATCTTCGGCGTCGCGCTGCCCGAGGAAGCCGTCAAGGTGCTCGCCATCGTGCTGGTCTCCTCGACCAAGCGACGCACCTTTGCCAATCCGATGGACACCGTGGTCTACGGCGCCGCGGTCGGCCTCGGCTTCGCCGCCTACGAGAATCTCGCCTATCTGGTCCAGCACGCCGACATGTGGCGCTCGCTTGCCGCGCTGCGCAGCGTCCTGACCGTGCCGTTCCACGGCGCGCTCGGCATCATCGCCGGCGCCTACCTGACCATCGCGCGCGCCGGCACGGCGCTTGGCGCAAACCGCCACCATCGCGATTGGGCCCGTCTTTCCAGCCGGCTGTTGATCTTCGGTGGCCCGCTCGCGCTTCATACGGCCTTCGACTTCCCGCTGCTGACGCTCCAGCGCATGCCCGATCTCGATCCGACACTCCGCATGTGGTTGGGCGCTGCAAGCCTGTTGATCGGCTTCGGCTCGATCGCCTTCGCCATCCGCCTGGTCCGGCGCGTCGCGCGCCACCACGCGCCGCGAACCGATGTCGCGCGCGAGCGGCTCAGCCAGCTGCGCCGGATGTGGGCGCTGCTGCTCGCCGGCGGCGGCATCGGGTTCGTCGGGCTCGCCTTCGTCCTGACCTCGATCCATCACTGGCTGATCAACCCCGAGCGCAACCTGACGCTGGCGCTGATTCCGATCGGTTTCGTCTCGATCCTGCTCGGCCTTGCGCTTCTGATTGTCACATCGGCTATCTACATTCTCGGCCGCAACCGCATTCGCACCAACGCGGAAGGCTTTTCGTCGGCGCCCGGCGGCACTTGATCCAACGCATGGCGAACGCGCGACAGGCCCACTAGATTGGGACGCAATCCTCTCGTTCCGGAGCCAGACGATGACATCGCCCGAGGAATTTGCCCGCCTCCAATCCGAGATGAACCAGGCGGTCAAGGCGCACTGGAAGGCTTTTCTGTTCGAAGGGATCCTGCTTGCCGTCCTCGGCATTGCCGCGCTCGTCCTGCCGCCGCTCGCCAGCCTTGCGACCGCGATCTTCCTCGGCTGGATGTTCCTGATCGGCGGCATCGGCGGACTGATCGCGACCTATTGGGCGCGCAGCACGCCGGGCTTCTGGTGGTCGCTGATCTCGGCTGCGCTCGCTGTGCTCACCGGCCTGCTGCTGCTGGCCCGGCCGATGCAGGCCGTGCTGACGCTGACCATCGTGCTCGGCGCCTATTTCCTCGCCGAGGGCGTCGCCACCATCATGTACGCGCTAGAGCACCGCCGTGAGCTCAGCGGCCGCTGGTCGTGGCTGCTGATCTCGGGCCTCGTCGACATCGCGATCTCGTTCATGGTGATCACGGGACTGCCGAGCTCGGCGGAGTGGGCCATTGGCGTCCTCGTCGGCATCAACCTGCTGTTCGGCGGCGCCACCCTGATCGGCATGGCGCTGGCGGCACGCAATGGCAACACCTGAGGCGCCTCGTCGCTCCACATTCTGATTGGGGGGTGACAAGGCGCCAGCGGCACGCTATATGGCCTTTCCATGATCACCGTCGCCACCAGCTATTTTTGGTACTTTAGCTACGACAGCTCGCTGGCGGTGGGAGGATCGCGCTCAATCTGAAACATTGCAGCAAACGTCCGAACAGCCGCCCGACCTGGCGGCTTTTTTATTGCCGGCAGGTTCTAGAACAGACAGGAGCCCGCCGTGCTGAGCACGACCGACGATCTTCGTATCCGCGAACTGAAAGAGCTGAGCACGCCGGAAGAGGTGATGCGGGAAGTCCCGCGCACGCTCACCGCGACGCGTGTGGTGATGGCCGCGCGCAACGCCATCCATGCCATCCTGAGCAATCAGGACGACCGCCTTCTGGTCGTCGTCGGCCCCTGCTCGGTGCATGATCCCAAGGCGGCGCTCGACTATGCCGAGCGGCTAGCAAAGCTTCGCGAGGATCTCGCCGATCAGCTCGAGCTCGTGATGCGGGTCTATTTCGAGAAGCCCCGCACCACGGTCGGGTGGAAGGGCCTCATCAACGATCCCGACCTCGACGGCAGCTTCGACATCAACAAGGGGCTGCGGCTCGCGCGCAACGTGCTCGCGGCGGTGAACAATCTCGGCCTGCCCGCCGGCACCGAGTTCCTCGACATGACGACGCCGCAATACATCGCCGACCTCGTCTCCTGGGCCGCGATCGGCGCGCGCACAACCGAGAGCCAGATCCATCGCGAGCTGGCGTCGGGGCTGTCCTGCCCGGTCGGCTTCAAGAACGGCACCGACGGCAATGTGCGGATCGCGGCCGACGCGGTGAAATCAGCCTCGCATCCCCATCATTTCATGGCTGTCACGAAGCTCGGCCGCTCGGCGATCGCCTCGACCGCCGGCAACGAGGACTGCCACATCATCCTGCGCGGCGGAGCTGAGCCGAACTACGACGCGGCAAGCGTTGCGTCGGCCTGCAACGAATTGACCAAATCCGGCGTTGCCCCGCTGGTGATGGTCGATGCCAGCCATGCCAATTCGAGCAAGAAGCCGGAGAACCAGCCGCTGGTGATGGCCGATATCGCCCGTCAGATCTCGGGCGGCGAGAGCCGCATCATGGGCGTGATGATCGAGAGCAACCTCGTCGCCGGCCGGCAGGATGTCGTACCGGGCAAGCCGCTCACTTATGGGCAGAGCATCACGGACGGTTGCATTGACTGGGCAACGACGTCGAAGACGCTCGAGCAGCTCGCCGACGCGGTCGAAATCCGCCGCAACATCCGGCGCGCCGGACTGCACGAGCGATCAGCCTGACGGATGGCCGAGCTTGGGATGGCTCATTCCTCACCTCTCCCCGACGGGGAGAGGTGAAAGCCTCAGCAGCCGCGGCAGATGCTCTTGATCTTCTTGTCGAGCGCCTGGTTTTCCTTGCTGAGCGGATCGTTGGGATCGCTCAGATTCTTCTCGCTAGGCACATCGCTGGCACGCGGCTGGCGATGACCGACCGGCGCCGGCAACACCGACCCGGACGATGCGCCGCTTGAGGTCGATCCCTTGGAGCCGCCGGTCTGCGCAACAGCCGCGCCGCCAAGCAAGACAACGAGCGATACTGCCAGCATGATCTTCGTCATGTCCATTTCTCCATTCTCAAATCAGCGTCCAAGCCCAGCACTCAAGTCAGCGTCGATGCCATCGCCACTCATGCCTCGGGCGGATAGAGATGAACGTCGCCGCAATAGTCGACGATACGATAGCGCGTTTCTGATTCCGCTTCACTTGTCTCGTTTGCGGTATTTTTCACCGCCGACACGTAATTCGGACCCACCGGCGACTTGCCGGCACCGCCGGGAATGTCGATGACATAGTCCGGCTGACACAGGCCCGACACCCGCCCGCGCAACTGCCGCATCAAGGCCTGCCCCTCTGCCAACGTCGTGCGCAGATGCGCCGTTCCCGGGGCGAGATCGCCGTGGTGCAGATAATAGGGCTTGATCCGGCATTCGACGAAAGCTCGCATTAAATCCGAGAGAGCGGCGATGTCGTCATTGACGCCGCGCAAAAGCACGGACTGGCTCACCAGGGGAATTCCAGCATCGACGAGCCGCGCGCAGGCATCGCGCGCGGCCCCCGTCAGTTCGCGCGCGTGATTGGCGTGTACCGCGACCCAGGTGGCCGCGCCCGCAACCTTCAGGGCTGCAACCATCTCCGCGCTGACGCGCGCTGGTTCGGCCACCGGGACACGGGTGTGGAGACGGATGATCTTGACGTGATCGATGGCCGCAAGGTCAGCCATGATCTCACTCATCCGCCGGGGCGACAGCATCAGGGGATCGCCGCCGGTCAGGATCACTTCCCAGATCTCGTCATGCGACCGGATGTAGTCGATCGCGGTGCGATAGGCGCTCTCCGACAGCGCATTCTCCTTGCCGGGCCCGACCATCTCGCGGCGGAAGCAGAAGCGGCAATAGACCGCGCAGACGTGCACGAGCTTGAACAACACCCGGTCGGGATAGCGGTGCACGATTCCCGCCACCGGCGAATGCGGGTGATCGCCGATCGGATCGGCATTCTCGCCCGGCTGCGCCTCGAGCTCGGCCGAAACAGGAACGAACTGCCGCGCGATGGGATCGTCGGGATCCGTCGCGTCGATCAGCCCGACCAGATCCGGCGTGATCGCCACGGCATAGCGCGCGGCGACGCGTTCGAGCGCCGGCAGCGCCGATGCGGGGACCAGGCCCTCGGCTACCAGCTCGGCAGGTTCGCGCAGAGTGCGTGCAAGGTTCGTCTTTGTCATCTCTCATCCGCAGGCGGTGTCCACACCACCTGATCAATTCGTGTGGCGCCGCTCGCCAGCATCACCAGCCGGTCGAAGCCGAGCGCGACACCGCTCGCCTCCGGCATTGCGGCGACCGCCGCCAGAAAATCCTCGTCGAGCGGATAGGCTTCGCCGTAGCGGCGCTGCTTCTCCGTCATGGATTCCGTGAAGCGTTTGCGCTGCTCCCCGGCATCGGTCAGCTCTCCAAAGCCGTTGGCGAGCTCGACGCCGCAGGCATAGACCTCGAAACGTTCGGCGACCCTCGGATCGTCCGTCTTCACCCGCGCCAGCGCCGCCTCTGGAGATGGGTATTCGAACAGGATGGTCAAACGCCCCTGCCCCAGCTGCGGCTCGACGTGTTCGACCAGCACCTTGCTGAAGATGTCGGACCAGGTGTCATCCTCGGCGACACGGACCTTCCCGGCTGCCGCCTCGGCGAGCGCCGCACGGTTACCCTCGCCGCCCGAGATTGTCGACAACAGGTCGACGCCGGCGAACTGCGCGAAGGCGCCAGCGACCGTCAGGAGCTCCGGCTCGGCGAAGGGATCGGCGGTTCGGCCGCGGAAGGAGAAGGTCCCGATCCCGGTCGCCTGCGCCGCCCGGGCGATCACGACGACGCAATCGGCCATGATGGCATCATAGGGCGCTCCCGCCCGGTACCATTCCAGCATGGTGAACTCGGGCAGATGCAGGTCGCCGCGCTCGCGGTCCCGGAACACCCGTGCGAACTCGAAAATCCGCGTCTCGCCCGCCGCCAGCAGTTTCTTGCAGGCGAACTCGGGCGAGGTGCGCAGGTATCGGCTGGCCCGGCTGCCGTCGGGCCGCATGATCTCGGTCCTGGGGGCGTGCAGATGGGTCTCGTTGCCCGGAGAGACCTGGAGAACGGAGGTTTCGACCTCCACAAACCCCTGTTCGGCGAAAAACCCCCGCAAAGCTCCGGTCACGGCGCCCCTAGCCTGGAGGAACGGCCGTCGGTCGAGGTGGCGCGCGGGCGACCAAAACGGCGACATCGGCTTGTCCCCAGCCATCAACCGACCGCCCCAGCCGGCAGCAAAATGCTGGCATCCAACGGCAAAATCAGTATGTTGCGGCCCGAAACGGGTGCCGAGGTCCGAATTGAGGCCCCAAGTCCCCCAGCAATTCGACCACGTCCTGGCTGGTGCCGGGCCAAGCAAGCAGGAAATACAGCTTTGAGAGTCATCGCCAGTTCTATTCGCAAGGGCAACGTGATCGAGCAAGACGGCAAGCTCTATGTCGTCGTGAGCGCCGAGAACATCCATCCCGGCAAGGGAACCCCGGTCAGCCAGATCGAAATGCGCCGAATCTCGGACGGGGTAAAGATCTCGGAACGCTACAAGACCACCGACCAGGTCGAAAAGGCCACCATCGAAGAGCGCAACTACACCTTCCTTTACGAAGATGGCGATGGCTACCACTTCATGAACCCCGAGACCTACGACCAGGTTCAGGTTTCCAAGGACGTCGTCGGCGACGCGGCCGCGTATCTTCAGCCGGACATGACCGTCAAACTGTCGATGCATGACACCAATCCGGTGTCGATCGCACTGCCGCAGCGCGTGACGCTGGAAGTGGTGGAGACCGAGCCGGTGACCAAGGGCCAGACCGCCTCCTCCTCCTACAAGCCGGCGGTGCTGTCCAACGGCGTGCGCACCACCGTGCCGCCGCACATCTCGGTCGGCACGCGCATTGTGGTGATGACCGAAGACGGCTCCTACTCCGAGCGTGCTAAGGACTAAACGAGCCATCGAGGATCGGAACAGGTACCGCCGGGGGGCGAAGCAGTGGGCAGGAACAGTCTCCGCTTCGTCTCGCTTCTCCTGGCGTTGCCGTCGCTCCTCGTTGCTGCACCGATCGCTGCGGACGAGTTCCGCAGTCCCTCGCTGACGGCCCTGCGCATCGAGTGGCGCGCGGCGCTCGATCAGCTTCGCAGCGAGATCAACAGCCGTCCGCAAATTGCGGGCGACTTCATCTTCGCACCGCGCCGTTCGGTGCCGCGCTACGATCCGCGCGCGATGCCGGCACTGGTGCAGCTCAACGCGGTCTCCTCGCGCTTCTTCACCGGCATTACCCGAAGTCCCGTCCCCGTGCTGCTGCCGTTCGACGCCGCCGCGTATCTCGACGCGCAGCGCAGCGGCGCGCCGGCGACGCTCGCGCTGTCGCGCTACCAGGCCGACTTCAATCCCGTCGACATGTTCGATGCCGGTCCTGCCGGCTACAGCGCGACCTTCTCGCTCGAGCCCGGCGCCGGTGACGGCATGCCGAGCCGGGTGTACGCAAAGCCCGTCGAGGTGCAGATCACGGGCTCGGCGCTGATCTACGACATCGCCGATCCGGCCGGGGGCAAGGGCGAGCCAGTCAAGCCGCTCGCCGCAACCTACCCGGATCTGCGTAGGTTCATCCGGGAAGGCAATGTGCGCTACGCCTTCACCCGCTTCGGCGCCACCTATGTGGTCTCGATCCAGTGCCTCGACAGTGTCGCGAGGCCACGGCGGCTCGCCTGCAAGGAGGCCTATCCGGTCGCCGAGCGCTTCCTGAAGGCGCTGCGCGTCGCAGGGGGCCAGCGCATGCGGCCCCTGGCGGACGTTGCCTCCAACATTATCGACCGCCCCGCGGTGCGTTCACCGGATTTCAGCTACCGGCCGAGCGGCGACATCATTCCGAACACCGGCTACCGCAAGCAGGGCGGTCATCCCGACGCCATGGCCTATGCCCAGATCCGCTTTCCCTTGGAGAAGGCGCCCGCCTTCGTGCGCTCCCAATCCTTCGGCAAGCGCGACAAGAGCGAAGGCCCGACCGCTTATCCCTGGCGCGACAATTTCTGCGAGTCGCGTAGTTTCGAGGTGTGGCAATGCGGCGGAGGTTACGGCCACCAGGGCGAGGACATCCGCGCCGCCGACTGCCCGCCGCCCGGCGAAGGCCGCGAGCCCTGCGATTCCAAGCGGCGCGGCGTCGTCGCCGTGCGTGACGCAATCGTCATCCGTGGAGCCAAGGACCAGGCCGCGACGCTTCAGGTCAATAGCCGCACCGAGCACATCCGTTTCCGCTACATGCACATGAATCCGCATGCGATGAACGCCGATGGCGTCATCAACGGCCGCATCGTCACCGAAGGCGAGAAGATCGGCGTGATCTCGAACTACCTCGACCGTCCCGCCGGCACCTCGATGCACCTGCATTTCGACGTCCAGGTGTTCACCCGCGATGGCTGGATCTGGGTCAGCCCCTACGCGACGCTGGTCTCGGCCTATGAACGGCTGATCCGCGCGCGCGGCCGCGAGATCGGCCCGGAGATCGCGGTCACGGCGCAGCCGGTGGCCCATGCGCTGCCGGAAGACGTGCTCAAGCCTGACCTGCGCGAGGGAGCGGGCGGCGAGGAGAACTGACAGCGTGCTGGTTCGTTGCTGGAGCGGGCAGGACGCATCTGGTCGCGCACTCCCCCGCTCGAACGAAGAAGGATGGGTTGATGAGTGTCGGACTAATCGGTCTCCTCGACGATATCGCGGGGATCGCAAAGGTGGCTGCAGCCTCGCTCGACGATGTCGCTAGCCAGGCAGCCAAGGCAGGCACAAAGGCGGCTGGCGTGGTCATCGACGATGCGGCGGTCACGCCGAACTACGTCATCGGTTTCGCTTCGAAACGCGAGCTGCCGATCGTCGGCAAGATCGCGGTCGGATCGCTACGCAACAAACTGCTGATCTTGCTGCCGATTGCCCTGCTGCTCGGCTATTTCCTTCCCGCTGCGGTCACGCCGCTGCTGATGCTGGGCGGCGCCTTTCTCTGCTATGAAGGCGCCGAAAAGGTGCTCGAAGCCGTGATGCCGCATCATGCGCACCAGCACGAAGCTCAGCTCGAGCCGATTGCGTTGAATGCCCAGTCGGTCGAGGACGAGAAGGTCGCTGGCGCCATCAAGACGGATTTCATCCTGTCGGCGGAGATCATGGCGATCACGCTGGCGGCCCTCCCGGCGGGCAGCATCTGGACGCAGGCGCTGGTGCTGGCGCTGGTCGGCCTCTTCATCACCGTTGGTGTCTATGGCGTGGTGGCCCTGATCGTGAAAGCGGACGATGCCGGCATCGCCCTCGCGCGGTTCGACGGCGCCTCGCTCGCCGGCGGCGCGATCCGATTGCTTGGGCGCGCGCTCGTCCGCGGCATGCCCGTTTTCCTGGCGGTGCTGAGCACGATCGGCACCGCCGCCATGATCTGGGTCGGCGGTGGCATCATCCTGCACGGCATCGAGAAATACGGCCCACCCGCGATCGGCCACACGGTCCATGCCATAACCGAGGCTGCCGCACATCTCCTTCCATCCGTTGCCGGCATCGTCGAATGGTCGGTCGAGGCAGCCATCTCGGGTGCGCTTGGACTGCTCGTCGGCGCAGTCGCCATTCCGGTCGTCCAATACGGACTCGCGCCGGCCTGGAAGCGGTTGAGGCGATCGCGATCGGCCTGAGCACAGCCATTGCGGATGACGCGCGCAGCCTATTCCAGGAACGTCGTCAGTTGCGCGCCCTCATCCGCCACGAACACCGCGATCAGTTCCGCCGGCTCGGTCATGCTGGCATTGGCCGAGACCAGATGCGTCGAGCCCGGCGGTTCGAAGAAGGACTGGCCGACGCCGAACGTCTCGACCGGGCCGCCGCCGAGCTGCGAGCGGATCTCGCCCTTGGTGATGTAGGCGGTGACGGATCCGGAGTGACGATGCGGCCGCGAAAACCCGCCCGGACCGTAGGACACGCGCACGATGGTAACGCGTTTGCCGGGCACGTTCGGAAGCGCGTAGGAGCCGATCGGCTCAACCTTGTCGAGCGGAGAGCCTTCCGCCGCCGTCGCGCAGAGCGGCGCGAGGGCGCTGGACACGCTGTCGATCGTCACCGGCAGAGCTTTGCCGATTGCCAGCGCGCAGACTAATCCTGCGATGACGGCGAACGCCGTCGAACGTGACGGCAACGGGTACTGCACGGCCGAAAGACTCATGGCTGTCATCGTGATCTTCTCCGTCAGGACGAAGCTGCAGCGGCGGCCGCTGCGACCGGCCGCTTTGCAGGCGTCCAGCGAAACGCCGCACCAAAACGGTTCCAGACGTTGATCGAGGCGACCGCCGAGGTCAGGTACGTCAGTTCAGTCTCGGAGAATTCGCCGGACGCTTCCGTGTAGACCTCCTCGCTGACGCCGTCCGGCAGACAGGTCAGCGCCTCGGCCCAGGCGAGCGCAGCCCGCTCGCGCGGCGAAAAGATCGGCGCCTCGCGCCAGACCGCGAGCAGATGAAGCTTGTCGAGGGGAACGCCGATCCGTTCCGACAGCAGGACGTGATGCTGCACGCAGAACGCGCAGCCGTTGATCTGCGAGGCGCGCAGCTTGACCAGCTCGAGCAGCTGCTTGTCGAGGCCGGCCTTGGCCGCAAGCTGGCCCAGCGCCAGCACCAGATCAAACGCATCGGGCGCGATCCGCTTGAAATCTTCGTATTCGCTGCGGGCGTGTGCCATTGCCATTCACCTCGGCTTATTATAAGAACTCCGATACATTATAAGAGCTCTTATATGTCGCGCAAGACGAATGTCATGACATTGCAATCGGGCCGCAAGGCCGTTGCAGCCGGCGCGGTGCATGTCCCGGCACCGGGCGAAGGCAAGCGCGGCGAGCAAGGCTATCTCGGCTACCTGCTGCGCCAGGCCCACGCCGCGGTTCGCCTGACGATGGAGCGCACGCTCGCCGATCTCGGCGTGACCTCGCCGCAATTCGCGGTGCTGACGATGCTGAACGCCTATCCGGGCCTGTCGGGAGCCGATGTCGCCCGCCTCACCTTCCTGACGCCCCAGACCGTCGGCGTCATCATCCGCAATCTCGAACGCGACGGCGCGATTGCGATGACGCCTCATCCCGTTCACGGCCGCATCCAGCAATGGACGCTGACGCCGCGCGGCGCGACGCTTCTGAAGGCGTGCCGGCACCGTGTGCTCGAATTGGAGAAGCGCCTCGCTCGCAATTTGGATTCAAAGGCGGAAACCACGATCCGGCGTTGGCTTTCCGGAATCGCGGCTGAGCTTAAGGAGGACTAGGCGGCCGGCATTCGCGGCTGTCGTCGCCGCTGGTGCTACCCGCCTTTCAAGGCGTTCTTGACTGCGCCGTCCGGCCAGCTCTCGTCGGCCGCGATCACCCGCACGCGGGTCTGGTCGGCGGGATTGACCAGCACGTGCGAATTCACCCGCTCACCGCTCGGCTCCAGACGCAGATCGGTTTCGGGCTTCCAGCTCAGCGTCGTCGCGAGGTCGCCGGGAAAGATCTTCCATTGCGATCCGTCGTCGAGTTCGACGATATGGCTTTCGGCATGTGTGCGTATCTTCATTCCACCCCGATGCTTCGATGAACAGGAAGGACGGCCGTACCAGGACCGACTCTTCTCCTCCTGGCGTGGGAGGAATGCGGGAGTGCGGCACTTGTTCCGGTGGGAACGACCGACGGGGTCGGGCCGAGTTGACGCACGCGGCCATTTCGGAACCGACTCACACGTGCCATGTTTCCGGCTAGAATGTGCCCATGAAGCACACTGATTCCACGCCCCGTCACACACGCCGCGCCCTGCTCCAATCGACGCTCGGTGCAGCCGCTTTGCTCGCGCTTCCCACCCGCGCTCTCGCCGCGCCTCCCGGCTTCGACGAATGGCGCGAGAGCTTCCGTGCGCGCGCGATGGCAAAAGGCATTTCCGCCGCGACATGGCAGCGCGCGATGGGACGGGTCGAACCGGACATGAGCGTGTTCGCGCAGATGCGCAACCAGCCCGAATTCCGCGAGCAGGTTTGGCAGTACATCAACCGCCGCGTTTCGGACTGGCGCATCATCAACGGCAAGATCGCGCTGAAGAACAATGAGGCGCTGTTCGCCCGCATCGAGCGCGATTTCGGGGTCGAGCGCGGCACGCTGCTGGCGCTATGGGGCGTCGAGTCCGCCTATGGCGATCCGTTGGTGCAGCAGAACCACATGAGGCCGGTGTTTCCCTCGCTCGCCGCGCTCGCCTGGAACGAGCCGCGCCGCAAGGCCTATTGGGAGACCGAGCTGATCAATGCACTGCGCATCGTCGACAAGGGCTGGTCCACGCCTGAGGACATGCGGGGATCATGGGCCGGCGCGATGGGCCATTCGCAATGGATGCCGGAGGTCTGGCTCAATGTCGGCATCGACTATGACGGCAACGGCAAGGTCTCGCCATTCGGCAAGCCCGACGACGCGCTGGGCTCGACGGCAAAGTATCTCGTCAATCGTGGCAAGTGGCATCGCGGCGAGCACTGGGGCTACGAGGTGCGCGCGCCCGCCAACATGAGCGGCAGCCGGACCTATGCGGCCTGGCAGGCGGCCGGCGTGACGCGTGCCGACGGCCAACCGTTTCCGCAGCCCAACGCATCCGCGCAGATGTGGACGCCGGTTGCGGGCGGGCCGACCTTCCTGCTCGGGCCGAATTTCTACTCGGTGAAGAGCTACAACCCTTCCATGAACTACGCGCTGGCGATCTGCCATCTCGGGGATCGCTGCCTGGGAGCTCCGCCCTTCATCCAGCCCTTCCCGGGCTCCGAGCGTGCGTTGACGCTCGCCGAAGTGCAGGAGATGCAGACGCGCCTGACCAAGGCCGGCTTCGACACCGGCGGCACCGACGGCCGGGTCGGCAACGACACCATGAAGGCAGTCAAGGAGTTTCAGCAGAAGGTCGGGATCGCGCCCGCCGACGGCTACGGCGGGCTCAAAGTGCTGGCCAAGCTGCGGCAAACCAACTAGCACGGCTGGGAGCGTCGGTGCTGGCGCCTCCGCCGCCGCTGCAGCCGACCCTTAAGCCGCGTTTCGCTGTTCTGTCAGCTTCAGCATCTCGTCGACGAGGTCATCCACGGCACGCTCGGCCGCGGCAATCGACGCCTGCAACCGATCGTCGGCGAATTCGTCGTACTCGACTGCGATGCTGTGGAAGGCCGTGATCCCGATGAAAGCAAACACGTCCCGGACGGCTCCTTCGACATGATTGACGGCGGCCATACGCCCGCCCGGATCGTACCCGTAGTCTCCGCGCGAGCCGAGCAGGACAAGACGCTTGTCCATGCCCGCAAGCAGCGCCGAATATGGATTGTCCGGGCGTGATCGGTCGAAGCCAAACGTGCGTCCGACCCGAACGATGTTGTCTATGTATGCCTTGAACTGCGCTGGCACACCGAAGTTGTACATTGGCACGCCCGCGACGATCAGATCAGCTGAGATCAACTCGTCGACCAGCGCATCGCTTTCCGCCAAAGCCTCTCTCATCCATGGCTCGCGCCGATCGGGCTTCGCGAAGGCCGCCTTGACCCAGTCGTCCGTCACCGGACTCGGTGCGAAGCGACCGAGGTCGCGGCTGACGACGCGATCCCCCGGCCGCGACTGTAGCCATCGTTGGACGAAACGCTGAGTCAGACGCCTGGTGTGCGAACCGCGCGGATTTGCATCTGAAGGCTCGAACCGCGCGCTTGAATCGATTTGTAGCAGTTGCATTGCAGCACTCCTCTCATCTATTTGCCCAATAGATCGGTTCAGGTCCCGTCGTTGACAAACGAAAGTTGCTCAGCCTATGGATGAACTGCATTCATCCTTGAGTTCGCGATGAGAAGGCTTCCTCCGCTGGCGGGATTGCGTGCATTTGAAGCGGCGGCACGTCACCTCAGCTTCAAGCGCGCCGCCGATGAACTTCACGTCACGCCGACCGCGATCAGCCATCAGGTGCGACAGCTGGAGCAGACGGTCGGGGTCAGGCTGTTCGAGCGCCGGACGCGGCAGGTTCTGCTCACCGCGGAAGGTCAGGTCCTGCTTCCGGTCCTGCGCGACGGCTTTGATGCGTTTGCGCGTGTTCTGGAGGGATTGAGCCGGAAGCGACGCCGGGCGGTGGTCACACTTTCGGCGACGCCGGCTTTCACAGCCAAATGGCTGGTGCCGCGTCTTGCTGGGCTCCGAAAGAGCAGAGCCGACATTGATCTCACATTGCTTGCGAGCTTGGAGGTGGCCGATCTCAATTCGACCGCGGACCTCGCACTTCGCTACGGTTCCGGTCCTTATCCCGATCTGATTGCCGAGCCGCTCACGGTCGATCGTTTCGCACCGGTGGTCAGTCCGCGCTTGGGCATCCGAAGACCGAGCGACCTGCGCTCAGCAACGCTGCTACATTTCGACTGGCACCGTCGTGATGCCCGAAATCCGACCTGGCGGCGCTGGTTCAAGACGGCCGGCATTGACGACGTTGATGCGCGCGCCGGCGTGCGTTTCAGCGATGAAACCCATGCCATCCAGGCAACCGTCGCCGGCGCTGGTGTCGCTTTGCACAGTCTTGTGCTCGTCGCCGACGAACTTTCGCAGGGAACGCTGGTCGCACCATTCGGGCCGGAGCTGGAAGGCTCTTCGCTGCACTTGGTCCGCAGCCGCGACCGGCCGCTCACCGAGCCGGTCGAGGCTGTACGACACTGGCTGAAGTCAGAGTTCGACGCGGCCCGCTGATGCGCGCAGCTCTAGCGCGCCCGGAATGACATCGTGGTCAGTGCCGATATTGCGGCTCTTCCGCATCGAGCTGCCGCCGGATCGCGGCGAGATGCAGCCGGGCGGATTCGGAATCGCCCTCGCGCATCTGCCTGTAGGTCTCCGCCGCAACGGCGGGATCGACCGGCAGCACCTTCCGCCCCGTCGACATCGCCAGCACCTGCACCTCGGCGGCGCGCTCGAGATAATAGAGATCGTCCCAGGCTTCCGCGATGGTCGGCGCCAGCACCATCACGCCGTGATGCTTCATGAAGACGATGTCGGCATCGCCGACGGCGGACGCGATGCGGGCACCTTCGCGGCTGTCGAGCGCGAGGCCGTTGTAGTCGCGGTCGACCGCGGTGCGGCCGTAGAATTTCAGCGCGGTCTGGCCGGCCCAGATCAGGGGCTCGCCTTCGGTCATCGACAGCGCTGTCGCGTAGGGCATGTGGGTGTGGAAGGCGACCTTGGCGCGCGGCAGCAGCCTGTGCATCTCGGCATGGATGTAGAACGCGGTCGCCTCGGGCACGCCCTCGCCGTCGAGCACGTTGCCGTGGAAGTCGCAGATCAACAGCTTCGACGCGGTCAACTCGCGAAAGGCGTAGCCATAGGGATTGACGAGGAACAGATCGTCATGACCGGGCACCACGGCCGAGAAGTGGTTGCAGATGCCCTCCTCAAAGCCGTTGCGCGCGGCCATGCGGAAGCAGGCGGCGAGATCCTCGCGCGCGGTGCGGATCGCGTCGGTGGCGAGATCCGGCCGGTTGGAACGGAATGGCGCGGGCGCGGGTGAAGAAGCGTGAAGGCTGTGCGCCATGGCGAAGGACACCTCTTTCGGTCGGGAGCTGCCCAGTGTTGTACAGGGACTGCGCCTGCGCGTCAGCCCCTGCGGCCGCCACCCTGCCCTGCGCAGCTCAAGCGCGCCGCGGCACGCCGCCGGCATTCATGCCGCCGTCGATGACGAGCTCGCTGCCGGTGACGTAGCGCGAGGCATCGGAAGCCAAGTATAGCACGCCCGAGGCGATCTCCGCCGCCTGGCCCGCACGACCAAGCGGCGTCACCACCTTGGCGCGCTCCTCCGGATCGATCGGGGCGTTCTGGCCGGCGCCGGCCGCCCCCGTCGGGATCTTGCCCCAGATCGGGGTGTCGATGATGCCGGGGTGAACCGAGTTGACCCGGATGCCGTCGCCCGCCGCCGCGCACTCCATCGCAATGGATTTGGCGAACAGCCGCACGCCACCCTTGGTCGCCGAATAGGCCGACAATCCGGGCGAGCCGCGCAGGCCGGCGAGCGAGGACATCATGACGATCGAGCCGCCGCCGGTTTTGCGCATCAGGGGCAGGCAATGCTTCACCGAAAGAAACACGCCATCGAGATTGATCGCATTCTGCTTGCGCCAGTCCGCGAGCGTCATGTCGACGATCGACGGCACCGAAATGCCGATACCCGCATTGGAGACGAGCACGTCGAGCCGGCCGAAGCGCTTTGCGATCTCGGCGATGATCTCGATCCAGCGCTCTTCGCTGGTGACATCCTGCTCCAGAAAGATCGCCTTGCCGCCCTCCCTGGTGATGCGCCTGACCAGCTCGGGGCCCCTCAGCTCATCGATGTCGGTCGCGATGACCGTAGCGCCTTCGCGTGCGAACAGCTCGACGGTAGCCTCGCCAATGCCGGAGGCGCCGCCCGTCACCAATGCGACCTTGCCCTCAACCTGCCCTGCCATCCCTCACTCCCTTTTTTGTTGTTTGGAACCGTTGTCTTTGATCGTTGTCGGAAAACCGCTTCGCACTTTTCCGGATCATGCATCATCTAATCACGGATGGCCCCTGATCCGGTAGCGCGACGTCGACGACACGGAATTGCACGCGCTCGGCGCCCTGGTAGCGATCGACCGACAACGAGCCCGCGACATGCATCTGCTGGCCGCGATTGGCGAGCAGCGCATTGCCGAGCTTTTGGCCGACTGAACGGAACGCGATGCCGTTGACGATGGCGCCGTCGCCCGCCTTGAAGCGCAGGCGCAGATGCGACTGGCCGACCTCGTCGGCAAACACGAGCTGGTGCGCCGGCAGCGCCAGCACCGGCTCCGGATTGCCGCTGCCGAAGGGACCGGCGCGATTGAGCGTCGCCGCAAGCTCCGGCGTCACCGCACGGGCGGTGACTGCGCCGTCGATATAGAGCTCGTTGACGTGGCGCGCCTCGGCGACGTCGCGCGCCAGCGCGGTCTCGAGATAGGCGCGGAATTCGGCGAGCTTCTCCTTGCGCAGCGTCACGCCCGCGGCCATCGCGTGGCCGCCGCCCTTGAGCAGGATGCCGTCGGCGACCGCCTGCCGCACCGCCTTGCCGAGATCGACGCCGGCGATCGAGCGACCGGAGCCGGTGCCGATGCCGCCCGGCTCCAGCGCAATGGTAAAGGCCGGCCGCGAGAACTTCTCCTTCAGGCGGGAGGCAACGAGGCCGACCACGCCGGGATGCCACCCTTCCGAGGCCGTGACGATCACGGCGAGCTTGTCCTCCAACCCGATCGAGGCCAGCGCCTCGGCTTCGGCCTGGGCTTCTGCCGCCTGCTCGATGACGCGACGTTCGCTGTTGAGACGGTCGAGCTCGGCCGCGATCCGCGCCGCCTCGACGCTGTCGCCTTCGAGCAGCAGCCGCACCCCGAGATCGGCGCGGCCGATGCGGCCGCCGGCATTGACGCGCGGGCCCAGCATGAAGCCGAGATGCCAGGCCTCCGGCGGGCCGTTGAGCCGCGCCACGTCCATCAGCGCGGTGTGGCCGACATGGTCGCGCCGCCGCATCGCGATCAGCCCCTTGGCGACGAAGGCGCGGTTGAGACCGATCAGCGGCGCGACGTCGGCGACGGTGCCGAGCGCGACGTGATGCAGCATGCCCAGGAGATCGGGCTCGGGCATCTCGCTGGTCCAGAAGCCGCGCTGGCGCAGCTCGCGGTTGACCGCCACCAGCGTCACCAGCACGAGGCCGACGGCGGCGAGATGACCGAGGCCGGAGAGATCGTCGAGCCGGTTCGGATTGACCAGCGCATCCACCACCGGCAGCTCCGTGCCAGCCTGGTGATGGTCGATCACGACCACGGACATGCCGAGGCGCTTGGCCTCGGCGAGCGGCTCTATGCTGGTGGTGCCGCAATCGACTGTGATCAGCAGCGTGGCGCCCTTGGCCGCGAGCGCGCGCACCGCTTCCGTGTTGGGGCCATAGCCCTCGAAAATCCGGTCGGGAATATGGATCAGCGGATCGAGCCCGCAATGGCGCAGATGCCAGGCCAGCAGCGCCGCCGAGGTCGCGCCGTCGACGTCGTAGTCGCCGAAGATCGCAACCTTCTCGCCCTTGGTCGCGGCATCCGCGATGCGTTTGGCGGCGGTCTCCATCTCCGTCACCGTGAACGGGTCCGGCAGCAGCTTTCGGATGGTCGGATCGAGAAAGTCGGACACCGCGTCGATGTCGACACCGCGGCCCGCCAGTACCCGCGCCAGCAGTTCCGGCAATTGGTGCCGCTGCACGATGGCGAGCGCCTGGGCTGCCCCGCGGGCATCAAGCCGGTCGCGCCACAGCTTGTCGGTGAGCGAGCGCGCCACGCCCAGGAAGGCCTGGGGCGCTTCGATAGGCAAGGCGGTGGCTGGCGGCGTCATGACAGAGGCAGATGTTGGGGAACCAGGGCCAGGCGGTCACGCGAACGCAGAGTCACTGGCTTCAGGGGATTGGTCGGCATCCGGGACGGATTTGCAACGGTCCGGCCGCACAAAGCGGTGGATGGCCGCCCCGACGGGCGCACTGACTATCATTTAGGCATCCCGTCAAACAGCAAATTAAGCAGGCGTTAGGCGGAATCCTCGAAAAAGAATCGTATTCGATCTGTAAGTCGTTGTTCCGGGTTCATTGCAGATCAGACCTCATTGCCAAGGGAAGTCCCCGATGTCTGCTGCGCTGGGTCTGAAAGCCAAGCCGATCGCCACCGAGCCCGCGGACGATGATTCCGACATCTCCGCGCTGATCAACCGCCTCACCGCGGAGGTCAACCAGATCGCGGTCGACAAGACCAAGTCGATCCAGCAGATCACCAACCAGATGAAGATGCTGGCGCTCAACGCGCTGATCGAAAGCTCGCGCGCCGGCGCGCAAGGCGCGGGCTTTGCGGTGGTGGCGCAGGAGGTGCGCGGCGTCGGCCAGCAGGTCGAGACCATCGCCCGCGAGCTCGAGACCCAATTGACGAAACGCACCGGCGATCTCGTCGCCTCGATCGACCGCATGAGCCAGCGCTCCCGCGGCGAGCGCATGGTCGACCTGTCGCTCAACGCGATCGAGCTGATCGACCGCAATCTCTACGAACGCACCTGCGATGTGCGCTGGTGGGCGACCGATTCCGCCGTGGTCGATTGCGCGGCCTCGCCCAGTGCTGCGGCCGTCTCCCATGCCTCGCAGCGCCTCGGCGTGATCCTCGGGGCCTACACCGTCTATCTCGATCTCTGGCTCTGCGACCTCGACGGCAACGTCATCGCCAACGGCCGCGCCGACCGCTTCCGCGTCGTCGGCCAGAACGTCGCCCACACCAGATGGTTTCGCGATGCGAAAGGCCTTCGCTCCGGCGACGATTATGTCGCCGGCGACGTCGAGAACCAGCCGCTGCTCGGCAATGCGCAGGTCGCGACCTATTGCGCCAGCGTCCGCGCCGGCGGCCAGGCTCATGGCGCACCGATCGGGGTGCTCGCCATCCATTTCGACTGGGAGCCGCAGGCCCGCGCCATCGTGCAGGGCGTGCGCGTCGGCGACAGCGACAAGGCGCGCGTATTGCTGGTCGATTCCAATTTTCGCGTGATCGCGGCCTCCGACGGCCAGGGCATCCTCAGCGAACGCATCTCGCTGTCGCTGAACGGCCAGCGCTCCGGCTTCTATCAGGAACGCACGGGCACACTGGTCGCGTTCCATGCCACCCCAGGCTACGAGACCTATCGCGGGCTCGGCTGGTACGGCGTGATCGTCTGCGGCGCGTGAGGCGAGCGGGCCCGCCTCGATCAAAACTCGCGAAAACAACCCCATGCACAGTAGCCAAGGGGTTGTCTTGCCTCGCTGTTTTTGCACGCGCGAAGATTCTTTGACACGTCGGGCAAAACAGAAGGAATCCGGCTCGGCGACACCTCATTGGGCGCGGCGATCTAGCACAGCGACATCGCCGCCTCCCTTCACCTTTCCGACATTTGCGTGTTGACCTTCCGAGCTGCCGCGGCAGCCAGCTTGCGGTACTGATCTTCGTACTGGCGCGCCATTCGGTATGCGGTGAAGCGTTCCTTGAAGCGGGCGCGCACTCTCCTTCGATCCAGCTTGCCCAATTCGCCGACCGCCTTGACCGCCTGCTCCTCGTTCTCGACGATGAAACCGGTTAGGCCGTGCTCGATGACCTCAGGGACAGAGCCGGAGCGATAGGCGATCACGGGCGTTCCGCACGCCATCGCCTCGATCATGACCAGCCCGAAAGGCTCCGGCCAAGCGATCGGAAATAGCAGAGCGGCTGCTCCGCCAAGGAATGATTGCTTCTTCACGTCGTCGACTTCGCCGATAAGCTGGATCATCTCGCCGTCGATCCGGGGCGCAAGGTGTTTCCTGAAGTAGGCAGTCTCGGCGCGTGGAATCTTGGCGGCGATGCGAAGAGGCATCCGGGCTGCGTGCGCGATGCGGATGGCGTCCTCCGGACCCTTGTCCTCCGTGAGACGGCCAAGAAACGCCAGATAGGATCCCTCCTCATAGGATGGGTCCAACAGCTCCGACGGCAGCCCGTGCTGGATCGTCCCAATCCATTTCGCATCCGGAAGCGGCAGGCGCTGGTGATCCGAGATCGACACGAAGCATGCTTCTGGGAACTGCCGAACCACGTCAGGCAAGCCAGGCAAGTCAAGGCGGCCGTGCATGGTCGTCAGGAACGGTACGCCAACGCGACTGAGCAACGGCAGCGGAAGCCAGTCGAGATGGGCGTGGATCACGTCGAAGTCGTTGGCTCGTCTCGCGATCGCTTCCAGCAGCATCGCGCAGGCTGCGTTCGGATCGGCGCCCTTCCGGCCGAGACGCAGCGCGCGTGGCCATACCGGGTGGAGTTTGCCTCTCGTTCGGGAGTCACCGCTGGCAAACAGCGTGACGTCGTGACCGAGCTCGACAAGCTCATCCACAAGCCAGGCTACCACCCGCTCGGTGCCGCCGTAGAGCTTCGGAGGGACGCTTTCGGCAAGCGGAGCCAGCTGGGCGATACGCATTGGAGCTCGCTATATCGCTGAACGCACGATCAGCACGATGGCCGCAGACAGAAGGTTCGAAATCGCGAGCAAGGTCCAATCCGGCCTTGCGCTCGCGCTAGCCAGCCGACAGATACCGCCCTCGATGAGCCTCAACATTCGTCATCGGAAAGCCGCTCGAGATAGGCAAGCCCGAATGCTGCGAGTTCCTGGGCATCACCGTTACTCTCGCGCGCTTCCCGCCTCCTTTGCAGATGACGCTCGAGCAGGCAACGACGGCCATCCGCTGCATCGACGCTGCGATGCCGGGCAAGGTACACGCACCAAGCGGTGTCCACCGCTGTTCGTAGCGGGCTGTCGTCGACCATGTTCCAGCTCCGACGTGGAAGATGTTCATGGGGCGCCAACTCCTCGCGACGGCGGAAGTTTCCAGTTTTTCCCTAAAGTCTAAGTCTGCGCGCAAGGCGAGCGCAATCAGCGGTCGCTCCCTTCGCGCGTGCAAGTTCAGCCGAGACGACGCGCCGCCATCTCCGCGGCGAGCAGCAACGCCGCGCGGCTGGCGCCAATCGATGCGATACCTTGACCCGCGATGTCGTAGGCGGTGCCGTGCGCGGGCGTGCAGATCGGGAACGGGAAGCCGCCGAGCAAGGTCACGCCGCGATCGAAACCCATCAGCTTCATCGCGATCTGGCCCTGGTCGTGATACATCGTCAGCACGGCATCGAAGGCGCCGGCCTTGGCGCGCAGGAACACGGTGTCGGCCGGAAACGGTCCCTCCGCGGCAATGCCCTCGCTCTGGCTTGCTGCGACCACCGGCGCAATCACGTCGATCTCCTCGCGGCCGAAATTGCCGCCGTCGCCGGCATGGGGGTTGAGGCCTGCGACCGCGATGCGTGGCCGCGCAAAGCCGGCGTTGCGCATGCAGGAATCGGTTAGTCTGAGCGCGCGATGGATGCGTTCGCCGGATAGCTTCGCAGCGACGTCCCTGAGCGGGATGTGCGAGGTGACCCGTGCGTTCCAGAGCCGGTCCAGCACGTTGAATTCGCTTGCCGGCGTCTTGAGACCGACGACCTCGGCGGAGAACGCGATCTCGTCGTCGTACTCGGCACGGGCAAGGCGCATCGCCTGCTTGTTAAAGGGGGTGAAGCAGACCGCGTCGACATGGCCGTCGCGGCCGCGCTCGAGCGCATGCCTGTAATTGGCCAGCGCAAATTTTCCGCCGGCAAGGGTCGCTTTCTTCGGCTCGACCTCTCTGGGGTCGAGGTGGCGGAGATCGACGAACAGCGCATCTTCCTGCGCTGCGCGAAGATCGGCGCCCTGCTCTATCATCGTCAGTGCCGGCTTGACGCCCGCAATGCGCGCGCCCTCGTCGAAAATGCGGCGATCGCCGGTGACGACGAGCCGGCAGCGCGCGCGGATGTCGTCCTGCGCCACGAGCTTGGCCGTCAGCTCCGGGCTGATGCCGGCTGGATCTCCCATGGCCAGCGCAATCAGCGGCTTTGCGGTCATATGATCGCCCTTTCCTGGACTGGCGCATCGGTCGCGGGCGACGCAGGTTTGCGCCAGAGCCGCGGCAGCTGCAACAGAAGCGGAAGCAGCAGCAGCGCGATGCCGCCCACGATCAGGCACGTCACCAGCTTGTTCGCAAAGAAAATGCCGAGAGATCCCTTGGAGATCAGCATCGACTGCCGGAAGGCGTCCTCGGCCTTGTCGCCGATGACGATCGCGAGCACGAGCGGCGCCAGCGGATAGAACAGCTTCTTGAAGAGATAGCCGACGACCCCGAAGCCGAGCATCATGACGACGTCGAGATAGGAGTTCGACACCGAATAGGCGCCGACGACGCAGATGATCACGATCAGCGGCGCGATCACCACGAAGGGAATCCGCATCAGGGCGGCGAACACCGGGACCGTCAGCAGCACCAGCGCGACGGCGACGATGTTGCCGACATACATCGAGGCGATCAGGCCCCAGACAAAATCCTTTTGGTCCACGAACAGCATGGGCCCGGGATTGAGGCCCCAGATCATCAACCCGCCCATCATCACGGCCGCGGTTGCCGAGCCCGGAATGCCGAGCGAGAGCATCGGCAGCAGCGCGCTGGTGCCGGCGGCATGATCGGCCGTCTCCGGCGAGACGATGCCTTCGACCTCGCCCGTGCCGAAATGTCGGCCGCGCCGTGAAAAGCGGCGCGCGATGCCGTAGCTCATGAAGGAGGCCGCGGTCGGGCCGCCCGGCGTGATGCCCATCCAGCAGCCGATCGCGGCGCTGCGCAGCAGGGCGACGCCGTGCCGCGGCAGGCGGCCGACGGCGCGAAACACCTCGCGCCAATCGATCTTGGACGAGACGGCGCGCGCGTGAAATTCCTCCTCGACGGCGACAAGCAGTTCGCCAATGCCGAACAAGCCCATCACCGCCACGACGAAGCTGACGCCCTTGACGAGTTCGTCCACGCCCATGGTGAGGCGCACGCTGCCGGAGACCGTGTCGATGCCGATGGCGGCGATGGCGAAGCCGAGCGCCAGCGCCACGACGGTCTTGATCGGCGCCGCACCGCCCATGCCGACGAAGCTCGCAAAGGCGAGGAAATAGACCGCGAAATACTCGGCCGGACCGAACGCGAGCGCAGCCTGCGCCACCCAGGAGGCGAGGAAGGTGATCAGGATGACGCCGACCAGCGCGCCGAACGCCGCCGAACCGAAGGCGGTCGCGAGCGCGGTGGTCGGCCTGCCGTCGCGCGCCATCGGATAGCCGTCGAAGGTGGTCGCCACCGACGACGGCTCCCCCGGGATATTGAACAGGATGGAGGTCACCGATCCCCCGAATAGCGCGCCCCAATACATGCTGGAGAGCAGGATGATGGCCGAGACCGGCTGCATGCCGAAGGTGAGCGGCAGGAGCAGCGACACGCCGTTCGGCGCGCCCAGCCCCGGCAGCACGCCGACGAGAATGCCGAGCAGCACGCCGACCACCATCAGGACCGGATGCGGCACCGTGACCGCGATGGTGAAGCCGTGCAGGAGCTCCTGGAGATTGTCCATCCCGCTGCTCCCTCAGAACCCGAGCGCGGAAGCCAGTGCGCCGCGCGGCAGACTGACCTGGAACATGCGCTCGAACACGAGGTAGAGCGCGAGCGCCGTAGCTCCTGCCATAGCCAGCGCGCGCGGCACGGATTGGTGTCGGGGAATCGCCAGCACCGCGAAGACATAGAGAGCGGAGGCGACATACATCCCGGCGAGCGGGATCGCAGCGACGAAGATGGCAGCCGGCACGAACAGGCCGACGAGCCGGCGCAGCTCGATCGACGTGATCGCGATGGGAACGTTTGCGAGCGTGGCGGCCGGCAGCACGCCTCGCACCAGATTGTAGAGGCTGCCGAGCACGACGATGATCCCGGTCAGGAACGGGAATGTGCCGGCGTCCACGCCTGCGCTCGACCAGCCGATGCCGTTGTCGAGGCTGGAGACGACGACGGCTACGCCGAAGCTGCCGGTGAGCACGGCGGTCGCAAGTTCAAGCGCGCGACGGGAGATCATGGGCAGCTCCGGCGAAACAGTCCTCGTCCTGAGGAGCGCGCTTTTTCGCGCGTGTCGAAGGACGGCTCCAGGCGACATCGCATCCGCGGCCATCCTTCGAGACGCCCGCCTCCGGCGGGCCCTCAGGATGAGGACCAGGGCTACAGTTGGCGGCGCGATCGAAGCCCATCCTCGGCCTCACTTGACCAGCCAGCCCTGCTCGCCCGCGACCTGCTTGATGCGCTCGAGGTCCTCCTTGATGAATTTTTCGAGCTCGGCACCGGTGAGGAACGTGTCGACCTGGGAGGTCTTCTCGATGTAGTCCTTCCACTCCGGCGTCGCCTGGACCTTCTTCATGAGGTCGACATAGAACGCGGCCTGCTCCGGCGTGACCTTGCCGGGCAGCCACACGGTACGCGGCTGCTCATATTGGTTGATGTCGAGGCCCTGCTCGACGCAGGTTGGAACGTCGCCCCAGCCTTCCGTCGCGGTGACCTTCGGCCCCTGCGGCAGCCGCTTCGGGCTGAACACGCAGAGCGGGCGCTGCGTGCTGCCGCGCCATTGCCCGAGGCTTTCGCTGGGGTTGTTGACGTGGGAATCGAGGTGTCCGCCGGCGAGCTGCACGGCGGTCTCGGCGCCGCTCTTGAAGGGGATGTAAGTCAGCTTGACCTTGCCGGCCTTCTCGATCATGCGCGTCAGCACCTCGTCGGTGTCCTT
This sequence comes from Bradyrhizobium sp. BRP20, assembly GCF_020194215.1. Lineage (NCBI taxonomy): Bacteria > Pseudomonadati > Pseudomonadota > Alphaproteobacteria > Hyphomicrobiales > Nitrobacteraceae > Bradyrhizobium > Bradyrhizobium sp. BRP20. The sequence goes on along the minus strand of NZ_JADYVY010000002.1, from coordinate 669,721 downwards.
GGACTGCGCGCCGCCCATCTTGAATTCGCCCGCTGCGGCCGCCTTCAGATAATCGCCCGCGGTCTTGTACGGTGCGTCCTGCTTGACCCAGAGCAGGAACTCGTCCTGCGCCATCGCCGCGATCGGCGTGAGATCGGTGTAGTTGAAGGCGACCTTGGAGACGAGCGGCTGCTGCCAGGCATTCGAGGTGCCGAAGATCACCTTGTAGGGATCGCCGGCGGAGGCCTTGCCGTAGACATAGCCTTCGGCGCCGCTGCCGCCGCCCTTGTTGACGACGACGATCGGCTGCTCGATCAGCTTGTGCTTGGTGATGATGTTCTGCACCGCGCGCGCGAGATTGTCGGTGCCGCCGCCGGGGCCGGCGGTGGCCACGAACTCGATCGGCTTTTGCGGTTGCCAGGCGCTGAGCGCCGGCATGGTGCCGGCGAGCACGGCTGCGGCTGCGGAGAGCAGAAATGTTGACGTCCGACCCATGATTTCCTCCAGCTGATCTTTATCTTTTGTTGTTGTCGTATCGACGTCCGGTCAGGCGACGTGTTCCTCGCGTCGTTCCCGGGCCGAGACGATTGCGCCTTCTTTTTCGAGCGCTTCGATTCGTGACTGGTCGAACCCATGCTCGGCCAGAACCTCTTTCGTGTGCTCTCCATAGACCGGTGCGCCTGATCGCACTTTGCCCGGGGTCTCCGAAAACTTGATGGGAAGCCCGATCGTCTTGACGGACCCGAGCGTGGAGTGCTCGACCTCGACGACCATCTCGCGCGCCAGCGTCTGCGGATCGCTCAGCGCCTCCAGCATGTCGTGCACGGGGCCGCACGGCACGCCCTTCTCGTCCAGCGCCGCGAGCCAATGCGCCCGCGATTGCTTGCGGAAGCGTTCGCTGAGGACGGCTTCGAGCTCCTTCAGGTTGGCCATGCGATCGGCACCGGTGACGAAGCGCGGATCGTCGGCGAGCTCGCTCGCGCCGAGCGCTTCCAGCATCAACAGCCAATGCTTCTTGTTGGCGCCGCCGACCACGAGCCAGCCGTCCGAGGCTTCAAACGCCTGGTACGGCGCGTTGAGCGGATGCGCCGAGCCCATCGCGCGCGGCGCGGTGCCCGCGGCGAGCGCGATGGTCGACTGCCAATAGGTCTGCACCAAGGCGGCTTCATAAAGCGAGGTCTCGACCCATTGGCCTTCACCGGTCTTGAGGCGATGGGTGTAGGCGGCCAGGATGCCCATGCTCGCGAGCAGGCCGGCGGTGATGTCCGACAGCGGCGGGCCGCACTTGACGGGCGGACCGTCGGGCCGCTCGCCGGTAAAACTCATGATGCCGCTCATGGCTTGCGCGACGAGATCGAACCCCCTGCGATGCTTGTAGGGGCCGGTGCGGCCGAAGCCCGACAGCGAGCAATAGATCAGCGCCGGGAATTCCGCGTGCAGCGCCTCATAGCCGAAGCCGAGGCGCTCCATCGCGCCCGGCGCAAAGTTCTCGACCAGCACGTCGGCATCGGCGATCAGCCGGCGCAGCACCTCTTTGCCGCCGTCGGTCTTCAGGTCCAGCACGATGCCGCGCTTGTTGCGGTTCATCATCAGGAAGGAGGCCGCCTCGTCCCCGATCTTCGGCGGCACCGAATGACGGGTGTCGTCGCCGTTCGGCCATTTCTCGATCTTGATCACGTCGGCGCCCATGTCGGCGAGCATCAAGGTGCAGGTCGGTCCCGCCATGACGTGAGTGAGATCAATGACCTTGAGGCCGGCCAGCGGTCCCGAACGGCGGGAGGTGGATTGCGATGGATCGCTTTGCATCGGCTCGTCCTATTGGCCGCGCCATTGCGGCGCGCGCTTGTTGAGGAAAGCATCGAGCCCTTCGCGAAAATCCTGGCTCGTGTAGCACATCAGGATGAGGTCTTCGCCCTCGTCCTGCGTCAACCGGCGCTGCAGACGGCTGACAGCCTGCTTGGTCGCATTCAGCGTCAACGGCGCATGGCTCGCGACGAGCCGGGCCACCTCGTCTGCACGTCGTTCAAGGGCGGCAAGATCGTCGACGACCTCGCCGAGCAGCCCGACGCTTGCGGCCTCCCCGGCATCGACGAGGCGTGCGGTGAAGATGAGATCCTTGACGCGCGCGGCGCCGATCAGTGCGGTGAGACGGCTGACATTGGACATCGACAGGCAATTGCCGAGCGTCCTGGCGATGGGGAATCCGATCTTCGCAGCTTTTGTGCCGATGCGGAGGTCGCAGGCCGCGGCAATGCCGGCCCCGCCGCCGGTACAGAACCCGTTGATCGCCGCGATCGTGGGGACCCGGCATTGCTCGAGTGTGGTCAGCACGCGGTCGATGCGGTTCTCGTAGTCGACGGCGTCCTGCGGCGTCCTGAATTCGCGAAACTGATTGATGTCGGTGCCCGAGGCGAAGGCCTTGTCGCCGGCCCCCCGCAGCACCAGCACCTTGATGTCATGGTCGCGATTGGCCTCCTCGCAGATCGCGGCGAGCCGCTCGTACATGGCGAACGTGAAGGCATTGCGGGCCTGCGGACGGTTGAAGGTGATCCGCCCGATGCCGCCGTCGCGCTCGAACACGAGGTCTTCTGCCGCCACTTGCAGGTCCATTTCCTCATACCTTTCTGTTTTTTACATTTTTGAATGCAAAACTCTGAATTTTCAAGCTGGAACTTGGCCATATGGGCGTATAAGTTCATTTTTGCATTCAAAACAGAGCTCAGAGCCATGCTTCACGACGAGGTCGTCAACCGCATCCGCGCCATCCTGCTCGACGGCGAAATCCCGCCGGGCGCGCGGATTCCCGAGCGCGAGCTGTGCGAGCGGCTCGAGATCTCGCGGACGCCGCTGCGCGAGGCGCTCAAGGTGCTGGCGGCGGAAGGGCTCGTGCAGCTGCTGCCGCATCGCGGCTCGCGGGCAGCAAAGCTGACCGACAAGGACATGCGCGACCTGTTCGAGGTCTGCCAGGGCTTGGAGGCTCTCGCGGGCGAACTCGCCTGCGAGCGCATCAGCGACGCCGAGATCGATGCGATCGCCGCCGCACATGCGGACATGGTGCAGCATTATCGCGAGCGCGACCTGATCCAGTACTACCGTGGCAATCGCGCCATTCACGAAGCCATCGTGACCGCAGCGGGAAATCCTGTGCTCGCCGGGCTTTACGCCTCGGTGACCGCGCGCATCCGGCGCGCGCGCTATGTCACGCCGATGACGGCGCAGCGCTGGGCGCTCGCCGTGAAGGAGCACGAGGCAATCCTGAACGCGCTTCAGCGCCGCGACGGTGTCGGGCTCGCCCACATCCTGCGTGCGCATCTGCGTCACAAGCGCGAAGAGGTGCTGCAGGCGGGCTTTGCCGAGACGGAAGGCAATGACGTCACGTTGAGAATTGCGTAACGCGCAATTCCGCGCCTTGGCGCAGCCTGCCTTTGGACGTCGCTTTCGCGCTCCGGCTATCGTTCTCGTTCAGCGTGCCGTACCGGGTAATTCCACTTGCTAGCTTGTCGCAACCGGCGCAGCATGCTTTCCGCCGCCCTCCGGCCACGTGGCCGATCGGGCGGCCGCTTACCGCGCCAACGATTGCGCAAAACAAAAGACGAAAGCGGAGGAAAAGAATGACACTCGATGTCTCGCGTCGGTCCCTACTCGCACTTGGGGCCGGTCTCGGCGCCAGCGCCATGCTCGGCAGCAGCGCGATGGCGCGGGCGCCCAAGCTCGGCACTCAGACGCCCTACTGGCACCGCTTCATTCTCGGCGATGCCGAGGTGACCGTCGTATCCGACGGACCGCTTCCGCTCGGCGATCCCTCCGGGACCTTCACCGGCGTTCCCAAGGAAGAGGTCAAGAAGATGCTGGCCGACAATTTCCTGTCGCCGGACAATGTCGTGCTCGAACAGAACTCTCCGATCGTGAACACCGGTGACAAGCTCATCCTGTTCGACACGGGCATGGGCTCATCGAAGATGTTCGGCGCCAGCACCGGACGGCAGCAGAAGAGCATGACGGAGGCCGGCATCAAGCCGGGCGACATCGATGCCGTCGTATGCTCGCATGCCCATATCGATCATATCGGCGGCATCGTCGACGAGGGCGGCAAGCCGCTGTTCCCCAACGCGCAAGTCTACATTGCCCAGAGCGATTTCGACTTCTGGACCGACGAAGGCAAGCTCGGCAGCGCGGCCAAGGATTTCGTCATCCACGCCCGCAAGAACCTGCTGCCGGTCCGGGATCGGATCAAATTCTTCAAGGATGGCGAGGAATTCCTGCCCGGCGTGCAGGCGATCGCGGCCCCCGGCCACACCGTCGGCCACACCATCTTCATGGTGACGTCGGCCGGCAAGTCGTTCGCCTTCCTCGGCGATCTCTCGCACCATTCGGTGCTGCTGCTGGAGAAGCCACGGATGGAGTTCTCCTACGATTCCGACCCGAAGCAGGCGGCGGAGTCGCGCGTCAAGCTGCTGACGATGCTGGCGGCGAACAAGATCCCGGTGATGTCCTATCACTTCGCCTGGCCAGGCTATGGCCATGTCGCCAAAGCCGGAGATGGTTTCCGCTACTATCCGGAGCCGATGAAGATGACGTTGTAGCCGTCAGTTCAGATCCGGGCGGCGCGAGCCGCCCGGATCTGTGCGGTCCCACGCGGCGAACCTTACAGGCACTCCAGGCGGGCCCGCAGCTGGGCGTCGCTCTCACGGCCCAATGCAAGCAATGCGGAATACGGGTCCCCGGCAATGCCGAGCGCGGCGGCAAACGCGGGCTCGGTCTTCATCCCGCGCGCCCTATGGTCGGCCACGGCTTTGCGCAGACGCCCGTCGTCGAGCGCGAGCAATCTCCGCTCGATTTCGAAGTGCAGCCAGCCTTCCTGCTGATCGACCGGCCTGGGATCGCCGAACAGCTCGAACGGCCAGCCGTCCCACTCGAAGCGGGCGACCACCGGCCGCCGGCTGGAGCACCATTGGTAGAGCGCAAACCCGCCACAGGCGCGGTACCGGCGCCAGATCACTTCGGCGAAAGCCACCGCGTCCAGAACATGGCAGACGACATCGATGTCGCTCAATGGCGTCGCAAGCCCCAAAGGCAGCGTCCCGACCACGCGTGGATCGAACTCCCGCAGCTCGTCGAGCAATCCCGAACTGCCGATCGCACTTTCGTAGTCCATTGATCGCCGCTGCGCCGCGAATGTCAGCAGCCGAGCTGATCGGCGATGCCGCCAAAATCCTTCGCGACGATGTCCCACTTGCCGGTTGCTTCGAAATCGACCTTCTGAAGCGGGCCGTATTCGGTCGGTCGCGCCACGAAGGCGGTCTTCAATCCGTTCTTCTGGGCGGCAGCGAGATCGCCATTGTGGGCCGCGACCATCATCACCTCTTCCGGCTTGAGGCAGAGCAGCTTTGCTGCGCCGAGATAGGTTTCCGGATCGGGCTTGTAGTGCTCGAACAGCTCGGCCGACATGATGAGGTCCCACGGCAGGCCGGCGAACTTCGCCATGTTGGTGAGCAGCGCGACGTTGCCGTTCGAGAGCGGCGAGATCACGAACTTTGATTTCAGCCGCATCAAGCCGGCGACGCTGTCGGGCCAGGGATGCAGGCGGTGCCAGCCTTTGGTGAGGTAGTCGAGATCGGCCTCGGTGAGGCCCCTGATCGCGAATTGATCGACCAGCTGCTCCAGCGAGCGGCGATGCAGATCGTCGAGCATGACGTAGCCGCGCTCGGGATGTTGGCGCACGTCGTCCATCGAGGCCATGTACATGCCGCGCCAGCCGTCGACCAGCGCGGTCCAATCGGCGGTGATGCCGCGCTGCTTGCTCCACCACATGAAGTCGGTAATCAGGCTGGTGCGCCAGTCCACGACTGTGCCGAACACGTCGAAGACGAGGGCTTTGACGGCGGAGAGATTGGATGGTGTGGTCATGCTTCGCTCCGCTGATTTTGTTTTGGCCCGGCTAGCCGGCCGAGATCGAGGGCTTTAAAGCATGATCCGTTCCATGCAACAATAGCGCTAGTTCGGCGCATCAAGCACGTGAGGGACGAGTTTGGTCGCCTACCTCAACTCGTCGGGGTGAAGCGCACCGGCCATGACAACCGTCTCTGTCGCATACATATTGCTCGAGGATGCCCGCCTCCCGGACGAGGAGGCTTTGATCCAGTTCTTACGCGTTCGTCATGCCGACATACGCTGGAACCGTAGCACCTTCGCACCGAGCGACGGTGCTGACGGTCCCCTGTTCATCCGCGCAGGAGATCATCTCATGACGATCCTCCTGATGCCTGCGCCGATACCTTTCGATCAGCAATTGTGGGAGCGGGCTTCCTGGCTGTGGCCGGAAGCTTTCCACGCCGCTCGACGCCATCGTGCGCACCTCGTGGTCGCGCCGATGGGCTCTGCCGAAGGCAATACGGAAACGAAAGCGCTGGATTTTGCCGAGAATACGTACCTCACGACCGCCTTTGTGGGTGCCGTGGTTGCGGCACTGCCTAATGTTGTCGCCGTCATCTGGGACGGAAAAATCGGCCGTTCCCCCGAGATGTGGCTGGAGCAGTCAAGCCGCGCGTTCGAGGCGTATCCAGATCAGCCGTTCGGATTGTGGATGGACATCGTCCCCTTCCGTTCCGGCAAGACCCTGGGAGCTTATACGCTCGGATTGTCCGCGTTCGCTGGACGAGAGATCGAGTTTGAGGTGGACGGGCTTGACGAACGCACCGTCACCGGCCGGGTTGCCCAGCTCTCGGCATTTCTCATCGCTGCCGACCCCGACGCGAGCTTCAAGAACGGTGAGGTGTTCAAACCGGACTCCGAGATCGACCATCGCGTTGCTGTGCTCCATCGCAAGTCGCGCTTCAACCTTGGGCCGGTCATCTCCTTCTCATCTCTTGATGATCGATCGGGGAGAATCAGGACCTATCCGATCATTCCTCCTTCCATCGCCGGAAATCATCCTCTGCTGATCATGCTGGCAAAGGTTGGGCATTTCGATCCGGCGCATCCAAGAAACAAAATCGGTCTCAAGCCTGATCACTACGTCTCCGAAGTACGCCTGGAGAGCTTCGATGAAGGCCTCGCGCAGGCGCTGTCCCGTATGATTGCAACTGACACCTATGCCGAGGCCGACATAAACGCGCGCAGCGCGCTCGCGCGCGGAGACATGGCGACCGCGAAGTCCATTCTTCAGCCCTGGGCCGATGAGGTTGGGCAGCTCCAGGGGGCCGTCATGCTGGCTCTGATGTTGCGCGACCTGCACATGTTCGCCCCGGCACCGCATCGCAGCCCATAGCAGACAGACGACGGATCCGTCTGCGACCAAAGCGCCGAGCAATCGCGCGCGGATGACCGCGGCCTCAATCCAGATGGAACTTTGCCAGCTCGCGATGCTCGGCCTTGATGTAGCGCACGGTGCCGGTGACGGAGCGCATCACCACCGTCTCGGTCTCGATCACGCCGTCCTTGCGGAACTTGACGCCCGACAGCAGCGAGCCCGTGGTGACACCGGTGGCGGCGAACAGGCAGTCGCCGCGTGCCATGTCCTCGATGCCGTAGATCATCTTGGGATCGTTGACGCCCATCTTGGCGGCGCGCTCGCGCTTCTCCTCGGAATCGAGGATGAGGCGGCACTGCATCTGGCCGCCGATGCAGCGCAGCGCCACGGCGGCGAGCACGCCTTCCGGTGCACCGCCGGTGCCGAGATACATGTCGACGCCGGTGTTGTCGGGGTCGGCGCAATGGATGACGCCGGCAACGTCGCCGTCGGTGATCAGGCGTACGGCCGCACCGGTCGAGCGCACGCTCGAAATGATGTCGGCATGGCGCGGACGGTCGAGCACGAGAACGGTGATGCCCTCGGGCTTCACGCCCTTGGCATTGGCGAGGCGACGGACATTGTCGGCCGGCGAGGCATCGAGATCGACGACGCCCTTGTCGTAGCCGGGGCCGATCGCGAGCTTCTGCATGTAGACGTCGGGGGCGTGCAGCAGCGTGCCGCCGTCAGCCATCGCCATGGTGGCGATCGAGCCCGGCATGTTCTTGGCGCACAGCGTGGTGCCTTCGAGCGGGTCGACCGCGATATCGACCTCGGGACCTGCCTTGAGGCCGACCTGCTCGCCGATATAGAGCATCGGCGCCTCGTCGCGTTCGCCCTCGCCGATCACGATGGTGCCCTGGATCGGCAGCTTGTTGAGCTCGCGCCTCATGGCGTCGACGGCGGCCTGGTCGGCCGCCTTCTCGTTGCCGTGGCCGCGCAACCGCGCCGACGACACCGCCGCCCGCTCCGTCACCCGCACGATCTCCAGCGTGAGAATGCGCTCGAGCAAGGCGTGCGGGGGGACTTCAATATGGGTCGACATCGGCTTACTCCTTCGAAACGTTTGGGACGGAAATCTCCGCCCGCATCAACTCACAACGCCCGGTGTTCGTTCGAACGAACGACCGCCTCAGTTCTTCTCGATCCGGATCACCTGCGGCCGTCCGCTGATCACCTTGTCCTTCTGCACGGCGGCGAGCGCACGGCGCACGGCATCCTCGTGAGTGGCATAGGTGATCAGGATGACGGGCACCGGGACAGCCTTGCCGTCAGTGGGCGCAGCGCCGCCATTGGGATGACGCTGCACGATCGACTCGATCGAAATCTTCTGCTCGGCAAGCCGCGTCGCGATCGCGGCCGCAGTGCCGGGGAAATCGCGGGCGAGCAGGCGAATGTAATAGCCGCCCTCGTGGCGCTCCATCGGCGCCTTCTTGGTGTCGCGCAGCTGCCCGATCGGCCGGCCGAACGGATTGGCGCGGATGCCGCGCGCGACGTCGGCGATGTCGGCGACGACGGCGGATGCGGTCGCGGCACCGCCCGCGCCGGGGCCGACCAGCGTGATCGGCGGAATGCCTTCGCCATCGATCGTGACCGCATTGGTGACACCCATCACCTGCGCGATCGAGGAGGATTTCGGCACCATGGTCGGATGCACGCGCTGCTCGATGCCCTTGGCGGTGCGAACGGCGACACCGAGCAGTTTGAGCCGATAACCGAGATCGTCGGCGGCGCGAAGATCTTCCGGCGCGATGGAGGAGATGCCTTCGACATACACCGCACTTTGAGCAACTTTCGTGCCGAAAGCGAGGCTGGCGAGAATGGCGAGCTTCTGCGCGGTGTCGTGGCCGTCGACGTCGAAGGACGGATTGGCCTCGGCATAGCCGAGCCGCTGGGCATCCTTGAGGCATTCGGCGAAGGACAGGCCCTCCTGCTCCATCCGGGTCAGGATGTAATTGCAGGTGCCGTTGAGGATGCCGTAGACGCGGTTGACGCCGGTTCCGGCAAGCCCTTCGCGCAACGTCTTGATGACGGGGATCGCGGCGCCGACCGCTGCCTCGAAATTCAGCGCACCGCCGTGCTTTTCAGCCGCCTTGGCCAGCTTGAGGCCGTGCTTGGCGAGCAGCGCCTTGTTTGCTGTGACGACCGACTTGCCGGCACCGAGCGCAGCGTCCACCGCCGACAGCGCGGGATCGCCGGCGCCGCCCATCAACTCGACGAAGCAATCGACCTCCGGATGCGTGGCGAGCGCGATCGGGTCCTTCGCCCAATCGAAGCCGCGCAGGTCGATGCCGCGTTTCTTCGCCTTCGAACGCGCTGTGACCGCAACCACGCGGATGCCCCGGCCGCTGCGCCCTGCGAGCACGCGCGCCTGTGTTTCGATCAAACGGATAACCTCGGCACCCACGGTGCCGAGCCCCGCTATGCCCACTTTCAGCGGTGCGACCATGATACTTCAGAAAACCTGCAGAAGAGAATTACCGCCGATTAGCGAGAGGAACCACGTTGTGCAACGTTTCGATGCCGCTTTCAAGGAAGCGGCGGACGCCGCGCGCGGCCTGCCTGATCCGTTGCTCGTTTTCCACCATGGCGATGCGGACATATCCTTCACCATGCTCGCCGAAGCCGACGCCGGGCGAGACCGCGACGCCGGATTTCTCCACCAACAGGGTCGCGAACTGCATGCTGCCGACGCTGCGGAAGGCTTCCGGCAGCGGCACCCAGGCGAACATCGAGGCCTCCGGCGCCGGGATTTCCCACCCAGCCCGGCCGAACGATTCCACCAGCGCGTCGCGGCGCTTGCGGTAGGTGTCGCGCATCTCCTTGATGCAATCGTCGGGGCCGTTCAGCGCGGCGGTCGCCGCGACCTGCACCGGCGTGAACGCGCCGTAATCGAGATAGGATTTGACGCGGGCGAGCGCTGCGATCACGCGCTCATTGCCGACTGCAAAGCCCATGCGCCAGCCGGCCATCGAATAGGTCTTCGACATCGAGGTGAACTCGACGGTGCAGTCCATCGCGCCCGGCACCTCCAGCACCGAGGGCGGCGGGTTGCTCTCGTCGAAATAGACCTCGGCATAAGCGAGATCGGACAGGATCAGGATCTCGTGCTTCTTCGCGAAGGCGACGAGGTCCTTGTAGAAGTCGAGGCTCGCGACATAAGCGGTCGGGTTCGAGGGATAGCAGACGACGAGCGCGAGCGGCTTGGGGATCGAATGCACGATCGCCCGCTCCGCCGCCTCGAAGAATTGCGGCGTCGGCTCCGAAGGCACCGAGCGGATGACGCCGCCCGCCATCAAGAAACCGAAGGCGTGAATCGGGTAGCTCGGGTTCGGACAGAGGATGACGTCGCCCGGCGCGGTGATCGCCTGCGCCACATTGGCGAAACCTTCCTTCGAACCCAGCGTCGCCACGACCTGAGTGTCGGGGTTCAGCTTCACGCCGAAGCGGCGGGCGTAATAGGCGGCCTGGGCCCGGCGCAGCCCGGGGATGCCGCGCGAGGCCGAGTAGCGGTCGGTGCGCGGCTTGCCGAGCGTCTCCTTCAGCTTGTCCAGCACATGCGCCGGCGCCGGTAGGTCCGGATTGCCCATGCCGAGGTCGATGATGTCGGCGCCGGCATTGCGCGCAGCCGCCTTGGCCCGGTTGACCTGCTCGAACACGTAAGGCGGAAGGCGGCGAATGCGGTAAAATTCTTCCATGGCTCTCTGGGCTCCGGGCAACCGGTCAGGACAGAATCGACAGGCCGCGAGGGCCGGCACGAAAGCACTCAGGCTCCATCGCGAAAATTACTCAGAATCAAATACTTAGAGCAATCGTCGGCAACGAAGATTGAAGTCGTTCGCCCTGACTCCAGGCTGAACCGAGGTCTTTTAGCACGGCAAAGCGGAGGCGCCAGCGATTACCTTGCCGGTCTCGCGGCCACGGGCCTATTTGGCGTCCTTGGCGGCAGCGGCCTGGCGATCGCGCGCGGCGGCGAGCTCGGCCTCGATCTTGGCGCGCTGCTCCAGCGGGATGATCGCCTGATCGCGATCCGGGGGCAGATCGTGCACGGGCAGATAGCTCCCGGGCTCCCTGGTACGCGGCGGCGCATCCGCGGGCGCCAGATCCGCGAGTTGGCTCGAACACCCGCCCAGGGCGAGCGCCGCGATCAGCACCGCGCCGCAGATCGACAGCGTCTTTTGCAGGTCCCATAACGCCAACACTTGGGAAATCCCCTACTCGTCCCAATGCACGGCCCCGGGGCAAGCTTACCCAAGACCGTGCCCAAGCTCAAACCATTGCTGCCCAAATGGTGCGAGCGAGAAAACAACCGACGCCCAACAAGCCGAGCCGTGCGGCTCCATTGTGACGGAACCAAGAAGATTTGTCGCAGTGCAACACATCTTCGAGAGTGTTTAACGTCAAACATGCGAGCTTCGCGGTGACGAATACGGAATGAATCGTTACTGTTCTGCTCATGAGTATGGCCACGACCGATACGCCGAAACCCGAGACGAAGTTCGACGCCGAAGCCTTTGCGATGAACGTCGCGCGGGCGATGGAGAGCGGCGGCAAGGCGCTCGCCGCCTATCTCAAGCCGCGCGAGAGCGGCGAGGTGCAGGACCGCCCGCCGGCCGAGCTTGCCGAGGTCGTCAAGACGTTCACGTCGGTCGCCGAATATTGGCTGTCGGACACGTCCCGCTCGTCCGATCTCCAGACCAAGCTTGCCAAGGACTATCTCGACCTGTGGGGCTCGGCGGTGCGTCGCATGGCCGGTCAGGACGCCGAGCCCGCGATCGCGCCCTCGCCGCGCGACAAGCGCTTTGCCGATCCGGAATGGAAGTCGAACCAGTTCTTCGACTTCGTCATGCAGCTCTATCTGCTCACGACCAAATGGGCGCAGGAGCTGGTGCGCGACGCCGAAGGGCTCGATCCGCACACGCGCCGCAAGGCCGAGTTCTACGTCCAGCAGGTCACCAACGCGCTCTCGCCGTCGAACTTCGTGCTGACCAACCCCGAAGTGCTGCGCGAGACGGTGGCGTCCAGCGGCGAGAACCTCGCGCGCGGCCTGAAGATGCTGGCCGAGGACATCGCCGCCGGCAAGGGCATGCTGAAGATCCGCCAGTCCAACCCGGACAATCTCGTCGTCGGCGTCAACATGGCGACGACGCCGGGCAAGGTGATCTACCAGAACGAGATGATGCAGCTGATCCAGTATTCGCCGACGACGGAGAAGGTGCTGCGCACCCCGCTCCTGATCGTGCCGCCCTGGATCAACAAGTTCTACATCCTCGATCTCAAGCCGGAGAAATCCTACATCAAGTGGTGCGTCGATCAGGGCATCACCGTCTTCGTGATCTCATGGGTCAATCCCGACAAGCGGCTCGGCAACAAGGGCTGGGAAGACTACATGAAGGAAGGCCCGCTCACGGCGATGGACGTGATCGAGAAGATCACCGGCGAGATGAAGGTGCACACCGCCGGCTATTGCGTCGGCGGCACGATGCTCGCGACCACGCTGGCCTGGCTCGCCGAGAAGCGCCGCCAGCGCGTGTCGTCCGCGACGTTCTTCGCGGCCCAGGTCGACTTCACTCATGCCGGTGATCTGCTCGTGTTCGTCGACGAGGAGCAGATCGCGGCGCTCGAGCAGGACATGAAAACGGTCGGCGTGCTCGAAGGCTCGAAGATGGCCATGGCCTTCAACATGCTGCGGTCCAACGACCTGATCTGGTCCTACGTGGTCAGCAACTATCTGAAGGGCCAGCAGCCGAGCGCGTTCGACCTGTTGCACTGGAACTCCGATGCGACACGGATGACCCAGGCCAACCATTCCTATTACCTGCGCAATTGCTACCTGGAGAACCGGCTCTCCACCGGCACGATGGCGCTCGACAACACCCTGCTCGATCTCTCCAAGGTGAAGGTGCCGGTCTACAATCTCGCCACCCGCGAGGACCACATCGCGCCCGCAGAATCGGTGCTCTACGGCTCGCAGTTCTTCGGCGGCCCCGTGAAATACGTGCTGTCCGGCTCGGGCCACATCGCGGGCGTGGTCAATCCGCCTGCCGCGAACAAGTACCAGTATTGGACCAACGACAACATCAAGAACGTCAGCGTCGCGCAGTGGATGAAGGGCGCCACCGAGCACAAGGGCTCGTGGTGGCCGGACTGGCGGGAGTGGCTGGGCGAGCTCGACCCCGAGGAAGTCCCGGCGCGCGCGGTCGGCAGCGACGCATTCCCGCCGATCGAGGACGCGCCCGGCAGCTATGTCAGAGTTCGCGCGTAGCGGAATGCGGCGCGCTTTCGTATAGACTAATTGTTTGAGCATGATCTTTTCGGAAAACCGCTACTCACTTTTCCGGATCATGCTCTAGCCTCAATCCAGCGACGACACAGGGACCGGCACTATGACACGCGAATTGTTCTGGCTGACACTGACGGTGATCCTGACGGGAGTTCTGTGGGTTCCCTACATCATCAACCGCTGCCAGGTTCGCGGGTTGAGCGGCGCCATGGCCAACCCCTCGCGCGGCGACAAGCCGCAGGCGGAGTGGGCCAACCGGCTGATGTTCGCCCATGACAACGCGGTCGAGAACCTCGTCATCTTCGCCCCGCTGGTGCTGATCCTGAACGCGATCGACTATTCCACGAAATGGACGGTGCTCGCCTGCGCCGTCTATTTCTGGTCGCGCATCGCGCACATCATCGTCTATGCGCTCGGAATTCCGGTGTTCCGCACCCTCGCCTTCACCGTCGGCTTCTTCGCCCAGGCCGTGCTGGTGCTGGCGATCTTCGGGGTGGTTTGAAGCACTTTCCACGTCATTGCGAGGAGCCCTCGCGACGAAGCAATCCAGACTATTTCCGCGGTGGAAGCTCTGGATTGCTTCGCTTCGCTCGCAATGACGGAGGATAGAGGCCTGCCTCACTCCTCCGGCAGGCCGAGCATCAGCCGCATGTTCTGCACGGCTGCGCCGGATGCCCCCTTGCCGAGATTGTCGAGCCGGGCGACCAATAGCGCCTGGTGATATTTGTCGCTGGCGAAGACGTAGAGCTCGAGCATGTTGGTCTCGTTGAGCGCCTCCGGCTCGAGCCGGCCGCCCTTGCTCGCCTCGTTTTGCAGCGGCATCACCTTGACGTATTTCGAGCCGGCGTAACGTTTTGCCATCGCCGCCTGCAGGTCGGCGCCGCCGGGCTTGCCCGGCAGCGTGTCGAGCTGGAGCGGCACCGAGACCAGCATGCCCTGCCGGTAGTTGCCGACCGAGGGAATGAAGATCGGCCGCCGCGTCAGGTTCGAATAGAGCTGCATCTCCGGCAGATGCTTGTGCTCGAAGCCGAGGCCGTAGAGCTCGAAGGACGGGGCGCTGCCATCCTCGAAGCTTGCGATCATCGACTTGCCACCGCCGGAATAGCCGCTCACCGCGTTGACGGTGACGGGATAATCAGGCGGCAGCAGGCCGGCATCGACGATCGGCCGCAGCAGCGCGATCGCGCCGGTCGGATAGCAGCCGGGATTGGAGACCTTCTTCGCGGCCTTGATCTTGCCGGCCTGGTCCGGCGTCAGCTCCGCAAAGCCGTAAGCCCAGTCCGGCGCGACCCGGTAGGCGGTCGAGGCATCCAGCACCTTCGGCGCGTGAGCCCCCATGCCGTCGACCAGGGCAACGGTTTCCTTGGCGGCATCGTCGGGAAGGCAGAGGATGACGAGATCCACCTCCTCCATCAGCGCCTTCTTGGCCGCGGGATCCTTGCGCTTGTCGTCGGCAATGGTCTTCACCGCGACGTCGCTTTGGAGCTTCAGCCGCTCATTGATGCCGAGCCCGGTGGTGCCGGAGCCGCCGTCGACGAAGACGGTGGCCGGCTTCTTGGCCGCGCTGGTGGCCGGAGCTTTGGTGGTGTCAGCGAGGCTCATGATGCGCTCCCTTCGAGCATGTTCGTGTCGTCTGCGAAAATCTGCGGCCTTGCCTGCCGCATCAATTGTGAGATCCGCTTGGCATCGGCATCGCCGCCGTCAAGCGCATTCGCGATCGCTGCATAATCGGCATCCGACTTGTGCTGGTTCAGCTTGAAGCTGCCTTCGACCTCCTCAACGGTCATGACCAGCCCAACGATCCCTTTCTTCATCGTCTCCAGCCGACCCGCCGTCATCTTGGCCGACGTCCACGGCTTTTTCGGCAGCAGCCAGCTCTCGAACTTGGCGCTGAGCACCTCGAGCTGCACCGCCAGCTCGTCATCCGACAACAGCCGAACCGGCCCGCTCAGATGCACCGACTGGTAGAGCCAAGTCGGAACCTGATCCGGCGAGACGTACCAGTCCGGCGATACATAGGCATCCGGGCCGTTGACCGCGAGCAGCCACGACGCCTCGCCGCCCGCCAGCTTTAGCAGCGGATTGTGACGGGCGAGATGAAAGGCAGCCTGCGGCGTGCCATCTGCGGCATAGGTCAAATAGAACGGCAACGGCGAGGCGATCGGCCGCTTGCCATCGAAGGCGCACATCGTGCCGAAGCCGCGCTCCTCGGCGAATTTCAGGCTCGCGGCGCGGTCCTGCTTGAAAAAGGGTGGCGTGTACATCGTGGTCTCCTGCTGGGCCTCCTCGGGGGACCGCCGGATCAGATCGCGCTGACAGGAGAGAGGATGCCGCGGATCGGGTCCAGCGGCAAAGACGATGATCTCAAACGCGATCGACCGCCCAAACCGCTAAGCTGCGGCGGCGGCGACGGGCGAACAGAATGGTCGCGGCGTTGATCATGGCGCGCGGCTATAATGCCCGCTGGTTCCATGGTCAAGAGCAAATCGGTTCAGTGGGACGGCAGGATGCCGCACGCGCGACGGCAGGACGCGCACAGATGTCATCGGCCCGCCGTGGAATTTCCACTAGAAGTAGGGGTTTTCGAGAACGACCGGCGGGACACAACCTCTTCGCCGGCCCCGAGCCGTTCGCACCCAGCCTCAGGACATCACCATGACCGAGATTACTCGTCGCGCAACGCTAGCCGGCGCCGCCGCATCGGCGCTCCTGCCTTTCGTGAAGATTTCGCCCGCGGGCGCCGCCGCGCCGCTGGCCGAGAAGCAGAATGCGAGCTTCTATCGCTACAATGTCGGCACCCACCAGGTCACGGTGGTCTGCGACGGCGTTGCGACCGTCAATCTGACCGACAATTACGCCGCCGGCGCCAGCAAGGATGACATCAACAAAGTGTTCGCCGAGCACCACCTGCCGGCCGACAAGGTCACCCACACCTTCAACCCGGTGGTGGTCAACACCGGACCGAAGCTCGTCGTCATCGATACGGGGCTCGGTCCCGACCAGTTCACGCAGTCGAAGGGCAAGGTCGGCCAATTCCAAAACAATCTCGCCGCCGCCGGCATCGACCGCGCGGCGGTCGATACCGTCATCATCTCCCATTTCCATGGCGACCACATCAACGGCCTGCTGGCGGCCGAGAACAAGCCCGCCTTCCCCAATGCCGAGATCATGGTTCCGGCGGTGGAATGGAAGTTCTGGATGGATGACGGCGAGATGAGCAAGGGGATGGGCAATCCGATCCTCGAGAACAATTTCAAGAACATTCGCCGCGTGTTCGATGCCCTGGGCCGCAAGGTCACGCAATATGAGGCCGGCAAGGAAGTCGCGCCCGGGATCACCTCGGTGGCGAGCCCCGGCCACACGCCAGGCCACAATTCCTTCATCGTCGCCTCCGGCGCCGAGAAGGTGCTGGTGCAGGTGGATATCACCGCGGGCGCAGCGTTCCTGTTCGTGAAGCATCCCGAATGGAACATCGCATCCGACGTCGACAAGCCGCTGGCCCAGCAGACGCGCCGCAAGCTCTACGACATGGCGATTGCCGAGAAGATGCCGATCCAGGCCTTCCACGCCGCCTTCCCCGGTCTCGTCCGGGTCGAGAAGGACGGCTCCGGATATCGCTGGATCCCCGCGATCTGGAACGCATCGCTGTAGGCTTGCTTAGAAGGCTTGGCCTGACGCCCTGACCGGGCGGCCCCGTTGCCCGGTCAGATCACCCGCCAGATCCATTCCATGATCTTGGCGAGCACGTCGCCGAACAGCAGGAGCACGGCCGACCAGATCAGGGCCGAGACGAAATTGGCCGCCTGGAAGGTCCAATAGGGCATCTCGAAGATGCCGGCCGCGAGCGGCACCGAGGCGCGCAGGGGTCCGAAGAAGCGCCCGATGAAGATGCTGGGGACGCCCCAGCTGCGCACGAAAGCCTCGCCTCTGGGGAGCAGTCCCGGATAGCGCGAAAGCGGCCACATCTCGGCGACCTTCTCCTTGTAGCGGTAGCCGAACCAGTAGGAGACCCAGTCACCCAGCGCCGCGCCGAGGGCGCCGGCAATCCAGACCGGAAAAAAGTTGATGCCGCTGACCCCGATCAGCGCACCGATTGCCACCAGCGCGCCCCAGGCCGGGACCAGCAGCGAGATGAAAGCGAGCGACTCTCCGAAGGCCAGCACGAACACAATTGGCGCTGCCCAAGCCTGGTGAACGCGCACGAAGTCAGTAAGGGCGTGCGCAAACTGCTCCATCCAAAATAGCCTTCCCGCCCGTCTCAAGGTGCTGCTCGATGAAAAGGACTGGTAAGCCAAGGACTTGTGTGACATCAAGTCACAAAACCCAGACATCACCAAGCCGGCACGTCAAATTGCCGGGAAATGGCGAGGCTGCGGCGTAAAATCGCCCGGATTCGCTCCCAACCCACAGCGCCCAGTCCGCCCTACGGTAACCTTTCCAAGTCAGAAGTGGCATAGTCGGCTTAACCGATTCGCCGCTTCTGCGGCCCTCAAAACCCATCAAGATATATGTCCAAGCAGTTGAAGCCAAAAGCAAAAGACGATTTCTTCGGCGGTGACGAGCCGAAGCCCCGCACAGCCGTCAAGGCGGCGCCGCGCAGTGGGGGGGAAGCCGATTACACGGCAGCCGACATCGAGGTGCTCGAGGGGCTGGAACCGGTGCGGCGCCGGCCCGGCATGTATATCGGCGGCACCGACGAGAAGGCGCTGCATCATCTGTTCGCCGAAGTCATCGACAACTCGATGGACGAGGCGTTGGCCGGGCATGCGACCTTCATCGGAGTCGAGCTGAGTGCGGACGGTTTCCTGACCGTCACCGACAACGGCCGCGGCATCCCGATCGATCCGCATCCGAAATTCCCGAAGAAGTCGGCGCTCGAAGTCATCATGTGCACGCTGCATTCGGGCGGCAAGTTCGACAGCAAGGTCTACGAGACCTCGGGCGGTCTGCACGGCGTCGGCATCTCCGTGGTGAACGCCCTCTCCTCGCGTCTCGAGGTCGAGGTTGCGCGCAGCCAGAAGCTCTACCGCATGACCTTCGAGCGCGGCCATCCCAAGGGCAAGCTCGAGGACCTCGGCAAGGTCAACAACCGCCGCGGCACGCGCGTGCGCTTCAAGCCCGACACCGACATCTTCGGGCAGAAGGCCGCGTTCAAGCCGCAGCGCCTGTTCAAGATGACGCGCTCGAAGGCCTACCTGTTCGGCGGCGTCGAAATCCGCTGGAACTGCGCGCCCGAGCTGCTCAAGGGCGTAGAGGACGTGCCGGCGGAAGCGACGTTCCACTTCCCGGGCGGCCTCAAGGACTATCTCGCTGCCGCGATCCACGCCGACACGCTGGTGCATCCGGACATCTTCTCCGGCAAGTCGGGACGCAACGGCGCGCACGGCGCCTGCGAATGGGCGGTGGCCTGGACCGCGGATGCCGACGGCTTCCTTTCCTCCTATACCAACACCGTGCCGACGCCCGACGGCGGCACCCACGAATCCGGCCTGCGCAGCGCGCTGCTGCGCGGCTTGAAGGATCACGCCGAGCGCGTCGGCCAGGGCAAGCGCGCCGCCTCCGTCACCTCGGAAGACGTGATGGTGGGCGCCGCCGTGATGCTTTCGGTGTTCGTGCGCGAGCCCGAATTCCAGGGCCAGACCAAGGATCGCCTCGCCACCGCCGAAGCGCAGCGCATCGTCGAGCAGGCGATGAAGGACCCGTTCGACCATTGGCTGTCGGGCAATCCGAACATGGCCAACCGGCTGCTCGACTTCGTCATCGACCGCGCCGAGGAGCGGCTGCGGCGGCGGCAGGAGAAGGAGACCGCACGCAAGACGGCCGGCAAGAAGCTGCGCCTGCCCGGCAAGCTCGCCGACTGCACCGATGCCGGCACCGAGGGCTCGGAGCTGTTCATCGTCGAGGGCGACTCGGCCGGCGGCAGCGCCAAGCAGGCGCGCGACCGCAAGAACCAGGCCGTGCTGCCGCTGCGCGGCAAGATCCTCAACGTCGCCTCCGCCGGCAAGGACAAGCTGACGGCGAATGCGCAGCTCTCCGACCTCGTGCAGGCGATCGGCTGCGGCACGCTCGCGCAATATCGCGAGGAGGATCTGCGCTATCAGCGCATCATCATCATGACCGACGCCGACGTCGACGGCGCCCACATCGCCTCGCTCCTGATCACCTTCTTCTATCGCCAGATGCCGCGGCTGATCGACGAAGGCCATCTCTTCCTCGCGGTGCCGCCGCTCTACAAGCTGACCCACGGCTCCAAGTCGGTCTACGCCCGCGACGACGCGCATAAGGAGGCGCTGCTCAAGAGCGCGTTCAACGCCAACGCCAAGGTCGAGGTGAACCGCTTCAAAGGGCTCGGCGAGATGATGCCCGCGCAGCTCAAGGAGACCACCATGGACCCGGCCAGGCGGACGCTGCTCAAGGTGGTGCTGCTGGCCGACGACCGCGACACCACGGCGGATTCGGTCGAGCGGCTGATGGGCACCAAGGCCGAGGCGCGCTTTGCCTTCATCTCGGACAAGGCCGAGTTTGCCAGCGACGAGCTGCTGGACGTTTGAGGCGGCAACCAAACCGGCTGCACGCCAACACAGCCCCGGCCCAAAGCCGGGGCTGTGTCTTTGGGGCAGCGGCCGCCGTTTCGGACCAGTTTGCCTTGTGTGCTGCCGGGATCTTCGTTGCTTTCCGGATTCGTCTCGCGGCGACTCGGCCAGCGACTCAGCGGATGCTGCGGCCGGGAGCAGGATTGCCTCCGTCTCGGACAAAACCGAATTTGCTAACGAAACCTTACTCAAAATCGAGTCGCTAGAATTCGGTCAAGGCCTTGAAACATAACAATTTTTTTTTAGATCTGGGCGAGGCCGCCGCAAAATACCCCCACACCGGCGTTTTCCGGCGACTGTGCCTGTCCGGCAACAGCATTTCGGCAAGAACCGTCTATAGTCCGGTCATCAGATGACACGGACTTCAGTGCGCTCGCGCCGACAAGGTTTGGGGATTTAAAATGAAGAAGACATTGCTCGCTCTGACCGCGGTTGCGGCGATGACCGGCACGGCCTCGGCTGCCGACTTGGGCGCCCGTCCCTACGCGAAGGCCCCGATGCCGGCGCCCGTCGCCAACTGGACCGGCTTCTACGTCTTCGGCGGCGGCGGCGGCGGCCTCTCCAATGCTGACCAGCAGATTGTCGACACCGCCACGGGTACCCCGCTGACCATCACCCAGCGTCAGGGCGGTTCCGGTTGGTTTGGTACGGTCGGCGCTGGTTACGACTGGCAGTTCAGCGGCACCTGGGTGGCCGGTGTGTTTGGCGACGCTCAGTTCGGCAGCATCCGCTCCACCATCCAGGATCCGATCTTCGACATCACTGGTAACCAGAAGCTGGAGACCTCTTGGGCCGCGGGCGTGCGCCTCGGCTGGCTGGTCGCTCCGAACGTTCTCTCCTACGTCAACGGCGGTTACTCCGGCGCTCACTTCGGCCGCACCAACTTCACGACGCTCGGCGGTACCCCGGCCGGTGTTCACCTCAATGGCTACGATCGTCACGGCTGGTTCATCGGCGGCGGCGTCGAGAACAGCCTGAACATCTTCGGCATCACCTCGCCCGGCTGGTTCATGAAGACCGAGTACCGTTCGGCCTTCTACAATGCCAAGACTGAGGCTATCCGCACCGATATCGGCGACCTCCCGACCATCAACAGCGTCCGCGCCAACAGCTGGAACCAAACGATCTCGACCTCGCTAGTCTACCGCTTCAACTGGACTGGCCCTGTGGTCGCGAAGTACTGATCTGATCGCACGATCAAGCGTCAAAGCCCCGGCATCGCCGGGGCTTTTTCGTTTTGGGCCTAGCGTCCTTGCGGCCACGGCCCATTGTGTCCGTACCAGAGCTACGGCTAGTCTGTCGGCAAGTTTTCGTGGCTGCGGCAGTCGTTGATGCCGTGGAGCGCGACAGAAGCGGACCGATGGGAGGAAGGCATGCGCAGATTTCTGCTGGTGGCAGGCCTGTTTGCAACCGCTCTCGGGCTGCTCTGGATCGGACAGGGCACGGGCACGGTTCCGTGGCCGCGATCGAGCTTCATGGTCAACCAGCTGCACTGGGCCGGCTATGGCGCAGCCATGGCCGGGTTCGGGCTGGTGCTGATCTGGCAGAGCAACCAATAGAAGAACTCAGGGAATCCAAGCATGACATCCAGCCGGTTCGATCTCCGCGGCAAGGTCGCGATCGTCACGGGAGGCAATGGCGGCATCGGGCTCGGCATGGCGCGCGGCCTCGCCGATGCCGGCGCCGACATCGCCGTGGTCGGACGCAACGAGAGCAAGTCCGCCGCCGCCGTGGCCGATCTCAGGCAGCGCGGCGTGAAGGCGATCGCCGTCGCCACCGACGTGACCGACAAGGCGGCGGTCGCAGCCATGATCGACCGTGTCGTCAAGGAGCTCGGCCGCATCGACATCCTCGTCAACAATGCCGGCATGAGCATCCGCAAGCCGCCGCACGAGCTCGAGCTCGACGAGTGGAACAAGGTGATCGACACCAACCTCACCAGCGCCTTCGTGTGCTCGAAGCTGGCCTATCCGGCGCTGAAGGCGTCCGGCAACGGCAAGGTGATCAACATCGGCTCGATGATGTCGATCTTCGGCGCAAGCTTCGCGACCGCCTATGCGGCCAGCAAGGGCGGCATCGTGCAGTACACCCGCGCCTGCGCCAATGCCTGGGCGCCCGACAACATCCAGGTCAACGCCATCCTGCCGGGCTGGATCGACACCGATCTCACCCGCGGCGCGCGACAGCAGGTCTCGGGGCTGCACGAGCGCGTGCTGGCGCGCACGCCTGCGGGGCGCTGGGGCGACATCGACGACTTCGCCGGCATCGCCGTGTTCCTGGCATCGCCCGCGTCGAATTTCGTCACGGGTACGGCGATCCCGGTCGACGGCGGATTCTCGGTGATGGCCTGAAGCCGGCCTGCCCGCCATCCAACAACGCAAAAAAGAAGCCCCGGACGACGCCGGGGCTTTTGAATTGAGACAGTGCTTTTCTTGATCGTTGGTCGCGTTGCGTCGACGTGCTCAGTAGCGGGCGATGGTGGGTGCGTCGAACTTGTAGCTCGCGCGCACCACGGCCCATTGGATGTCGCGCGGCTTGGCATCGAAGGTGTAGTTTCCGGAGGTGCCGCCGAGCTGATAGGTCTGGCTGGTGAAGGCCGCGTAATTGTATTCGAGGCCGACGATCCAGTTGCGGGTGACGCCGTATTCCCAGCCGGCGCCGACGGTCCAGCCGTTGGCCCAATGGGTTTGTCCGCCCGAGCCCGTCGCCACACCGACGGTGTCGGTGACCGAGAGGCGGTTGTTCGCGCCGGCATAGCCGCCCTTGATGTAGAAGAGGTTGTTCTGCACGGCGAAGCCGGCGCGCCCGACCACGGTCGCGAGCACGTTGGTACGCCAGGAGAACACGTCATCCGCGGCGCCAAACACGGTGTTCGTGAACGAGCCCTTGTTGTCGAGACCCGAAATCGTGCCTTCCACGCCGAACACGTAATTGTTGGCCTGCCAATTGTAGCCGATCTGCGCGCCGCCCATGACGCCCGCGTTGCGCTGGCGATAGCCCTCTCCCGGCAGCAGATCGCCGAACGCCGCGCCGGTGCCGTTGTTGATGAACTGCTGGTTGGTCCATGCGCCACCGATGTGGCCGCCGACATAGAAGCCGGTCCAGTTGAAAAGCGGCTCGACATAGGCGGGCGCCTTCGTGTAACGCGCACCGAGATCGGCGGCGGAGGCCGCACCGGTCGAAACCAGAGCCGTCGTGCAGGCAAAGGCGGCAATCAACTTATTACGCATGGTACACCCCGTGTCCTTGATGGACGCACGGTCACAGACGGCTCTTACTAAAATTGAAATCAACACGGTTAACGTGGGGGTTGGGCCCGCATCGCGCCGTGAATCCGATGGCGATGTTGCAAGCGTGCAACGCATCGCGCGCGAATTCACGCCGCGTTATCCCTACCGAAGTCCTCCGCTAGGATTGCGGCGCGGCGCGCAAATGCACGTGCTCGGGCCGCACGCCGAGCGCAAGCAGGCGCGCTGGAATGCCCTGGAGCCATGGCAGCGCGGTGATGAGGCGCACGACCAGCGGCACCTTCAGCGGCCGGTCGCCGCCCTGCAAGGCGCCACTGATGATGTTGTTCTGCACGACCACCTGCATAGCTTGCGTCATCTTCACCGGGAACGCGCGACGGCGCCTGATGGCATCGAGCTCGTGCTCGGACGGGCAGCCATGCTGCAGCTTGTCCGCCAGGAGGTTCGCGGTCGCAACCGCATCCTGCACGGCGAGATTGACGCCGACGCCGCCGATTGGCGACATCGCATGTGCGGCATCGCCGATGCACAACAGGCCTGGCTGCGTCCAGCGCGTCAGACGGTTGATCGCGACGGTGAGCAGCTTGACGTCGTCGAAGCTCTTCACCTCGGCGGTGCCGGAGCGGAGGATCGGCGCCATGCGCACGACGTCGTCGAGCAGCGCCGAAAGTCCCCTCGCCTTCACCGCATCGTACTGTCCCTTGGCGATGACATAAGCGCACTGCCAATAATCGCCGCGGTCGAAGGTGATCATCATCTTGCCGGGCTCGACCCGCGCGAACACGTTCTCGGTCTCTTCGGGTGTGCGGCCGGCGCGAAACCACAGCACGTCCATCGGCGCGCCGATCTCCTCGACGCTAAGGCCGGCGCGCTCGCGCACCGTCGAATGCCGGCCGTCGCAGGCGATGGTGAGATCGGCCTCGATGTCGATGATGCCGTCAGGCGTCTTCGCCCGCACGCCGGCGATCGTCTCGCCGCGGCGGATCAGATCGATCGCCTCCGTGCTCATCATCACCTCGAGCGAGGCAAAGCGCCTGCCCGCCTCGCGCAGAAAATTCAAGAAGTCCCATTGCGGCATGAAGGCGATGAAGGGGTATTTGGTATGGAGCCGGCTGAGATCGGCAATGCGCACAGGCGTGCCGCCGAACAGGCCGTCCATCTTTTGCAGGCGCTGGTGCGGCAGCTTCAGGAAGCCGTCGATCAGGCCGAGCTCATCCATCACTTCAAGCGTCGACGGATGCACGGTATCGCCGCGGAAGTCGCGGAAGAAATCCGCATGCTTCTCCAGCACCACGACGTCGATGCCGGCGCGTCCCAGGAGGTAACCGAGCATCATGCCGGCAGGTCCGCCGCCGACGACGCAGCAGCGGACTTTCATGGTCCTGTCAGATTGTGGGTTGGGTGTCACTGCAGACGCGAACCGCGAGGTGAGTATCGATGAAGAGATGTCCGCCGATACTAGCGCGATTCAGGTCAAAGAGAGTCCTAATTATGCAGGGCGCAGGTGGATCAATGCGGGTTGGGAGCAGCAGACCGGCGCCAAATGAAAGGCCCGCTTCGTGCGGGCCTTCCGTGACAATCGCGTTCGACTATTTCTGATCCTCGTTGCTGGTCCCGGACCCCGGACTACCGATCGGCACCCCATTCGGAGCGCGCCCGGCACCCATGTTTCGCTCGGCCTGAGCTGCCGTGGGCGACTTGCCGGCGGCAGTCGGCGCCTGAACGTTGGGATTGGTCGGGCTGTTATTGGTGTTGATGTTGGCGCCTGTGGTGGTGCCCTGCGTTCCCATGCCGGAGGGAGCCGACGGCCCGGAATTGGCACTGCTGGGTGACGTTCCAATTCCCGCGCCCGATGAGGCCGCAGATCCGCCGCTGGTTCCGCCGGTCCCCGTGCCTGCCGCGGCACCCGCACCTGCGCCACCGCCGCCTGCGCCACCACCACCGCCTCCGCCACCACCGCCTCCTTGAGCAAGGGCGGCCGTCGAAAGCGCAGCACAAGCGATCGTGACGAGGATGGATTTACGGATCATGGATCGTCTCCCTGGTTTGGCAGACAATCCAGCCCGGCAGGAGTTGTTCCTTCCGCGGGGGAAGCGAGCTTCGCGTCTCAGGACTTTGGCGACTTGCGGTCCCACGGCCGTTTGCCATCGGCGTCGCGATCCCATGGTCGCGTGGCCGGAGCCCCCTTCTCATCCTCGGCAGCCTTCGCGCGGTCCGCCTGGACGCGTTCGCGATCGGTGAGAGGTGGGGCTGTGGGAACTGGATTCGTTTGAGCCAGAACCGGAAGCGTCGTAAGGAGCGCGACAATAATGAATCTTGTCATTCCCGGCTCTAGCACTTTCACCTTGGCTTGTCCGATTTAAGTTCGGCCGCTGCGCAAGATCATCCCGTCACAATCGAACAGCGCATCAATTATTACTCCGGTTCGCGCTCCTGAAGCTCTTGATCTCCGACACGCTGCCGTCGCGATAGGTCAGCTCCACCGAGATGGATTTCGTGCTTGGCGCGAGCTTCATGTAGAGCGGCATGCCGGCGCTGACCGCGCTGGGGTCGCGCATGTCGCAGGGCGGCATCTTCAGCACCTGGTTGGGCACGGCGCTGTCGACGCCGATGCGCACCTCGCGGATGGCGCAGCGGTAGGAGACGAGATGGGTGTAGTAGACGAGCAGCCCGTTGAACTCGCGGAACGACAGCCAGCTCGTCGAGGTCATGTCGAGGATCTTGCGCTGGTCGCGGATCAGCGCGGCCTCGGGATCGAACCTGATCGGGAACGGGCCCTGCATGTCGCCGGACTGATCGACATAACGGACCTCGATCGTGCCAGCCTGCGCATCCGGCGGCAGCTCGATCGACGGGTTCGGCATCCGCTTGCGGGTGCGCGGATCGAGCGTGTCGATGAAGCCGGTCTCGCGGAAATCGCCCGTGCCGGCAATGCGCCAGGAAATGCCGAGCGTCGGATCGGCGAAAGAGAAGGTCACGCTCCAGCCGCCATTGTGACGCGAGAAGCTCGCGATCGGCGCGTTGAGGGTCTCCTCCTTGGGCATCTGCGGCACCGACACCGGCGGCAGCGCCGCAAGCTTCGTGGGCGGCGGATCGTCCGAACGCGCGGCGGTGTCCTTGGCGAGGCCGCTGAGGAAGACATCGTCGACCATCTGGTCGAAATAGACCGGCACCTGCCTGTGCTTCACGGTGTCGGCGAGCTCGCTGACGGCACGGCGGGTACGCTGCGCCACCTGCACCAGATTCTCGCCGGGCTTGAGCAGCTCCTTGGCGAAGGTGCGCGTAAACACTGAGTTTGGATTGGCGTCGTCATTGGAGAGCCGATCGAGCGCGGTCTGGCGGGGACCCGCGGAGAACACCGAGAACACGCCCTCGGGCAGCTGGGTCATCGGTGCGAGCCCGCCGGCGCCGGCAACCGCGCGGGTGCCCTTGCGCTCGAACGGATTGTTGCGGCAGGCGTCGAACACCAGGATCGAGGTCCGCGCCTTCTTGTTCTGCAGCCGCTCGACGATGCGGTCGGCCAGGATCGAGGCGTCGCGCACCAGCTCCTCCTGCCCTTCCGTCGCAGCCGGCACGTCGGTCGGCAGCAGATAGTTCTGGCCCGCGATCTCGAAGCCGTGGCCGGCATAGAAGAAGAAGGCGGTGTCGCCGGGCTCGATGGCCTTGTCGAAGGCGAGCAGCGTCTCGGAGAATTGCTGCCGGCTCTGGTTTTCGGCGACCATCACCGAGAAGCCGAGCTGCTTCAGCGTGTCGCCCATGGTGCGAGCGTCGTTGACCGCCTTGAGCAGCTTCGGCACGTTCTTGTAGTCGTTGTTGCCGACGACGAGCGCGACGCGCTTAGCGGCCCAGGCGGGCCCCGCGAAACCGCTCAGGCCCACCGCGAGGCCAAGGGCCGCCAGAATTCTGAAAAGCCGACGCGTCATCGCAAAATTTCCCGTTGCAGAACCGGCCCTGCCACCGATCTTCGAACGGCAGTTCATGGGACCCCCCCTGCCGCTGTGTGATAGTCGGCCCAGACCTGACGACGGTTCAAGGACCCCGGGGGGCTCCGATTGTACGATCCGACTATGGCCGATTCCGCTGGAATCTGTTTCCTTTTGGACAATTTCGCCGGAAGCGAGGGGCTGCCGTGTTGCACTGGTGTACGGACGAGGTCGACCCGAAGGATCGCTTCGACTATTGGCGCGAGGTGCGCGCCAAGGGGTTGTTCGGTGTCACCGCCGAGCTCGCGCGCGAGCGGCGCGCGGACTTCTTCGGCGAATTCTCGCTGCGTAAGCTGGGCGGCGCCGGCCTCGTCGAGCTGAAGGCCTCGCCCTACGCGGTCGAGCGCAGCGCGTCGGACATCGCCTATGCCCCGGGTGAGGCGATCTGCGTCTACCAACAGCTCGGCAGCGGCGGCTGGTTCGGCGGCATGCGCGCAAGCGACTTTGCCATTGCCAATGGCAGCTTCGCCACCAGCCATACCGACCTGCCGTACCGCACCGCCCCGCTGGGCACCGGGGGCTTCCACCTGCGGATCCTCAAGATCCCCGTGAGCCACATCCCGGTGCAGGACAAGCGCATGCGCGAGCTGGCGCCCCGGACCTTCAACGATCTGGCCCTGGCGCCCCTGCTCGCGGCCTGCTTCGCCGATCTCGGCGAAATCGCCGCGGACGATACGGCCTCTGCCGTCCAGACCTCGTTAGTCCAGGCGTTGGCCCACCTGGCGCTGATCGAGCGCGGCATCGTGCGGCCCGGAAGCCGGCGGGGACAGGAGGCACTGCGGACCGCCCGCCTCTCGCAAGCCCGACGGCTGATCGCGCGCCACCTTCAGGACCCCAATCTTGCGCCAGCCATGGTGGCCGACCTGCTCGGCGTCTCCGTTCGTCACCTGCACATGCTGTTCGAGATGGCGGAGAAGAGCTTTTCCCAGACGGTGACCGACGAGCGCCTGAAACAGAGCCGCCGCCTGCTGCGCGAGGCGCCGGAACGGCTGATCGCCGACATCGCCGCCTCGTGCGGCTTCGAGAGCCTGGCGACCTATTACCGGGTGTTCAACGCCGCCTACGGCATGGCCCCAGGTGATTTCCGGGCCAAAGGCACGGACGGGCCTTAGCTGCTGTCTAGGCGGTTGCGGCCAGGCGGAGGGGGCTCGGGGGAAAACCCCAGCCGCGCCCGTGATTTGGGCAAAAACCTCAGGCTTTTTAGGCTCTTCCCGCGCCCGCTCCATTGACTTTGGCCAATTCCCGCCTATGTTCCGGGTCGACGCGGCTCAGATCGAAGAGCGATTCCTGAGCCTTGCGCTTTGTCCGCGTGAGTCAGCACCCCCAGCTTCTTCGAGAGCGCGCCGTTTCGGGGTGGAACGCGACAGCCTTATTACCCTCGATTCCGAACGGCGGTTTCGACCAGAGGCTCAATGTCCTTTTCAGATCTCGGACTGTCCGAAAAAGTCCTCGCCGCAGTGGCGGCCACCGGTTACACCACCCCCACCCCGATTCAGGAACAGGCGATCCCCCACGTCCTCGCACGCAAGGACGTGCTCGGCATCGCCCAGACCGGCACCGGCAAGACCGCGGCCTTCGTGCTGCCGATGCTCACCATCCTCGAAAAGGGCCGCGCCCGGGCGCGCATGCCGCGCACGCTGATCCTCGAGCCAACCCGCGAGCTCGCGGCCCAGGTGAAGGAAAACTTCGATCGCTACGGCGCCGGCCAGAAGCTCAACGTCGCCCTCCTGATCGGCGGCGTCTCCTTCGGCGACCAGGATGCCAAGCTGATGCGCGGCGTCGACGTGCTGATCGCCACCCCCGGCCGGCTGCTCGACCATACCGAGCGCGGCGGCCTGTTGCTCACCGGCGTCGAACTGCTCGTCATCGACGAAGCCGACCGCATGCTGGACATGGGCTTCATCCCCGACATCGAGCGCATCTGCAAGCTCGTTCCCTTCACGCGGCAGACCCTGTTCTTCACCGCGACCATGCCGCCGGAAATCCGGCGCATCACCGAAGCCTTCCTGCACAATCCGCAGAAGGTCGAGGTCTCCAAGCCCGCCACGACCGCCGTCACCGTTACGCAAGCCCAGGTGCCCGCCGGCCGCGAGGCGCACGAGAAGCGCGAATTGCTCCGCCGTTTGCTACGCGAGGCCAAGGACCTCAAGAACGCGATCATCTTCTGCAATCGCAAGCGCGAGGTCGCGATCGTTCACAAATCGCTGCAGAAGCACGGCTTCAGCGTCGGTGCCCTGCATGGCGACATGGACCAGCCGGCCCGCATGGCCGCGCTCGACCAGTTCCGCAAGGGTGAACTGCCCCTCCTCGTCGCCTCCGACGTCGCCGCCCGCGGCCTCGACATTCCCGAGGTCAGCCACGTCTTCAATTTCGACGTTCCCCACCACGCCGACGATTACGTCCACCGCATCGGCCGCACTGGCCGCGCCGGCCGAACCGGCACCGCGATCTCGATCGTGACACCGCTCGACCAGAAGTCGATGGCCGCGATCGAGAAGCTGATCGGCCAGAGCATTCCGCGCGCCGAAGGCGACTATGACGTCCACGCCGAAGCGGGCGAACAAGGCGAGCGTCCGCGCGAGCAGCGCGGCCGCGAGCGTTCACGCGGCGGACGCGGCAAGCCGCAGCGCGGCGAGCGGCGCGGTCATGACCGCGAACGCAGCCACGAGCCGCGCGAGGCGCGTGGCGAGGCACGGGCGGCTCCCGAGGCGAGGCCGGCACGCGAGGCACGGCCTCCGCGCGAAGCCAGGCCATCATCCGAGCCGCGCAATGGTGCGCGCCCGCAAGCGAATTCGTCGCATGTGCCCTCGATCGGCCGTCCCGAGCCGCGCCGCCAGCGCGAGATCGACAGCGAGCCGGGCGATCACTCGCATCTGCCGGCGTTTCTTCTGCGGCCGGTGCGCTCCCCCGCCGGCGCCTGAAGCGCGCTGGCGCGCCAGATTTTCGGTTGAAAATCCTCGATCTGCAATTTTCTGGATGCCCCGTAAACGTATATTTACGGGGCGTTCACGATCGTCCGTTAGCCTACGAACATAATTTAAGGATTGCTGCGGTCGATGGCGCGTCGGCCGCTGTGGGGATGTTCAGTGATCAAGGTACTCGACGAACACGAACGCACCCTGGCGTTCGCCGAGGTGGCGCTCGGTCAGATCCGATCGCTTCGACAGACGGCCATTCCCCGCAATTACGAGATCTGGTACGTCTACGCCACCGGCTACAACGCACCGCTCAACAAGATCATCAATGAGACGCTGGCGCGCAGCGGCAAGCTGACCGAGGCCGATCTCGAGCAGATCTACGAGACCTATCTCTCCCACATCAAGACCACCGACCGCATCGACAAGGTCGGCGCGCGCGTCGTCGGCGAGATCGACGACGTCGTGAAGGTGTTGGGCGAGGCGCTCGGCATGACCGGGGCCTACGATACCAGTCTGTCGGATGCGACCGAGAAACTGTCGTCGGCCGAGAACCGCGACCAGGTCAAGGCGATCGTCGAGGCGCTGCTGCGCTCCACCAGCGAGATGCGCGAGACCAACAAGGCGCTCGAAGACCGGCTGACGCTGTCGAAGAACGAGATCAGCAATCTCCAGCAGAGCCTGGAGGCGATCCGCGCCGAAAGCCTGACCGATCCGCTCACGGGCCTGGGAAATCGCAAATATTTCGACCGCATGATCGGCATGGCAGTGCAGAGCGCGCTCGTCTCGGGCGAGCCGCTGTCGCTGCTGCTGTTCGACATCGATCACTTCAAGTCGTTCAACGATTCCTACGGCCATCTCACCGGCGACCAGGTGCTGCGGCTCGTCGGCCTTTCGCTGAAGCAGACCATCAAGGGCCAGGACATCACGGCGCGCTACGGCGGCGAGGAATTCGCGGTCGTTCTCCCCAACACCGCGATGCGCCAGGCACTGACGGTGGCCGATCACATTCGCCGCGCCGTGATGGCGAAGGAATTGAAGAAGAAATCGACCGGCGAGATCCTCGGCCGCGTCACCATCTCCGTCGGCGTTTCCATGCTCAGGGAGGGCGACGACACCGACGCGCTGATCGAGCGTGCCGACGCCTGCCTCTATGCCGCCAAGCGCAACGGCCGCAACCGGGTGATCTGCGAAGCCGATCCGGAATTCGCGATCGAGAGCCACAGCCGGGTGGCGTGACGTTCATCCTCGCCTCTGTAGGGTGGGTTAGCGCAGCGTAACCCACCTCTTGTCTATCAAGATGTATGAAGTGGTGGGTTACGCTGCGCTAACCCACCCTACGCATCGCCTTCCCGGCAACCTTCTTCGCCACACCCTTCTTCGGCGCAACCTTCTTCTTCGCCGCCGCCTTCTTCGCCTTCGGTCGCTTCTTCACCTTGGCGCTGCGCGGCAGTGAGCGCCGCCCTCGCCCATTGCGCAAGCTCCTGGGAATCGTCGAACAGGCGCGCCGGCAGCTCCCAGTAGGAATTCACAACCACGGTCTTGGCGCGGGTCGAATACTGGAACGGCTTCGAGCCTTCGGCTTCGAAGTCGGGAATGGTCGTCTCGTCGGCGCGAAAGAACAGGCCGGCGCGCAGTGACAGCGCGAAATTGACGCCGTCGGCCGAGATGCCGTAGCCGGAGAACATTTTCCGGATGGTGACCGGGCCGAAATCAGCGAACAGGTCGATCAGGAATTCGCGGTCCATCGGAGGCTTCCCTGCGCAAGCAAGTGAGCCTTCATAGCATTTCCGTCATTGCGAGCGAAGCGAAGCAATCCAGACTTCCGCCGCGGAGGCAGGTTGGATTGTTTTGTCGCCAGCGCAAAATTGCTCGCAATTTTGTCGCGGGCTCCTCGCAGTGACGCTGGAGAGTCTACCCGTCGATCTTTGCCGGCCGCAACTCGACCGACTCGCCGCAGCCGCAGGCGGAGACCTGGTTGGGATTGTTGAAGACGAACTGGGCCTGCATCTTGTCGGCCTTGTAGTCCATCTCGGTGCCGAGCAGGAACAGCACGGCCTTGGGATCGACCAGGATCTTGACGCCCTTGTCCTCGACGACCTCGTCGGTCGGGCGGATGTCGTGGGCGTATTCGACCGTGTAGGACTGGCCGGCGCAGCCGCCGTTCTTCACGCCGACGCGCAAGCCCACGATCTCCGAGTCCGCGCGTTGGGTCAGCTCGGTGATGCGCTGGGCAGCGGCATCCGTCAGCCGCATCACCTGCGGGCGCGGGCGCCGCGGCTTCGGAGTGGATGCTGGTGTCGAGCCTGACGAAATCTGGGTCATGTTGTCTATGTGGTCCGTTGCGGAGCGAATTCAATGCGGCCCGAGGGCGTCACCACATGTTCAGCACGAGGCGGGCCTCGTCGCTCATGCGTTCCGGCGACCACGGCGGCTCCCAGACGACCTTGACGTCGACCACGCCGACGCCGGGCACGCTCGCCACCGCGTTCTCGACCATGGTCGGCAGCTCGCCGGCGGCCGGACAGTTCGGCGTCGTCAGCGTCATCTGCACGTCCACGGAACGGTCGTCCTTGATCTCGACCTTGTAGATCAGGCCGAGCTCGTAGATGTCGGCGGGGATTTCCGGGTCGAACACGGTCTTGAGCCCGGCGATGATCTCGCGGGTCAGCCGCTCGGTCTCCTCCGGCGGCAATGCCGAATGGGTCTCCATCGGATTGGCTTTGATTTCGGCCGTGTCACTCATGCAAACAAATCCCGCGCCTTCAGCAGCGCCTGTGCCAGATGATCGACTTCTTCCCGCGTATTATACATGCCGAACGAGGCCCGGCATGTCGCCGTCACGTTGAACCGCTCTAAAAGCGGCATGACGCAATGGGTGCCGGCGCGCACCGCGATGCCCTGGCGGTCGATCACGGTGGCGACATCGTGGGCGTGCGCGCCCTTGAGCTCGAAGGAGATCACGGGGCCCTTGCCCCGCGCCGTGCCGATCAGCCGCAGCGAGTTGATCTCGCGCAGGCGCTCCTGGGCGTAGGCGGTGAGGTCCGCCTCGTAGGCGGCGATGCGTTCCTTGCCGATCGAGTTGACGTAGTCGATGGCGGCGCCAAGGCCGACGGCCTCGACGATCGCCGGCGTGCCCGCCTCGAACTTGTGCGGGGGATCGCCGTAGGTGACGACGTCGCGCGAGACCTCGCGGATCATCTCGCCGCCGCCGTTGAAGGGGCGCATCGCGACGAGGTGGTCGTACTTGGCCCAGAGCACGCCGATGCCGGTCGGACCATAGACCTTGTGACCGGTGAAGACGTAGAAGTCGCAGCCGATATCCTGGACGTCGACCGGCAGATGCACCGCGCCCTGGCTGCCGTCGACCAGCACCGGAATGCCGCGGGCATGGGCGATCCTGACGACGTCCTTGACCGGCACGATGGTGCCGAGCGCGTTCGACATCTGCGTGATCGCGACCAGCTTGGTCTTCGACGTCAGCAGCTTCTCGAATTCGTCGATGAGGAAATTACCCTCATCGTCGACCGGTGCCCATTTGATCACGGCACCCTGGCGTTCCCTCAGGAAATGCCAGGGCACGATGTTGGAATGGTGCTCCATGATGGAGATGACGATCTCGTCGCCTTCCCCGATATTCGGGGCGCCCCACGAAGACGCGACCAGGTTGATCGCCTCGGTCGCGTTGCGGGTGAAGATGACTTCCTCGGTGCGCGCAGCGTTGATGAACTGCGCCACCTTGGTGCGGCCGCCCTCATAGGCTTCGGTCGCGGCATTGGCGAGGTAGTGCAGGCCGCGATGCACGTTGGCGTATTCGGATGTATAGGCCTGCGTCATGCGGTCGAGCACAGCACTCGGCTTCTGCGCCGAGGCGGCGTTGTCGAGATAGACGAGCGGCTTGCCGTAGACCTGCATGGCGAGCGCCGGAAAATCCTGGCGCACGCGCGTAACGTCATAGGCGCCGTTCTTGACCGCCGGATGCGTGCTCATGACCGCCGCTCCAGCCAGCGCTCGGCGATGCCGATCACGTGCTCGCGCAAAGTATCATCGGCGATCTGCTCGATCGCCTCGCCGACAAAGGCCTGGATCAGCAGCGCCTGGGCCTGCTTCTCCGGCAGGCCACGGGCCTTCAGGTAGAACAGCAGACTGTCGTCGAGCGCGCCGGCGGTGGCGCCGTGGCCGCAGGAGACGTCGTCGGCAAAAATCTCGAGTTCGGGCTTGTTGTCGGCCTCGGCCTCGTCCGAGAGCAGCAGCGCGCGCGTCATCATCTTGCCGTCGGTCTTCTGCGCGTCGGGACGGACGATGATGCGGCCCTGGAACACCGAATGGGCGCGGTCGTCGATCACCGCACGGAAGATCTCGCGGCTGACGCAGTTCGGCACGGCATGGTCGACCACCAGTGTGGTGTCGCCGTGCTCGGTCTTCTTCAACAGGTTGACGCCGTTGACCGAGAGCTGGCTGCCCTCGCCCGCCAGCGTAATGAAGCCCTGCAAGCGGCTGACCGCAGCGCCGCTGGTCATGTTGAAGACGTTCAGCTTGGTGTTGGCGCCGACGGTGACGAACTGCGAGGTGATGTTCACCGCATCGGCCGCATCGTCCATCAGGCGGATATGCGCGACGTCGGCGTCGTCACCGATCGAGACGATGACGGCGTCGTTGACCTGGTAGGCCGCAGCGCCGGCGGCGGCGAAGCTCTCGATGATGGTGGCGCGGGCGCCCTTCCCGATCGCCACCTGCGAGCGGGTGAAAGCCGAGACCGATGCGGCGATCGCAACATGGATGATCTGGACCGGCGCAGAGAGCTGCGTTCCATCCGCGATCGACAGCACCACGCCGTCGGTCGCCAGCGCCGCGTTGACCGCGATCACGGCATCGGTGGACGCGGTCTTGAGGAGACCGGCATCCTTATCCAGCGTCTCGCGCAGAGTCTTGAAGCCGACCTCGGACGCAAGCGCCTTCACGTCTGAAAGCTCAGCCGCGAACACGCCGTCGACCAGCACCAACTTGCGGGCGCCCGCGATGGCATGCGCCTTGACCGCGTCCGCGGCGCGCTTCAGCGCGGTCGCATCGGGCACGGCGGCCAGCGGCAGCACCTCGCCGACCAGCGCGCGCAGGTCGGTGTATTTCCATTCCTCGATCCGGCGGTGCGGCAGACCGAGACGCTCATAGGTCTCGAACGCCTCGCGGCGCGCCGCCATCACGTCAGGCGAACCCGGCAGGCGGCCTTCGGCGCTGGCGAAGAGATCGCTCACCGCGCGGCCGCTCCCGGTCTTTGCCACAGCAACGTTCATCTTAAAATTCCTTACGCGGCATCCTCGAACTGGGCGTAGCCGGAGGCTTCCAGCTCCAGCGCCAATTCCTTGCCGCCGCTCTTCACGACGCGGCCCCTGGACATCACGTGCACGACGTCGGGCACGATGTAGTTCAGCAGCCGCTGATAATGGGTGATGACGACCATCGCGCGCCCCGGCGAGCGCAGTGCGTTGACGCCGTCGGCCGCGATGCGCAGCGCGTCGATGTCGAGGCCCGAATCCATCTCGTCGAGGATGCACAGGCTGGGCTCGAACAGCGCCATCTGCAGCACCTCGTTGCGCTTCTTCTCGCCGCCGGAGAAGCCGACATTGACACCGCGCTTGAGCATGTCCTGCGGGATGTTCAGCGACTTCGAGACTTCGCGGACCTTCTTGAGGAAGTCCGGCACCATCAGCTCGCTCTCGCCGCGCGCCTTGCGCTGCGCGTTCAGCGCCGTGCGCAGGAAATTCATGGTGGTGACGCCGGGGATCTCGACCGGATATTGGAACGCCAGGAACACGCCCTTGGCGGCACGCTCGTCGGGATCCATCTCCAGCAGGTCCTCGCCCCTGAACAGGATCTGGCCGTCGGTGACCTCGTAGCCGGGCTTGCCGGCGATGACATGGGAGAGCGTCGACTTGCCGGAGCCGTTCGGCCCCATGATCGCGTGCACCTCGCCCTCGTTCACGGTCAGCGTCAGCCCGTGGAGGATCTCACGCTCCTCGACACGAACCTTGAGGTCTTTCACTTCAAGCAAAGCCATAATGTTTTTCCATCTATCCCCTCATCCCAGGGAGCGCCGCAGGCGCGTCTCGAAGGATTGAGGCCACCAATCTTTCCGGTATCCATCCTTCGAGGCGGCCGCTTGCGCGGCCTCTTCAGGACGAGGTCCGAGCTAGCCGACCGACCCTTCGAGCGAGATCGAGATCAGCTTCTGCGCTTCCACCGCGAACTCCATCGGCAGCTGCTGCAGCACGTCCTTGACGAAGCCGTTGACGACGAGGCCGACCGCTTCTTCCTGGCTGAGCCCGCGCTGGATGCAGTAGAACAGCACGTCCTCGGAGATCTTCGAGGTCGTCGCCTCGTGCTCGAAAGTCGCCGAGGAGTTCTTGGCCTCGATGTATGGCACCGTGTGCGCGCCGCATTTGTCACCGATCAGCAGCGAGTCGCAGGCGGTGAAGTTGCGCGCGCCGGTCGCTTTCCGGTGCGCGGTGACGAGACCGCGATAGGTGTTCTGCGACTTGCCGGCGGCGATGCCCTTGGAGATGATCCGGCTCGACGTGTTCTTGCCGAGATGGATCATCTTGGTGCCGCTATCCACCTGCTGATAGCCATTCGAGATCGCGATCGAGTAGAACTCGCCACGGGAATTGTCGCCGCGCAGAATGCAGCTCGGATATTTCCAGGTGATGGCCGAGCCGGTCTCGACCTGGGTCCAGGAAATCTTCGAGTTGGCGCCCCGGCAGTCGCCACGCTTGGTGACGAAATTGTAGATGCCGCCCTTGCCTTCGGAATTGCCGGGATACCAGTTCTGCACCGTCGAATATTTGATCTCGGCGTCGTCGAGGGCGACGAGCTCGACCACGGCGGCATGCAGCTGGTTCTCGTCGCGCTGCGGCGCGGTGCAGCCTTCGAGATAGGAAACGTAGGAGCCCTTGTCGGCGATGATCAGCGTACGCTCGAACTGGCCGGTGTTGCGCTCATTGATGCGGAAATAGGTCGACAGCTCCATCGGGCAGCGCACGCCCGGCGGCACGTAGACAAACGAGCCGTCGGAGAACACCGCCGAGTTCAGCGTCGCATAGAAATTGTCCGAGGTCGGAACCACCGAGCCCAGATATTTCTGCACCAGCTCGGGGTGCTCTCGTATGGCTTCCGAGATCGGCATGAAGATCACGCCGGCCTTCTTCAGCTCAGCCTTGAACGTGGTCGCAACCGAGACCGAATCGAAGACAGCATCGACCGCGATCTTGCGGCGGGCCGGATCTTCCTCGCCGGGCTTGGGCTCGACGCCTTCGAGCATGGCGACTTCCCGCAAGGGGATGCCGAGCTTCTCGTAGGTTTTCAGGATCTCCGGATCGATCTCGTCGAGCGAGGAGACCGTCTTCTTCGGCTTCGGCGCCGCGTAGTAATAGAGGTCCTGGAAGTCGATCTTGGGATAATCGACGCGGGCCCAGGTCGGCTCCTGCATGGTCAGCCAGCGCCGATAGGCTTCCAGCCGCCACTGCAGCATCCAGGCGGGCTCGTTCTTCTTCTGCGAGATGAATTTTACGATCTCTTCCGACAGCCCCTTGGGGGCCTTCTCGGAGTCGATCAGGGTCTCAAACCCATAACGATACTGGTCGACGTCGATGCGCTTCACGCGCTCGACCGTCTCTTGTACGGCTGGCATTCCATCCTCCGCTCGCGGTTTCAAGGACCGCGGTGGATCAAACTCGGACGAGTATTACGATATTTCTCTGCGGAAAGCACGGCTTAGAACCGTTCAAGCCGTGTTTCGTCGCTTAGCCCTTAAGTAGGGTATTACCAAGCTTTCGCCAAGCCTCTAACGCCCTATTGATGTCCGCCGGTTCCGTGGACCAGCCCAGACTGAGACGCACCGCTCCCTGGGCCACCGCGGGATCATAGCCCATCGCCGACAGGACGTGAGACGGCTGGACCTTTCCGGAGGAACAGGCGGAGCCGGAGGAGACCGCGATGCCTTCCAGATCGAAGCCGATCACGGCGGTTTCGGCCTTCAAGCCGGGCGCCGTCAAGAGGACGGTATTTGGTAACCGCGCCACGTCTTTCGCAAAAACGGTCGTCCCGGGAACCTCGCGGAGGCCATTTTCCAAGCGATCTCTGAGACTTGCCATA
The DNA here is from genome assembly GCF_020194215.1 of Bradyrhizobium sp. BRP20. Lineage (NCBI taxonomy): Bacteria > Pseudomonadati > Pseudomonadota > Alphaproteobacteria > Hyphomicrobiales > Nitrobacteraceae > Bradyrhizobium > Bradyrhizobium sp. BRP20. The sequence continues at coordinate 631,284 of NZ_JADYVY010000002.1, read as the reverse complement.
CACTTCACATCCTCCGGCATAGCCTGAAGCGCAGCCTTCACCACCGCCCCGAAGGCGGCGATCCCGGCAATGTTCTCGGTTCCGGCCCGGCGGCTGAACTCCTGTCCGCCGCCCCGCAGCACCGGCTCAAGGCCGCTTATCCCATCGGCCATCGCCAGGGCGCCGACCCCCTTGGGGCCGCCGATCTTGTGCGCAGAAAAGGTCGCAAGGTCGGCGCCTACTGAATTGATATCGAACGGTATTTTGCCAAGCGCCTGGATCGCGTCGACATGCAGCAGGCCGCCGGCCTCGTGGACGATGGTTGCAGCCTCCGTGACGGGCTGAAGAGCGCCGGTCTCGTTGTTGGCGGCCATGATCGAGACCAGGGCCGGCGGGCCGCCCTTCAGCAGCGCCTTCAAATGATCGAGGTCGACCACGCCGGAGCGCGTGACCTGGATCACCCCGATCTTGTCCGCCGGGAACCGGCCGCCGGCCAGCACCGAGGCGTGCTCGACCGCCGAGACCAGCAGCCGCTCGACGGGTGCGCCGGACGGGCCCCGCAAACCCGGCGAGAGCGCCAGCGCATTGGCCTCGGTTCCGGCGGAGGTGAAGACGATGTTGCGCGGCTGCGCCCCCACCGCGGCGGCGAGTGTCGCGCGGGCTTCTTCGACCAGCCGCCGCGACTCCCGCCCCTCGGCATGGACCGAGGATGGATTGCCGACCAGGTCGAAGGCCGCGACCATCGCCGCCCGCGCCTCGGGGCGCAGCGGCGTGGTCGCATTCCAGTCGAGATAGACACGGTTCGGCATCTGGCCCTCTTAGCACCTTTTGTCGTCCGGCCAATCGGACGGCGTGCGCTCGTCAGGCCGGCTGCTGCTCCATCCTCGCAACACTTCGCGGCACCGCGCGCAACCCGAACAGCGGCCGCAGCCAGGCAACGCGTCGGACGATCTCATAGCTCGCCACACATGTGAGCGCGGTCCCGGCGATGACAATGGACGCTTCGATCCCAGCCGACAGACCGCTGCCATGCAATTGATGCGCGATCACGATGATCGCGGTCTGATGCACTATGTAGTACGGGAAGATCGCGTCGGTCAGATAGCGCCGCGCCGGGCTGTCGGCTGTAAGATAGCGCCGGGCAAAGCCCAGCACGACGGCGATCGCGAGCCATTGATAACAGCCATAGGCCGAGGCGGCGAACCACTTCAGCATGGGCGACGGCGCAAACAGGCCGGCGCGTACCAGGATGAAGCCAGCGAAGCACGCGGCGGCGGCCAGCAGGGCCGCCCAGCGCAGGCGTTCGAGTTCGCGCCAGATCCCCTCCTGCTTGGCCAGCAGGAAACCGATCAGGAAGGCCGTGGCGTGGTCCGCGTGGTTGTACCAGTCGCCAAACAGCGCGTGTGTCGACGGGAAAGCCGGGAACAGCACCAGGCGCCAGGCCGCATACAGCAGGCAGGGCGCGATCAGGAGCCATGGGCCGGTAAGCGCACGAGCCAGCTTTCGGCCAAGCCAGTCAGCGCCGGCCGGCCATAACGCGAGCACGCCGATCAACGCCATGGTGTAGACCCACAGATAGACCACGAACCAGAGGTGGTTCCAGGTCGGCAACACGATGCACGGCTTCGGACAGAATTGCGCGCCGAAGGCGAAGTAGTGCCTGGCGTAGAAATCGAAGAAGCCGGCGGGATAGCCGAGGCTTTCGACGATCTGGAGATAGGCCTGCGGCGGCACGATCACGAGCATGCCGAAGATCAGCGGGATCAGGAGCCGCGCCGATCGCGCACCGGCAAGCGAGGCGAGGCTGGACTTGCCGAGCATGAAGCGGGTGGCAACCCCAGACACCAGGAACAGAAGCGACAGCCGCCATGGGTTGAGGAAGAGCATCACCGGTTCCAGCCACGTCAGCCGGTGCGTGCTCTTGATGTGAAATCCCCAGGACATGTAGAGCATGCCGACGTGGTAGAAGATGAGCAGCGCGAAGGCTAAAATCCGCACCCAGTCCAGGTCGATACGCCTTTCAGAGCTTTGGGATTGCTGTGGTGTTGTCATGGTTTTCTGCTCCTTGACGGGACGACAAACGCGGTTTTGGGGCCAGGACTGACGAAAATGGCTGACACCGAAAATGCTCCGCCTGCGGCGCGCGTCGAGCCGGTTTGGGATCAGAATCGGACACGAGGGGATGAGCTGCCGGCGGCTGGGACGAGTCGCGGGACTTTCGGGATCAGCGGCGGCGACCGGATGATGTTCGCAGCGATCGCGGCCGTCGCGCTCGTGATCGGAATCGTCAATGCGTTTTCGTTCGCTCAGGACGCGGCCTGGCGCGGCGACAGCTACGACATCGGCCGGCGGTTGTTCTGGGAGATGTCGAGCATCGCCGTCATCCTGCTGTTGCTGCCGATCCTGGTTTTGGCGGTCCGCCGCATGCGCCGGACAGCCGGCCTCGCCGCCCAGGCGGCCATCGGGGCGATCGCCCTGCTCGGCTTCTCCACCCTCCACATCACCGGCATGGTCTGGGTGCGGAAGCTCGCGCTCTGGCTCGCCGGCGGCGCCTACGATTTCCGTTTCTCGCTCGCGACGGTCCTGTATGAATTCCGCAAAGACGCCGTGGCCTTTGTTCTGATCGCCGCCACGATCTGGCTGCTCGAAAGCCGGCGTGAGCTGAAGAGCGCGGCAGTCGCATCGTCGGCGCCGCCCACCCCGAAGCAGCCATCGTCCGCCGATCTGATCTGGCTGCGCGACGGCACCAGCCGCATTCGCGTGGTGCCGCGCGATATCCTCTGGGTCGCGTCAGCCGGCAATTACATCGAATATAGCCTCGCCGACGGCACCCAGCACCTCATACGGGGCACGCTGGCAGCGGCGGAAAGCGAGCTGGCGCGCTTTTCCATCGTTCGCGTCCACCGGACCAAGCTCGCCAATCTCGACCGGGTGCGCGGCGTGGACCTCAAGCCATCAGGGGATTTCGAGCTCGCCTTCGACAACGGCCAGACGCTCGGCGGCAGCCGGCGCTACCGGCCGGCGGTCGCATCGCTGGGAAGCCGAACCGCGCCAGCGGGAATCGCCCCAGGCGCCCCCTAAACAATCGTGATTTCAATAAGTTGGATAGCACCCTTCGGCAGGACGGCCGGCTCTTGCCGTGCTTCGGTTGATTCAGGCAGGTCCAGGTCGCGGCAGGCAAGCCAGAGATGACAATGCAATGACTGGCTAAGCTCTTGAGCTGATTGAGAGATGTCGAAGAAGCTTGCTTTTTGACCCTGGCCTTGTGTTAGAAGCGCGCGTCAGTTCACCTGCGCGCCACTCGCGCATCATCCGAGGGCGCGCCTCTCCACCCTTCATCCGTGCTCTCGTCGGCGGCAACGCTGCGAGAGCCACAATCGGACGATTGCGCAGGGATCACCTCCAAGGGACTTAGATCAGAGATCATCGATGCCTGAAGTCATTTTCACCGGCCCCGCCGGCCGCCTCGAGGGCCGCTATCACCCGGCCAAGCAGAAGAATGCGCCGATCGCGATGATCCTGCATCCGCATCCGCAGTTCCACGGCACGATGAACCATCAGATCGTGTACCAGTGCTACTACGCCTTCGCCCATCGCGGCTTCTCGGTGCTGCGCTTCAATTTCCGCGGCGTCGGCCGCAGCCAAGGCGCGTTCGACCACGGCACCGGCGAATTGTCCGACGCGGCCGCCGCGCTCGATTGGGCGCAGACCATCAATCCCGAGGCGCGCGCCTGCTGGGTTGCCGGCTTCTCCTTCGGCGCCTGGATCGGCATGCAGCTCTTGATGCGCCGCCCCGAGGTCGAGGGCTTCATCTCGATCGCGCCACCGGCCAACCTCTACGACTTCTCGTTCCTCGCGCCCTGCCCGTCCTCAGGTCTGATCGTGCATGGCGAGAAGGATGCGGTGGTGCCGCCCAAGGACGTCAACACGCTGGTCGAGAAGCTGAAGACCCAGAAAGGCATCGTAATCGATCAGCAGATCATCCCCGGCGCCAACCACTTCTTCGACTCCAAGCTCGAGCCGCTGATGGAAACCATCACGGCCTATCTCGACATGCGCCTCGCCAACGTGCGGTAATATCTTCCGACGTGGATGGGTTCGCGGCATGGCTGCGAACCCATCACCCTGGAGATTGCGAGCGATGAAGGCGTATCTGGTTCTTGATCTCTCGGTGAACGACTACGCCGGATTCAAGACTTACATCGCTGAAGTTCCGGCGTTCATCGCCAAGCACGCAGGGCGATACATCGTCCGCGGCGTCGAGCCGACAACGATTGAGGGCGACTGGGCGCCCGAGCGTCTCGTCATCATCGAATTTGCGGACCGCGAGAAGGCTCAGGCCTTCTTGGATGATCCTGAGATTCAACCCCTGTTCAAACTGCGTCAGGCGACGACGACCAGCAGGCTGCTGCTCGCGGATGGGTGCATCTGATCGCAGCAACTGACTACGCCAGCTTGAGCGCGACGATCCCCATCAAGACGAGCGCGATGCCGGCAAGCTTCATCGCGCTCAAGGTCTCGCCGAACAGCACCACGCCCATCAGGAACGTGCCGGCCGCGCCAATGCCGGTCCACACCGAATAGGCGACGCCGACCTCGAGCACCTTCAAGGCGCGCCCGAGCAGGAATACGAAGGCGGCGAGCAGCACGAGCGAGGCGATGCTCCAGCCGGCGCGCGTGTAGCCTTCGGCATATTTCATGGTGATCGCCCAGCCGACGTCGAGCAGGCCCGCGATCACCAGCATGAGCCAAGCAAGGGATTGCGACATCGGACGGGGCTCACGCCGCGAGCTTGAGCAGATGCGCGTCGTGGCGAATGAGGAAGGCGCGCAACAATTGCGGATAATCCGCCCCGACCGCGCCGCGCACGCTCGGGCGCTTTGCGAGTTCGGCGCGCCAGGCGCGCACCTTCGGCACGTCGTTGAAAATGCCGTGCTCGGTCAGTTCGTCGAACAGATCGAAGTAACGGAAGACAGGTGCGAACACCGCATCGACCAGACTGAACGCCTCGCCGGCGAAGTACGGGCCCGCGCCGAGCGCGGCCTCGACCCGCGCGAATTTTGCCGCGAGTGCATGGCGCTTGCTCTCGAACGTCGCCGGATCGGTCGTGGTTTCCAAGCCCCAGAGGTCGCCGAGGATCGCCGAGCCGAACTCCATCCAGGCGCGGTGCTCGGCCCGCTTCAGCGCGTCGACCAGATGCAGCTTCGCGCCGCCTTGGGTTTCCTCGATGTATTCGCAAATCACGTTGCTCTCGAACAGCGCGACCTCGCCCTGCTCCGTCGTCACCACCAGCACCGGCACCTTGCCGAGCGGCGAGAGCTTCAAGAACCAGTCCGGCTTGTTGGCGAGATCGATGTCGATCCGCTCGAACGGCACGCCCTTCTCCTTCAGCGCGATCACAGCGCGCTGCACGTAGGGACAAAGCTTGTGGCTGATCAGTTTCAGTGAAGCGGGCGTATTAAGCGACGATGTCATGGCAACGATCCCGGCGGTTAGATGCAATTGCATCCTATATAGATGCATCTGCATTCACTCGTCAAGATCGATGCATTCGCATCAACCAAGCGTGATCCTCAGGCAGTCATCTTCAGGGCCTGGCGATCACCCCGCCGGTCATCGGCATCGGCACGCCCGTGGTCGCGGGATAGGACAGCGGCAGGCCCTTCATGCCGCGGACCGCGAGAAAGCCGAAGGCCTGCGCCTCGATGGCGTCCGAGGCCCAGCCGAGCGTTTCGGCCGCCTCGACGCTGGCCGAGCCCACCCGCTCCCGCAGCATCCGCAGCATGGTGAGATTGCGCGCGCCGCCGCCGCAGACGATCCAGCTGCGCGGCCGGCGGGGCAACAGCGGAATGATGCGGGCGATCGCGGCGGCGGTGAAGGCGGTCAGCGTCGCTGCGCCGTCGGCAGGCAGCACCTCGCCGAGCCGCAGCGCCGCGAAATCGTTGCGGTCGAGCGATTTCGGAGGCGGGCTTGCGAAGAACGGCAGCTCCAGCGCCCGCGCGATCCAGGCTTCATCCACCTTGCCGAGCGCAGCGAACTTTCCGTCGGCATCGAACGGCTGGTTCATGGTGCGGTACATGAAATCGTCCAGCAACGCGTTGCCGGGGCCGGTGTCGCAGGCGATCAACGCATCGTTGCCGTCGATATAGGTGATGTTGGAGACGCCGCCGATATTGACCACGACGATCGGCCCTTCGCGCTCCAGCGAATGGGCGAGCGCGCGGTGGTAGACCGGCACGAGCGGCGCGCCCTGCCCGCCAGCCTCGACGTCGGCGGCGCGGAAGTCGTGCATCACGGGAATATGGATGGCCCTTGCGAGCGCCGGCGCGTCGCCGATCTGCACCGTTAGCCGCCTCTCGGGCCGGTGCAGCACGGTCTGGCCGTGGAAGCCGACAATGTCGACGTCCTCCGCCCTCATCCGATTCTGGGCGAGGAAGGCCGCGACCGCTTCGGCATGGGCCTGCGTCACCGCACGCTCGGCATCGCCCAGACTGCCCGGGCGGGCGTCGCGTTGCTGCAGATGCACGGCCTCGCTCAGCGCCTGGCGCAGCAGGTTGCGCTCGGCCGGGCCGTAGGGCCGGTAACCGGACGGTCCGAACGCCTTCACCTGTTTTCCGTCGGTCTCGATCAGCGCGACATCCACCCCGTCCAGCGAGGTGCCGCTCATCAAACCGAGTGCCGTCAACATCATGGACCAGCATCCTCAAGAGACCCGCGCTGGCATGCCGATCTTGTGCCAGAGGGGCACATCTTATAATGCCAACGCGCCAAGTGGCGGGCGGCCAACCGGGTTCCCGCGGAAGACCCTTAAATTGCCCCCAAAACGGTAAACCAAGAATTGTCAGGCACGCCGACAGATGACTGCATTTAAATCGGATTTCCTCAACACCCTGCAGGAACGTGGATTCATCCACCAATGCTCCGATTTCGAGGGGCTGGACGCGCTCGCCGCCAAGGGCGAGGCCACCACCTATGTCGGCTACGATTGCACCGCCCGCTCGCTGCACATCGGCAATTACCTGACCATGATGATGCTGCACTGGCTGCAGCAGTCCGGCAACAAGCCGATTACGCTGATGGGCGGCGGCACTACCATGGTGGGCGATCCCTCCGGCAAAGACGAGACGCGCGCGATGCGCACCATCGCCGAGATCGAGGCCAACAAGGAATCGATCCGCGGCGTGTTCGCCAAGGTGCTGCGCTACGGCGAGGGCAAGAGCGACGCGGTCATGCTCGACAATGCGGAATGGCTGACCAAGCTGAACTGGATCGAGATGCTGCGCGACGTCGGCCGGCACTTTTCGGTCAATCGCATGCTGACCATGGATTCCGTGCGGCTGCGCCTCGAGCGCGAGCAGGAGATGAGCTTCATCGAGTTCAACTACATGGTCTGCCAGGCCTACGACTTCGTCGAGCTGGCCAAGCGCACCGGCTGCCGCCTACAGATGGGCGGCTCGGACCAATGGGGCAACATCATCATGGGCGTCGATCTCGGCCGCCGCATGGGCACCCACCAGCTGTTCGCGCTGACGACGCCGCTGCTGACGACCGCCTCGGGCGCCAAGATGGGCAAGACCGCTCAAGGCGCGGTGTGGCTCAACGCCGACCAGTTCAGCCCTTACGACTTCTGGCAATACTGGCGCAACACCGAGGACGCCGACGTCGGCAAGTTCCTGAAACTGTTCACGACACTGCCGATGGCCGAGATCAGGAAGCTCGAGGCGCTCGGCGGCTCGGAGATCAACGAGGCCAAGAAGGTGCTCGCAACCGAAGCGACCGCGCTGCTGCACGGCCGCGACGCCGCGAACGAAGCCGCCGAGACCGCGCGCCGCACCTTCGAGGAAGGCGCGCTTGCCGAGAGCCTGCCGACCGTGGAAATTCCGCGCGGCGAACTCGACGCCGGCCTCGGCGTGCTCAACGCCTTCGTCAAGGCTGGCCTCGTCGGCTCCAACGGCGAAGCGAGGCGCCAGATCAAAGGCGGCGGCCTGCGCGTCAACGACGCGCCCGTCACCGACGAGAAGATGGCGCTGTCGGCAGGCCACCTGACGCCGGAAGGCGTGATCAAGCTGTCCTTTGGCAAGAAGAAGCACGTGCTCATCAGGCCTGCATAGGCGTATGAGCTTTTCACTGCTTGTCAGGGCGCACGGATGCGCGCTCCCTGACGGCAATGAAACAGGACAGGCCCAAGGAAACGAAAGCGGAAACGACAGCGGAAACGGGCAAGGAAAGGGTCGGAGGCGCCCGGCGGGACGCGGTGCGCACCGCACTCGTCGTGCTCGGCCTCTGCTTCACGCTGGCTGTTCTTGGCCGGGGCTTGAGCGAGAGCTTCACGGTCTTCCTCAAGCCGATCTCCGAAAGCCTCGGCTGGGATCGCGCCCAGGCCGTCTCGATCTACTCCCTCACCTGGCTCGTCAGCGGGCTGACCGCACCCTTGGTCGGGCGCCTGTTCGATCATTCCGGGCCACGGCTCGTCTATGCGCTCGGCTTGCTCCTGCTCGGTTCGGCCTTTCTGATCGCGAGCCATGCGCACGCGCTCTGGCAATTCCAGCTCTCGATCGGCATCTGCGTCGGCATCGGCGTTGGCTTCATCGGCAATGTGCCGAACTCGATCCTGCTCGGCCGCTGGTTCGGACCAAAGCTGCCGACCGCCATGGCGGTGGTCTATTCGGCGATGGGCGGCGGCGTGCTGGCCTTGCTGCCGGCATCGCAGCTTCTGATCGATCATCTCGGCTGGCGCGAGACCTATCAGCTGTTCGGCTTTGCAGCGCTCGGGCTGCTGGCGCCGCTGTTGCTGCTGCCCTGGCGCATGTTCGCGGCCGGCTCGCCGCACGTCGCCAAGAAGAGCGATCCTGACTTCGTCGACAGCGGCTGGACGCTTGCGAGCGCGATGCGCCACCACGCATTCTGGGCGCTGTTCTCGACCTTCTTCTTCACCGCGGTCGGCATGTATGCGATCGCGGCGCAGATCGTGGCCTATCTGATCGACGCCGGCTTTCCGCCGCTCCAGGCCGCGACCGCCTGGGGCTTCTCCGGAATCGTGCTGGTGTTCGGCATGCTCGGCATCTCCGCGCTCGACGGCCTGATCGGACGGCGGCCGTCGGTGCTGCTCAGCTACGCGATCTCGATTCTCGGCATCGTTCTGCTCTGGCTGCTGCAGTACTATCCGAACGTCATTCTGCTCACCGGTTTCGTCGTCTGCTTCGGCAGCATGATGGGCTCCCGCGGGCCGCTGATCAGCGCCACCGCCATGAAGATCTTTCGCGGCAAACGCGTCGGCACCATCTTCGGCACGATCTCGATCGGCAGCGGCCTCGGCTCGGCCTTCGGTTCATGGAGCGGCGGCCTGATCCACGATGCCACGCACGGCTACGATCTCCTGCTCGTCTTCGCACTTGCGAGCGTGATCCTCGGAATGATTCCGTTCCTGGTCGTCCCTGCTTTGCGGGAGTAGGTCTCCCCGACGTAACCTGCACACCCTGGTTTCACCGGAATCCTACGGACGAGCGCGAGGCGAACGTGCAAAAAAGAGGGTCGCGTGCAGCTGGTGGCGGCGCCTTGCGGTGTTTTGTCCGACATGACGAAAATGTCAGCGCTGAATTGATGCTGGTGGCTTGCGAGGCGGAAGCGAATGCGGTCCAAGTCGCAGCATTGGGTCCAGCATTGGATGGAGGGCAAACCAATGGACTTTCCTTATCTCACTCGCTTTCAACCGGTTCTCCTGAGCCTGTTTCGCTTCATCACCGGCCTGCTGCTGTTCCAGTACGGCGTCGCCAAGCTGTTCAAGTTTCCGGCTGTCCCAATGTTCGCCAAGGTCGAGCTGATGTCGCTTTACGGCGCCGCCGGTGCGCTCGAACTGGTGCTTGGCGGGCTGCTCATGATCGGCCTGTTCTCGCGCCTCGCAGCCTTCATCTTGTCCGGTGAAATGGCTTTCGCCTACTTCATGGGCCACATGTTCAGGGGCGAGACGCCGATCTTCCTGCCGCTGCTGAACAACGGCACCCTGGCGATCCTGTTCTGCTTCGCCTGCCTGTATCTCTCGGCGGCGGGCGGAGGCCCGGTCAGCGTCGACGCAGCGATGGGCAAGAAATAGCCGCCGGACCGGCGGGCGCATCCGCGCCCCGCTGAAGCACATCTCATCCGCTAAGCACGAGGATGGCGCCGGCAGATCTCCGGTGCCGTCTCAGCGCGTCCCCAGCACATTCCAGATCAGAACGAGGGCCGCGACGAGCAGCAGAGACATGATGATGCGATGAACGAATCGATTCATTGCAGGTCCGTCCAGACGGTCTAGCTGCCAAAACCCAAGATCGATTCCCTTCCCCAGACGGGCTGGAGTCCGTCTGCACGGCGATTTGCCTGCACCATTGCGCACGCGCCTGCAAACGCTGTCCGCGCAGCAGGCCGCCGCATGCCTCCATTCATGATTGGTAAGAACTTCATGCTACCGGTGCGAGCAATAACAACCATTCCGTAGGGGCTGTGATGAAACTGCTGAGTCATTTGAAGATCCGCACCAAGCTTGCCAGCATGGTCTGCCTTGCGGCTCTCACGGTCACAGCCATCATCGGCGTATCGGCCGTGCTCAGCAAGAGCCGGATGATGGAGGACCGCGTCCAGCAGATGCGGACCGCCGTCGAACTCCTCTACAACTACGCCCAAGCGCTCCAGGACGAAGTGACCGCCGGCAAGCTGACGCCGGCCGAGGCCAAGAGCCTGTTCCACCAGCGCGGCCGCCGCATGAACTTCAACGGCAACCAGGGCTATCCGGTGGTTTACAATCCGGACGGCTCCCTGGTCGTGAACGGCGCCAACCAGCAGCTCGAAGGCAAGATCACCGGCGCCAAGGATTCAAACGGCGTGCTGATTGCCGACGCCATCATCAAGGCCGGCAGCGAGACTGCGCAGGGCGGCGTCACCTCCTATCTCTACCCCCGTCCCGGCCAGACCGAGCCGGTCCGCAAGACCGTGTTCGCGCGCAAGTTCGCGCCCTGGAACGTCATCATCAGCTACGGCCTCTATGTCGACGACATCGACGCCGATGTGCGCGCCTTGACGCTGGAGCTTGGCGCCATCGGCATCGGCCTGATGCTGCTGATGGCGGCGCTGTCCTGGCTGATCGCGCGCGACGTGCTCGGCGCGCTCGACCGTCAGAAGAACCGCATGCAGGCGATTTCCGAAGGCGCCATCGACAAGCCGGTCGAGGAGACCGACCGCGGCGACGAGATCGGCCGCATGGCCGAGACGCTCGAAATCCTCAGGCAGACCGCGCTCACGGCCCGCACGCTGGAGGCCGAGCAGGTCGCGGCCAAGGCCCGCAGCGAGCAGGAGAAGCGCGAGGCCCTGATCGCCCTTGCCGACCGCTTCGATGCCTCCGTCGGCCAGCTCGTCGGCCTGATGGCCTCCGGCTCCGGTGAATTGGAGACCACGGCCAAGTCGATGTCGTCGACCGCCGAAGGCACCAATCGCCGCGCCGCCGTGGTCGGCTCGGCCGCCAATGAGGCCAGCCAGCGCGTCCAGACCGTCGCCTCCGCCGCCGAGGAGCTCTCCTCCTCCATCACCGAGATCAGCCGCCAGGTCGCGCAATCGGCCGAGGTCACGGGACGTGCGGTGGACAGCGCCCGCCGCACCGACACCATCGTGCGCGCACTCTCGGACGGCGCCCAGCAGATCGAGCATGTCGCCGAGCTGATCTCCAACATCGCGGCGCAGACCAACCTGCTCGCGCTCAACGCCACCATCGAGGCCGCCCGCGCCGGCGAAGCCGGCCGCGGCTTTGCCGTGGTCGCTTCCGAGGTGAAGTCGCTGGCGAGCCAGACCGCGGAAGCCACCCGCGAGATCGGCGACAAGATCGCCCAGATCCAGGGCGCCACCAAGGAAGCTGTCGATGCGATCGGCGGCATCACCGCCACCATCGAGGAGGTCAGCCGCATCGCCACCTCGATCGGCGCGGCCATCGAGGAGCAAGGCGCCGCCACCGCCGAGATCGCCCGCAGCGTCTCGCAGACCGCGGAGGCGACCAAAGAGGTCACCACCAATATCGGCGGCGTCTCCACGGCGGCCAACGAGACCGGCAACGCTGCCGGCATGGTGCTCGCAGCAGCCAGCAACCTCTCCAAGCAGGCCGAGCAGCTCTCCGGCGAAGTCGGAACATTCCTGAAGGGCGTGCGCGCGGCCTGACGCCCCGCTCCAGCCTCAAAACGTTTGGCGCGAAAGCATCGCCACATTCGTCATGGCCGGGCTTGTCCCGGCCATCCACGTTTTTGGCCGCGCCGCACGAAGAACGTGGATGCCCGGGACAAGCCTGGACAAGCCCGGGCAATGACGAGCACCTGGGAATGTGGGGATTACCGCCGCGCGAGGGTGCAACCGCTCGACAGCTGGCGCGTCGATCCGGTCGAGCCGTCGTTCGAATGCGATGGGAATTCCTCGAACGGCGAGTTCTGCTTGCCGGTGTTGAACTCGAAGATCTTGCGGAACAGGCCCGGCGCCATCGCCGAGATCGGATTGACGCGCATCACGGGCGCGGCTGGCGTGCCGACGACCTCGTAGGTCACGCCGATCAGCCCCTCATTGTTGCCGCCACCGAGGAAGATGCCGAACAGCGGGATCTGGCCGAAGATGTTGTTGACGCCGTACATCGGCACGAAGGTGCCGCTCATGCAGACCTGGTTGCCGGGATAGTCGATCGAGCCCTCGATGGTGGCACCGATCATCGGCCCCTTGACCACGCCGTCACGGACCGTGAGCGCACCGTTCTGCCGCGTGAACTCGGCGCGAAGTGCGCTGAAGGAGACGCCATTCCCGGTCCCGTTCGGCGCGCCGGCGGCAACGCGTTCGAGCTGCGCCTCGCCCTTCACGGTGAAGTCGCGGACATTGATCAGGCCCTCGCGCGCGGCGTTCGGCTCGGAAGACGGCGGCTCCATCGCCACCACCATCTGGCCGCCGACCGCCTTGGTGTAGGTGTCGGTGAAGCGCAGCAGCGCGCCGGCGTCGTTGGTCTGCAGGTAGATCACCTCGCGGTTGCCCTGGGCACGGCCGCCGCGCAGGTCGGCAGCGACAGGCGTGTCGCGGCCGATCTTGCCGCTCAGCGTGAACGCCTTGATAGCCCCATTGCGCTTCGACATCTTGGCATCGAGGCTGCGCATGGCCTCGCCGTTGAAGCCGGCGACGGCACCGAGCTTCACGTCGATGTCGAAATCGACGTTCTTCAGCTTGTTCTTGTCGTCCTTGGAATTGCCTGAGATCGCCGACTTCAGGAAGCCGCGGCCGTCGAACACGTCGCCACGCATGGTGCCGCGCAGCACCCCGTCCTGGCTGCGCTCCACCCTGAGCGAGGCCTTGTCGCCGTCGGACGGCGCGTAGGTCGGGAAGTTCGCGTTCACGAGATCGCTGTTCGCGTCGAGCTCGAGCGAGCCCTTGATCGAGGCGCCGCCGCCTTCGATGACGATGTCCTCGAAACGCGTCGATTGCGCCGTCGGCACGACCTTGAAGCTGGCCTTGCCGGACTTGCCCGGCAGCTTGACCCAGCCAGGCAGGATGTTGTCGAGCCTGACCGCGGTCAGGTCGGCCTCGACGCCGAGCTTCGTCGTCTGATCCGCGCCGCTCGCGATCTTGCCCGACAGCTTGATCGGCAACGATCCGATGACGGCGGGGCTGAGATCGAAGCCGAGCCGCGCGCGGCTGGCATCGTCCAGCGTCGCCTGCAGCCTGACATCCGCGTCGCCCTCAGCCGGCTTGCGATAATCGAGCGAGGCCGCCTGGCCGTTGATCTTGACGTCGCCCTTGACCTGATAGCCCTGGTTGTTGGCTGATATCTTGAGGTTGTTGGCTTCCAGCTTCTGGTTCATCACCAGCTTGTCGGCGGCAAAACCGTTGAGATCGGCGGTGACGGCGTAGGTGGTGTCGGCCTTGGTCAGCTCGCCCTTGACCGGCATGCCGAGCTGGATGTTCGCCGAGAACGTTCCCTTGCTGGTGTTGGGATCGACGACGGTCGCCGACAGGTCGCTCAGCCGATCATTGGCGAGCATTTCAGCGGCCGCGGGCACCGGCCCTTCCACACGGAATCTGCTCCGCGACGGCGACGGCTTCGGCGCCATGTCGGGCACCTCGAAGACGAAATCGGAGATCGTGACCTTGCGGCCCGCGGGGGTATCGGCAATGCCCTGCCCGATGTTGACGGTCGCGGTGCGTCCGGTCACGCGCGCCTTCAGATCGGCATCGCGCACCACCGGCATGCCGTCCACGGGCCGGACCGCAACGCCGCTCGCCACGATATTGACCGACAGGCCGTCGTCCGGAATGGGCGGACCCTTGCGCGGCAGGTTCCTGGTCGGCGAGTTGACGCCGATCTCGATGCGCTGGAGCGTGCCGCGCTCGATCCGTTCGATCACCCATTCACGCAATTCGGGGACGATCAGCGTCGGCCACATCCGCTTCAAGGCGGAGGCCGACATCGGCGTGCCCGCAAAACCGAGGGTGAGCCGCGGCTCGCCCGAATAGTCGAGGGCGCCGGTGCCGGCGACGCCGATCTCGCCGTTGGAGACGTCGGCCTGTGTCAGCAGGATGCGCTTGTGGTCGGCGTCGAAGCGGAAGCCGATCGCAATGCGGTTGAAGACGAGCGGCGGCTCGTTGTCGATGCCGCCGAGCAGGATCGACCCGCCGCTGAAGCCGAGCTGCCAGTCGTTGATGTTGCCGTTGGGTGGCTCGAGATGGGCCAGCAGCGTCAGGCGGTTCGCGCCGGAGAGAACCTTGAACGGCGCGACCAGCACCCGCCGGTTCGCATCCCACTCGACGTTGATCTCGGCCGAGTCGATTGCCATCGGGTAGTCGGGCGTGTCGGTATCGATGATATTGCCGGCGCCGGCCGCGATCTTGCCGCGGAAGAAGGTCGGCACGCCGTCGCGGCCGAGCTCGCCCTTGAGCTCGCCCGTCAGCGGCAGGTCGGCGGTGTAGGTGAGGTCCTTCACCCGCAGCGCCAGCAGGATGTTGGAGGTCGAGACCTTGTCGGCCTTGATGTCGACCGAGCGCACGCCGTTCTTGGCCGGTCCGATCGTGGCGCGCAGCAGCCACGGACGCGCGCCCTGCTCGCCGAGGCTGAGCGCGACGCCGCCGCGGCTCGGCCGCCTCAGACTGAGCGTGATGTTCTCGAACGACCATTTGCTGCCGCGCTGCTGATCGTCGACGATCAGGACGCCGTTTTTCAGACCGATCTCGTTGAGGTTCTGACCGTCGAGGCCCGTCATGCTCAGGCTGTCGAGCCAGTCGAGGCCCTGAAGGATGCCGCTCTGCGCGGTCGCCTGCGGTGCGGCCTGCGATGCGTCCGGGCTCGCAGGCGCGGTCGCGAATGGCGGCGGGGGGACACCGCTGCGCGGGAATGTCGGCGGCAGGCCCGCATCCTTCTTGGACGCGACACCGGTCGCGAGCGGCTTTGCCGTGTCGCCGGCGGACACGGTGACGGTGCCATCGGGCGCAATGCGGATGGCGAGCTCGGCATCGACCAGGTTGAGACTCTCGGCACGCAGGTGCCCCATCAGGAGGGCCGCACCCGACAGCCTCACCTCGGCCTTCGGCGCGCTGGCGACGACGGCGTGATCGCGGTCGCGAACGATGATGTCTCGGATGCGGACGGCGACGCGGACCCGGCCGGCCCGCTCGATCTGGGTGCCGCCGACCTCAACGGTGTTGCCATGGCCGATATTGTCCTCGATCGCGGCTGCGAGCCACGGCGTTGCGATGTCCAGATTGATGGGACCGGCGCCGAGCCGCCACCACAGCGCACCGAAACAGCCGACGAAAATGACGATGACGGTGGCGACGGCCACCGCCAGGCGCTTCAGCCAGCGCCCCCTACCTGTCCAGCGGCGCAGCGCGCCAAATCGACCACCGAAGCGAAGAAAGCCCGAACCGGAACGCGCCAGCAACCGGCGTGCGCGATTGCGCGCAGCCGCTTCCTGATCCGGATCCCAGTCGGCGTCGTCCCATTCCTGCGGCTCGAATTGGCCGCCGCGCCGATCAAAATCCCGGTTGTAGTCCTGGGGCGACGTATTCCTTGCCATTGCCTCTCGATACAGGCGCCCGTCATAGGACTGAGCGCCGCCGGGACCGCAGCCGTTCGCGGGAAGTGATGCTCCCTGCGCCGGCACTGCCGCCATACCTCGAATATTCCTGCTGTTCGTCATTTCGCCCCGGGAGCGCGTTCAACGAGCAGTGGGGTGGTGCGTGGAATTCCTTGTAACCATACTCCGGCGTCGCCAGACTTGCCCAGCCGAGGGCACGATTCCGGCTCGCCGGACAAGAGCTGCAATACCGCTTCGGTTGACCTGCCGAAAGCGTCGAAAGGAAGGCGTATGTCCAAGAAATCCCGAAAGAAATCGTCCAAAACGCCCTCCGGCAGTCCGACCGCTGAAAAGAAGTCCGCAAAAACGCGGGCATCGACTCAAACAAGATCCGCGAAAACGCAGCGCACACCGGCACGCAAATCAGCTGCGACCGTAGCAAAAGCAGGATCACATAAGGCCGCATCGAAACAGTTAAAATCCTCCAAATCCGCCTCTTCTCCGGCTGCCGCCAAGTCGGGCTTGAAGTCCGGCTTGGCCGAGGGCCAAAAGGCCCCGGCCTTCCGCCTGCCGCGCGATGGCGGCGACGTGGTCACGCTCGCCGACTACGCCGGCCGAAAACTCGTCCTGTTCTTCTACCCCCGCGCCGACACCCCCGGCTGCACGCGGGAGGCGATCGACTTCACGCGCCTGGCGGGCGCCTTCGCGGCCGCCGGCACCGCCGTGCTCGGCATCTCCGCCGATCCGTTAAGGGCCCAGGAGAAGTTTCGCGACAAGCACAAGCTCGGCGTCCCCCTCATCTCGGACGAGACGCATGAGATGCTGGAGGCTTATGGGGCCTGGGGCGAAAAGTCCATGTATGGCAAGAGCTTCCTTGGGATCCTTCGCACCACGGTGCTGGTCGGGACTGACGGTAAAGTCGCGCGGATCTGGCGCAATGTCCGGGTCGATGGCCATGCCGACGAAGTGCTGGAGGCGGCAAGGAGCCTTTAACCAATCCTTTAAATTCGCGCGTTCCCATTTGCGGAAAATTAACCATGAGCGGCCCAGATTGCGGCGGCAATTGAGCCGCAAGGAACCCATCCGACCGGCGCGGGAGTGCCGATGTCGAAAAGTTCTGCCCAATACTCGCAGTACCCCCAACATCATCCTCACGATCACGGACGCGCCTTCCGGCGCCCTCTGGGTGCCCCGGCGGCGGTAACCGCGATTCCCCTGCCCGCCACCGACGATGCCTACACCATCGTGCATGCCGGCAAGCAGGTCCGCTTCGGACCCGTGGTGTTCTGGATCGTGGTCGGCACCGTGGTGCTGCTCGGGCTGTGGTCGGCCGCCACCGCCACCTATTTCGCGTTCCGCGACGACGTCCTGACCCGGCTGATCGCCCGCCAGGCCGAGATGCAATACGCCTATGAGGACCGCATCGCCGAGCTGCGCGCCAAGATCGATCGCACCACCAGCCGTCAATTGCTCGACCAGGAGCAGTTCGACCAAAAGCTCGATCAGATCATGAAGCGCCAGACGGCGCTCGAGTCCCGGGCCACGGCGCTCGGCGCCATGCCCGACGTGACGGGCTCGATTCCCCGCGCCGCTCCGCAGCGCAGCGATGCAAGCCCGACCACGCCAAAACCGTCGCCCATCAGCGACACCGTGATCTTCGTGGCGCCACCGGATCGCGAAGCGCGCCTCGAATCGCGCGCGCCGAGCGTTGCGGCAACGCCGACCAGCCAGTTCGCCAAGAACCGCGGTTTCGACAACGTGCTGGTCCGGCTCACGACCTCGCTTGATCAGGTCGAGCGGCGCCAGATGGCGACGCTCAACGCGGTCGAGGAAAGCATGGATTCGCGCATGCGCCGGATGCGCAGCGTGGTCAGCGACCTCGGCCTGAACCTTGCCCATCTCGAAGCCGCCGTGCCGCGCAGTGCGATGGGCGGACCGTTCGTCCCGGTCAAGCTGACGGCGAATGCCGGACCGTTCGAGAAGCAGCTCCACCGCATCCACACCACGCGCGCCGAGATGGACCGTCTCAACCGCACGCTGGCCTTGGTGCCGTATCGCAAGCCCGTCATCGGCGAGGTCGAGTTCACCTCGGGCTTTGGCGTGCGCAGCGATCCTTTCCTGGGTCGGCCCGCGATGCACACCGGCCTTGATTTCCGCGCCGCCAGCGGTGATCCCGTCCGCGTCACCGCCTACGGCAAGGTGGTTTCCGCCGGATGGTCCGGCGGCTACGGCCGCATGGTCGAGGTCGACCACGGCAACGGGCTTTCGACCCGCTACGGCCATCTCTCCGAGATCAACGTCAGGGTCGGCGAAGTCGTGAAGATCGGCCAGGTCATCGGCCTCGTCGGCTCGACCGGCCGCTCCACCGGTCCGCACCTGCATTATGAGACCCGCATCGAAGGTGAAGCGGTCGATCCACAGAAATTCCTGCGCGCCGGCGTGCGGCTCAGCGCGGGTTAGGCCCGCGCTTTTCAGTTTCGCAGCGCAGAGCTTCCCGAGAGCCAGAGATGGCGGCCGAGAGCTTGCGCAGTAAGCTGAATGCACGCCCGTCAATCACCAGCAGCGCGCTGGCGATGACGATCGAGCCGGCGATCTCGCGGCCGGAGATCGGCTCATCCAGCACCAGCCAGCCCAGCAGGATGGCGGTGACGGGAATGAGCAGCGTCACCAGCATCACGTTGCTCGCACCCGAGCGCCGCACGATCTGGAAGAAGACGATGTAGGCGAGCGCCGTCGAAAGCCCGGCGAGCCCGAGCACGGCGAGCCAGGTCGTGAGGCTCGGCATCGGTAACTGCCAAGGCTGCTCCACGACGCCGGCGACGACCGCTATCATCACCGTGGATGACATCAATTGAAACGTCGCCGTCCCCAGCGGCGCTGCGTCCTGCAGCAAGCGCCGCGCAGCCAGCGCCGCAAAGCCGTAGCTCAGTGCCCCGCCGAGGCAGAGCAGAATGCCGAGCCCCTGTCCCGGCCTGGTCTCGAAGCCCCATCCGCGCAGCAGGATCACGCCGACAAAGCCCAACGCCACCCCGGCCAGGCGGCGCATCTGCAAGGCCTCCTGGCCCGCTGCAATCATCACGGCCACCGTGAACATCGGCGTGGTCGCGTTCAGGATCGAGGCCAGCCCACTCGGAATGAAAGTTTGGCCGATCGCGATCAGCGAAAACGGGACGACGTTGTTGAGCAGCCCGATCGCAATGAACGGCGCCCAGCCCGTCCAGCTCCTGGGAAAGCCGATGCCATGTGCGCGCAGCAGCGGCAGCAGCATTGCAGCGCCGAGCGCGACGCGCAAAAACACCAGTGTGAGCGGCGGCATTTCCCGCAAGGCTGCGCCGTTGAAGAAGAACGAGCCGCCCCAGAGGATCGAGAGCAGAGCGAGCAACGACCAGTCGCGTGCATCGATCCGGTGGTCATTGTCGGGCATGGGGTCTTACCTCAGCCCCATGGCCTAGAACGGTGCGATCAATGTCGCCACCCGATTTCTGACGAGGTCCCGGTTTACAAACCGATGCTCGGCGCGAATGGAGTGACTGAGGGGCACCGGTTAGCGCGGTTTGACTAGGATGGCTTCTTCGGCCGCGACACCAGCTCGATCATCCTGCCTTCATCATCGTCCGGCATCACCGCTTTCGCCTGCGCGTACGCCTCGACCGCGGCGCGCGCGACCAGCGGCTTGCCCGCGAGCAGGCTCTCGGCGAGCTTCACGGCGTAGGCGGCATCCTTGTGCCGCAGCGCTGCGGTGAAGGTCGCGCCGCTGAAATCGCGGGCGACCATGCGCTTGGAGTGACGCGCTACCTGCGGGCTTGCCGCGACGCCTGCCTGGATCGATTCCAGCACCAGGTTCATGTCGAGCCCGGCCTGCTCGGCAATCGCAAGGCCCTCGGCGAGGCCGGCGATCTGGATCGCGCCCATGAGATTGTTGATCAGCTTGTAGACCGTGCCGGAGCCGACCGCGCCGAAATGGCGGATGGTCGAGCCGATCGGCGTCAGATAGGGCCGCGCGCGCTCGAGATCGGCCGCGTCGGCGCCAACCAAGAGCGTCAACTTCCCGGCCGCCGCCGCGTCCGGCAATCCCGTCACCGGGCAGTCGATATAGATCAGCCCGCGCGCGTTGAGCTCGCGGCCCATCTCACGGGAATGGTCATAGGAGACGGTGGAGCATTCGATCGCGATGGTGCCGGCCTTCGCCGTCTTGGCGGCGCCGTCAGGCCCGAGCCAGACCGCGCGCGAGGCCTCGTCGTCGGCGACCATGGTCACGACCGCGTCGGCATCGATCGCGGCATCCTCCGGCGAGGTCGCCCAAATCGCGCCGCGCGCGATCAGGTCCTCGGCCTTTGCCTTGCTGCGATTCCAGATCGTTACCGTGAAGCCGGCATCGAGATAGCGGCCGGCCATGCCATGGCCCATCCGCCCAAGCCCGATGAAGGCGATTCGGGACATGGCTAGTCCACGTCCTCGACGTCGCCGGCGGTGGTGCCGAAGGCGCGCTGCGCCAAGGTCGCGGCCATGAACTCGTCGAGCTCGCCATTGAGCACGCCCGATGTGTCGGAAGTCTGCACGCCCGTGCGCAAATCCTTCACCATCTGATAGGGCTGCAGCACGTAGGAGCGGATCTGGTGGCCCCAGCCGATATCGGTCTTGGCGGCCTGGTCGGCGGCGGCTTTCTCCTCGCGCTTCTTCAGCTCGATCTCGTACAGACGCGCGCGCAGCATGTCCCAGGCCTGCGCCCGGTTCTTGTGCTGGGAGCGGCCGGCCTGGCAGACCACGGCGACGCCGGTCGGGATATGCGTCAGGCGCACCGCGGATTCGGTCTTGTTGACGTGCTGGCCGCCGGCACCGCCCGATCGCATCGTGTCGACGCGGACGTCGGATTCCTTGATGTCGATCTTGATGCTGTCGTCGATGACGGGGAACACCTGCACGCTCGAGAACGAGGTGTGCCGCCGCGCGTTGGAATCGAATGGCGAGATGCGCACCAGCCGATGCACGCCGGCTTCAGTCTTCAGCCAGCCGTAGGCGTTGTGACCGGAGACCTGGATGGTCGCCGACTTGATGCCGGCCTCTTCGCCCTCGGACTCTTCGAGATACTCGACCTTGAAGCCGTGGGTTTCGGCCCAGCGCGTGTACATGCGCAGGAGCATCTGCGCCCAGTCCTGGCTCTCGGTGCCGCCGGCGCCGGCATGGACTTCGAGATAGGAATCGAAGCGGTCGGCTTCGCCCGAGAGCAGTGCCTCGAGCTCGCGCCGCGCCACTTCCTTCTTGAGGTTCTTCAGCGCAGCTTCGGCTTCGGCGACGACGCCGTCATCGCCCTCGGCCTCGCCGAGCTCGATCATGCCGATGTCGTCTTCGAGCTCCTGCTCGACCTTGCCGATGCCTGAGAGCGCATCCTCAAGCGAGGTGCGCTCCTGCATCAGCTTCTGGGCTTTCTGAGGGTCGTTCCAGAGATTGGGATCTTCTGCGAGCTTGTTCAGCTCAGCGAGGCGCGCCGTCGATTTCTCGACGTCAAAGATGCCTCCTCAGCAGCCCGACTGACTGCTTGATCTCTTCTACCAACCGTTCGATTTCGGCGCGCATGTTGTTCTCTGTCTTGCGGAATCCCGCGTGCAGTTCGAGAGGGGATGTAGCGGCGGCGGCCGCAAAGCGCAACCGCCCGAACCGTGATCGCCGGCCTTATCCGCGGCCTACCACAACCCGCCAGTGCCCGGCCGGAAGAGGAAGCCGGAATCCGGCTGCTGCTGCTGCACCGGCATGCCGCGCCCGTCGGCGTCGGCAACGCCGATGACCGAATAATTGTCCGGCGGCGCCGTGCCGGGCTTGAAGGCTTCGAGGATCGTTCCGCCGGTCTCGCCGGGGCCGGCGCGCATGCCGGTCTTGGCGACGACGCGAACGAGCTTGATGCCGGCGGGCACCTTGAACGGGACCGCGGGCTTGTCGGCGAGCGCGAGCTTGAGGAAGTCACGCACGATCGGAGCAGCGAGATGACCGCCGGTCGCGGCATTGCCCTTACCGAGCGGACGAGGCTTGTCGTAGCCCATGTAAACTGCGACTGCGATGTCCGGCGAGAAGCCGACGAACCAGGCGTCCTTGGCCTCGTTGGTGGTGCCGGTCTTGCCGGCGACGGGCTTGCCGACCTCCTTGATCACCGTGGCCGTACCGGACTGCACCACACCCTCCATCAGCTCGGTGATCTGATAGGCGGTCATGGAATCCAGCACCTGCTCGCGGCGGTCGATCAGCTGCGGCTCGGGCTGGTTCTTCCAGCCGCCCGGCGCGTCGCAGCCGCGGCATTCGCGCTGGTCGTGCTTGAAGATGGTGCGGCCGTAACGGTCCTGGATGCGGTCGATCAGCGTCGGCTTCACGCGGCGGCCGCCATTGGCGAGCATCGAGTACGCCGTGACCATGCGCATCGCCGTGGTCTCGCCGGCGCCGAGCGCGTAGGAGAGATAGTTCGGCAGTTCGTCATAGACGCCGAAGCGGCGGGAATATTCGCCGATCAGGGGCATGCCGATGTCCTGCGCGAGGCGCACCGTCACGGTGTTGAGCGATTGCCGCAGCGCATTGCGCAGCGTCACCGGTCCCTGGAACTTGCCCGAGGAGAAGTTTTCAGGCCGCCACACGCCGGCGCCCTGCCCCTGGTCGATCTCGATGGGCGCGTCGAGCACGACGGTCGAGGGCGTGTAGCCGTTGTCGAGCGCGGCCGAATAGACGATCGGCTTGAACGACGAACCGGGCTGCCGGTAGGCCTGCGTGGCGCGATTGAACTGGCTCTGGTCGAACGAGAAACCGCCGACCATCGCGAGCACGCGGCCGGTCCAGGGATCCATCGCCACCATCGCGCCGGAGACTTCCGGAATCTGGCGAAGCCGGTACTGGCCCTCGACGGGGTGGCCGTCCTTGTAGAGGGGATCGGCATAGATGACGTCGCCGGGCTGGAGCACCTGCGACACCGCTGTCGGCGTCTTGCCTCTCGTGCCGCCCTGCAGCGCCCGCGCCCAGCGCACGCCGTCGACCGTCACGATGCCGGTCTCGCGCTGCTTGCTCACCGCGCCGCCGAGCTCGCGGCCAGGCTGAAAGCCGATCCGTGCCGACTGATCGCTGGTCTCCAGCACTACCGCCATGCGCCAAGGCGAGATGTCGGACAGCGACTTGATCTCGGCGAGCTTCACGCCCCAGTCGCCCGAGATGTCGAGCTTGCTGATGGCGCCGCGATAACCCTGCTGCTCGTCATAATTCACGAGGCCGGCGACCATGGCCTTGCGCGCCATGACCTGAATCTTCGGATCGAGCGTGGTGCGAACCGACAGGCCACCCTCGTAGAGCTTCTTCTCGCCGTAGCGCTCGAAAATGTCGCGGCGCACTTCCTCGGCGAAATATTCGCCGGCAAAGGTGTGGGCGCCGTTGGAACGGCTGGTGACGGCGAGCGGCTCCTTGCGCGACTTGTCGGCGTCGGCCTGCTTGATCCAGCCGTTTTCCACGAGACGGTCGATCACGTAATTGCGGCGCTCGATGGCGCGGTCGCGGTTGCGGACCGGATGCAGCGTCGCCGGCATCTTCGGCAGCGCCGCCAGATAGGACGCTTCCGCCACCGTCAGCTCGTTCACCGACTTGTCGAAATAGACCAGCGAGGCCGCCGCGATGCCGTAGGCGCCGAGGCCGAGATAGATCTCGTTGAGATACAGTTCGAGGATTTTGTCCTTCG
The DNA here is from genome assembly GCF_020194215.1 of Bradyrhizobium sp. BRP20. Classification (NCBI taxonomy): domain Bacteria; kingdom Pseudomonadati; phylum Pseudomonadota; class Alphaproteobacteria; order Hyphomicrobiales; family Nitrobacteraceae; genus Bradyrhizobium; species Bradyrhizobium sp. BRP20. Next base: position 607,551 of record NZ_JADYVY010000002.1, on the reverse strand, counting down.
AATAGGTCTTCTCGATGCGCATCGCCAGCAAGGCTTCCTTGATCTTGCGTGAGAAGGAGACCTCGTTGGTGAGCAGGAAGTTCTTGGCGACCTGCTGCGTGATCGTGGACGCACCCTGCGGACGGCGGTTGGAGCCGTAATTCTGCAGATAGAGCAGGCCTGCGCGCGCCATGCCGGTGTAGTCGATGCCGCCATGCTCGTAGAAATTCTTGTCCTCGGCCGCGAGGAACGCGTTGATCACGAGCTTCGGCACCGCCTGGATCGGCAGATACAGCCGCCGCTCCTTGGCGTATTCGCCGACCAGCGAACCGTCGACCGCGTGCACACGCGTCATCACCGGCGGCTCGTAATCCTGAAGCTGAGAGTAGTCCGGCAAGTCCTTCGAGAAATGCCAGATCAGGCCTGCCACGGCCCCGACGCCAACAAGGAACACCACTGTTCCCGCGGCGAACAGGAAGCCCATGAACCGCACCAGCAAGCGCATTATCTGTTTATCCGTTCAAACTCTGGATCAGCCCAGTATCAGCCCTTTGGCACACAAAACGGTACCAACCTCACGCCGCGAATTCACCGGCTTACGCAATCACATCGAGGCCGGACTTAAGACGCTTGCCGAACAGGTTCTCGCCGATTCCGGAACCCTCTACCGGTTTCTATAAAGCGTCCGCTGTGGCCAAACTAGGGCCTTCGGGCCGGGAGGAACAAACCGGCTCAGTTCGACGTCCCCGCCGTGGCCATCCGCTTGGTCAAAAATCCGTCGATCGCCTGGGCCATCGAGCCCACGGCGCGGGACCGCCAGCCCTCGGAGACCAGGTGCTCGAGATCTGCCTTGTTGGAGACGTAGCCGATCTCGACCAGCACCGATGGCACGTCGGGCGCCTTCAGGACCCGGAAACCGGCGGACTTCAGGGGATGCTTGTGCATTCGCACCGTCTGCTTCATTTCGCTCATCAAATGGCGGGCGAAACGGTTTGAAAAGGTGCGGGTTTCCCGCTGTGTGAGGTCGATCAGGATGTCGGCGACGTCGGTCGGCTCCTCCGCGAGGTTGAAGCCGGCGATCGCATCGGCGCGGTTCTCCGCATCCGCCAGCCGCTGGGCCTCGGCGTCGGACGCCTTGTCGGAGAGCGTATAGATGGTCGCGCCCTGCGCATCCCCTTCCGCCCGCGGCAGCGCATCGGCGTGGATCGAGACGAACAAGGCCGCCTTGAGATTGCGGGCGATCTTGGTGCGGTCATTGAGCGGAACGAAGGTGTCGTCGTCCCGCGTCATGACCACGCGGTACTTGCCGGCTTTTTCCAGCTTGTCGCGGAGCGCCAGGCCAAAGGCCAGCACCAGGTTTTTCTCGCTCTCGCCGCTCGACTGCGTCCCGTTGTCGATGCCGCCGTGGCCGGGATCGATCACCACCACCGGTCGAGTATCGGCCTTCTGCTGCGCGCCATCCGGGGCCGCGGCACTGGGAACCGTGGCAGGCGGCGCTTCAGCGATTGCGGGCCGCAGCTCGGGACGGTTCTCGGGGGCACGCGACGACACGAAGGCGGTGCGGTCGACCTCCTCCAGCTCGAGCACGAGCCGGGCGGGTTGGCCGTTGGCCGCCTCCAGCACGTAGGATTTGGCGATCTTCGCCGGTCCGGTCAGGTCGAACACGATTCGCGAGCCGCCGGGCATGACGAGCCCGTAGCGGAAGGCCTTGACCAGCCCCCGCCCCCCGCTTCCGGTCCCGGCGGGCAGCTGAAAATTGACCTGCGGCACGTCCACCACCACGCGGTAGGGGTCGCCCAGCGTGACGGCGCGGAAGGTGACGGTCTGGTCGAGGTCGAGGATGAAGCGGGTCTGCTTGCCGTCGCCGGCCAGGCGGGCGGCCGAGGCGACCGGAAAATTCGCCGCAACGGCAGCAGGTTGCAGCCGGCTCTCGGCGGCGATCAGGCGCGCGGAATCGGCACAGGGCAATGCCGCAGTGCACAGCAACACGCCCCCTAGCAAAATCCGTCGATTTGTGCGGCTCGCCACCGATTCCGTGCCTCCGAGCAGCTCTCTTAACGCAATAGAACCACAGGGTTAATCGATCCTTAATGACGGAAACGCGAAACTCGCCGACTGTGACCGCCGTGCGACGCTCCCTTGCACGGATGGCTCATTCCTCGTATGTACGGAATGCTGACGGCCGATATTTCCGGTTGTGTCGCATTCAGCCTCCCGGTGCAGCGCCGGAACTCTCAAGGTTTGAGAATTCCAGCGTTTTCCACTTCCCTCTATGACCAGCGCGGTGCGCGGCAGCGAGGTGGAGCGGGTCAAGCCCCGGCGGCGGACGGTCTCGGGCTACCACTCATGTTGCCGGGACGGTTCTGACAGCGGCGTAACCCATTACCCGGTCCCTTGACCCCAAGGGGGCGGTTCGTGATCCCCAAGGCGAGCGCGCTCGCGCCGTGCCTGGCCAGCAGCAACTGATTGAAGGGCGGCCTCGCCGCCCAGTGTTTCATACGGGCCGACGCTTGATGCGCCAGACTGTGCCGACGAAATCTGAAGGAGCATTCGCGACGCTGCGGAGTGACAATCCCGTGCGTCGCAATGGTCCTGAAGCTTCCGGTTCGGCAAGGCGCGAGAGACGGCGTTTCGGCCTTCCCCTCACCCCCGAATCAGGTGGACCGTCGCGTCACCCGCCGGCGCGATACGCGCCCACGGCTTATCGCGTCCGCCGCCGCCAAGAGTTAAGACATGCCCAACAAGATGTTGATCGATGCCACCCACCCGGAGGAGACCCGGGTCGTCGTGGTCCGCGGCAATCGTGTCGAAGAGTTTGATTTCGAGACCGCGCAACGCAAGCAACTGCGCGGGAATATCTACCTCGCCAAGGTCACAAGGGTCGAACCCTCGCTCCAGGCTGCTTTCGTCGAATATGGCGGCAATCGCCACGGCTTTCTCGCCTTCAGCGAAATCCATCCCGACTATTACCAGATCCCGGTCGCCGACCGGCAGGCGCTGATCGAGGCCGAGGAACAGGCCCATCGCGAGGCCGAGGAAGAAAGCGAGAACCGCTCGCACGGCCGTCGCCGCTCGCGGCACCGCAACGCCCGCCGCCGCGGTCATGGCGAGCGCGTGCGCAGCGACATCGTCGAAGGTCTCGAAGCCGGCGCCGATCCCGCCGCTCAGCCGGTCGAAGGCGCCGCGCTGCCCGAGCATGCCGAGGGCGAGCATCCGCACGCCGATACGGAGCATCATGGCGAGCACGAAGGCCACGATCCCGATCATGGTGACCATGATCATGACGAACATCGTCATGCCCGCGATGACGAGCACGATCACGCTCACGATGATGCCCACGGCCGCGAGGACGAACGCGATCATCACGATCATGATCACGCCGACGAGACGCCCGCGCCTGTCGCGGCGGTCGGCGCCGAGCCCGCGGTCGAAACCGCTGCCGAGCCGCAGCCGGCGTCAACCTTCGACGTTCCCGCTCCCGAAGCTCATGCCGCGGAAGCGCAGGCGGAGCCTCTGGCCGAAGCCGTGACATCGGCCGCCGAGCCGGCCGAGGCCATCTACACCGCCGGCGAAAGCACGGAAGCCCCGCATGCGGACGCCGGGGAAGCAGCCGAGGAGGACGACGAGGACGAGGACGGCGAGGATGCCGAAGAGGAAGTCGTCGAATCCGTCGGCGGCGACGACGTGCTCGAGGAAGTGCCGGAGCGCACCTTCCGCCCGCGCCGCCAGTACAAGATCCAGGAAGTCATCAAGCGCCGCCAGGTGATGCTGGTTCAGGTCGTCAAGGAAGAGCGCGGCAACAAGGGCGCGGCGCTGACGACCTACCTCTCGCTCGCCGGCCGCTACGCCGTCCTGATGCCGAACACCGCACGCGGCGGCGGCATTAGCCGCAAGATCACCAGCGCGCAGGACCGCTCGCGCCTGAAGGAAGTGGTGCAGGACCTCGACGTGCCCGAGGGCATGGGCATCATCCTGCGTACCGCGGGCGCCGCCCGGACCAAGCCCGAGATCAAGCGCGACTTCGAATATCTGATCCGGATGTGGGAGACGGTGCGCGACCTCACGCTGAAATCGCAGGCCCCGACCCTCGTCTACGAGGAAGGCTCGCTGATCAAGCGCTCGCTGCGCGACCTCTACAACAAGGAGATCGACGAGATCCTGGTCGCCGGCGAAGCCGGCCACCGCGAGGCCCGCGACTTCATGAAGATGCTGATGCCCGCCAATGTTGGCGCGGTGAAGCAATATCGCGACGGCCAGCCGCTGTTCTCGCGCATGGGCGTCGAGAGCCAGCTCGATGCGATGTTCTCGCCGACCGTGCAGCTGCGCTCCGGCGGCTACATCGTCATCAACCAGACCGAGGCGCTGGTCTCGATCGACGTCAACTCGGGACGATCGACGCGCGAGCACCATATCGAGGACACCGCGCTCAAGACCAACATGGAAGCAGCTGAAGAGGTCGCCCGCCAGCTCCGCCTACGCGACCTCGCCGGCCTGATCGTCATCGATTTCATCGACATGGACGAGAAGCGCAACAACCGCGCGGTCGAGCGCAAGCTGTCCGATTGCCTCAGGCAGGATCGCGCGCGCATCCAGGTCGGCCGCATCTCGCATTTCGGCCTGCTCGAGATGTCGCGCCAGCGCATCCGCGCCAGCGTGCTGGAATCCTCGACCGATCCGTGCCCGCATTGCGGCGGCACCGGCCACGTCCGCTCGGTGTCCTCGGTGGCGCTGCAGCTCCTGCGCGGCCTCGAAGAGATCCTGATGAAGGGCGCCACCCACAATCTCGTGGTCCGCACCCGCACCGACGTCGCGCTCTATGTGCTGAACCACAAGCGCGGCCATCTGCGCGATCTCGAGAACGGCTTCAAGGTCACGCTGTCGGTGATCGCCGATCCCGGCGTCAGCGGTCCGCAGGCCTATGTGATCGACCGCGGCGAGCAGGTGCATACGCTCGAAGCCGCCAAGGCGCTGCTCGTTGCGCAAGCCGCTGCGAGCCCGCCGCCACCGGCCGAAGAGGCCTATGACGACGAGGACGTCTTCGACCTGGAGACGGAATCCGAGGTCGAAACCGACGAGACCGAAGGCCTTGCCGACGAGCAGGCTGGCGGCGAGGCAGCCTCGGAGCAGGACGGCCAGCGCCGCAAGCGCCGGCGCCGCCGGCGCGGCCGCGGCGGCCAGCGCGAAGGAGAGTTGCGCGAGGATACGGCGCCGACCGTGCCTGAGCCCGCGATGATCGCCGGCGAAAGCGAGGAGGAGACCGAGGCCGAGCAGGACGGTGAGGAAGGCGAGGAACAGGCGGCCCGTGGCGAACAGCAGGGCAGCGGTGATCGCCGGCGCCGGCGTGGTCGCCGCGGCGGTCGCCGCCGTCGCGGTGGCGGCGAGGAAGGTCTTGCCGGCTCCATCAGCGACGAGCTCGGCACCAACCCGCCGCCGGAAGCTGCCGATGCAGTGGCCGATTTCGACGGCCTCGGCAGCCAGGCTTCGCCTTCGATCGCGCAGGCCGAGCCGACCGGCGAGCCGCAAGTTGCGGAGCCTGAGCCGCACGCCGAGATCCGAACCGAGGCGCCGGCCCAGCCGGAGCCCGCTCCCGCCGCGACGACCGCAACGCCGGACGAAGAGTCAGCCGGCGACAGGGCCGCGCGGCGCCGCTCCACCGTGCGCGAAAAGGTGAGCTTCCTGGCGAACAGCCAGGCGGAGCCCGCAACGCCGGCGGCGGAGGCGACCGAGCCGGTTGCTGCACCCGCGCCGGCACCTGAGCCCGCGCCGGAGGCGGCAAGCGAAACCCCGGCCGCCCCACGTCGTGCCGGCTGGTGGTCGCGCCGTTTCGGCGGCGGCGAGTAAAGGGACAAATGGAATTGAAACCGCCCGGCCCAACCGGGCGGTTTTGATTTGATGAGGTCAGTTGCGATGCAAAGCGCGATCATTCTCGGCGGCGGCATGGTGGGCGTCGGCGCCGCGCTGCATCTGCAGCGGCGCGGCTGGTGGGTGACGCTGATCGATCGCAGGGAGCCGGGCCGCGAGACCAGCTACGGCAACGCGGGGATGATCCAGGCCGAAGCGGTACGCCCCTATCCGATGCCGCGCGACCTCGCTTCGCTTTTGAAGATCGCGACCGGCCGCACCAACGACGTGCGCTACAGCCTCTCCTCGCTGCATCTCCACATCGAGCCCCTGCTCCGCTATTGGTGGCATTCGGCGCCGAAGCGACATCGCGAGGCGATCGAGGCGTGGGCACAGCTGATCGCCTACGCAACGGCCGAGCACGACATCCTGATCCGCGAGGCGCATGCCGACAATCTCATCCGACGCGCCGGCTACCGAGCGCTGTTTCGCGATGCCGCTTCGTTGGATCTCTCGGTCAAGGCTGCCGAGGAAGATCAGCGCGAATTTGGCGTGAACTACCGCGTGCTGTCGGGCAGCGAGCTTGCCAGGGCCGAGCCGATCCTGCGCGACGATCTCCCGGGAGCGATCCACTGGCTCGACACCTGGACCGTGTCCGATCCCGGCGCGCTGGTCACGGCCTATGCCGAGTTGTTCGCGCGCCTCGGCGGCAGGATCGTGCTCGGTGATGCGCAGTCGCTGCGACAGACCGCGACTGGCTGGTCGGTGGACACCGATCAGGGCCGCATCGACGCTGCCCACGCCGTCGTGACGCTCGGGCCGTGGTCGCCTGATTTATTGTACAAATTCGGCTATCGCATCCCGCTGGTGCGCAAGCGCGGCTACCACATGCATTACAGCGGCGGCGCTTCGCTCGACCTGCCGCTGGTCGACAAGGCCCGTGGCTACGCCATGGGGCCGATGGCCAGGGGAATCCGCATCACCACCGGCGCCGAATTGACCGGCGCGGACGCACTCGCAACACCAGTGCAGCTCGCCAGCGCCGAAGCCTCGGCGCGCGAGCTGATCGACCTCGGCAAACGGGTCGAGCCGGATCCGTGGTTCGGCACGCGGCCCTGCACGCCCGACATGCTGCCGGTGCTCGGCCCCGCCCCGCGCCACCCCGGCCTCTGGATGAATTTCGGCCATGGCCACCAGGGTTTTACGCTGGGACCTGCGACCGGGCGCCTGCTCGCGGAAATGATGAGCGGCGAAACGCCCGCGGTCGATCCCACGCCGTACCGGCCCGAGCGATTTTAGCGAGCGCGTCCTATCCGCGACGCTCGACAATCCGGCGCGCCGCCGGCATCAGGGTCGCGCCGAGCGCATTCTTGACCAGCGAGGCCGCGATGAAAGGCACGATGCCGACCTGCCAGGCCTTGGCGGCGCCGAGACCAAGGCCGAATGCCAGCCAGCCGAATCCGGCCGCGAGAATGACGATGTGGCCAACAGCCATCGCCGCAAACAGCAGCACGACGCTGCGATCCCAGCCGCGCTCGGCGAGCCAACCGGTCGCGAACGCAGCCAGCACGAAACCGAACAGATAGCCCGCGGTCGGGCCGACCAGCGGCGCGATCCCACCCACGGGGCCGGCGAACACCGGAAGCCCGATCGCGCCCTCGGCGAGGTAAGCGATCATGGTCGCGCTGCCGAGGCGCCAGCCATAGGCGGCGCCGATCATCAGCACCACCAACGTCTGCAACGTCATGGGCACGTAAGGCAGCGGCAGATTCACCTTGGCCGACAGCGCCATCAACGCCGTGCCGAGCGCGACCAGCACGACGGCACGCAGCGCGCCGACGGCTTCGCCCGGTCGCGTCGGCCACATCAATGCGGCGAGAGAGGAATGTGGCGTAGCGGCGGACGGGACGGAACGGTCTGACAAGCTGAACTCCGGAAGGCTGAAGAAAACTGGCGCAGTTATTTAAGCCACTCAGCAATCCGGTCAACTGCCTCACGCATCTCCCCTGGCGAGCGCGCATAGGAGAAACGAATGAACGAGCGGCCATGGATGGGATCGAAATCAAGGCCGGGCGTTGCCGCCACGCGCGCCTGCTCCAGCATCTGCTTTGCGAATTCGAAACTGTCGGAGGTGAAGTCCGAGACGTCTGCATAGAGATAGAAGGCGCCGTCGGCCGGCAGGAATTTCGTCAGTCCCGCCTTGGGCAAACCATCGATCAGGACGCGCCGGTTTTCCTGGTAGCCGTGCTTGATCTCCTCCATCTCGGCCGCGCCGTCGAAGGCGGCCTCCGCCGCGATCTGCGACAGCGCCGGCACCGAGATCGAGAGGTTCTGCTGCAGCCGCTCGATCGGCCGCACAAGGATCTCGGGCACCACCATCCAGCCGACGCGCCAACCGGTCATGCAAAAATACTTCGAGAACGAATTGATCACGAGCGCGTGCTCGGACAGCGCGGCCGCAGTCACGGCCGGAAACGCGTAATCGAGCCCGTGATAGATCTCATCGGAGATGAAGCGGATGCCGGCGTCTTCCGCGGCCGCGATCAGGCCGGCGAGCGCTTCACGGGACATCATCGTGCCGGTCGGATTGGCGGGGCTGCCGACCAGAACACCCTTCAGCGGCGCCTTGCGATGCGCTGCGAGCAGGGCCTCGCCGGTGAGCGCGTGACGCGTTTCGTTCGTGGTCTCGATCAGCACCGGCTCGCAGCCGAGCGCGGTCAGGATGTGTCGATACGGCGGATAGCCCGGCACCGTCACGGCGACGCGATCGCCAGGTTCGAACATCGACAGAAAGGCCAAGATGAAGCCGCCGGACGAGCCCGTCGTCACCACGATCCGCTCGGGGCTGACATCGCAGCCATAGGTGTCGCGATAATGGCGCGCGATGCGCGCGCGCAAGGAAGGGATGCCGAGCGCGGACGTATAGTCGATTCGTCCGGCCTCGAGCGCCGCATGGGCGGCCGCGATCGCGGTCCTGGGCGCGCCGGCCGCGGGCTGGCCGACCTCCATGTGGATCACATGACCGCCGGCGGCCTCGATTCGGGCCGCCGCGGCCATGACGTCCATCACCATGAACGGGGGAACATCGCTGCGGCGGGAGGGCTCGAGCCACTGCCCCAACCGGTTCCTCAATGTCGCGTCGTGCATCGATTTCTGCTATTGGCTGGCGAACCGGTCCGTCCGGTCCGTAAACGGGGCGCTTGTGCCCCAGACTGGCCGCATTGTACGGCTCATAAGGGCACCGCTCACAAGCGGCATATCGCGTATCCGGTCCGCCGCCAATCGCCAAAACCAATCACTGAACTGCTTGACCAAGACCACTTGACCGAGCCCCTTTTGACCAAGACCGCTTGATGTCGCTCCAGATCGCATTGCGCAAGAAGGCCTCCGCCCTCACCGCCCTCGTCACGGCCACGGCGATCGCGCTGACGCCGTTCTCGGCCGCGCGCGCGCAGGCCAAGGGGCCGCCGGTCCTGCGCGACACCGAGACCGAGCAGCTGCTGCGCGAATACACGCGTCCGATCCTGCGCGTTGCGGGTCTGGAGAAGCACAACATCCAGATGGTGATCATCAACGACGGCTCGTTCAACGCCTTCGTCGCGGATGGCCGCCGCATCTTCGTCAATTGGGGCGCGATCCTGCAATCGGAGACGCCGAACCAGATCATCGGCGTGCTCGCGCACGAGACCGGACACCTGGCGGGCGGCCATCTGTCCAAGCTGCGCGAGCAGCTCGCCGCCGCCCAGACCCAGATGATCATCGCGATGCTGCTCGGCGCCGGCGCGATTGCGGCCGGCAGCACGCAGCGCAGCAGCGTAGGCAACAACGGGCTCGCCAATGCTGGCGCGGCCGCCATCGCCGCTCCGCAGGAGGTGATCCGCCGCACGCTGCTGTCCTACCAGCGCCAGCAGGAGGAGAATGCCGACCGCGCCGGCGTGAAATTCCTGGCTGCGACCCAGCAATCGCCCAAGGGCATGTACGAGACGTTCAAGCGCTTCACCAGCGAGAGCCTGTTCGCCGCGCGCGGTGCCGATCCCTACCTGCAGTCGCATCCGATGCCGGCCGAGCGCGTCGCCGCACTACAGGAGTTCGCAAGCTCCAGCCCCTACTGGAACAAGAAGGACGATCCCGCGCTCCAGCTTCGGCATGACATGGTCCGCGCCAAGATCTCCGCCTTCATGGAGCGGCCGGAGACGGTGTACCGCCGCTATCCCCAGACCAACGACAGCCTGCCGGCGCGCTATGCCCGCGCCATCAGCACCTATTTGCACGGTGATCTGCGCAGCGCGCTCGCCCAGATCGACGCGCTGATCCAGGTGCAGCCGAACAACCCGTATTTCTACGAGGTGCGCGGCCAGGCGCTCCTGGAAAGCGGCAAGGCGGCCGAAGCGATCGCTCCCTTGCGCAAGGCCGTCGCCCTCTCGAACAACGCCCCCCTCATCGAGATGTTACTTGGGCAGGCTCTGGTCGGAACCGATAATAAGGCCTACACCGACGATGCCGTTCGAATTCTCCGCGCCGCGGTGGCCCGGGAGCCCGAGGCGGCGCTCGGTTATACCCAGCTCGCGATGGCCTATGGCCGGAAGGGAGATTATGCGGAGGCAGATCTCGCCTCGGCCCAGGCCGCATATTTGCGCGGCGACAACAAAACCGCCCGCGAGCTTGCCACGCGCGCGAAAACACGTTTCGCCGTCGGCACCCCCGGATGGGTCAAGGCCGACGACATCGTGGCGGCGAAGCCGCCGCGCAACTGACGCAAACTCGAACGACGCCCGACCACGACGTCACGACACCGGGCTTGCTCCGCCGGGACGTTTCTCGAAACCCGCTTTGGATAAGAGGATTTGACTATGCCTTCGCTGCGCCTGCTCGCTCCTGCCCTGTTCGCGCTCGCCATGTTCGGCGCAGCCGTGCCCGCCTCGGCCGACAGTTTCTCCGACAGCCAGCGCACCGAGATCGAGAAGATCATCAAGAACTATCTCGTCAGCAATCCCGAGGTGCTCGAGGAGGCCATGGCCGAGCTCAGCAAGCGCCAGGCCGCGGCCGAAACGCAGAAGCACCAAGCCAGCATCGCGCAGAACGCCGAGGCGATCTTCAACTCGCCGCGCCAGGTCGTGCTCGGCAACAGGGACGGCGACGTCACCTTCGTCGAGTTCTTCGACTACAATTGCGGCTATTGCAAGCGCGCGATGGACGACATGCTGACCATCATGAAGGGCGATCCGAAGCTGAAGGTGGTGCTGAAGGAATTTCCGGTGCTGAGCCAGGGCTCGGTGGAAGCGGCGCAGGTCGGGGTCGCCGTGCGCATGCAAGATCCCTCCGGCAAGAAATATCTCGACTTCCATCAGAAACTGCTCAGCGGCCGCGGCGCCGCCGACAAGGCCCGCGCGATGCAAGCCGCCAAGGAAGCCGGTCTCGACACGGCTCGCATCGAGAAGGACATCGCCAGCCCCGAGGTGCGCGCCACCCTCGAGGAGAATTTCAAGCTTGCCGAAGCGATGGGCATGAACGGTACGCCGAGCTACGTGATCGGCAAGCAGATCGTGATCGGTGCCGTCGGTGTTGAAAGCCTGAAGGAGAAGATCGGCATTGCCCGTTGCGGCAAGGCGACCTGCTGATCACAGTTTTACGATAGCGAGAACACAAAAAGGCCGGCAGACATGCCGGCCTTTTTCTTGCGCGAACGTTGGCGCCTTCGTGCAAAGTCATTCATCTGGCGTTCAACAAACAAAAGCCGCGGAACAGTCGAAGTTCCGGAACAACTCAAATCCCCTTTCGTTGTCGGCGCGGGCAATGACGCGAATGAACACGTGAGGAGAATTTCGATGTTGAACCGCTTTATGATTTCGGTTGCCGCAGTCGCGCTCGTCGCGGGCACTGGCCTCGCGAACGCGCAGGGCAATATGGGCCGCGACAGCGGCGGCGGCGCCGGTGGCGCGCAGACGCAGCATTCGCAGCCTTCCGGCGGCGCTGCTGAGCGCGGTGGCTCGATGAGCCAGGACAAGGGGACCGTTGGCCAGGCCGGCGGCTCCGGGACGATGAAGTCCGAAGACAAGTCCGGCGCGATGAAGGACGAGCGCCCCTCGGGCGGCGCGATGAACAAGAACGCGGCCGAGGACAAGTCTGGTACCACCAAGGGCCAGCGCACCGATGATCGCGCGCAGGGCCAGATGGACAAGTCCCAGCAGGACAAGTCCAAGAGCATGAGCCAGGACACCAGCAAGTCCGGTGCTAAGGACCAGAAGGACATGAAGGCTGAGGGCAGCAAGAGCGGCACCTCGACCACCGAGACCCAGAAGGGCACCGGCACGAGCACCAACCAGAATGCTCAGGGCCAGACCGGCACCAGCACGAACCAGAACGCGCAGGGCCAGACTGGCACCAGTTCGACCCAGAACGTTCAGGGCCAGAGCTCGACCACGGTCGGCCAGGCCGGCGCCGCTGCCAAGCTTTCGACTGAGCAGCGCACGCAGATCACGTCCGTGATCCGCGAGCAGCGCGTCGCCCCGGTGACCAACGTGAACTTCTCGATCTCGGTCGGCACCCGCATTCCGCGGGAGGGCATCACCCTTCACGCCCTGCCGTCTCGGGTCGTGTCGATCTATCCGGAATGGCGGAGCTACAAGTATGTCCTGGTCCGGGAAGAGATCGTCATCATCGATCCGGACACCTACGAGATCGTGGCTGTGCTGAACGTCTAAGGCGGACACGGGCAATCTCAGGGGCGGGCAGCGATGCCCGCCCCTTTGCATGCGCCCGGCAGCCATGCTTCGGACTGGTTAACAAGCAATTTCCGTGGTTTCCGCACAGGTTTTTGCGCACTGGATGAGGTGCTTGAACCCAACCTCAAGGCCCTTCAAGGCTTCCCCTCACGCGCTTTGTTACCTATAACCCCCGCCACGCCGAAGCACCTCTTCCGGGATTGGAATGGCCGAACCTGCAACCGACACGATCCTCGTCCTGAACGGGCCGAACCTCAACATGCTGGGGACCCGCGAGCCCGACAAGTATGGCCATGCGACGCTGGCCGACGTCGAGGCGTTGTGCCGGGACACGGCCGCGACGTTCGGCCTGAAGGCGGACTGCCGGCAATCCAACCGCGAAGGCGAGTTGATCGATTTCATCCACGAGGCGCATGCGCGCAAGATGAAGGGCATCATCATCAATGCCGGCGGCTATTCCCACACCTCGATCGCACTGCACGATGCGCTGCTCGCGGTGCAGATTCCGACCGTCGAGGTGCACGTGACCAACATCCACGCCCGTGAGAGTTTTCGTCACCATTCCTACACCGCGCGCGCGGCTTTCGCCTCGCTCTGCGGTTTCGGCATCGAGGGCTACCGCCTCGCCATCCAGGGCCTTGCCGCCAAGCTCGGCATCAAGCCCAACGCCTGACGCTCCCTTCCAACAGAACATTCGGATCAAACAACATGGCGCGCCAGCCAGACGACAAAGCAGCCGCAAAGTTTTCCAGCGAGGATTCCGCGCTCGTCCGCGAGCTGGCACTTCTGCTCGATGAGACCAGCCTCACCGAGATCGAGATCGAGCGAGCGGGTCTGCGACTGCGCGTTGCCCGCAACATCAGCGTTGCCGCGACCATGCCGATGCAGGTGACGGCTCCTCCGGCCGCCCTGCCGGTGGCAGCAAGCCCCGCGGCCCCTGCCGCGGCCGATCTGTCGAAGCATCCCGGCGCCGTGACCTCGCCGATGGTCGGCACCGCCTATTGGGCGCCGGAGCCGGGCGCAAAGCCGTTCATCGACGTCGGCACCAAGGTCTCAGTCGGCCAGACCCTGCTGATCATCGAAGCCATGAAGACGATGAACCAGATCCCCTCGCCGCGCGCCGGCACGGTGACGCAGATCCTGGTCGAGGACGGCCAGCCGGTCGAGTACGGCGAGCCGCTGGTGATCATTGAGTGACGCGAATGGGGAATAGCGAATAGCGAATGGCGTCAGCCTTCCCTACTCGCCATTCGCCACTCGCCATTCGCTGCAGGACAACATGTTCGACAAGATCCTCATAGCCAACCGCGGCGAGATCGCCCTTCGCATCCTCAGGGCCTGCAAGGAGCTCGGGATCGCCACCGTCGCCGTGCACTCCACCGCCGACGCCGATGCCATGCATGTGCGGCTGTCGGACGAGAGCGTCTGCATCGGGCCGCCGGCGTCCAAGGACAGCTATCTCAACGTGCCCGCCCTGCTCGCGGCCTGCGAGATCACGGGCGCCGACGCGGTGCATCCCGGTTACGGCTTCCTCTCCGAGAACGCGCGCTTTGCGGAAATCCTCGCCGAGCACAATCTGCACTTCATCGGTCCGAAGGCCGAGCACATCCGCCTGATGGGCGACAAGATCGAGGCCAAGAAGACCGCCAAGCGCCTCGGCATCCCCGTGGTGCCCGGCTCGGACGGCGCCGTCGGTCCCGACGACGATGCGATGGCGATCGCGAGGAAAATCGGCTTCCCCGTGCTGGTGAAGGCGGCGGCGGGCGGCGGCGGCCGCGGCATGAAAGTCGCGCACAGCGAGGCCGACCTCCAGGTCGCCTTATCGACGGCGGCCAACGAGGCCAAATCCGCCTTTGGCGATGCTTCCGTCTATCTGGAAAAATATCTGCAGAAGCCGCGCCACATCGAGATCCAAATCCTCGGCGACGGCCGCGGCGGCGCGATCCATCTCGGCGAGCGCGACTGCTCGCTGCAGCGCCGCCACCAGAAGGTCTGGGAGGAAGGCCCCTCGCCCGTGCTTGCTGCCGCCGCGCGCGCCAAGATCGGCGAGACCTGCGCGAAAGCGATGCGCGAGATGAAATATCTCGGTGTCGGCACCATCGAATTCCTGTTCGAGGACGGCGAGTTCTACTTCATCGAGATGAACACCCGCATCCAGGTGGAGCATCCCGTCACCGAGAGCATCACCGACATCGACCTCGTGCTGGAGCAGATCCGCATCGCCGCCGGCGGCGACCTGCCGGCCAGGCAGGACGAGGTCCAGGTCATCGGCCATGCGATCGAGTGCCGCATCAACGCTGAGAATCCGCAGACCTTCCGCCCCTCGCCCGGCCGGATCCTGCAATATCATCCGCCCGGCGGCCTCGGGGTGCGGATCGATTCCGCCGTCTACCAGGGCTACACGATCCCGCCCTATTACGACTCCCTCGTTGGCAAGCTGATCGTGCACGGCAAGACCCGCGCCGAATGCCTGATGCGGCTGCGCCGCGCCTTGGACGAGATGGTGGTCGAGGGCATCGAGACCACGCTGCCGCTGTTCCGCGCGCTGGTGCGCGAAGCCGACATCATCAACGGCGACTACCACATCCACTGGCTGGAGCAGTACCTGGCCGGCAAGGTGGAACCAGCGCCGCGATAATCACGTCCTCTCAAGGAACCCCTTGCCTCCAATCGCGTTCTAGACGGTTGGGGCCAGTTCCAAGGGGGCGTTTTGAACTCCATTGCCCGCAGACAGGTGAACCGTCGTGACGGCTGAAGGCCAGCGACGGCGCGCATTCTGGCAGATCCTGCTGTTCGCGGCGGGCCTTTTGGTGCTGACCGTGATCAGCGCCGGTTCCGTCTATCTCGTCAACAAGGCGCGGGAGGACAGCAAATGGGTGGTTCACACCATCGAGGTGGAGAACCAGATCAATGCCCTGCTGCTGGAGATCCGACGTGCAGAGAGCGGCGCTCGTGGCTACCTGTTGACCGGGGAAGACAACTTCAGGACTGACCATGAAAAGGCCGTGGCCGCCATCATCCCGGCCCTCGACAAGCTCACCCGCCAGAGCGTCGACAATCCGGGGCAACGCGAGAATGTCGAGAAGCTGAGCGCGGCGATCGAAACCCGGCTCAACCAGTTCGCGCAGGAAATGGCCTTCATTCGGCAAGGCCAGCCGGACAAGGCCACGGCACTGGTGCGTGAGCTAGCAGCCCAGGACGCCACGGCGAGGATCGCCAGCGTCGCCAACACGATGATGCGGGAGGAGGAGCGGCTGTTCCGCCTCCGCACGGCCAACTCCGACCGCAGCCAGACCCTGGCCGCCTCGATGACCGGTATCGGATCCGGCCTGGTTGTGGTGCTGGCGCTGATCTCGATCTGGCTGGTGCGGCGTTCGACACGCGAACGCGATGCGGCCGAAGCGCGCCTGCGCGAGGCCTACGCCAACCTCGAGACCGTCGTCGACGAGCGCACGGCGGATCTGCGCGAAGCCAACGACGAGATCCAGCGCTTTGCCTATATCGTCAGCCACGATCTGCGCTCGCCGCTCGTTAACATCATGGGCTTCACGAGCGAGCTCGATGAGCTCGGCGGCGACATCTTCCGCCGCATCGGCAGCCTCTCGCACGCCCCCGCGGAAGGAGCGCCGCTCGCGCCCGCCGCGCCGGGCGAGATCGCGCTCGAGGGCGGCGACAAGCAGCTCCAGGAGGATTTCTCCGAAGCGCTCGGCTTCATCAAATCGTCGATCGCCAAGATGGACCGGCTGATCTCGGCCATCCTCAACCTCACCCGCGAGGGCCGGCGCGAATTCCAGCCGGTGAAGGTCGACACGCGCGAGCTGATCGAGGCCATCGTGACGACGCTGGCGCACCAGGCCGCCGAGGCGCAGGCCGAGATTCACGTCGAGCCCCTGCCGGACCTCGTGAGCGACCGTCTCGCCCTCGAGCAGATCTTCTCCAACCTGATCGACAATGCCATCAAATATCTCAAGCCCGGCGCGCCCGGCGAGATCAGAATCCGCGGGCGGACCAAGCTCGGCTACGCTATCTTCGAGGTCAGCGACAACGGCCGCGGAATCGATCCCAAGGACCACCAGCGGATATTCGACTTGTTCCGCCGCGCGGGAACCCAGGACAAGCCCGGCCAGGGCATTGGTCTTGCCCATGTGCGTGCACTTGTGCGTCGCCTCGGCGGCACCATGTCGGTATCATCGGAACTCAACACGGGCAGCACCTTCACGATCACGCTGCCGATCGCCTGGAACGTGAGCAACCGGAACAGAGATCGATGACCCAGCCTGTCACCATCATCATGGTCGAGGACGACGAGGGCCATGCCCGTCTGATCGAGCGCAACATCCGCCGCTCGGGCGTCAACAACGAGATCGTCTCCTTCACCACCGGGACCGACGCCATGCGGCACCTGTTCGGCGCCGACGGCTCCGGGCTGGTGCAGAAGGGCAACGCGCTCCTGATCCTGCTCGACCTCAACCTCCCCGACATGACCGGGATCGACATCCTGAAGCAGATCAAGGAGAACAAATACCTGAAGGCCTCGCCCGTGGTGGTGCTGACCACCACCGACGATTCCCAGGAGATCAAGCGCTGCTACGAGCTCGGCTGCAACGTCTACATCACCAAGCCCGTCAACTACGAGAATTTCGCCAACGCCATCCGGCAGCTCGGTCTGTTCTTCTCGGTCATCCAGGTCCCGCCCGCCGCCACATGAACCAGCGCACGCCGACACTGCTCTACATTGACGACGACGGGGCGCTGGCGCGCCTGGTCGATCGCGGCCTGACGCGGCGCGGCTTCCGGGTCGTCCATGCCGCGAGCGGCGAGGAAGGGCTCGCGCACATCCGCCGCGCCGCCGCCCAGAACAGCACCGAAGGCGGCATCGACGTCGTCGCGCTCGATCAGTACATGCCGGGCCTCGACGGGCTCGAGACGCTCGAGCAGATCATGGCGATCCCGGACGCGCCGCCCGTCGTGTTCGTGACCGCCTCGCAGGATTCCAGCATTGCGGTGACGGCGCTCAAGGCGGGAGCGGCCGACTATCTGGTCAAGGACGTCCAGGGCGACTTCATCCCGCTCCTCCACGTCGCGGCCGAAGGCGCGCTGCGCCAGGCCGAGCTGCAACGGGCGCGCGAGGAAGCCGAGGCCGAGATCCACGCCTCGCGCGACCGCTACGCGGCGCTCGCCGCCGAACGCGAGCTCCTGCTGCGCGAGGTCAACCACCGCGTCGGCAACTCGCTCCAGATCATCGCCTCGCTGCTGCACCTGCAGGCAAGCTCCGCCGCACAGGACGAGGTCAAGGCGGCGCTGACCAACGCGATGGGCCGCGTCGCCGCGGTGGCGCAGGTGCACCGCCGCCTCTACACCTCGCAGGACCTCAAGAGCGTGGTCCTCAATCAATATCTGGACTCGCTGCTCGAGGATCTCAGGCGGTCGGCCGAAGGCAACCGCATGTCGCGCCTGACGCTGAAGGCCGAGCCGATCGAGATCGATCCGGACCGTGCGGTCGCCGTCGGCATCATCGTCAACGAGCTGGTGATGAATGCGGTGAAATACGCCTACCCCGACGGCGCCGGCCCGATCCATGTCGAGCTGATCTCGCAAGGCGATGACCTCCTGCTCTCGATCACCGACGACGGCGTCGGCGACAACGCCAAGGCCGATCCGCGCTCCACCGGCATGGGCCAGCGCATCGTCGCAGCCATGGCCACCAAGCTCGACGCCACGGTCGAGCGCGATCCCACGCATTCCGGAACCCGGGTCGTGCTGAAGTTCGGCCGCATGCCCGCAAGCGTCGGCAAGACCAGCACCGCTGCCACGGGCTGAGCGGTTCGGCCGCACCCATCGCAACTGCATTGCGATCCTGCTATGATGGCAAGCCATGACTTCGCGCGACTCCGCCCCGTCTGAAATCACGCCGGCCGTGCTGCTGCGCGCTTATGCCTGCGGCATCTTTCCGATGGCCGAAAGCGCCGACGATCCGACCCTGTTCTGGGTCGAGCCGGAGCTGCGCGGCGTCATCCCGCTCGACGGCTTCCGCGTCGCCTCGCGCCTCGCGCGCACCGTGCGCTCGGATCAGTTTCGCGTCACCGTCAACACCGCATTCAAGGCGACCATCGCCGGCTGCGCGGCGCCGCAAGTGGGCCGCGAGGACACCTGGATCAACAAGCGCATCCGCGACCTCTATGGCGGGCTGTTCGAGCTCGGCCATTGCCACAGCGTCGAAGCCTGGCAGGGCGACGAGCTCGTCGGCGGTCTCTACGGCGTCAGCCTGGGGCGGGCCTTCTTCGGCGAGAGCATGTTCCACAATGTGCGCGATGCCTCGAAGGTCGCGCTGGTGCATCTGGTCGCGCGGCTCATTCACGGCGGCTTCGAGCTGCTCGACACCCAATATGTCACCGAGCACCTGAAGAGCTTCGGCGCCGTCGAGATCTCGCGGCGACGCTATACCGCGCTGCTCGACAAGGCGCTGGCGGGCGAGCCCGGCGATTTCCTGAAGCTCTCCGCCGGCGAAGCGATCCCGGGCGCAAGCGCCCTCGAGATCATCGCTTCGCGGCAATAACAAACAGCTCGGTTAGCGGCCAAACCCGGGAATGCCGAACAGGCCTGGGCGCTGCTCCGGTGGTGGCGGCGGTGGCGGCGCCGGTTGCTGCTGCTGGATCGGCGGCAGCGGCTGCGGCGGGCGCTGCTGCACCTGCTTGGGCGCGGCCTTCTTCTGCGCGGGCGGCGGTGGCGGCGGCTTGGCCGCGGCCGGATCCGGTGCCGCCGTCGCCACAGTCTGCTGCGGCTCTTTGCAGTCGGTCAGCCAGATGTCGTAGATCGGATGCTCGACGCCGTGCAGGCCGGGGCTCGCCGCGTACATCCAGCCCGAGAAGATCCGCTTCACCTCGCCCTGCAAGGTGATCTCGTCGACCTCGACGAAGGCGTCGGTGTTGGCCGCTTCAGTCGCCGGACGCGTGTAGCAGGCGTTGGTCTTGACGCGGAGCGCACCGAACTGGACGGTCTCGCCGATCTCCTCGTCGAAATTGATGATGCGCCCGGTGATCTTGTCGAGGCCGGAGAACGTCGCCTTCTTGTTCACGATCTTCTGGGCCGGCGGCTCCGTCACGACCTCGTCGCCCGGCTGGAGGCTGGCCGGCGTCTGCGGCACGCCGCCCTTCTGCTGGGGCTGCCGCTGACCGGGCGCTCCGGGAGCGCCTTGCGGACCCGGCGGAGTGATCGCGGCCGAGGGCGGCTGGTTCGGCGGCGCGAGGGTCGAGCCCGGCGGCGGTGCTAGGGGCTGGGTCTCGACCGGCCCGGGCATCACGTTGCCCTGCCGGCCCGGAGGCGGCGGCATCGGGCGCGACGGCAGCACCCGGCCCTGCGGCGGCAGCTCCGGCACCTCTTCGTCGTCCTCGGGCATCTGCTGCGGCTGGGGCTGGCCGCGCGGAATGCTGCCGGGCGGCCGCAGCGGCGGCGGATCGGAGAAGATCGTGCCGATCTGCGCACTTGCCGGCGTCGCAGCCGTCAGTGCGGTGGCGGCCAAAAGCGCCGCAAGACCGGTCAGGGAAAAGGTTTTGAACATTTCGCGCGGCTTCAACAGCGAATCGGGCTCGTTGGACATTCTACAGGGGATACCGCCGCTCGCAGGCCTTCCGGTTAACACGCCGAATACGGCGGGGGAAGGGCGGCATCCCTGCCCTTCCCGGCCCGGTCTGGCCAGGCCGGCTCCCGGATGGGATAGTCCTGAGCCCCTCGCCGGGGCACCCCCATGGCCGAAGGCGAGCATGCCCTCCAAAGCGCTACACAGCCGATAATACCGACAGAAATGCCCTCCCTCGTCCGAGCCGTCCTCGCCCTTCCCCTGCGTGCCCTCGGCTGGCTTGGTGGCCAGGGCACGCGCGCGGTGGCGGCGATTGCCTTCATCGCGGTCGCGGTGCCGCCGCTCGGCGCGCTGCTGCGCCCCTACGTCACCGAGGCGATCTTCCTTCTGCTCTGCATCTCCTTCATGCGCGTCGATCTCGGCGCGCTGTACGGACATCTGCGCCGGCCGGCGCTGGTCGCGGCCGCCACCGCCTGGACCACGATCGGCGTGCCGCTAATCTTCGCCCTCGCTGCCCACGCGACGGGGCTCTCCACGAGCTCTCCAGGCCTTGCTCTCGCGCTGATGCTCCAGGGCATGGCCTCGCCGATGATGGCGGCGCCAGCGCTTGCCGCGCTGATGGGCCTCGATGCCGCGCTGGTGCTGGTCACGCTGGTGACCTCGACCGCGCTCGTGCCATTCACCGCCTCGCTGTACGCGAGCCTGTTTCTCGGCGGCATGCTCAGCATCTCTCCGATGACGCTCGGCTTGAAGCTGCTCGGCATCCTCGCCGCATCACTGGTGACCGCCACGATCATCCGCCGTCTGGTGGGCAGTGATGCAATCCAGCGCCACAAGCGGCCGATCGACGGCCTCAACATCATCATACTCTTGGTGTTCGCCTCCGCAGTGATGGGCGACGTCGCAACCGAGTTTCTCGCCGATCCGCTGTTCACGATCGCCGTTGCGCTGCTCGCTTTTGCGGTCTACTTCACCCTCCTCGCCGCAACCACGCTGATCTTCCGACGTGCCGGCACCGAGCGCGCGTTCGCGCTCGGCCTGATGGTGTCACAGCGCAATCTGGGCCTGATGCTGGCGGCCACCGCCGGCGCGCTGCCGGCGACGACCTGGCTCTATTTCGCGCTGACGCAGTTTCCGATTCACTTTGCGCCGTACATGCTGATGCCGATCGCAAGGCGCCTGACGGCACGCACGAATGGGTCCAGCGAGGCAAAAAAGGCCGAAGTTCACTCGTTTGTGTCACAGGAGCGCCGTGAAGGAACAACAATCTAAGGTGGCCGTTCAAGGTCTGTTACCCAAAGGAGGTCGCGATGAGGTTTGCCGTGATTTTGGTTCTCGGCTCGCTCGCGCTGGGCTCGGCCGCGAGAGCCGATCGACCCGGCCCCGACTGGATGCCGATGCAACAAGTGATAGCCAAGATCCTGGAGGCGGGCTATTCCGAGGTCACCAAGCTTGAAGCCGACGATGGCCGGTGGGAGGGCGAAGGCATCAAGAACGGCCAGAAGATGGAATTCCGTGCCGATCCCAAAACCGGCGCCATCGTGAGCGAGAAGCCGGACAAGTGAGCATCGCCGAAGTCCGCTTCTGAGCAACGCCCGACTTCGCCGTTCCGCAGGGCTCGCCAAGGTCAAGAGAAACGTCCTACCCCGCCCGCGCCGCGCGCCGCAGCGCCTGCGGCGGCTGGCCATAGGCGCGGATGAAGGCACGCCGCATGCGCTCGGGGTCGCGGAAGCCGGTCACCTCCGCCACGCGCTCGATCGCCTCGCGCGAGGACTGCACGCGCTCGCGCGCGACTTCGAGCCTGAGCCGCTCGATCGCCTTGGACGGTGTCGTGCCGGTCTCGGCGGCAAAGGCGCGGGCAAAATGCCGCGCGCTCATGCCGGCGCGATCGGCGAGATCCTCCACCGTCAGCGGCGCGTCGAGATTTTCGCGTGCCCAGGACAAGAGCGTGCCGAAGCGTCCGTTTGGCGCCTTCAATTCCAGCAGCGACGAGAACTGCGACTGGCCGCCGCTGCGGCGATGGTACAGAACGAGCTGCCGCGCAGTTGCCTGCGCGATCTCCTCGCCGTGGTCCTCGGTGACCATAGCCAGCGCGAGGTCGATCCCTGCGGTGATACCTGCGGAGGTCCACACATTGCCGTCGCGGGTGAAAATCTGGTCCGGCTCGAACTTCACCTTGGGAAACCGCGCGATGAAATCGCGCGTCCGTCCCCAATGCGTGGTGGCGCGGCGGCCGTCGAGAAGCCCCGCCTCGGCGAGCACGAAGGCGCCCGAGCAGACGCTCGCGACCCGCACGCCGCGCCTTGCAAGCCGCTGCACGAAGGCCCGCGTGATCTGACAGCGCCCAGCTTCCGCGACGCCCATGCCGCCGGCGACGACGAGCGTCGTGATCGCGTTCGCGGTCTTGAAGTCGCGCGCCATCATCTCAACGCCGGACGAGCTGCGCACCAGCCCCGGCTTGGCGGCCAGCACGCGGATGGCTGGCGCCTTGCCGAGGCAGCGCGCTGCGATCTCGAACGCCGAGATCGGACCTGCCGCATCGAGCAGCTGGAAGTCCGGGAAGATCAGGATGCCGATCATGGGCCAAGCCGTAACGTATGTCCGAAAGCGAGGGAATTATGCCATTTCGGACAGAAGGGCACCATGCCATTCTGCCGGCGTCAAGCGCATTATCGGAGGCTCCCATGTCGTCACCGCTCCAGATCGGAATCCTGGTATTTCCGCGCGTCACCCAGCTCGACTTCACCGGGCCCTTGCAGGTGTTCGCCATGGTGCCGGACGCAAAGCTGCACCTGATCTGGAAGCGGATCGAGCCGGTGCCGAGCGATTCCGTCCTGACGCTGACGCCGACCACGACCTTTGCGGATTGCCCCCAGCTCGATGTCATCTGCGTGCCGGGCGGCCAGGGCACCAACGACCTTCTCAACGACGAGGACGTGCTCGAATTCCTGCGCAAGCAGGCGGCAGGCGCCAAGTACGTCACCTCGGTGTGCACGGGATCGCTGGCCCTCGGCGCCGCCGGCCTTCTGAAGGGCTACCGCGCCGCCACCCATTGGAGCGCAATGGAGATGCTCGCACAGTTCGGCGCGACGCCGACCAAGACACGCGTCTGCGTCGATCGCAACCGCATCACCGGCGGCGGCGTCACCGCCGGGATCGATTTCGCGCTGACGCTGGTCTCGATCATGGTCAATCGCACCACCGCCGAAGCGATCCAGCTCCAGATGGAATATAATCCAGCCCCGCCGTTCAATGCCGGATCGCCCAACACCGCGCCAGCCGAAGTGCTGGCGCTGCTGAGGGAGCGCGGCGCGCAGAACCATGCACGGCGGCTCGAGGCGGTGCAGCGCGCGGCCGAGCGGGTGGCGTAAAGGATCGGGCTTGCTCTTGTACCCCGGACGCAGCGCAGCGCTGCACGCTGCACCGCGTCCGGGACACGCGAGGCGAACAACGACAGAAAAAGGCCGCTCGGTTTCCCGAGCGGCCTTTCCTGTCTCACGGTGGCTGCACATTCACATCGGGCGATGTCGGAGCTTCCAGACCGGGGGCCTATCTCCCGATCGAGTCCTTCCTCGGCGGCCGCTGCATCTCGGGACAGTCGCGAACTGTTGCCCGAACCGAACGCGATGGTCTCCCATCTCCGTAAGATGGGATCATTGAGCCGCATCGCCCGCCTCGCGGCAACACCTGCGCAGGCGGCATCCCCGCTGTTCCCGTTGTCCACAGCGGCGCGGCGCGGATGCATGTGCATCCGCTTTGGACGATGGTGATTCGTGGGTCGGCCGAAAGGGGCTTAGCCGGGCGTCCAGGGCTGATAGTCGCCGGTCGCCTTGGGACGCCTGCCGCTGGCGAGCGTCGAGCCGGAGGGCCGATAGGCCTTCGCTGTGCCGGTGAGGTTCGGCTGGTGCGGCTTCTCCCACTCGCGCGGCTGATAATCGATTTCGGTCGGCGGCTTGTCGACGACGTGGTGAATCCAGCCATGCCAGGACGGTGGAATCCGGCTCGCTTCCGCGTAGCCGTTATAGATCACCCAGCGCCGCTCGAAGCCGAGCGCCGGATCGATCGCCCCGCCCCGCGTGCGGTAGTAACGGTTGCCCTGCTCGTCCTCCCCGACCAGCTCGCCATACCGCTTGGTCCAGAGCTGGGTGCCAAAGGTCTGGCCATTCCACCAGGTGAAGAACTTGAGGAAGAATTGTTTCATGCGGCAAGGGCCCTGCTTCGTGGGGTCCTGATGCCATCCGGGGGCCGAAATGTCCAGTTCGGCAGGCGCGTCGGCGCCCCCGCAAATCCGCCTGCCGCGCACGCCCCTGCCGCAAAGCCGACGCGATTCATTCATGCCCGGTACAGCGGCGGGACCTGAGGCTTCATGCGCGCGCAAACCGGCGTGATCCCAGGAACCCCCGCGCTTTCTCAGGGTTGCTTTCCGGGAAAGGAGTTTACCATGAACAGTCTGAAATTGTTGAGTGCCGCTGCGACGGTGGCGTTGGTTCTTCCCTTGGCGAGCCCGAGCTTTGCGCAGCAGAGTCGTGCCGCCGCGGTCGGAGCGGGCGGTGGTGCGGCGATCGGTGGCGGAGGTGCCGCGGTCGGTGGCGGAGGCGGCGGCTTCGGTGGCGGCGCCCGCATGGGCGGCGGCGGCGCCGCGTTCCAGGGCGGTGGCGGCGGTTTCGGGGGCGGAGCCGCGATGCGCCCGAGCGGTGGCAATTTCGCAGGCGGTGGCGCGGTCCGTCCGGGCGGTGGCAGTTTCGTCGGGGGCGCGGCAGACCGTGCCGCTATCTCGCCGAGCTTCAGTGGGACCCGTAGCGCTGCAGTTGCGGGCAACTGGCAGGGCGGCAGCGGCAATTGGCAGGGCGGCAGCGGCAACTGGAGCGGTCGTCACTGGCACGGTCGCCACCACCATCATCATCGCCACGGCGGCTTCTGGCCGGGCTTTGCGGCTGGCGCCGCGATCGGCGGCCTCGGCTCCTACGCCTATTACGGCAGCGGCTACGGCTATTACGATGATCCCTACTACTACGGCTACTATGACGAGCCGTCGGTTGCCGTAGTGCAGGATGGCGGCGGCGACGCCGCTTATTGCGCGCGGCGCTTCAAATCTTACGACCCGGCCTCGGGCACCTATCTCGGCTACGACGGCCGGCGGCATCCTTGCCCGTAAGCAGATCGCGAAGACTAGAGGCGAAAGGCGCCGCAGCGATGCGGCGCCTTTTTTGCAATCGGCGCCTTCCTCGCTCCTTTCGGCTCCATCACCCTCGCGGATAAATACAACATCGATGCAAATGGACCTTTATGCACCAAACCGTGCATATCCTGCGCGATCCAATCGCAAATTGACCGGACCCACGATTCGCGGATATCACAAACCACAGTGGGGACTTCGATCTTCTGGGAAGTGTCATGCCGCGTATTCTCGTGGTTGATGACGATCCGATGGTCGGCGCGACCATCGAGGTCCTCCTCCAACGTCAGGGCTTCGACGTCACGCTGACCGACGGCGGCGAAACAGGACTGGCTGCGCTGGAATCGCAAGCCTTCGACGTCATGCTGGTCGACATCTTCATGCCGCATATGCGCGGCTTCGAATCCATCCGCATCTTTCACGAGCGCGCCCCTGCCACGCCGCTGATCGCGATGTCAGGCTATGCCTTCGCCTCGTCCGCCTCGCCCTCTCCCGATTTTCTCCGCATGGCGCTTGAGCTCGGCGCAACGCGCTGCCTGCGCAAGCCGTTCACGCCGGAAGCGCTGCTGACCACGATCCGGGAATGCCTTGCCGGCGCGGGCGAGAGCGCGCCGCCGAAGGACCAGAAAGAAGCCCCTTGATTCCAACGCAGCGCGTCATTCTCGGTGTTGGACTTGCCATCCTCCTGATCATCACCGCGGCCTCGATCGCCCTCGACGTCAAGTCGCGGTCCGACGCGGCGTCGGTGAACCACACCGTCCAGGTGCAAAAGAAGATCTCCGATCTGCGCGTGCTGCTGCGCCGGGCCGAGAGCGCCGCGCGCGGCTACGAGCTCTATCGCAGCCAGGGCTTCAGCGACGAGTTCCAGGCGGTGCACGCCAAGCTCGCGCCGGCCCTCGCCGAGCTCAAGCGCGACGTGCGCGACACCCCCGATCAGGTCGCCCTGCTTGAGGGCACCGAGCCGCTGGCGCTGCGCCGGATCGAGATCGCCGCCACCGCGATGCGCCTGCGGGCCGCCAACGACCAGGCCGGCATTGCCGCGCTCAACAGCAAGGCCGAGGGCCGCGGCCTCATGGACACGGTGATGCGCAATCTCGACCGCCTGAGCGCGGAGGAAGAACGCCTGCTCGCCGCCCGCTCCCAGGA
This sequence comes from Bradyrhizobium sp. BRP20, assembly GCF_020194215.1. Lineage (NCBI taxonomy): Bacteria > Pseudomonadati > Pseudomonadota > Alphaproteobacteria > Hyphomicrobiales > Nitrobacteraceae > Bradyrhizobium > Bradyrhizobium sp. BRP20. The sequence goes on along the minus strand of NZ_JADYVY010000002.1, from coordinate 581,111 downwards.
TTCGCGCCGCACCGGCATCGTGCTGCTCGGCATCGACGTCGCCGGCGCCGTGCTGATCCTGCTCCTGGTCGCGTTGGTGATGCGCGAAAGCCGCCGCACGACCGGTGAGCTCCAGAGCTCGCTCGAGCAGACCCAAGCCGCCAAGGCGGCGCTCGAGGCGGCGGTGGCCGAACGCACCGAGCACCTCGTCGCCGCGCATGACGAATTGCGCCTGTCGGTCAACGTGCTCCAGAGCACGTTTCGCAGCATGGCGGAGGCGGTGCTGGTCATCGACGCCGAGGGCACCGTGCTGCTGTCCAATCCGGCCGCCGAGCGCATGCTGCTGCATCGCACCGGCATGAACGTCGGCAATCTGCGCGCGCTGTCCGACGTGTTTCACGGCGACGGCGTCACGCCGCTTCCGGCCGACGAGCTGCCATCGACGCGCGTGCTGCGCGGCGAGCAGTTCGAAGAGCTGGAGATGATCGTCCGCCCGCACAGCGGCAACCCGCCGCGCCATCTCATGGTCAGCGGCCGGCCGATGCGGGACGGGCAAGGCAACATCTCCGGCGCGGTGCTGGTCTATCACGATGCGACGACCTCGCGCGAGACCGAGCGGCAGTTGCACCAGTCGCAGAAGCTGGATGCGATCGGCAAGCTGACCGGCGGCGTCGCGCACGACTTCAACAACATGCTCACGGTCATCTCCGGCAACACCGAGACGCTGGTGGAGCGCCTGAAGGACCAGCCCGAGCTGCAGCGCACGGCCCGGCTTATCGACGATGCCGCCGAACGCTGCGCCGAGCTGATCCAGCACCTCTTGGCATTCGCGCGCCGGCAGCCGCTCGAGCCGCGCAACGTCGACATCAACGCCGCGATCTCGGACATCGCAAAGCTTCTGCGCCCCACCCTCGGCGAGCAGATCCAGATCGAGACTGTGCTGGAGCAGGGGCCGATGACGACGCATATCGATCCGTCCAGGCTCACCAACGCCGTGCTCAACATGGCGATCAACGCCCGCGACGCCATGCCGGGCGGCGGCAAGCTGCTGCTGGAGACCCACCGCGTCGTGCTCGACGAAGCCTATGCGCAGGCCAATGCCGACGTGGCAGCGGGCCCCTACATCATGCTCGCGGTCAGCGATACCGGCACCGGCATGCCCTCTGACGTGCAGCAGAAGGCGTTCGAGCCCTTCTTCACCACCAAGGAGGTCGGCAAGGGATCCGGCCTCGGCCTCTCCATGGTCTACGGCTTCGTCAAGCAATCCGGCGGCCACATCAAGATCTACAGCGAGGAAGGCCACGGCACCACGATCAAGCTCTACCTGCCGCCGGGCGAAGGCGCAGCGGACATCGCAACCGGCGTCACGCCGACGGCCGAAGGCGGCGCCGAGACCATTTTCGTGGTCGAGGACGATCCGCTGGTCCGCAACTTCGTCACCGCGCAGCTCCAGAGCCTTGGCTACAAGACGATCGCCGCGTCCGACGGCAAGGCGGCGCTGGACCTGATTGAGGCCGGGCAGAGCTTCGACGTGCTGTTCACCGACGTCGTCATCCCCGGCGGCATGAGCGGCCGCGAGCTCGCCGACGAGGTGGCGAGGCGCCGGCCGGGCGTGAAGGTGCTCTACACCTCCGGCTACACCGACAACGCCATCGTCCATCACGGCAAGCTCGACGACGGCGTGCTGCTGCTGACCAAGCCCTATCGGCGCAACCAGCTCGCCGAGATGATCCGCAAGGCGCTGAACGGCGGCGGGATGGCGCCGAGCTAGCGCAACGAACTTGATCGCGGCTCAGTCGGTGATGTGCAGTAGAGCATCGACATCAGGCGAACGGACGATAGTGCCGTCGCGTACAAATGCTTCGTGATTGGTCTCAATGGTGTTGTGGTCATAAAGATAGTTGACCATGATCCCGAAGGATTCTTGAATCGCACGCAGAGCGGTATTGCCGAGCCAATTGATGCGCTCGAGCCGTGCGCCGTTGCCGAGGTGAAAACGCGCCACGGGGTCGATGCGTATCGAGGGCTTCCGTGTCAGATAGCTAGCGCAGAGCCGCAGCAAGGGCACGCGCAGCTTCTCGCTCTGCGCCGGGTCATTCCACCAGCTATCGCTCTCCAGTTGCGATAACAGCGCCGCATCGGGATCACTTGCATTTGCAAGCCGATTAGCGAGCCATTGCCGAAATCCCGGTACCGGAGATAGGGTGGAAAAACGCTTCAGCTGCGGAAACTCCGACTGCAGCTCTTCAACGACCTGCTTGATCAGGAAATTGCCGAACGCCACGCCGCGCAGGCCGTCCTGACAATTGGAGATCGAGTAGAAGATCGCGGTGTCGGCGCGCGCGGCGCGTTGCTGCGCGATGGCTTCACCGTCGTCCTGCGACAACAACGGCTGCACGGCCGTGGCCAGTCCTTCCACCAAAGCAACCTCGACGAAAATCAGTGGCTCGCCTGGAAGTGCGGGATGAAAGAAGCCAAAGCAGCGCCGATCGGGTGCAAGGCGCCGGCGCAGGTCGTCCCAGCCCTTGATTTCGTGCACGGCTTCGTAGGCGATCAGCTTTTCCAGCACCGCGGCCGGTGTCTGCCAGTCGATGCGCCGCAACTCGATGAAGCCGCGGTTGAACCATGAGGCGAACAAATGCTTGAGATCCGCGTCGAGCAACTTCAGTTCGGGGTCAGTGCGCATGTATGAAGCAATTTCGCTGCGAATCGCGATCAGCGCGCTGATCCCGCCGGGTGCCATGTTGATTCGCCGCAGCAGTTCCTGGCGCGGCGGCTCGGCAGCACGCGCGAGTGCGGCCGCGGCTTCTGCGGTGCCTTCGGCGAGGTAGCGCTGCGCCGCCGCGCGCAAAGCCGGACCGTGAGGATGGAATTCCGTGGCGAGATAGCGCTGAAAGCAGCGGCGATCGTTGTCGTCGAGTGCACCAAGCATCTCGCGCAATTGCCGCGCGACCAGCGCTCCTGAGGCCTGGCTGCGCTCGGAGAGCAGCGATGCTGCGAGCTGCTTCGCGCGATCGAGGAGCGGCATTGTCGTGCTGGATGGATCGTTGAAAGTTTGGCGGATTGCGGACATGACTATTCCTCCTCAAGCTTGGGCGGTGACGGCGCGGCGGAACTTGGCCGGTGGCGCGTAGAGTCCGCTCGAGGCGGCCACGAGGTCATCGATCGTCTTGGCGGCGAGCAGATCGCGCGTCGCCGTGCCGACGTCGATGCCAAGGTCTGCCGGAAACATCACGATGCCGCGACGGCGGAGGCTCTCGGTTGTGTCAGGCGATTGGCGCTTGCCAAATTCGGTGTCGCCGGCGATCGCGCGCAATGCCGCCTCGCGATCTTGCGGTGATCGGCAGCGCAACAGGTTCGCCACGGCCTTCTCGGTGATGACATGGCTCACGTCGTCGCCATAGATCATCACCGGCGGCAATGCGAAGCCGGCGGAGGCGGCCAGATCGAACGCGTCCAGACGCTCGACAAAACTGGGCGTGCCGTTTGGCTGATGGGTCTGCACCATCTGCACCACAAGCTTGCGCCCGCGTAAGGGATCGCCTGCTTCCTGACCGGCGCGAAGCCAGGTGGGGCTGTCGTGGCGACGACCGCGTGCATCCGCGCCCATGTTCGGCGCACCGCCGAAGCCTGCGATCCGGTCTTTTGTGGCCGTCGAACTGTTGCCTCGCGCGTCGATTTGCAGCGTGGCGCCAACAAACATGTCGCAGGCATATTGTCCGGCGACCTGCGCCAGTGCCCGGTTCGACCGCAGGCTGCCGTCGGCGCCGATCGGGAATATATCGGCGTGCTTTGCGACGTAGCGCTCCATACCGAGCTCGGAGCCGAAGCAATAGACGCCGTCGACGAAGCCGGCTTCGATCGCCGGGATCAGGGTCGGGTGCGGGTTGAGCACGAATTGGCTCGCGATCTTGCCCTTCAGGCCACGCCGGGCGGCAAATGTCGGGAGGATCAGCTCGATCGCCGCGGTGGCGTAACCGATGCCGTGGTTGAGCCGCCGGACCTCAAATGGCTCATAGACCGCAGCAATCGCCATCATCGCCATCAGCACGTTCTCGTCCCTTACCTTGGCGGGGTCGCGCGTGAACAGAGGCTCGATCGCGTAAGGCTTTGGGCTCGGTATGACGAAATCGACCCAGTCGCCGGGGACGTCTACTCGCGGCAACCGGTCAACGATCTCGTTGACTTGCGCCACGACAATGCCGCCGCGAAAGGCCGCGGATTCGGCGATGGTCGGCGTGTCTTCGGTGTTGGGACCGGTGTAGAGATTGCCGTTGCGGTCGGCCTTGTCGGCGACGATCAGCGCCACGTGCGGCGTCAGGTCCACCAACATCCGAGCATAGAGCTCGAGATAGGTATGGATTGCGCCGATCTTCACCGTGCCGCTGCCGACCAGTTCGGCGAGCTTGCGGCTCTGCGGACCTGCGAAGGCAAAATCGAGCCGATTGGCGACACCGCGCTCGAACACGGCGAGATGATCGGGCAGCGCCAGCACCGACTGCACCATGTGCAGATCGTGAATCTGCGCCGGATCCACGCTCGTCAGGGCGGCGGCAAGAAAATCGGCCTGCTTCTGATTGTCGCCCTCGATGGCAACGCGGTCGCCCGGCTCGATGATCGCTTCGAGCAACTCGGTCGCGCGCTCGGCAGGGCAGAGCTTTTCAGAGCAGATCGTGGCGGCCCGAGCTAGCCTCGCGGAGCGATCCGCTCCCCGTCGTGATGTGGCGTGCATGATGAACCTCCTTCGCTCGACGCTGTCTTCGATGCAGAAGTAGGTGACCAGTATTGATTATAGAAACGATATTTTGTAATATGATTGATCATGAATTTGGATCAATCGGCATGCTGGAATTCGAGCTTTTGCGTTCCTTTGTTGCCGTCGCGGATTGCGGCGGCTTCCACCGCGCCGCCGAACGGCTCAATCTGACGCAGTCGACCATCAGCCAGCAGGTCAAGCGATTGGAGCTTGAAACCAAACGTCCGCTGTTCCGGCGCACGACCCGCAGCGTCGCGCTGACCGACGATGGAGAGATGCTGCTGGGTGACGCCCGTCGTCTGTTGCAACTCGAGGAGGCGGCCCGCCATCGCCTGTCAGCGCCGCGTTTGTCAGGAGCCGTGCGTCTTGGAGTGGTCGAGGAAGTCGCCGGCGGCTCGCTGCCATCGGCGCTGGGACGCTTCGCCATGTTGCACGCGAGCGTGAAGCTCGAGGTGCAGATCGGCGTTAGTGCGGAATTGATCGAGCAGTTGAACAAGGGACGACTCGACGTCGTGTTCGCTAAGCGTCCGCTCGGTACGTCGCGTGGGCGCCTGGTCTGGCGCGAACCCATGGTCTGGGCCGCCGCCGACGCGTTTGATCTGGTTCCGGGCGCGGTGCTGCCGCTGGCGCTCTATCGCGAGCGGTCAGTATCGCGTGAGGCAGCGCTCGCCGCGCTAAATGACAGCGAACTGACGTGGGAGATCATCTATACCAGCCCCAGCCTGACAGGTGTGCGCGCGGCGGCGCTCGCTGGTCTCGCCATCACGCCGCTTCCCGCGAGCGCGGTCATTGCAGGTTTGCGCATTCTGGGATCGCAAGAGGGGCTGCCGCGCCTTCCTGACCTTGAGTTCGCAATCTATGAGAAAGCCCGGCCCGAAAAGGCCGCGGCGGCGCTGGCCGCAGCGCTTCTGGCACTTGGGCAATCGCCAGCGCGCCCGACGATTTAGCGCCATATGTTCCGTTGCGGGTCCAAACCCCAGGGTACAGATTGGTTCATCTCGCAATGATGAGGATCCGTCAGGCGGTATTGAGCGCATCGGTCTCATGACGGCTCTGGGTCACAAGCAGTGATGCTCTGGCAGATCAGAATATCTCCGCTCGTCCCTCAGGAGCGAACATTGCCTTTATGAGCCCCTAGCCCGTATGCGTACACGCGCTAGCCCGTGAGTTGCCGAAGGCGCTGAAGTCACCCAATCTATGAGGTCGTGGGCACTGGCTCAGGATGTGAGTTCCAACTGTCCTTTTGAGGCGCCATAACTAGCCCGGATCCGCGCTGGAGGTGTTCAGACACCGCGCGATGCAACGCGCAAGGCCGTTTTGGTCTTAACCGGGCCGGTCTCAAGTAAAAATCAAGCGCATCTCAAGGACAAATCGTCTCGCCAGCCCAGTCTCTGAGCATGCTCACGAGGACAAATGTCGGAGCCGGTGGCGCGACAGTCCGCTTGCGGAGCGCAGCAGTCATCAGACGCACAGCTAGGATCTTGGTCTGCGGCCGGAACTGCAAGGCCCAGCTTCGACAGGTGCTCGCATGAAAAGACGAGAGTTCATCTTGTTGATCGGTGGAGGACTGGCCTGGCCTGCGATCGCACGGGCGCAGGGCGGAGCCAAGCTGCATCGAATCTTCTGGGTCTCGACTGAGTCCGAACCGGATCCCTTCCTGGACGGCTTTCGCGATGGAATGCGCGCCCTGGGATATGTCGAAGGCAAGACCGTAACCTTCGAGACGCATTATGCCCCTGGAAATCCGCAGGCACTGCGGAAGATCGTCTCCGAGCTGCAGCGAGGGGATGTCGACCTTGTGGTCTCGAGCGGTCCGGCGACACGCGGCATGACTGCAATCACCGACATCCCAGTGCTGTTTGCATTGAGCGGCGACCCCGTCGCTTTGGGTGTGGTGAAGAGCCTTGCTCACCCCGGCACCAATTTCACCGGCAGCACATTCCTGTCGCTCGAGCTGGCAGGAAAGCGCGTTGAGCTGCTCAAGGACATTTATCCAAAGCTGCGAAAACTGGCGGTCCTCTCGAACACGGATCATCCGGGAGAGCCGCTGGAATGGCGTGCGACGTTGGAGTCGTGCCGAAACCTTGGGATAGAGGCAGCCTACGTTCCGTTCTGCGGCGCGCGCGAAATCGAGAATGGGTTGAAGGCTGCCGGCAAGGTGGACGCGGATGCTCTCCTCGTGTTTCCCGATGCTGTGACGCTGGTGCATCGTGCGAAGATTGCGGAGCTTGCAATTGCGCACCGGCTGCCTTCGATGTTTGGCTGGTCTGAATATTGTGACGCTGGAGGTCTCTTGAGTTACGGCGCAAACCAGCGCACGACCTATTTTCGGCTTGCCACTTATGCCGATCGCATCCTGCGCGGTGAATATCCGTCAGATCTTCCGGTGATGCGTCCCGAGAAGTTTGAACTGGCAATCAATATGAAGACAGCCAGGCTTCTGGGTATCAAGCTGGATGTGTCGTCGATCCTGTTTCGCGCCAGCAAGGTGATCTCCTGAGAGTAGCTATGAAGGACGGTGCTGCGCAGCCCTCTTCGTGTACGATGCCTCCGCGTCGCTCGCTGTTCTGCAAGTACTTCGCGACGTTGTTTGTCGCTGCGGTCGTGCCTCTGATACTCGGCGCGGCCGTCGAGGCTTCTTTCGGTTACCGAGACCAGCGTCGCCAGATCAGCGCGGTGCTGCAGGCCGATGCTCGCGCGGCGTCCGACAGGATCGAGGCGTTCACCGATGGCATGCGAGATCAGCTGGGTTGGATGGTGCAGCTTCCCTGGTCTGCCGGAGACGATGCGCAACATAAGATCGATGCCTTGCGTCTCCTCCAGCAGGTGCCTGCAATCGTTTCGGTTTCGCTTCTGGATGAGACCGGCACCGAACGGGTCTTTGTTTCCAGGCTGCTTCTGAACAGGACCGGGCGCGGCATCGATATGTCTGCGGATCCCGCTGTTCTGGGCGCACGCGGCAACAAAGTCTGGTACGGACCGGTTCAGTACCAGCAAGATTCAGAGCCCTATATGAGGATCGCGGTTGCCGGGAGCCTGCCGGCCGCAGGGATTGCGATCGCCGAGGTCAATCTGAAGCTGATCTGGGATGTCATCGCAGCCATTAGAATCGGCGAGACCGGCTACGCCATTGTCGTCGATGATTCCGGTCATCTGATCGCACATCCCGATATCAGCCGGGTTCTGCGCGGCCGCGCCAGCTCCGGCAGTTTTGGCCGGATCAAGCATCTCGTTGGCGCGGCAAGCGGAGCGGCGGTGATAACCGGGGAGCGAGGCAACCCGGTGGTGGCGCTATCCGTTCAAGCCGCCGATGTGGGATGGACGGTGATCGCGATGCAGCCAGCGGCGGAAGCCTTTGCATCAATTCGGGCTGCCTTGTGGCGCTCGTCAATTCTCATTGCCTTTGGTGTTCTTGTCGCGCTGGCGCTCGCCTATTGGCGCGCGCACAGAATGTCCGGTCCGATCAAGCAACTGGAAGAGGGCGTGGAGCGGATTAGAACCGGACAATTCGAGCATCGCATCAAAATCTTCAGCGGTGACGAGTTGCAGCAGCTGGCGTTGCGCTTCAATGAGATGGCTTCTGAACTGGCGGTCTCGCAGCAAAAATCTGCGCGGATCGATCGGCTGAAGCAGTTCCTGCCGTCACAGGTCGCCGAGTTGGTCGAGCATTCTCACGAACTGCTCGAAGGGCAGCGACGTGAAGTGGCTGTCATTTTTGGCGACTTGCGCGGCTTCACGGCGTTCTCCACGCGCAATGAACCCGATGTCATCATGGCCGTCATGCGAGAGTACTACGAGGCCGTCGGCGCCGTGACGACTCGTCACGAGGCAACGCTCATCGGCTTTGATGGCGACGGAGTCATGCTGCTGGTCAATGCCCCGATCGCATGCGAACAGCCGGCAACTCAAGCGGTCCGCCTCGCGATCGACCTGCAAATGACGGTTCAGGCCCTTGCCGGCAAATGGTGTGACGCCGGCCACGCGATCGGCTTTGGTGTGGGCGTTGCCATGGGACCGGCAACGGTAGGAACGGTCGGTTACAACGGTCGGCTGGATTACACGGCGATGGGAGCCGTGGTGAATTTGGCGTCGCGGCTCTGTAATCTCGCAAAGGACGCGCAGATCCTGGCTGATCCCACGATCGCTGGAAGAGTAAGGGATAGCGTCCCGATGGCATCGCTCGGACAGCGGACCATCAAAGGCTACGACCAGGCTCTCGAGGTCTTTGCCGTCGCACCTGCTGACCTGCCGTTGAAACCGCCGGGCCCGGCACAACGCCGGCGAGAGAAAGAACCTCAGGACCACTGATACCCCGACCTCCGGACGGCTACCCCCGTGTCGCCAGCACCACCGCGGCCAGCGTAAACACCAGCCCCGCGATCTGCCCTGCCCCGAGCGGCTCGCCAAGCGCGACCGCCGAGGCCACGACGCCGATCACCGGCACCGCCATGGTGCCGATCGCGGCGACCGAGGCCGGCAGGCGCGCCAGTGCTGCGAACCAGCTGACATAGGCGATGCAGAACTGCCCCACGACCGAATAGACCAGCAGCCACCAGCCGAGCGGCGTCACATGCGACAAATGCGTCGTCTCGATCAGGAGGCCGACGATCGAGATCGGCAGGCAGCCGATCCCGATCTGCCAGGCTGCCGCCGTGAGCGGCGGCAGGTGAATCGGGTACTTCTTCGAGAGCACGGTGCCGAGGGCAAAGCCGAACGCACCGACCAGCACCATGATGATGCCCGGCAGCTTTTCCGTGCTGGCGGCAAGGCCGTTGCCCCCCATGATCGAGGCAAGCCCTGCGAAAGCCAGCACCAGCCCAAGCGTGCGCAAGACCGTCGGCCGCTCGCCCAGGACCGGCCAGGCGAGGATCGAGGCCCAGACCGGCATCGTATAGGCGATCAGCGCCGCCTCGCTCGCCGGCAGCCAGAGCAGTGCCAGCCCCATCAGCACCATCCAGCAGGTGACGTTGAGCGCGGCCGAGGTGAGCAGGCGCGGCCAGATCGCGCCCTCCACGTACAGGCTTTGCCGCCGGATCACCGCAAGCAGCGCCAGCAGCAGCGCGCCGAGCACACCGGTGACCCCGCGCAGTGTCAGAGGCGGCAGCTCGGCAAGTAGGAATTTCGTCACCGGCCAGTTGAAGCCCCAGCCGATCGAGGTGATCGCAAGGAACATCAGGCCGGCCGGGGCGATGCGCGGCCGCACGCCCGGCGTCGTCGAATCAAGCATGTCGGCTAGTCCGGCAAATCGGGCGGTCACCTTGGCCCGGATTCGCGGGTCCCACCACCGCTTTGGCGGGCATGCCTGCCCTCACCGTCCGTAGGGCTACGTGAGTCCTGCTGACGCAATCCCATTGCTCAAAAATATACCTGCCCTGTGAACAGCGGGATGAAGGCCCCGCGTCATCACGGCATGCAAATTTTTTCAGTTGGGAATCCCTGAGGACTCACTGATACTTGGGTCCACGACAGGCGCGGCGAAGACCCCTGTTATCCCCCGCAATCCACCATATTTAGTATTTGATTCAGGAACTCGCACTAGTTCTTGACGGGCGCAGCGGAGAGTCCTAGCTTTCGGTCCGTTCGGCGCGAGTGAGTTTGCGTCCCGCCGGCACTCCCCCAAAGGGTCTCGCAAATTTCAGCTCCGCCAGCCGGCCAAAGGCTGCGGATGAGGGCTTGTCTGCCCTCGGAATGCAGGCTCTTCGGGGCGCCAGAACGGGCCGGCAACAGGCTCGGATGGCATCGATGACGAAGTGACGTTGTGGGGCGTTGAACGCATGTCGCGCACATCCCCTTGGGGGCGGATGGGTGTGGACATGCCGGCGGGATGATCGATGCGACGCATCGAGCTCGCGCCGGGAAAAAACAGGGCCGGATCCACCGGCTGAACTGCGGTGCTCCAAGGCCGAACGGCCGAAGGCGCCGCGAATGCAATGACGACCCGGCACGCCCACAACGAGGGGCGGGACCGGTCAAAGAAAAGGACGGGGCAAGACCATGCGGATTGAGCGGCGCCACACCACTGCGGGACAGTCACCTTATGCGGGAATCGAATTCCGCCTGACCACGTCGGAGATTCGCAATCCCGACGGCTCGGTCGTGTTCAAGCTCGAGAACGTCGAGGTCCCGGCCGAGTGGTCGCAGGTCGCCTCCGACGTGCTGGCGCAGAAGTACTTCCGCAAGGCCGGCGTTGCCGCGCGCCTGAAGAAGGTCGAAGAGGAATCCGTCCCCTCCTTCCTGTGGCGCTCCGTGCCCGACACCGAGGCCCTCGCCGCTCTCCCTGAGAAGGAGCGCTATGTCAGCGAGCTCTCGGCCAAGCAGGTGTTCGACCGCCTCGCCGGCTGCTGGACCTATTGGGGCTGGAAGGGCGGCTATTTCACCAGCGACGACGACGCCCAGGCCTTCTATGACGAGCTCCGCTACATGCTCGCCATGCAGATGGTCGCGCCGAACTCGCCGCAATGGTTCAACACCGGCCTGCACTGGGCCTACGGCATCGACGGCCCCGGCCAGGGCCATTATTACGTCGACCCCTTCACGGGCAAGCTGACCAAGTCCAAGTCGGCCTACGAGCATCCGCAGCCGCATGCCTGCTTCATCCAGGGCGTCGGCGACGACCTCGTCAACGAGGGCGGCATCATGGACCTCTGGGTCCGCGAAGCGCGCCTGTTCAAATATGGCTCCGGCACCGGCTCCAACTTCTCGCGCCTGCGCGGCGAAGGCGAAAAGCTCTCCGGCGGCGGCCGCTCGTCCGGCCTGATGAGCTTCCTCAAGATCGGCGACCGCGCCGCCGGCGCGATCAAGTCGGGCGGCACCACGCGCCGCGCCGCCAAGATGGTCGTCGTCGATGTCGATCACCCCGACATCGAGACCTATATCGACTGGAAGGTGAAGGAGGAGCAGAAGGTCGCCGCCCTCGTCACGGGCTCCAAGATCAACCAGAAGCACTTGAAGGCCGTGCTGAAGGCCTGCGTCAACTGCGAAGGCTCGGGCGACGATTGCTTCGACCCCGAAAAGAACCCTGCCCTGCGCCGGGAAATCAAGCTCGCCCGCCGCAGCCTCGTGCCCGACAATTACATCAAGCGCGTCATCCAGTTCGCCAAACAGGGCTACAAGGACATCCAGTTCGACACCTACGACACCGACTGGGATAGCGAAGCCTATCTCACGGTTTCGGGGCAGAACTCCAACAACTCGGTCTCGCTCAAGGACGACTTCCTGCGCGCGGTCGAGACCGACGGCGACTGGAATCTCAACGCCCGCACCTCGAAGAAGGTGACGAAAACGCTGAAGGCGCGCGATCTCTGGGAGAAGATCGGCTACGCCGCCTGGGCCTCGGCCGATCCGGGCCTGCACTTCAACACCACGATGAACGACTGGCACACCTGCAAGGCGTCCGGCGACATCCGCGCGTCCAATCCGTGCTCGGAATACATGTTCCTGGACGACACAGCGTGCAACCTCGCCTCGGCGAACCTGCTGACGTTCTACAACACCGACACCAAGCGCTTCGACGTCGAGGGCTATGAGCACCTCTGCCGGCTCTGGACCATCGTGCTGGAAATCTCCGTCATGATGGCGCAGTTCCCGTCGAAGGCGATCGCCGAGCTTTCCTACGAGTTCCGCACGCTCGGCCTCGGCTACGCCAATATCGGCGGCCTGCTGATGACCATGGGCCTGCCCTACGACTCCAAGGAAGGCCGCGCGCTCTGCGGCGCCCTCACCGCTGTGATGACCGGCATCACCTACAAGAGCTCCGCGGAGATCGCCGCCGAGCTCGGCACCTTCCCCGGCTACAAGAAGAACGCCGCGCACATGCTGCGCGTGATCCGCAACCACCGCCGCGCCGCGCACGGCCAGTCGAACGGCTATGAGGCGCTCAGCGTCAACCCGGTGCCGCTCGACCTCGTCTCCTGCCCGCAAGCCGACCTCGTCGGCCATGCCCAGGCGGCCTGGGATGCGGCGCTCGAGCTCGGCGAGAAGCACGGCTATCGCAACGCCCAGACCACGGTGATCGCGCCGACCGGCACGATCGGCCTCGTCATGGATTGCGACACCACCGGCATCGAGCCCGACTTCGCGCTGGTCAAGTTCAAGAAGCTGGCCGGCGGCGGCTACTTCAAGATCATCAACCGCGCCGTGCCGGCAGCGCTCCGCGCGCTCGGCTATCGCGAGAGCGAGATTGCCGAGATCGAGGCCTACGCCGTCGGCCACGGCTCGCTGGCGAACGCCCCCGGCATCAACGTCACCACGCTGAAGGCCAAGGGTTTTACCGATGAAGCCATCGCCAAGGTCGAGAAGGCCCTGCCGACCGCGTTCGACATCAAGTTCGCCTTCAACAAGTGGACCTTTGGCGAAGACTTCATCCGCGACCAGCTCGGCATCGGCGCTGAAGCCATTGCAGCCCCCGGCTTCGATCTGCTCCAGGCCGTCGGCTTCACCAAGCGCGAGATCGAAGCGGCCAACGTCCACATCTGCGGCGCGATGACGGTGGAAGGTGCCCCGCACCTCAAGGCCGAGCACTATCCGGTGTTCGACTGCGCCAATCCCTGCGGCAAGATCGGCAAGCGCTACCTGTCGGTCGAGAGCCACATCCGCATGATGGCGGCGGCGCAGCCCTTCATCTCGGGTGCGATCTCCAAGACCATCAACATGCCGAACGACGCCACGGTGGAGGACTGCAAGTCCGCCTACATGCTGTCGTGGAAGCTGGCGCTGAAGGCCAACGCGCTCTATCGCGATGGCTCCAAGCTCTCCCAGCCGCTCAACTCGCAGCTCATCAGCGACGACGAGGACGAGGACGATGCGGTCGAGCTGCTGCACGAAAAGCCCATGGCGGCTCGCGCCACGCATGTGGCCGAAAAGGTCGTCGAGAAGCTGGTCGAGCGCATCGTCGTGATGCGCGAGCGCGAGAAGATGCCCGATCGCCGCAAGGGCTACACCCAGAAGGCGGTCGTCGGCGGACATAAGGTGTATCTGCGCACCGGCGAATACGATGACGGCCGTCTCGGCGAGATCTTCATCGACATGCACAAGGAAGGCGCGGCGCTGCGCTCCTTCATCAACAACTTCGCTATCGCGGTGTCGCTCGGCCTGCAATACGGCGTGCCGCTCGACGAATATGTCGACGCCTTCACCTTCACCCGCTTCGAGCCGGCGGGCCCCGTGCAGGGCAACGACAGCATCAAGTACGCGACCTCGATCCTCGACTACGTCTTCCGCGAGCTCGCGGTGAGCTATCTCAGCCGCTTCGACCTCGCCCACGTCGATCCCAACGAGACGGGCTTTGACGCGCTCGGCAAGGGCGTCGAGGAAGGCAAGGAGCCGGACGAGGACGGCGGCCAGCACGCGACAAAACTGGTCTCGCGCGGCCTCACCCGCTCGCGCACGGACAACCTCGTCGTGATGCGCGGCGGCTCGGCCGCGGTCAGCCAAGGCAACGACAGCGCGCCATCAGGCGGCAGCCGGGTCACCGCGCTGGCCGCCCACGGCGCTAGCGCCCGCGTCGGCGACGCCATCGAAGGCGCCGTCGCGCTGAAGCAGGAAGCCCAGCACGATCTGTCTCCGACGGAGAAGCTCGAGCAGCTGCAATGGAGCAAGGCCGGCACCGCCGCGACCGCAGCTCCGACCAAGGCCGAGCGCCGCGCCGAAGCCAAGGCCAAGGGCTACGAGGGCGAGATGTGCAGCGAGTGCGGCAACTTCACGCTGGTGCGGAATGGGACGTGCATGAAGTGCGATACGTGCGGAAGCACGACGGGGTGTTCGTGAGGGATATGGACCACGACAAGGAACCTCATACCCGGGCTTGACCCGGGCCTCCACGGAGGGCGGCCGGAGGGGCCGCCCTTTCCATTTATGGCTTTTCCAAAGTCGATCGTTGTGACAACCTAGGAGCGTATTGCAGCATTCAGGATCTTTTTTGACCCATACGATTAGGAGTTGGATCGTGACCAACCAACCCGACGCCTTCCTAAGCTACACACGACTTGATGATGAGTTCTTCGGTGGCGCAATCACATCTTTGCGGAAACTCATCGAACTCGGCGTCCAAGTAATTGCCGGGCAGAAGAACTTCAAAATCTATCAAGATGTTGACGGACTAGAGTTCGGCGAGCAATGGCAGAAGGGCCTCAATCAGGCCGTTGCTAGCGCAAGATTTCTTGTTCCGGTTGTAACTCCCCTTTTCTTCCAGAGCGAAGCCTGCCGTGATGAATTGAAGAAGTTCATTACTCACGAGAGTGAACAAGGACGTGACGACTTGATACTGCCGATCTATTTCGTCACGGTACCGGCTCTCGAGAAACGGGAACTGCTCCGCGACGATCCACTTGCAGAAGTTATTGCATCGCGCCAACGCTATGACTGGCGCTCTAAAGCTGACCTGCCGATCAATGACCCCCAAGTCAAGGCTTCGGTCAGACAGCTATCGGAGAAGATCGGCGTTGCTCTTGCTCGCGTTCGGAAAGACTCAGCAACAAGAGCTCGCCCAATTGCTCCCCCTAAGAGAGTTACGGAACGGAATCAGGTGGCGGCGCTTTCTCGGGCGTCCGACGTCATTCGCAACGAGGAACCACAGAGAAAATCGACGAAACTCAAACGGATCCTCTGGGTCGATGATAGACCAGACAATAATGTCTACGAGCGTCGCGCGTTGGAAGCATACAACGTTGAATTCGAGTTGGCAGAGTCGACCGGTGAAGCTCTCGCTAAGCTGAAGAACACGCAATTCGACGCCATCATAAGTGATATGGGTAGACCGCCAGACGCTCAAGCCGGCTACACACTTCTTAATTCCCTGCGAAAGAGCGGCAACCTCACACCGTTCTTTATCTACGCTGGCTCAAACAGTCCTGAGCATCGGCGCCTCGCCTTAAGCAAAGGAGCACAAGGCTCTACAAATAGAGCCAACATATTGATCAACGACGTTCTGAACTCGCTGAACGGTTAGCCTGTAGGATGGGTAGAGCGGAGCGAGACCCATCGGCGGCCAGACAACTTTGGGCTTCGCAAGGGCTCCATCCATACTACGGATTACGCACACTTTTTATTTCGACTGAGAAAATCCAAATGGATATCAAGTATTGGGCAACCGTGGCTGAACTAATTCAGCATGTTATCACGCCTGGCGCGCTCATCGTCGGCGGCATCTGGGCTTACCGACGCTATATCGTTGAAGAGAGCAATTATCCGCACATCGAGACGTCCGCCGAGATTTCTTTCATAGGGCAACAGGGTGACGTCTGGATCGTTGAGGTGATCGCTGTCCTAACCAACAAGGGCAAGGTCCCACACAAGGTACAGAAGTTCGGATTCGATCTTGCAGCGATCTATGCCGATGAGATCGTCGATGTGTCCAAAAAACATGACGGGCAGGTCAATTTTCCGCATCGGGTCGCGAAAGCCTCGTTCCTAGGAGACTTTGAGTACTACACGGTTGGGCCATCTTTGGTCGCGAAGTACTCCTACGTCGCGCGGGTCCCGAAAAAGGCAACGTTTCTCATTTTGCACTGTTCATTTAATTATGCCGACGGGCGCGGCTTCAGTCATTCCATGGAAAAAACTGTACGCGTGCCTCACAAGCCTCCAGAGGCAGCCCATAGCAACCATTAAATGGCGGCGTTCCCATTGCGGATAAGCAGCATGACATCTTGTCACACCGGCCATGGCGCATGAGCTAGAAGCGCCCGCTTGCGCTCCCGCACAGGTTGCGGTTTGATAGACTCAATATTTGATATCGATGATCTGATTGAACGGCAATTTCTGCAGTTTGGCGGGGCAACGGGGAAACGCATCTTTCGATGATCGACATTGATGGATTGCGCTCTGCTCCACGGTTTCAACAAGCCAGTGACTTTGGGGGAAAGCATGGTTAGAGCAATAACAATTGGAGACGCCAACGCATACGCATTGCAGGCAATGATGTGCTCACGCGCCTATGCCGGCGACACTAACCGAGCTCTATTTCCCGTTGAAGAACTTGGATGGGATAAGGTGGGATTTCCTGGATACCCGTCCCCTTCGATCCACGAAAATTCATACTTCCCCAAATCTATCCTCGGGAAGATATTCTCAAACTTGCAGTTCGACATTTGGGAAAAACAAAATTCGAAGGAAACGATAGTTGCCTTCCGAGGAACCGATGAAAAGATCGACTGGATCGCCGGCAATTTCGCTTTGGGCATTTCTGTGCCCTATAAAAGCGCCAAGAAAAAGGTTAAAGAGTATTGCGATCTTAATCCCGACCGACAAGTTAGCTTGACTGGGCACTCTCTTGGTGGCGGCATCGCGCTTTCTGTGTCTGTTTGGCTTGCGCTGCCTGCTGTCGTATTCAACACCTCGCCGCGGATATTCGATGGGATGCGAAACAAGAAGAGCACCGCAGCACGCGTGGCGATATTCCAGCATGGTGATATCCTTCAATGGGTACGCACGAGATGGCTGAAATCCATTGAAGATACTACCGCCGGAAACATCATCGAGACACATTTCCGGTATCCCAAAGGAGAGAGTAATCACAGAATGAACCTGTTGGCTGAAGGAATTCTTCGTGCAGCGCACCTCCAAGCTTATGCAGACATAGCAAAGAACATCCCGGTGAAATTCCAAGTACCTCCTATGTAAAATCGCTGCGGGAATTGCGCTGACAGTGCACTAGATTCGTTCGCTATCGCCAGATCGGTAACATCGCCTAATTTTCGTATGCGCTCCGGATTAGTGCACACCGCATTCTGCCGAAATTCCTTTGCGGCTGCCCCCTTCCCACCTAAACTCCCACCCTCACCGGCATGGGTTCCGACGGGCCCGGTAGAAGCGGAGTTAAGTTATGCCCAAACCGGAAAGCTTCCCGATCGAGAAGATCTTCGTTCCCACCAAGCAGAAGAAGGCCGTCAATCCCGAGACCGTGGCGGAGATCGCGGAAAGCATGCTGGAGATCGGACAACAGGCCCCGATTTCCATCAGGCGCGACGGAGACCGGCTCGTTCTGGTCGAGGGACTGCATCGGCTCGAGGCCTGCAAGGCGCTCGGCGAGACGACCATTCTTGGCGTCGTGGTCACGGCGGAGTTTGCTGAAGCCAAGCCGCTTCTCGCCGAACGACCCGAAGTCGAGGCAGAGCGCATCAAGATGGCGCGATTGAAACAGCTGCGCCTGGAGAAGGAAGCCGCGGAGGCATCGGCGGCGGCGTTGAGAAACGTCAGCGCCACGCAAGGACCGCGCAGCAGTTCGGCGAAGGGCGTTCGCGACGCTCCGAAGGCATCGCCGGGCCGGATGGCGAAATCCAAACCGAAATCATTGTCGGACTGGATCACGCAGCAGAAGGGCAGCGGCGGTCGCTATTAATGACCGACGCCGTCATTCCGGGGCGCGCCCTTGGGCGCGAGCCCGGAATCCATCGGGCGGCATGACAGGTAGCGAAATGGATTCCGGGTTCGCGCTTCGCACGCCCCGGAATGACGGTGCTTTACTTAGGGCGGTTGCCACCGCATGACGGCCGCAATCCTTTTCGATCGCGACCATCTCTCCCTCGCCGATTGACCCGCTGGTCTCACGCCGCCTTCGCCTGCTCCGGCGAGGCCGTCTCCATCGCGCGCATGTAGAGGTCGAGCAGGCTTTCGCGCTCGTCGCGCTCGTTCTTGTCTTCCTTGCGCAGCTTGATGATCTCCTTGAGGATCTTCACGTCGAAACCCTCGCCCTTGGCTTCCGCGAAGACTTCCTTTTTCTGTTCGCTCAACTCCTGCATTTCGCTGTCGAGGTTCTCGATCCGCTCGACGAAGGAACGGATCTTGCCGCCGGGAATGGTGATGTCGGACATGGTGCCTCTTTGCTGACTAAGGTCGTGAAAATGCCCGCAAAGAAATGACCAATGTGTTAACCGAGTTGCCGCACCCGATGCCATCGCGCCGCAGCGATACCCGGGACAGGCGACCACCCCGCAGCTATCTGGATCGGCGACTTCTTGCCGGATGCATCGAAGATGCGGCGGCAAAATCTCACCACATGGCCGCCACGCAAGCGACAGCCCGCAATCGCGATTTCAGCGCAAACGCGACGGAGGCTCGCGGCTTCATCGATAGTCAGGAGCCATTTGCAATGTTGAGTGCGGTGGACAACAAGCCAAGGGGAAAATCCGGCCGGCGCGGCGGCAAGAAGAAATCGGGACATCGGACCGGGGCCGGCGAGCAACGCGCAAGTGCAGCGCATCAATTGCCGGATGCCTCGACGGAGAACAGGCAAGAGACCGAGGAAAAGACCGAGCAAGAGCCGAGCCGACACATCAGTGCGGAGATACCTTCGGCTGCGGCCTTGCCGGACGAGGCTTCCGGGATGGAGCTAGCTGCAAGCCCGCCCGTCGTACCGGTCGAACCCTTCCAGGCCAGCACGCAAGCGATTGCCGACGCCTATAGCGACTACATCAGGACCTCGCTTCTGGCGTCTTGCTCGATACACCCTGAGCAAATACGGCTGGTGCGGTAGCCATGACAACGGCAGCCGAAAGCGCGATGATCATTGCTTTCATGTTGTCCTCCTCGAACAAGCCCCTCGAAGGAAACGGAATGGACTAGCGCCCGTTCCCCTCAGCGAACGTTCATGGCGCCGCGGGGCTGGACGCCCCTGGGATCGCTTCGATCCGCTCGACTATCCTACGAAATGCGCTTTGCGCAGTCGCGGCGACAACCCATCCTACGCGCTCACGCCGCCCGCTCCCTCGCCCGCCATAATTTCTCCTTTGCACACGCGTTGTGTCGGACAGCGGCGAGACCTATCCTTGATCGGACTGCCTCCCATTGACGCCCGACCGGATGGAGAGCGCATCGATGCCTGACACGAACGACCCCAAGCCTGATACCGGCAAGACCGATAACGCCAAGCCTGATACCGCCAAGCCTGATACCGCCAAGCCTGATACCGCCAAGCCTGATGCGTCCAAGCCGGGCGAGGCACGTGCCGATAGCGGGCTGACTCGGGCTTACGACCGGATCAAGAGCGCAGAGGAAGACCTCGCGCGGCTGGACCGCCTTGTTTCCGGAATGGAACGGAGCAGCGAAGCCCCGCGGACCTCGCACGCAAGCGCCGCCTCGACGGCAGCCGCCACCTCCGCAAACAAGGCGCCGACGCCGGATGCCCGGGTTCTAAACACCAAGCCGCGCGATCAGGGCCTGAGGGGAGACAGGGCCATGATGCGCGCTCTGGCTATTCTCGTGATGGCGATCGGCCTGCTCGGTGCCGCCGTCGCATCGCAATATGGCGACGAGGCGACATCGATCGGCAAGTCCATCATGGCGCGATGGGCTCCACCCGCGAGCGCACCCCCGCAAGCGACCGCGGCGGAAAGTCCGGCGCAGCCGGCGACGGTGCTGCTGGCGGCCGCGGATGAGCCGAGCCCGGTGCCTGCACCGCCGGGGCCTAAGGACGCGGAAAGCGCCCCAAAGCCCGGCGCCACGGCGGCCGAGCCGGCATCGTCCGAGCTCGCGCAATCGCTCAAGGCCATCACGAGCGAGCTTGCGAATATCAACGGCAAGCTCGAGCAGCTGAAGAGCCGCAGCGAGCAGACCCTGCGCGACCAGGCCGACACTATTCAACAGCTCAAGGCCGCGCAGGAGAAGGATGCGGCGGACAATGCGCGCCTCGCCGCGCAGGTCCAGGCGCTGCAAACGCAACTGAGCGCATCGTCCGCGTCATCCGCCTCTGCAGCCGCCAAGCCAGTCGTGCGCAGCGTGGTGAGCAACGACACGGCTGCGCGTGCCCGGGCGCACGCACCAGACGCCGCGCCACGACGGCCCAGGCCGCCGCCGCGAGGCGGCTGGATGCCGCCGCGCTATATGGCCGACCCTTATTATTACGGCGATCCGGATTGGTGAGCCCGTTTCGCGAAGGCGCGCGATTTGAAGAGCCTTAGGGTGGGTTAGCCTGCAACGGCGCGAAGCGCAGTCCGCTGGCGTAACCCGCCACTTTGATTTCAGCGGAGGCAGACGTGGTGGGTTACGCTGCGCGAGCTGCGCCTTGCGCAGTCGCGCAGCTAACCCACCCTACGCTCCCCTCAGCGTATCTCGCTCATCGTCACCTTGGCCGCGATCCCCGTCAGCTCGGGCTCTTGCGGCGCAAGCTCCTCATCGGAAGGGCCGACCGAGACTTCAGCCATTCTGCGTTTGACCTGTTCGCAGGTCTTGCGAACGTCTTCGGTGAACAGCGCGCATTCTTCGATACGCTTGAAGATCTTCCGTCCCTCTTCACGATAGCCTGCCGCCGTTTCGCGCATGAAGGCGATCGCATCATGAACCTGGGCCGTCAGCGCCTCGCATTTTTGCGCGGCGTCGATCAACTCGGTGCCCATGGCCTCGATCTCTTTTGCAGCGGACTCATAGTCGCGAATGACCGCTTCTGCACTGAGCGCACCGACCCGGGACACCCCCGCGGTGTGTTCGACGTAATCAGGCAGATTAATTGAAGTAATGGAGTTTCCCGACCGGATCGAAGTAATGTCCGCTTCGAGTTGGACCAAGTTCACTCCGTCCCGTCTGTGCAATTGTTCGACACTTGCCATGACTGTCCTCCCAATACGCGCCCAGAACCCCAAGCAGCATTGGGTTTATTACGGGGATAAATGCCGTTCTACCTCTATGTATTCTTGACAGTCTCCACTTTGCCACTTTTACCCAATCGCCAACTCTGCACGCAGAGACGGCGAGCCATCAAACTTCAATTTTTCCGTGCACCTGTTCGAACGCGCGAACCTGACAACGAGTTCGACCGGCACTGTCGTCAACCTCAACGTCCGGCGAACCGCCCGCGCAGCGGAAATCCGCATCGCGCCCGCCATTGGCGGGCACGATTATGTTCCGGGGGCGCGAAGGTCGTCGCCCTCGAAGGCATTCCCGACGGCGGCTGGCGCAGGCTCGCCCGGCCCTGCATCCGCCGCACGTTGGCGGCCGGCACCGCCCGCCGCGAAAATATCATGCACCAGCCCGAGCTTCCCCAATCCCAGAATGATCAACCCGTTGATGTCCACCTCGTACCAGGCGTGCGAGATGTAGGCGTCGCGCGGAAAGCGGTGATGGTTGTTGTGCAGCCCTTCGCCAAAGGTGAGCAGCGTGGTCACCAGCTCGTTAGTGGTGCCGTCATGGGTCTCGAAGCGACGGTAGCCCCAGCGGCCGTCGCTGTGGCAGACCGAGTTCACTAGCGAGGTCGCCATGGTCATGAGGTAGCTGCGGAACAGGCCGGCGAACAGGATGCAGCCGATCATCGTGCGCGCGCCGCCGAAGGCATAGCCGATGGCGCCCGGAATGATCAGCGCCGAGAGCGCATACCAGTACCAGCGCGTCCTGGTGAAGAACATCGCGATCGGGTCGGCCAGGATGTCCTTGGCGTAGTAGCTGGCATCGGTGGTCTCGCGGTCCCACACCCAGCCGCCTTGCGCATGCGTCATGCCCTTGGCGAAACTGGTATAGGGATGGCCGCCGCCGTCGTAATAGGGGCTGTGCACGTCGCCGGGCCGGTCGGAGTGCAGATGGTGCCGCCGATGGTTGCTCACCCATTTCAGGATCGAGCCCTGCACCGCCATGGTCGCGAGCGCGGCGAAGATCGTCCGCATCAACGGACCGCAGCGGAAGCTGCGGTGCACGAAGTAGCGATGCATGAAGCCGATGCCGATCGTGGACATGATGAACGTGCCGGCGAAGACCGAAACCTCGACCCAGCCGATGCCTTGCCAGAAGGCCCAGACCAGCGCCGCGACCGAGCCGCCGACCATGATGGCGAACGAGATGTAGGAATCGCGAAACTTGGCCTCGACCACCGGACCTTCGGTCAGCACGCCCGGCGGCATCTTCGGCTCCGCAAGCTGCTCGGACGCCACGCTCTCAACCACGCTCATTTCAGCCGATCCATTTACACTGCACTTTTCTGCAGTGCAGCGTACAACCCCTGGTTATCAGAGGCAAGGACCGGAGCGGCCGTAGGAGCACGGGCGGCGCAGCCCCGCCCCTTTCGCTTCTCTGCCGAATGGAAAGTGGAGACCATGACGAGCAGATGCACGTCCTGCATCTGTCAGCGTACGCTCATGCGCCGATCAGTTTGGCGTCCGTCGGCCTTCACCACCAATACGGCCAGCGCCATCCCTCATAGCGCACGTAGGACGGCACCAAGGGCGGGCCGTAGGGATCGACCCGGTCGTGCTCGGGGCGATAGCGATAGCGTGGCACGATGTTGTAATCCCACGGCGTCGGCCTCAGCACCGGCGCCGTGACGATGAGCCGCTCCTGCGGCGCGCGAACGACGACGGCTCTCCGCGTCCGGGCTTCGGCGTCCGAGATTGCAAGGCTGCTCAGAACCAGGGCGGTTCCGAGCGCACAGGCGGCAGTCATCTTGGTCATGCGTTGGTCTCCTTCGCGCGGAGAGTGCAAAAGGATGCCAGGCGAGGCAAGCAAATTTCGCGCGAGGTGCGGACATAAGCGCTGTGCGCTTTGGCGCTCCGACCTCTCCCCGTCATTGCGAGGAGCACTTGCGACGAAGCAATCCAGAGTCCTTCCGCGGAGGGAGCCTGGATTGCTTCGCTCCGCTCGCAATGACGCGAGTATGACGGTCTGGATGAGCAACAGAACTCCCGGACGTCGGCACCTGCCTCTCACTCGCGCGCGCGGCGCAGCGCCTGATCCAGCTTGTGCCTCTGCTTGTCCCAGCGCCCCTGCTCCGCTTCGGCGCGCGCTTCAAGCGCGGCTCGCTCGGCTTCGATCGCCCCGGCCTTCGCTTCGTGCTCGCGTCTTGCTTTGTCGAGCGCTGCTTCCGCCGCGGCAACCGCCTTGTCGCGCCGCGCACGCTCCTTGGCGCGGGCGGCCTCCTCCTTGGCACGCCCTGCCTCGCGCCGCCGCTCCTCCTTCTCGAAAGCTGCAGCAGCCTTGCGCGCGGCCGCATCATCGATCTCGCGGGATGCATTCCGGGCCGTCTTGGCGGGACGCTTCTTTGACGTCGCCTTGCTCTTGGACCTGGTCTTGCTCTTAGTCTTGCTCTCGCCCTCGCCGAGATCGGTCGGCAGCTCCGCGCTCTCGGTGAACGGGCCGTCCGAGCCGACCGGGCGCCTCAGCACCACGCCCGGCTTCGCCATGGTTGCGGCGACGACATCGGGATCGTCGGTCTCCCTGGCGACGCCCTGATGGAACAGATTGGAGCTGGCGCCCCAGGCGGCAAGCGCCGCCTTCATCGAGGGCGCGGCGATCGCCTGATCGTAGAAGCCGAGCGAGGTCTGGTACGTCTTCAGCTTCTTTGCCATGTCGCTCCGATGTCGGCGCAGCCTTCCGCAGGCGATCGTAGCCCGGATGGAGCAAAGCGCAATCCGGGTGGCTCAGCACGCTCGGCCCGGATTAGGCTACGCACCTTCCAGCAACGCGTCATACCCTTGCGCGCTGAACGCCAACAGACAAAAACCGTGCCCGAACGGATCGGCCAGCATCGCGATCCGCCCATAGGGCGCATCGCTCGCCGGCACCTCCAGAATCGCACCCGCAGCGAGGGCACGCGCGACGGCCGCGTCGACATCGTCGACGACGACGTCGATATGCACCGGCGTCCAGTGCCGCTCATAGCGGCGGGGGTCGCCGCCGGCGCCGATGGTGCCGGCCTGCTTGGTCAACAGATACACCGGTGCGGGCCAGCCGTTGAGCTCGACGAAGTCGGCGCCGAAGCGGCGGCCGACCGAGAGGCCAAAGGCTTCGGTGTAGAACGTCGTGGCTTTCGCCACGTCGGGAACGTCGATGTTGAGGAGGAAGCTCATGAGCGGCTCGTCGCAAGTTGAGGCGCGAGCGTAGCCCGGACGGAGCGCAAGCGTAATCCGGGATGGTGCCGCACCCGACGCCCCCGACCGCGTTCCACGATGGCATCATGCCATTGTTTTGCCCGACGGGTCAAATCCTGTTCGATTTTGCCGAAGTCAGGAAAACCCCGAGCAATTCCATGGGGATGGCTACTGTGCATGGGGTTGTTTTCGCAACACTTGCTTGAGTCGGCCCTCAATTGCGCTTCAGGCTCAGGATATAGGCCGATAGCACCTCGGCCTGCTCCGGCGAGATCACGAGATTCGGCATGGTCTGGTGACTGGTCCGCCAGAACACCTTGAGCGAGAGCGCGGTGGTGCCGTTGCGGTCGGCGATGGATTGGAAGCTCGGTGCCTCGTCGAAGAAGCCGGCCATGTGCGGCTCGATCGCGTGACACGACTGGCACCACGCCTGCGCCAGGCGATGACCTGCGGCGACCGCGCGCGAGCCGGGCCTCGGCGCCCCGGCGGCGGTGTGAAAGAGGCTGAAGAGAAACAGCACCGACAGCGCGATCAGGACGGCGATGCCGATGGAGATTCGAACATTGTGCGACATCGCCCGACCTCACGGCATTTGAATCGTGGAGCAGCCTAGATGTGCACCACGACGCCAGCTTGATCTGCATCAAGCCAGCTCGCAGCTCGCGTCCTCAGCACGTCACGAGATCGGTGTGGCCGAATCCCTTGGAATAATCGAGCAGCGAGATCACCGTCGGTGTGAGACGGATCAGCCGCACCTCGGATGGCTTCGGCACGGGGAGGCCGATGGCCTTCTGCTCGGGATAGCGCGCCATCAAAAGCGCGATCGCCTTCTCGGCCTCGGCTGGATCGGTCACGGCCACCGCCCGCGCCGCCATGGACAGGCCGGTGATCTCCATCACTTGCGCCGGATCGTCGTCGATCGCCAGCGACACGCGCTCGTCCCGCGAGATGTTCTGCGCCTTCTGGCTGTCGGGGCCGCAGAGAAAGTAGATGGTGAAACCTTCGTTGGCATAGCCGACGGTCGTCACTTGCGGCCAGCCATCGGCGCGAAGCGTCGCGATCCGCATCGTGCGGTGCTGGTCCAGCAAGGTCTGGATTTTTCGTCTGAGTGTGTCGTCCATCGCTGCCTCCGGCGGTCATTCCTGAAGACACGGTACGCCCCTTGCGCGCAGTGCCGTTGATGCAGCTCAACGCGCGGCGGCGATGTTGCCTCATTGAAAGCGTCGGCAAGCATCGCCCGGTGATATCGCACCGGCAGGCGCGGCCAGCCCGCGCCGTGCGCAGCTTTTGCTTGCTTTCCCGGTTCCCGCCTCTACGGTCGCGCCGCGAACGAACGCGCGAGACAAGACCGTCATGACCGACACGATGAAATGCCCGACCTGCAATTCCGAGCACGCCTATCAGGACCGCGATCTCTGGGTCTGCCCGGAATGCGGCCATGAATGGAGCGGCGCGGCGGACGCGGTCGCGGACACGGCGCAGGATGCGGGCGTGCGCGATGCCAACGGCAATGTGCTCGCCGACGGCGACAGCGTCATCGTGATCAAGGATCTCAAGATCAAGGGCTCGTCCTCGGTCGTCAAGGGCGGCACCAAGGTGCGCAATATCCGCCTGCAGGACGCCAGCGACGGCCACAACATCGCCTGCAAGATCGACGGCATCGGCGCGATGAATCTGAAGTCGGAGTTCGTGAAGAAGGCGTGAGGTCCGCTAGCTTTGCCGCTGCGCCAGGTAGAACCCGCTCAGCACCGTCACGAGGCCTGCCATCTGCAGCATCGTGGGCGGCTCGCCGAGCAGCAACCAGCCCGTGAGCAGCGTCAGCGCGGGCACGCAGGCCGGAAACACCGCGGCGCGGGCGACGCCGAGACGCTGGACCGAGACGGCGTAGAGATAGAGCGCGGCGGGGCCGGCAAGCACGCCCTGCGCCAGCGCCTGGATCGCGTTCTCGGTCATGCCGATCGACGCAATGTGGGCGAGGCCCACCGTGGCGACGTAGACCGGCACCAGCAGCAGCGACAGCACGTTGATCACGAGCGCAGCCGACACGGCCGAGACGCGCCATCGACGCAGCATCGCGCCGAAGCCGGCGAACATGAATCCGGCGAGCACGAAGATGAGATCGCCCTGAATGCCGTCGGCACCGATGTGGCCGATTGATTCCGCACCGATCACGCCGAGGCCTCCGACGATGACGAGCGCGCCAGTCAGGCGCGAGGCGGAGATCCGCTCCTTCAGCACGACCGCCGCGAGCAGGAGGCCGCCGAGCGTGGCGCAAGAGGGCTGGATCACACTGCCATGGCCGAGCGGGACGAACAGGAAGCCGATGTACGAGATCAGCGACATCACGGGACCACCGAGCACCATCAGCACGAGCCCCCTGCCCCAGCCGATGCCGCAGAGATCGGAGAGTCCGGCGCGCAACACCAGGGGCAGGAATGCGATCCCCGACCAGACATAGCGATGCACCAGCAGATCGACCGGCGTGAAGCCGGCCTTGAGGCCGTGCCGCGTGGCGGCAAAGCCGAGCGCCCAGAACAGCGCTGCGGCAAGCCCGCAGACCACGCCGAGCAGTGCCGGCGCGGTATCCTTCTTCTGAGCGTCGGCGCCGCTCGTCCGCTGATCCATGGATCACTCGATATGTCGGCTCGCTGAGCCGCTCAACCCACGCGGCTGCAGGGCTGTCACGCGAGGGCGATGCCGCCTACGCGTGTTACAGCCCCTCATCGAAGACCATCCGCCATCCCTTGCGCGTATCCATGTATTCCCGCACTTGCCTGATCCGGTCGCCCACCACCTCGAACACGAAGCAATACTCGTTCTCGTACGGCTTGCCGCCGGGCAGCGTGGCGCGCATCCGCTCCTCCACGATCACGACATCGCCTTCGACATAGACGCCGCGGAACGTGATATCGATGCTCGAAAACAGCCTGTGCATTTCCTTGGCGATGAAGCGGGCGATCTGGTGCGCTCCCACCATGTGATCGGTATGATCGAGCGCGACGGCGGTGGCATTTCCCTTCGGCGCGATCCATTCGGCGTCTTCGGTGAAGAGTGCCGCGATGCGCTCGGGATCGCGTGACGAAAAGGTCTTCCAGGCGTTCAGTACGACGTCTCTCGGGCTGGTCACGATGGGGTCTCCGGCCGTGTTGCGATGAGAACCGCCTTCTAGGCCGCGGTGCGAGCCGCGGCTCGCCGCAATCGGACTCGGTCATCCGGCAGCCCTTCCGCCGCCGCCCCCATGCGCTACCATGCGATCATGTTGAGCTTTGATGTCTGCAACGCCGCGCGCCTGCGCCGCGATCCCCGCTATGACGGCCGCTTCTTCACGGCGGTGAAGACCACGGGCATCTATTGCCGGCCGGTCTGTCCGGCCAAGCAGCCGCTGGCGCGCAATGTGGTCTATTATCCGACGGCTGCGGCTGCCGAGGCCGCCGGCTTCCGGCCCTGCCTGCGCTGCCGTCCCGAGACCGCTCCTTTCTGCCCGGCCTGGAACGGCACGCGCTCCACGGTGGCCCGGGCCATGAGGCTCATCGATGACGGCGCGCTGGATGAAGGCTCGGTGGTCGATCTCGCGACGCGGCTCGGCATCTCGTCGCGTCACCTGGCGCGCCTGTTCGAGCGCCATGTCGGCGCTACGCCGCAGCAGCTCGCCAAGACACTGCGTGTCCAGCGCGCCAAGCGCCTGCTCGATGCCGGCGATGACAGCATGACCGCTATCGCATTCCAGGCCGGGTTCGGCAGCCTGCGCAGGTTCAACGCCGCCTTCGCCGAACTCTACGGCCGCTCGCCGTCAAGCCTGCGCGCGCGGCGAGCTTAGCGGCCCGCGCCAGTGATCACGTTCGCGGTCTTCACCTTGCGCGGGCTGAGCACCTTCGCCTGGTGGACCGAGGCGATTGCGCTTGGCGCTGCGACCTGCTGCTCGACATGTGCGGCACCGAGCACGTGCACCTGCAGCGGGGAAACCGGAAATCCGTTGGCCTCATAGGTCGGCAGCTCGGCGGCGAAAGCCGCGGTACCGCCCGCGATCGTCAGTAAGGCGGCGATCGACAAGGTCTTCTTGTTCATTGGTGATGCTCCGAGGTTTGAGAGTCGGAGCCTATTTAGGCGCATTTTGCTGCAGTGCGACATACACCGCCGCATTGCAACATCGCATGCAATGCATGACGTTATGCCTAATGCGTCCAGGGATTTGGGCGAATCACGCCGGCTGCGACGCGGCGCCTCCAGAGGAGCCGCTCAGCCACCAAGCACGTTGCCCCAGCCGTCGAAGAGATAGGTCTTCCAGGCCACGGTTCCATCCGCGCCGGGCCGGCTGGCGCGGCGGTAGTCCTCGGCCTGGTCGGCGGTCCAGGTGATGATCGTGTCGGAGAGACGATCGTGCAGGATGGCGGGCTCGGAGGGGTCGAAGGCGTCCATGGGACGAAGCGAGGGATGCGTCATGGCGCCTCCAACGCACCAGCCGCAACAAAGTTGCGGCAACGTCAAATGGAACCGGGCGTTGCACCTCGGCCACAGTTGCCCCGAAAAGCCCGCACTCCCCGATTTGCGCCATTGCGCCGCCACACCGTGGCCCGAACAATCGACGTGCTGCGTGCCTTTCCGTGCGACTGTTTCGTCAGACTGTTTGCATCATCACTGTTCGGGCAAGATTGTTCGAGCAGACCGTTTGGAGGCAGGGATCATGAACGATCGGCGGTCTCTTCTGGTGGCGGTGTCGTGTCCCTCGGCCGTTCTCGCCGGCTGGCTGGCATTGTCTCTCTCCGCTTATGCGCCTGCGCTCATCGAAAACAGCGCCGCCAATGCGGCCGCCATCTCGCGCGCCAAGGATCGTGCCAAGGATCATGCCAAGGATCTCGGCCGCATCGACCTCGCCGACGTGCCGCGCGCTGCGACCCTTGAGGACCGCTTCGCCTTGACCGCCGACATCGCAGCCACCGTCACTGCGCTGCCCGACCCTCCCGCGCCGGCAGAGGCAACGCCGGAAGAGCCCGCCTCCACCATCAAGCTTGCCTCGGCCGACCCGGCGCTGATCCTGCCGGTGGAAGCCGTGCCCGCGCCGCCGATCTTGCCTGAACCGGAGCCCGTCGTCAGCGAGGTTGCCCCCGCCCCTGTGGCGGAGCCCGTCAAGCTCGCATCCACCGATCCCACCGAGATCGTGACGACGGACACATTGTCGGCCGCGGCGATCGCGAGCGACCCCGTTGCGCCTGCGCGCAAGGCGTCACCGCCTGCCGACAACATCGCCGTGCTCGACGAATGCTTCGTCATGGAGGCCTGCATCGACCGCTACCTCTGGGCGCTCTATCAGCGCACCGCCAAGGAAGACACGATGAAGGTGCAGGAGCGGCGCGCAGTCACCATCAAGCGCAAGGGCAAGACCGTCACGGTGATGCGCAGCTTCACCAAGCTGGTCGATCAGGACTTCACCTGGAAGGATCCGCATGCGGCCGAGCGCGCCGGCATGTCGATGATGGACTACGTCATCGGCGGCATGGACAAGAGCTTCAAGCAGAAGCTGTTCCGCATGATGCTCGCGGCCGAAGCCGCCGGCCTGTCGCCGGGCATCACCAGCGCGTTCCGCGACGACTATCGCCAGTCGATCGCGAGCGGCCTGAAGGCCGCCTCCAACCGCTCCTATCACGGCGGCAGCACGCGCGGCGGCTACGGTCACGGCATGGCGGCAGACATCGTCAGCACGCAAGGCAGCAACAGGGCGCAGCGCTGGGTCTCGACCGAAATCCTGTGGAAGTGGGTCGATGCCAACGGCAAGGCGTACGGCATCGGCCGACCCTATCTCGGCCGCGATCCGCCCCATGTCGGCCCGATCGACGGCCAGGAATATATCTCGAAGCGCGGCACCTCCGACCGCAAGGACGTTGCCGGCGTTAAGCCGAAGAAGACACAGGGCCTTGCGAGCGCCAAGCCGCCGAAGGCCGACGTCGCGCGCGAGCAGAAGGGCCCGGCGGCCAAGCCGCAGAAGTCGGCGCAATCGGCCGGCAAGCGCGCGACCTGACGGTTTACGGCTTGCGCTCTGCCGTCGGCAGCGGCACCAGCCGCATCTCGGCCGAGCCGGCGGCCTGCGTGCGCACCAGCACGGCAAAGACCGTGTCGACCGCGCGCCGTACCGCCAACTCCATTGCTTCGCCCTTGGCCAGATGCGCCGCGATCAGCCCGGTGAGGAGATCGCCGGTGCCGTAGGGACGGATCGGCAGGCGCGGCGTCGCAAAGCGCGACAATCGCCCATCAGTGCACAGGATCGTCTCCACCTGGCCCGCCGCCGTGTCAGCGAGGGTGCAGCCGGTGGCGACGACGTCGGTGCCTGCCCCAGCCAGCACCGCGCAGGCCGCGCTGAGGCTCTCGGCGTCGGCAATTGCGACCCCAGAGAGCAGCTCGAGCTCGAACTGGTTCGGCGTCGTCAGGTTCGCCGTCGGCAGCAGCCGGTGGCGGAGCACGTCAAGGATGCCGTCCGCGACATAGACGCGGCCGTCGTCACCGATCACGGGATCGCAGAGATAGACGAGCTTCCCATTGCGCGTGCACGCCCGCTCGACGAAATCGGCGATGACGGCGGCATTGCCGGGCGAGCCGAGATAGCCGGTGACGACCACCGCGGCCTCGTCGACCAGGCCGCGCTCCTCGACTCCCCTCAGGAGATCGGCGACGAGCTCGGTCTCCAGCACCCGTCCGCGCAGGCTCGGATAGCGCGGATGGTTGGACAGCAGCGTCGTCGGCACCGCAGCGACGTTCACGCCCTCCGCCTGCATGGCATAGGCGGCCGCGCTGTTGCCGACATGGCCGTGGACCACCTGGCTCTGGATGGAGATGACGAGCATGAAAGAGGTCCGTAGAGTCAAACTTCGGGCGACGCAAGCGCTGCGTCCTGTCGCGGACTCGTCATTCCCGCGTGATATTTGCGGTCGCACGTCAGCCATCCGTCGGCCCGGACACAGCCTCCGCATGACCTCCGCCTTCAACGCCTATACGGCTCTCGCCCTCGCCATCGTGTTCGAGGTCACCGCGTCGGCGTTCCTGCAGCAGTCCGCGCAGTTCACCCGTCCCTGGCCGACGCTGGCGATGGTGCTGTTCTACGTCGCCTCGTTCTACGCGCTCTCGGTGGCGATCCGGGTGATCCCGTTGAGCATCGCCTATGCGATCTGGGGCGGGGTCGGCATCATCCTGACCGCCACCGTCTCCTTCGTGCTGTTCCGTCAGATCCTGGACGCCGCAGCCTTCGTCGGCATCGCGCTGATCGTATCAGGGGTGGTGATCATCAACCTGTTCTCGGAGACCACCGTGCGTTGATGCGCGCGGTGCCGACTCTGAGCAAGAGGTCGCGCCCCACCATCACGCTGCGGACAGTTGATCGAGCTCGGACGGCGCGTAGGCCTTGCCATCCTGGTCGGTGACGACCACCCGCCACCCCTCGCTCGCCCACACTTTCGCCTTCGCCACGATGAGCAACCGGCTCTCGCGGGCGAAACTGTACTTCTCGTTGTCGCGTTCTGCGACCATCTTGTAGGCCAATTCGCATCCCCTTGCGTCGCCCTGCACCCGGCCTTGTCGTGGCAGCGGGCTTTGGCGGCAATTCGCCGGGAGCGTGGCAATTTGGTGCCATCCGCGAGGCCTGTGGCCGGCCCCGTGCCGTCGCAACAGAGCCGATCTCGTTTGCCTCGGATCGGCGCTAGTGCACGCGGATAATATGCGGGCGGCCGAGATTGATCAGGCCCTGCACCGCCGAAAGGCGGTCATTGAGGGCTGCGATGGTGAGCAGCAGATTGTTGCGACGCTCATCGAGTAGTCCCATTTCTGCGCCCGACAGCTTGGTGCCCGCCCGCTCCTTGTGGATCTCCTCGAGGGATTCGCGCAGTCCGGCAATCAGGCCGGCCAGCTGCTTGGCCTCCCTGGTCATCGACCGCTTAGCGACATTTTGCTGACGGCGCGTCTCCGCTTGGTTCTGTCTCATCGTCATCCTCCGGTGCCCCGCTGCCCCGAGTGGATGCTTACAGCTTTGGATAGACATATTACGATCGATGAAATCTGCCCGCGAAGAACTTTCTTAAATTGTACGCGCACGGAACCGGAGGGCGCGGGAGCGGAAAGCCCGGCACCAAGGCCGGGCTTTCGTTGCGGCTAGCCAGAGCTCGGCTGCGGAAACGCGGGCGGAACGGCCCGCGCGGCGCTTTCGGCGTCAGCTCACCGGTAGCATGAAGGCGTCGAAGAACGAGGCCAGCCCGGCAAAATCGTTGAGCGGCAGCACGGTCGCGACATACTGGTCGGGCCGCACCACGACGATGCAGCCGGCCGCCCGATCGATGCCGCGCATCGTGAAGACGTCGTGGCCGCTCTTGAGATCCGGGCAGAACATCTTCTCGTAGTCGTACAAGCCGTAACGGCCTTTGCTCGGGAGCAACATCGGCGGCATTGCCTCGATGGCGAGCTCGCGATGGTCCTGCTGAAACACCGCGCGCAGATCGATCACGCTGTCGATGTCAGCTCCAACAGGCGTATATCGACGGATAGGTGACTTCCGGGATTCCGCGAGGAAATTGCACAAGGCACGAATGGCCGAGCCCGACGCTGCGGGGTTCTCGTCGGGCGAGAACGCGTAGATGCGGAAGCGGCCATCGGCCCGTGCGGCATGGCCGAGATGTACCGGCTTGGCGTCCGCCAGCCGGACCACCGGCGCGGAATGGAAGCGCGTGCCGATAATGAGGCCCTGCGCGAGGTGCTGATGCGTGGCCGCGCCGGTGAGCATCGAGGGCCTGTAATGCGTTGCCGTGCCCGCGGTAAAACGTCCGTGCCGGACGAAATAGTCCTGCGTTTTGGCGGCATCGGCGCCGCCGGCCTTGGCGGCGGAGGCGAGGATATCAGCCCATTCGCGATCGAAATCGATCAGCTCCTTCGCGACTGCCCGGCGCTCGGCCGAATAGGAATGCAACAGGCTTGGCGCGCACTGCCTCCGCAGCACGGCGGCGAGCTTCCAGCCGAGATTGAAGGCATCCTGCATCGATACGTTCATGCCCTGCCCGGCCTTCGGGCTGTGGGTGTGGCAGGCATCGCCGGCGATGAAGATGCGCGGCTGGCGCGTCTCGATCTCGCCCTCCGGCACGTCGTCGAACTTGTCGGTGAGGCGCTGGCCGATCTCGTAGACGGACCACCAGGCGATCTCCTTCACCTCGAGCCGATGCGGCTTCAGGACCCGCTGCGCTTTCGCAATCACGTCATCGGCGGTGATGTTGCGATTGGCAACCCGTTCACCGACATCGAGCTTGGCGAGCTCGACATAGATGCGGACCATGTAGCCGCCTTCGCGCGGAATGATCAGCAGGCTGCCGTCCTTGGCCGACTGGATCAGCGACTTGAAGCGGATGTCCGGAAAATCGGTCACGGCCAGCACGTCCATCACGCCCCAGGCGTGGTTGGCGGAATCACCGTGCAGCTCGCGCCCGATCGACTTGCGCACCGTGCTGCGGGCGCCGTCGCAACCGACGACGTAGCGGGCCTTGATCGTCTCGACCTTGCCCTCGTTCGCGGCATCGACGCGTTCGAGGCGCACGGTCACGGCATGATGGTCAGCGCCGGCGGCCGGATCAACATTCACATCAAGCACGCGCCGGCTGTAATACGGCGCGAGCTTCGCCGGCGATTTGCGCATGACGTCGAGAAAGCAATCATGGACGCGCGCCTGGTTCAGGATGAGGTGCGGGAATTCCGACAGCCCGTCCTCGACGTCCTGCACCCGGCCGCTGCGGACGATCTTTTCCGGCGCCGCTTCATCCGGCTTCCAGAACGTGGTCTCGTTGACCCAACAGGCTTCCTTCAGCACACGCTCGCTGAAGCCATAGGCGTGGAACATCTCCATGGTGCGGCAGGCGATTCCGTCGGCCTGACCGACCAGCAGGCGGTCCGGCTTCTGCTCGACGATGCAGGTTCTGATGTCGGCGAATTGCGCGAGCTGGGCGGCGAGCGTCAGGCCGGCCGGCCCGCAGCCGACGATGAGGACATCGACCTCGCCAGGCACGGCGCCCGCCGCTCCCGATGCCTGAACGCGCGCGGCAGGATCGGCGATTTCAGGGTCGCCCGGCTGAAATCCATTGAGATGGAACTGCATGAGCACCTCTCCCGCCAAATTCTGTTTCTTATTGATCAGTATGCTGACTATCAGTATACTTGTCAATGATCCGCACCGCTCTGCCCCGGAGGAGATTTCGGTGAAAGACAACAACGACATGCCCGGACATCTGGCACGCCGCTTCCAGCAGATCTCGGTCGCGGTGTTCCTGGCCGAGGTCGAGGACGCCGGCTTCGATCTCACTCCGGTGCAATACGCCGCGCTTGCAACCATCAAGGCCAATCCGGGGCTCGATCAGGTGACGCTCGCCGGATTGATCGCCTACGATCGCACCACCATCACCGGCGTGATCGATCGCCTCGTCCAGAAGGGCCTCGCGGAGCGGCGCCCCTCCAGCCGCGACCGCCGCGCGCGTGAGCTCGAGATCACCGACGAGGGCCGCCGCACGCTGCGCAAGATCACCCCGGCCGTCGAATCCGCGCAGCGCATCATGCTGCGCGGCCTCAGCGCGAAAGAGAGTGAGGAGCTGATGCGGCTGCTGCGCAAGGCGATCGCCGCCGGCAACGAGCTCAGCCGCGCGCCGCTGCGCGATGCGCAGCTCTGATCTCGGACCATGTCCGTAATTGTCGCAGCGCACGAAACCAGGAACTAACCTTCGGCTGCTAACCTCGGCCGCATTGGGGCGCTTAACGCGCGATTAACTTTGCGGGGCGGAGTTTCGGATGTTCAGGTTCCTCGTTGTGGCCGCGGCCGTCGCGCTCTCGACCGTTCAGGCGGTCGCAGGGGGCCATGGCGGCGGCGATCCTCCTCCGCCGAAGGTCGAGGCGCCAACGGCTCCCGCGAAGGTCATCCTGACCAAGCAGGGGCCCAAGCTCGTCGATCTCAACGGCATGACGCTCTACTATTATGAGCGCGACACCACGGGAAAGACGTCGAACTGCAACGGCAAGTGCATCGAGAGCTGGGTGCCGCTCGCCGCAACGGCCGACGCCAGGGCCGTCGGCGACTTCACGGTGATCAACCGCAACGACGGCAGCAAGATGTGGGCCTACCGTTATCGCCCGCTCTACACCTCGCCCGCCGACAAGGCGCCGGGCGACGCCAACGGCAACGCCACGACGCTGCAATGGCGGGTCGCCCGGCCTGAGAACTAGAGCGTGACAACGCACCTAAACTCGAACTGACCGGCGCAGACCTCAGCCGCGCCAGCGCCCGCCCGCCGCGGCCTGCGCGCTCTGCCCCGGCGGCAGCACCACGACCATCGAATTGAGCTTCACCCGGTCGTAGAGATCGATGACGTCCTCGTTGCGCATCCGGATGCAGCCGGACGAGATCGCCTGCCCGATATATTCGGGCTGGTTGGTGCCGTGGATGCGATAGAGCGTGTCCTTGTTGCCGACATAGAGATAGATGCCCCGCGCGCCCAGCGGATTGGCGGGACCGCCGGGAACGCGCGCGGGATAGGGACCGAGCCGCGCCTGGATATCCGCGGTGGGGACCCAGTCCGGCCATTCCGCCAAACGGCCGACCCGCGCGACGCCGGAGAACGCCATGGCTTCCTCGCCGACCGCAACGCCGTAGCGGATCGCCTTGCCCTCGGGCAGCACGTAATAGAGGTAGCGCGCGTCGGTATCGACCAGGATCGTGCCCGGCTGCTCCTTGCGGTGGTAATCGACGATGTGACGCAGATATTGCTGGGGCACGTTCGCCTTGGCGTAAGGCGCGTGCGCGAGCAACTGACGGTCGCGCGGCGTCATGCTCGCATCCGTCGATGGCGAAAGTGTCGTCTGCATGCAGCCGCCCAGCGGCAGCAGGGCTGCGACGAACAAAACGAGTAGAGATCTTGGCACCGCCGGCCCCCCGATAGCGGAATAACGACGCCCCCGCCGTCACCAGATATTGCCAAAATCGTGCTGAAAACAAGGCGGTGCAGGAACACATGCGCGTGTTCGGCAAATTGGGTTCCATCACCACAAAGGGCGGAAGAGT
Organism: Bradyrhizobium sp. BRP20; assembly: GCF_020194215.1. Taxonomy (NCBI): domain Bacteria; kingdom Pseudomonadati; phylum Pseudomonadota; class Alphaproteobacteria; order Hyphomicrobiales; family Nitrobacteraceae; genus Bradyrhizobium; species Bradyrhizobium sp. BRP20. The sequence goes on along the minus strand of NZ_JADYVY010000002.1, from coordinate 544,534 downwards.
GTCGCATCATCTCCATCCCCTCGCCTTGCTTTGGTCAAACCCGGCTGGACTCGTGCGACATGGGGACCGGGTATGGCCTCACCTCGGATCAGCCCGGCGCCAATGCGGATGCCTTAACCTCGAACACTGGGCTTCAAAGGAGCTGCGATGCTCGCGACGCTGAACGCCAAGCAAATCGTCGATGAGATCGTGAAAGACACGGTCAAGGACAACGATCCTCACGACGCGGTCCAGATCTCGCCCGAGATCGTGCGGGCCTCGCGCCCCGCCAGCGTGTCGCCTGCGCTGGCGCCAGAGATCGCGCCGCGTCCGGAGCCCAGGTTTGCCCCGGAACCCAAGTTTGCCCCGCAGCCCACGGTCACGCCGAAGTTCACTCTGGAGCCGGCGCGCGCGCCCGAGCCAAGCATCAACGTCGTCTACGGAAAATCCACTGCGGCACCGTCGATCGACACCGCTGTCCGCGTCACGTCCAGCGATGGTCCCGTGATGAAGAAGCGGTCCTCGGTCGGCAAGTGGCTGCGCGGGGCGTTCGTCACGTTCCTGCTTGCCGGCGCCAGCGTGGCCGCCAGCATCGCCTGGGAGAAGCACGGCGACACAGCAAAGCAGTTACTGGCCGAATGGACGCCGGTGCTGACCTCGCTGCTCCCGACGACCTCGTTGTTGTCTGCGACACCGCAGCAAAGCGCGCCGGTCGCCGCCGCCCAGGCTGCGCCGCCCGCAGCGGAAGCCACGCCCAACCAAACCGCAGATCAAGCTGCGACGCCGCCCGCGGCTCAGCTAGCTGCGACTGCGCCCGCGGCACCACAGTCGGTCGACGCGGCGCAATCGGTGCAATCGATGACACGCGATCTCGCCGCCATGGCGCAGCAGATCGAGCAGCTCAAGGCCAACATCGCCGAGTTGAAAGCCGGACAGGAGCAGATGGCGCGTGAGATGGCGAGGCCTCCCGCACCGAAGCCGGTCACCGAGGCGAGGCCGCCGGTCGATCCGCGCCCACGCGCAGCCGCGCTCCCGCCGCAGCCTGCGCGCCGCCGGTTCGCAAGCCCAAGCCGCCTGTGACGCGGACCTACATGCCGGCCTCTTCGCCCGCGCCGCTCGCGCCTCCGCCGCCGCTATCGCAGGCGGCCGCCGCCACGCCGCCGGCTGCGCCGACCACGACGACGCAAGCCGTTGCTGATGACGACGGACCTATCGTGCGCCCGCCGATGCCGCTGCGCTAGAGCATGATCCGAACCCGAAGGGCCGCGTAAGCGCAAAGTGCGCAGCGGTTTTCCGAAACGATCATGCTCAAACAACAACAACCTGAAGCGCGATGACGATTCATCCTCGTCGCGCTTTAGAGCAGCGACGCAGCCTTGCTGTCACGCGCTCACGCACGCTGTCCGAGTCGATGTGAAGCGTTAACTCCGGGCGATTACGGTGAGCGACGTCTCGCTCAAGAGAAAAGGCCGTCGGGATCTATGCCGGCGGCCTTCTCTTGCAGCTGCCGGTTCCCGGAGCCCGGTTCTGCTGCAATTCCATGCCTAATGATCGCGCGGGTATATTTAATAAACTCTTAACGAGCCCGCACGTTGCACATCATTTCTGCGCCATAAGCCCAGAGATTGCGCGCTCTGTTCATTCGATAGATGTCGACTCAGTGGTACCATCCGACATGTGTTGAGACTTGCACTGAAGCTCAGATCGTCACACCGGGGAATTCGCATGCCCTACTATTCTTTCGATCTCGTGGTTGGTGGTGAGTTCAAGAACCAGGGTGGAATCATCCTCGAAGACATCGAGGTTGCCTCCGATCGCGCCGACCAATTGGCTTGCGAGCTGTCGCAGGTAAAGCCCGAACTACAGCAGAAAGGTTGCGCGGTGCGCGTCACCGATCGCGATCACAACGAGGTCTATCGCACGCCGCTCGATCCGGTGCCGGCCTGGCAGCGCTAGGCTAATCCAGCACCGGCGCCTCGAACCAGTTCGTCAGCGACAATCCGCCGTCGACGACGAAGGCTGCGCCGGTGACGTAAGCGGACAGCTTGTTCGACAGCACCGTGAGCGCCATCGGTGCGAGATCCCCGGCCTCACCGAGGCGTCCGAGCGGAATGTGCCGCGCCAGCGCGGGATCGGCGACGAACCCGCCGGCTGCGATCGCGCCGGGGACCAGCGCGTTGACGCGGATGTCGTAGCGTCCGAGCGTCTTGGCCAGCTCCTTCACCAGCATCGCCATGGCGGCCTTTGCCGTCGAGTAATGCGCCAGGTTGCGCGGCGTGCCCGCATGTAGCGAGGTCAGAAACAGGAACGAGCCCGGCCGCTTCGCCGCGATCAGCCGCTTGGCGAGCCCGCGCGCCAGGTGAAAGCCGGCATCGAGATTGACGGCATGCATCTCCTGCCAGGTGTTGCGATCGACCGCGAGCAAGTGATCCGCCTCGCGCCGCGGCGGCGAGGCGCTGTGGACGAAATGCGTGACCTCGCCCAGCGCGGAATGCGCTGATGTCAGCAGCTCATCGCAGGCCTCGAGGCTGGCGAGATTGCCGACCCAGGGCACGGCGAGACCTGGCCTCTCGCTCGCGCCGATCGCGGCACGCACCCGCTCCGCGCTGACATCCGCGAACACGGTGCGGACGCCCTCGCCGACCAGGCCGAGCGCGATCGCGCGGCCGATGCCGTTGCCTGCGCCGGTGACGAGCGCGGTGTCGCGTGTGGGATCGAACGGCGTGCTGAACAGGCTCATATCGCGCTCCGATGCTGGGGAGCGCAGGTTAGCCTACTGGGCCGATCGGCGACAATTGTGTCCCGGTCCCATTGCCGAGCGGCGCGCCAGACGCTAGCCTCTCGATAAAATGGAGGAGGTCCCAGGGATGCGCACCGGTTTTCTGATGACGGGCCTGTTGCTGGTGGCCGCGCCGGCCCTCGCGGGCGAGACGCCGCCGCGATCGACCTATGTGACGATGGTCTTGCAGGCCTTCGCCGCCAAGGTCGAGTGCCCCAACACCGATCTCGCCTACCAGGACCTCGTGCAGAGGGCGCAGCAGATGCACCTGCCCGACGGCACCACCGAGAAGGTGCGCAAGGCGATCGCCTGGCTGCATACCGGCGGCAAGATGGGCGAGAAGCAGGACGATAACCTGATGGCGGAGGTCGCGATCGCGACCCAGGCGACCGACATGGACCAGCGCCGCCTCGGCATGTCCGGCTGGTGCGAAGCCCAGAAGACCAATCTCGCCGGCCTGATCCGCAGCAAGGGCGGCTAACGCGCCGCTCCCATTAACACGCCGCGACGGAACCTCTGCCGCGGCCCAAAATCGACATAATTTTTCACAGCATGCGGCCTCTTTCCGAATTCGAACAGGAGGTCCTCATGCGGAGTTTCCATTTCGTTTTCGCCGGCGCGATTGCAGCCGCCGCGGTGCTGACTGCGCCCGCACTGGCGAGAAATTCCGACGCCCAGAAGGGCGGGGAAAAGTCCACCTCGCCGTCCTGCAGTGCCTATCAGCAGGCGCCGGACGGCTCGTGGGAACCCCTGCCCTGCAAGGAATCGGGCGAGCGCGCGCAGCCGCAGACACAGAACCGCAATTCGTCCCAAGGCGCCGATCGCGGCGAGCGTTGAAACTCGCGCGTTCGAATCTCAGCTCTGATGCGGGCCGCGCATGATCTTCATGGCGTCCACGATGTGACGCCATTCCCTGGCCTCATCGGCCTCGCCGCGGCCCTCGCAGGCCTGGGCCTGCTCAGCGGCCTTCGCGATCGCAGCAAAGCCGTGCTGTTCGAGCATCTGCCGGGCAAGTGTATGGACCTGGACCTCGGACATCATGGGCGCTCTCCCGTCTGACCTGCCGCGGTGCAACGCTGCCGCGGGTGGTTCACAACGATCGAGGCGCGGGGCGCGTTCCGTCCAATCGATGTGAACGGCAAGACAAGGGCGGCCCGCCATGCCCGGCGGACCGCCTTCTCACCCACCCCAAAACGGGAGTCTGCGGGCCGCGTCCCCTACGCGACCGCCACCTTCTTGCCCTCGAAATCGTTGGGCACCTCGATGTCGACCTCGAGGGTCGAGACCTCGTCGCCGCGTTCGAGCCGGACGATGACCTTGGTCGGGTCCAGCGTCACATGTTTGGACACGACAGCGAGAATTTCCTCACGCAGCACACCGAGCAGATCGGGCTGGCCGCGCATTCCACGTTCATGGGCAAGCAGGATCTGCAGCCGTTCGCGCGCGACGGGTGCTGTGGCCTTCTTGCCGCGGAGGAGTCGAAGCAGACCCATGCTCATGCAGCCCTCCGTCGCAGCAGCCGGTCCATAAATCCTCTGCGCTCGGCAGGAACGTGCATTGTCACGTTCTCGCCGCAGAGGCGCTTGGCGGCGTCCATATAGGCTCGTGCCGGCGCTCCATCGGCATTCGACAGAGTCACAGGCGTGCCGACGTTGGAGGCCTTCAACACGTCCTGGCTCTCGGGGATGATGCCGAGCAAGGGCGTGGCAAGGATCTCCAGGATGTCGTCGATGGTCAACATCTCGCCGCGCGCGGCGCGTGAGGGATCGTAGCGAGTGATGAGAATATGCTTCTCGACGCGCTCGCCCTTCTCGGCCCGCACCGTCTTGGAATCGAGCATGCCGATGATGCGGTCGGAATCGCGCACCGAGGAGACTTCCGGATTGGTGACGATCACGGCCTCGTCGGCAAAGCGCATCGCCATGGAAGCGCCGCGCTCGATGCCGGCCGGGCTGTCGCAGATCACCCAGTCGAACCGGCTGCGCAACTCGGCAATGACCTTGCCGACGCCCTCCTCCGTCAGCGCGTCCTTGTCGCGGGTTTGGGACGCCGGCAGCAGCCACAAATTCTCCAGCCGCTTGTCCTTGATCAGCGCCTGCGGGAGTTTGGCGACGCCCTGCACCACGTTGATGAGATCGAACACGACGCGGCGTTCGGCGCCCATCACGAGGTCGAGGTTGCGCAGGCCGACGTCGAAATCGACGACGACCACCTTGTCGCCGCGCTGTGCGAGCGCCGCTCCCAGGGCGGCGGTGGTCGTGGTCTTGCCGACCCCGCCCTTGCCTGATGTCACGACCAGTACCTTACTCATCTGAAATGTCTCCTTTGCTGGTCAGTTCAGTGCTGTAATTCGCATGGTATTCCCCTGCAGCCAGGCCTGCGCCGGCTTGCCGCGCAGGGCCTCGTCGATATCCTCGGCGGTCTGATAAAATCCGTCGATTGCAAGCAGTTCGGCCTCGATCTTCTGGCAATAGATGCGCGCGCTGGTGTGTCCATTGACGCCCGCCATGGCGCGGCCGCGCAGCGCGCCGTAGACGTGGATGGAGCCGCCGGCGACGACCTCGGCGCCCGAGCCGACCGAGCCGAGAATGGTGACGTCGCCTTCCGGGAAGATCACGGTCTGGCCCGAGCGCACAGGGTGTTCCAGCAGCAGCGACGTCGGCTTGGTCTCGACCTTCACCTCGGCCTTCTTCGACGCGCTCGGCTCGACCACGCAGCTGCGTCCGCCCGACAGCAGCGGCGGCATCGTCGGCGTCAGCCTTCCCTCCTCCACACCCTCGATGCCGAGCACGCGGATGTTGCGGTCCTGCAGGCTGGTGAGCAGATGGCCGATGCCGGCCTGGCTGAGATCGACCGAAGACAAGTCGATCACCACCGGCCGGCCGGCGAAAAAGCCGGGCGAGCGCGCAATCGTGGCGTCGATCTCGTGCAGCCAGTCCTGGACCGGAACCGTCGGCGTGAACACGAAAGCCACATAGGAGCGCCCGCGCAGGCGCACCATCTGACGTTGGACCTTTGCTGCAGCCTCCATGGCGGCCGACTCGTTCCCTGTTATTGAATGGTTAACGATGCGGCCGATATGGTTAATGGCTGGTTAATGTCTCCGTGGGGTTACGTGAGTGGATGCGCGGTCCCGTAGCCTGGATGGAGCCAACGGTCGGCGCGAAAGCGCCGCCCGTTGGTGCAATCCGGGTCTCGCGCAGCACCCGGCACTCTCCCGGATTGCGCTGCGCTCCATCCGGGCTACGAAGCTGGGCGCGGCGTAAACACCGCGCCCTCGCCTCTTCCGCTCAGGTCTTGCTGCGCGTCTTGCTGAGCAGATAGTTGTCGTAGAAATTCTCCGCGATCTGCGTATAGAACAGCACCTCCTTCATATACGCGTCGTGGCTCTCCTTGGTCCGCTTGAACAGGTCGCTCTTGGCGGCGAGCTCGTTCAGATGGTCCTGAGTCGCATTGTAGCAGGCCTCCAGCACCGGTTGCGGGAACGCCTTCAGCTCGGTGCCGTTCGCAATCAGCCGCTTTAGCGCACCGGGGTTCACGCTGTCGTATTTCTCGAGCATCCACGCACCGGCCGCCGCGCCCGCCTGGTTGACGATCACCTGATATTGCTTAGGCAGCGAATTCCATTTCTCGTCGTTGACGATCATGTGCAACATGGCACCGCCTTCCCACCAGCCGGGGAAGTAGTAGTATTTGGCGACCTTGTAGAAGCCGAGCTTCTCGTCGTCGTAGGGACCGACGAATTCGACCGCGTCGATCGTGCCCTTCTCCAGCGCCGGATAGATATCGCCTCCCGCGATCTGCTGCGGGACGACGCCGAGCTTTGCCAGCACATGGCCACCCATGCCGGCGATGCGGAATTTCAGGCCCTTGAGGTCGTCGACGGACTTGATCTCCTTGCGGAACCAGCCGCCCATCTGGGTGCCGGAATTGCCGCAGAGGATGGCGTGCGCCTTGAAGGGTTTGAGCGCTTCGTTGGTGAGGTCGGCGCCGCCCCCGAAGTGCCACCATGATTCCTGATGCCGATGGTTCATGCCGAAGGGCGCGCCGGTGGCATAGGCCAGCGCCGGCTCCTTGCCGATGTAAAAATAGAGCGGCGTCTGCGCCATCTCCACTGATGCGGTGCTGACCGCATCGAGCGCCTGCAGGCCGGGCACGAGCTCGCCCGCCGAGAAGGTCTGGATCTGGAATTTGTTGTCGGTGGCCTCGGCGACATATTTCGCGAAGGTCTGCGCCGTGCCGTAGATGGTGTCGAGCGATCTCGGGAAGCTCGACGTCAGGCGCCATTTGATCTCGGGCATGCTCTGCGCGATCGCAGGGGCCGCAACCAGCGTGGTCGCGCCGGCGACCGCACCACCTTGGAGGAATGTACGGCGTTTCATGATGGGTCTCCCTTGAACTCAGCGTCGAATGGATGGCCTGGGCCACGGTTTCTTGGCGAACCGTTTGCCCGTTCCGGGAGCGGAGTTCAAGCGACGGAAAAGAAAGGTCGGGCTTGCACCGGATACCGTGGACCAGCTGGACCCAGCATGTCGCGGCGGACCCGCCCGCTCGGCCCGGCCTCGCCTCAGGCGGCCGCTGCTTCCTCGTACAGGCCGGCGATGAAATCGCTGAACGTCGGTGCTAGCGGCAGGACATAGCCCCATTGATCGGACATCGCCTGCGCCAGTGTCCAGGGCTTTTCGTATTCGGCCATCTCGTGGTCCATGAACCAGATCTCGCCGAAATGGGCCTTGTCGATCGTCATGCAGATCGGATTGCCGCCGTGGTCGCTCATGATCCACAACAGCTCATCGACGGTCGGCCATTGCGGCGTCTGGCGCGTCTGCACCAGCGAGCACTCGTCGGACCGCAATCCCAGGACCTCCTGCACCGAACCCGCCCAGTCCCCATGCGGCCAGTTGAAGTCGGCGCCCCCCTGATGATAGCCGCCGGCGCAGGCCAGCAGGAAGCGGCGATAGTCGTCCGGCAAGCGACAGCCGATGGACGTCTCGAAGGCGGTGAGCGCGGCTTCGGTTGGTTGCTCCGCGCCAACGTCGATGCCTGCAATGAATTCTGCCAATTTCATATTCCCTCTCCCTGGCGCGGACGCGCAAGCCTTCGTCGCACCCGCCTTGCAGTGGGTTCGAGGGCGACGGATCAGGCCAGAGGGAGAGATTCTCTCAGAGCAGCTTGGCGCTGACGAACAGCGCGCGCACGGCGTTGGTTGCCTGCACCGCCAGCATGGCGTTACCGGCGGCGCCTTCCAGGGCCGCGACGGCGTCCTCGTGCAGCGAGCGAAATTCCATCCACTCGACCGATTTGAAGTTGGTCAGGAATTGATAGGCCTGGCCGACGGTCGCGATCGCCAGCGTGTCGCCGTTCAGCTTGATCTTGAACGTCGTACGCAGCGGGGTTTCGGAATTGGATGGATCGCTCATGGGCTGCTTCTGGACGAGGACGGCTTAACGAAGGGGAAACGGCAGCCCCGCCGTCGCAGGCGAATATCAGGAATCGGTGCTCGCGCGCTGCGAGGCGGTCGCCGCGCCGCGCAGACTCGGCACCACGACCAGGCGGTTGAACTCGCCATTGTCGTAGGCCTTGATGAACCGATCATAGTCCTTGATCGAGACGCAGCCGTTGGAATCGCCGCGCGGCCCGAGCAGGTAATTGTGCGTGAGCAGCCCGACGCGGCCGAGCGCGCTGGTGCCTTCGACCGGGGTCATGCGCAGCGCACGGACGCCGTGGAACGGCTTTTCGCGCGGCTTCAGATCGTAGATCGCCGGCGGCGTCGCGCCGACCATCCGCCGGTCGACATGGTCAGGATTGTCCATCAGCGCGCCCAGGCCGGAATGGGCTTCCAGCGCCACGCCGCTCGGCAGATAGACCGCCTTGGCCGAGATGTCATAGACCGCAGTGCGCGAATCGTAGCCGAGCGCGGCGAGATCCGGCCCCCTGCCGAGCAGGCCGTCGCCGGGCGTCAGCGAGGCCAGCTTGATCTTGTCGGTGAATTTTTCGAAGAAATTGCGGTTGTCGACCCTGAGATTGGTGTCCGCATAGGCCTGGCTGGAGGCGATCTGAGCGGAGAAGTCCGCCTGGACCGGACGCGCGCGCGGCATGGGGATGGCGTCGGCGCGCTGCGAGCGCCTCGCCTCCTCGGTCATGTACCGGTCGTCCTCGCTCAGGATCGAGCGCCAGTCGTCGCCTTGGAGCTTCTGGGCCAGCATCGCCTTGGCATCCCGCAGCTTGAGCTGGGCCGCATTCACCGCGGAGCGCTCCAGCACCCGCAGACCAAGCTCGCGCGGCGACGGGCCGGCCGAGGCCGAGGCGAAACGGTCCTCGAATGAGGGGGCATTGGCCGGCGGCAACGCCGCGGAGACCAGCGGGGTCGAATCGCTGATATCGGCGACCCACGCGGCGGCGCCGAGCGCCAGCGCCATCGCGGCCACAGACAGCAGAATCGTTTCAGCCCGCCCGACACGGCGGCGCGACAACAGCCTCTCGGCGTGTGCTGCGTCGGAAACCATCAGATCCCCAAATCGACCCCCGGGGGCTTACCCACCCCCACCCGGAGAGACTCTATACCAGCTACCACATTGGGAGCCAAAAGTTAGGCATAATCGGGGCCGCCAAGGCCCTCCAAAGGTATCCCCTAAGGTATCCAATGACCGATCCGTTCGATCTCGATCGCTTTGTCCAGGCCCAAGACCCGGTCTATGGCGACATCTTGGGCGAGCTGACTAGGGGCCGGAAGCAGACTCACTGGATGTGGTTCATCTTCCCCCAGGTCGCAGGTCTCGGCGCCAGCGCCATGTCGCAGCGATATGCCATCGGCTCCCGCGCGGAGGCCGAGGCCTATCTCGTCCACCCTATCCTGGGCGGCCGACTGATCGAATGCACCAGGCTGGTGCTCGCGGTCGAGGGCCGGACCATCAACGCGATCCTCGGCGCGCCGGATGACGCCAAATTCCGCTCGTCGATGACGCTGTTCGGCGCGGTCTCCGACGAGCCCGTCTTCGATCAGGCGCTCGCCCGATATTTCGCAGGCGAACGCGATGGCGCTACGCTGGATATCCTCGAAAGGCCGGATCAGGCTCGGCATTAGCAGGCGCCGATCAACGTCCTTGGAAGACGGCCGCGCGACGCTCGATGAAGGATTGGATGCCCTCCTTGGCGTCGGCACTGCCGAGCACACGATCGCGAATTTTCGGGATGTAGGCAATCGCAGCCGCTTCGCCAGCTTCGACATAGTTCGCCGCCGCTTCCTTGGTCACCTGGATGCCGAGTGGCGCATTGCGCGCGATCATGGCGGCGAGCGTCATCGCCCGCTCGATCTGCTCGCCTGCAGGCACGACCTCCTGGACGAGACCGATCGCGTGCGCGCGCTGCGCCGAAAACTCGTCGCAGAGGAACAGATGATACATCGCATCGCCCCAGCCGGCCCGCGATAGGAAGCGGAAATGCGCGCCGCCCAGTGGTGCGATGCCGCGCCTCGCCTCCATTTGGCAGAAACGTGCATCGTCGGCCGCAACCACGATGTCACCGGCGAGCATCAGCTCGATGCCGATGGTGTAGACGATACCCTGCACTGCCGTCACGATCGGCTTGCGGCAGCGCTTGTTGAGCCCGAACGGGTCGACATTGCCGTCCTTGGTGTTGCGCTTCTCCGCGGTGGGACCGAAGAATTTGGGCATATCGAGACCTGCAGTGAAATCCCCGCCCTCGGCGCAGACCACGCCGACGCGATAGGCCTCGTTGTGGTGCAATTCGGTGAGTGCATCGGACAATTGCTCCATCATCGCAGGCGTGAACGCGTTCTTCTTCGCGGCGTTGGCGATGATGATTTTGAGGACGTGGCCGTGCACCTCGGTGCCGATCTGACCTTCGCTCATGTGCTCGTCTCCCGATTGTTGGTGTTGGCAGCAAGTCAGGCCGGCTGCTGAAGCGCCGCGCGGATCGCCTCGATCCGGGCCGGCGTGAACACGCCGGAATCCAGCAGCTGAAGGATCGAGAGCACCCCGCCGCGCGATCCCCAGCTTCCCTCATCGATGATCTCGAAATTGACCCACCAGGTCGGCGACGGCGCCGGCATGCCGCAGGCCTCCGCAAGCCGCGCCAGCACGTTGCGGATCACCTCGGCGCGCACCTCCGCCGGCCAGGCCGCGTTCATGACGGCGATGTTGACGGTGATGATGTCGCGCGGCTTGTCCTGGTCGCACAGCAACCGGCCGCCGATCGCCATGCTGTCGGACGGAAGGCCGTGGAAATGCACCTGAAACCCCATTCGGGCCGCCGGCGCCCTGTGGCCGACCTCGGGCTCGAGCACGGCGTCGGTCAGGCTTTCCGCAAGCTGCCGGCGCTGCGGCAGGCCGAGCCGTCCGGCCGGTGCGGTGACGGTAATGATGGTCAAATCGGCACCTCTCCACGAATATGACACTCGTCATATCTCAGCGCGGCTTGCGTATGTCAAGTGTCATAGTCTAGATGGAGATGGCCAATTGCAGGATTCCCGATGACTGCCACCACACGCGACAGGATGATCGCCGGCGCCGCCGACCTAATGAGCCGCCGCGGCGTCAACGCCACCAGCATGCGCGACGTGGTCCGCCACACAGCGACGCCGCGCGGCTCGATCAGCCACCACTTCCCCGACGGCAAGCCGCAATTGATCGCCGAAGCCGTGACCTTCGCCGGCCGGCAGGTATCCATTCCTCTGGAGAAAGCCATGAACGAACGCGGCGTGATCGGCGGCCTCAAGGCTTTTGTCGCATCATGGCGCCGCCAGTTGGAGGCAACCGGCTTCGAGGCCGGCTGCCCTGTGCTCGCCGTGGCGGTCGATCGCTATGTCGGTGAGCCCAGCGACAAGGACGACGCGGCCGCGCAGCAGCACCTGCTCGACCTCGCCGACGGCGTGTTCGCCGATTGGCGGCGGATCATGCAAGCAGCCTTGTTGCGCGAAGGACTGGCTGCCGAGCGCGCCGAGCGGCTTGCAACGCTTGTCGTCGCCTCGATCGAAGGCACGGTCGCGATGTGCCGTGCCAGCCGCAGCGCCGACGCGCTCGATCAGGTCCAGGAGGAATTGGAGATCGTCCTCGCAGCCGCCCTCGCCCGCACAAGCAAATAGATTGGAGACGCGCAATGGACTTGTCCCGACAACGCGAACTCGCCCGTCAGCTCGCCGATTTGCGTCGCGAGGGCCGGCAACAGAGCGGCCTCGACGAACGGCTGGTCCCACCGGATGCGGACACGGCGTACCAAGTCGCGCAGATGGTGGAAGAAGAACTCGGCTGGGATGTTGTCGGCTGGAAGATCGCGGGCATGAAGTCCGGGCTTCAGCGTCAGCTTCGCATCTCCGCGCCGATCTATGGGCGGGTGTTCGCGCCCCTGATCAAGAGTTCGCCCGCCAGCGTCGAGCATGCCAGACAATGCAGCCCGATCCCTGAAGTCGAGTTCCAGGCGCGTCTCGGCGCCGATCTGCCGCCGCGCGCGAAGCCCTATACGGTGGACGAGGTCGGCGACGCCGTGGTCTCGTTGCATCCCGGCATCGAGCTCGCCGAGTGCCGCTTCATTCACGATGCGGCGTTTCCGCCGATGCCGGCGATCATGGCCGACGGCTCCGGATCAGGAACGATCGTGCTCGGAGAGCCCATCGCCGACTGGCGCAGCCGCGACGTCGCCACTCAAGATGTCGTCCTGAATTGCAACGGCATCGAGAGACGCCGCGGCTCCGCTGCAGAGGCGATTGACCATCCGCTGGTGCCGCTGGCCTGGCTTGCCAACGAGCTGTCGCGGACCGGCATCGGTCTCAAGGCCGGCCAGACGATCAGCACGGGCACGCTGACCGGTATGCTCCGGCCCAAGGCTGGCGAGACCTACGTTGCCGATTTTGGTCCGCTGGGATCGGTCAGCGCGACCTACAGCTGAGCCGGCCAGGGAGCGTAAACCGCAGATTAACATGGCCGCCCTATCGTCCGGGCAAAATACTTCTCCGTTATTTGCCGGACAGATCATGAAAATCGGTACGCTCCTGACCAGCGCCATCGTCTCGCTCTCGACCGTCGGCGGCGGCCTCGCCGTCTACGTCGCCGCGACGAAGTACCAGACCATGGAACGGATCACTGAAGCGCAGGGGCGGCTCGCAATCGTCCGTGCGGTCAGCGACATCCCGCGCTATCTCAATCCGGAGCGCGGCTTTTCCACCAACATCCTCTACGGACCTGCGGCCATCGACCCTGCGCTGCTGGCCGAGCAGGACAAGCTGCGCAAGCAGACCGACCGCGCCCGCGACAAGATGAATGCACTGCGCAAGGAGCTGCCCGGCCCGCTCGACGACGGCACCACGATCGGCAGCAACATCGACGGCATCAACGCGAAGTTCACCGCGTTGCGCGAGGCCATCGACAAGGCGCTGGCGGGTCCCGCCGAGGCGCGCAAAGACGCGGCCAAGAAGATCGTCGCCGACAATGCCGTGCTCAACGGCGGCGTGACTGCGCTGCTCAACGAGCAGGTCCGCCGCATGGCGATCCTGAACGGTGACGCCTACCGGCAGGCCAGCTACGCCAATGTCGCGATGACACTGCGCGACGTCGGCGGCTTCAACTCCAGCCTGCACAAGAATCTCCTCGGCGGAAAGAAGCCGGCGACCGACGCCGAGAAGGCCGACATTGCCCGCTCGCAGGGCCGCAACGATCAGGTCGTGATGTCGCTGCAGGAATTGCGCGGCAATCCAACAACGCCGGCGAATGTCGCGGAGGCCCTGGAGAAGTTCAACGCGATCTATGTCGAGGAGTTCGGCCGCGAGCTCAAGCTGGTGAAGGACGGCGCGATCACCGGCAAATACGAACACGACATGGACACCTATTACGCCGCCACGCAGCGCGGCCTCGGCACCATCATCGGCGTCCGCGACGCCTTCTACGACAACGCCGAGCAGATTCTCGCCGGCGCTTCGTCGGCCGCGCACACCAGCTTCACGATCGCGCTCGTCGGCCTTGTCGCCGTGCTGATCGCCAGCGCCGGCCTCATCGTGACGGTTCGCCGCCGCGTCTGCGCGCCGATCGTCGGCCTGACGACGCGCATGTCGCGGCTCGCCGACGGCGAGGTTGCGGAGAGCATTCCGGGCGCCGAGCGCTCCGACGAGATCGGCGCGATGGCCGCGGCCGTTCAGGTGTTCAAGGACAACATGATCCGCGCCGATCGGCTCGCGGCCGAGAAGCAGGCCGAGAACGACGGCAAGATGCGCCGCGCCCAAGCGCTCGACGATCTCACCCGCGCCTTCGAGGCCAAGGTGACCGAGCTGGTCGGCGGCCTGTCGCGGGCCTCTGCTGCAATGGAAAGCACCGCGCAGTCGATGACCTCGACGGCGGCGCAGACCAACAGCCAGGCCGCCGTGGTCGCCGCCGCCTCCGAACAGACCTCGACCAACGTGCAGACGGTCGCGAGCGCCACCGAAGAGCTGACCTCCTCGATCGCGGAGATCGGGCGTCAGGTCGCCCAAAGCACCGAGATCGCGGCCCGTGCCGTCGACAATGCCCGCCGCACCGGCGACACCGCGCGGACGCTCGCCGAAGGCGCCCAGAAGATCGGCGACGTCGTGACGCTGATCCAGAGCATCGCCGAGCAGACCAACCTGCTTGCGCTAAATGCAACCATCGAAGCCGCCCGTGCCGGCGAGGCCGGCCGCGGCTTTGCCGTGGTCGCCTCCGAAGTGAAGTCGCTGGCCGGGCAGACCGCCAAGGCCACGACCGAGATCTCCGAGCAGATCACCGCGATCCAGACCGCGAGCGACGAGACGGTGGCGGCAATCCGCAACGTCGCCGACGTCATCGCCGAGATCGACCAGATCGGCACCGCCATCGCCGCGGCGATCGAGGAACAGGGCTCGGCGACCAAGGAGATCGCCCGCAGCGTTCAGGAGGCTGCCCGCGGCACCCAGGAGGTCAACAGCAACATCTCCGGCGTGCAGCGCGCCGCCGACGACACCGGCGCCGCGGCAAGAGAGGTGCTGGGCGCGGCCGAGCAGCTCTCGACCCAGTCGCGCGATCTCGCCGGCCAGTTCGAGCGCTTCCTCGGTGAGGTCCGGGCGGCGTAGCACGCGAAGTCGTAGCCCGGATGGAGCGCAGCGCAATCCGGGACAGTGCCGTTGACGCGCGAGACCCTGGATTACGCTGTCGCTCCATCCAGGCTACGCGACCTCAATACGGCGGCGCCTTGCGCGCGCGCTGCGCTTTCGCCGCCTCGATCCACCAGGTCAGATCGTCGGCGAAGCGCGGGAACGAGCGCTCCAGGGCCTTGCCGCCGTCGCCGATCGGCTCGCCGGCTTCCGACAGCGTCTGCGCGATCGGGCCGACACCGATGGTGCTCGATACCACCACCATGCCCATCTCCGAGAGGGTGCCGTGCCAGGCGGTCGCTGCGCGCGCGCCGGACAGCCGGCCGGCCGAATAGCTCACGATCGCGGCCGGGCGCCAGAACCATTCCTCCAGGAAATGATCGGTGAGGTTCTTCAGCCCGGGCTGGATGCCCCAATTGTACTCGCCGGTGACGAAGACGAATCCGTCGGCGCCGCGGATCTGCCCGGCCAGCTTCTCCAGCGCCTCCGGCGCCGAGCCCTTGGGATGTTCCTTGTACATGCGGTCCAGCATCGGCAGCCCGATCGCCTTGGCGTCGATGAATTCGACGTCCTCGCCGCGATCGCGCAGCCGGTTGATGACGAAATTCGCAAGGCGGATGCCCATGCGGTCGGAACGGTAAGAACCGTAGAGAACGAGAATGCGATTGCTCATGGCCGGACGGTAGCACGAAACCGGCGTCCAGCCCTACCCGATTTGTCGCACTACCTTCCGCGACCACGGCCCAGTGTTTGCGACGGCGTCTCGCCGAACTGGTCACGGTAACTTCTTGAGAAATCGCTGAGATGCCAGAAGCCATACGCCAGCGCGACCGCCTTGACGCTATCGGCCCCGGCGAGAAGGCGCCGACGCACCAGCCACAGCCGATGCAGACGCAAATAGCGGTGCAGGCTCATGCCGCGATAGCGGCGCACGACGTCGTGCATGGTCCGAACGGACAGCCCCAGCTTGCGCGCGATCTCGTCGCTATAAATCGGCTCCGACAGGTCGTCAGACAGCAGCGCGCGGATATCCTGGAAGATCCTGAGATTCCGTCCGTCGTTGGGTGCAAAGGTCCAGCGGGCCGGAACGATCGTCGCAAAGGCCTCGTCAACGGCTCCGAGCAGGGACTCCTTCATCGCCGCGCCCTTCAACAAGAGCTCCGGTGCCGAAATCGGGCCGGCCGCCTCGGCCAGCACCTCCCTAACCACGCCGCGCAATCGCTGCAAGCCGGCCGTGGAGATCTCAAAAATCTTGAAGCTCGAGAGCGTGGACGGCCAGCCACGATCCCTCACCTCCGGCCGGAAAACCACCGAGGCGATTTGCCGCTGCACCTCCTCGACGGTGGTGTAGGCCGCCCCACCGTTGCCGATGACCACGACGGGTCGCGCCCGCTGCGAGCCGTTGAAGCGAATTGGCACATTGAGATCGTCTATCGTGAAGCCGATCGCCGTGCAATTCTCCACGAGTTGTGCGTCAACCACCCGCGGAAACGCGCGCGTCAAATTCACGTCGCAGCCCGGTAGGGCCAGGATCGTCTGCTCAGCCGAAATCTTCCGCACAAAAGGGGTGAATTCGAAATTCAGCCCGCGTATAGCGCTTCGAAATTCGTCGACGTCGGAAAAACGAAATGTTTTGAGTGCCGACCTCGGCACATCGTCAATGCTGTTCATGGAAATATGAGAAATGCCGCGCCGCTCTGAATGTGCGTCCGGCCGCGGGGTGCCGTTCGCTGCCTCCTTCGGTTTATTTCGTTAGAATCGATCCTAACGTGCCCTGATCAATTGGAGACGGGCCGGTTGAAAGAACAATCCGGGACAACCCTGTCTCGCCGAATTTCGATAGCGTTTCCTGCGATTGAGGCGGTGCGCCAATACCGAAGCCGTTGCCATTTAAGATTCAAATTAACGCCTTTGCGGCGGAATAACCGTCGTTTGATTGTGCAATTTATTTCATTTCAGGCTCCTGCCATGACGGCAAATTCGCCTGCCGACAATCTGGCCGAATTGGAGAACGCGGTCGCAACGTGTCCGCTGGACCGGTGCGCCCGCATTCTCTTCGGCCTTTTGCAACTGCTCACAAGCAGCCGCGGTCGATCCCAGGAATTGCTCGCCGGTGTGGTCGACGGCGTCCTGGTGCGACTGATCGAGCGGGTTGAGGCCAGCGCGCTGATCGATGTCAGCGCGGCGCTCGCAGAGCTCAAGGCGGCTCCGCCGGACACCGTGCGACGTCTCGCCTCGCACCGCGACCCGGAAGTCGCCTGCCCCGTTTTGCTCCGCTCGCGGTCGCTGTCCACGGCCGATCTCACACTGATCGCAGCCGCGAGCGGCGTACGGCAGCAATGTGCCATCGCCGGCCGCGCGCCGATCGATCCACGGGTGATGGAGACGCTGATCAAGGGTGGCACTTCCAGCGTTTGTCTTGCGCTGATCGGCAACAGCGAGGCAAGATTCTCCGAAGCCGCTTACGTTGCGCTGGTTGAGAAGTGCCTGGTGGATGACGAACTCACCAAGGCACTGGCGCTCAGGCCCGACACGCCCGACACAGTCATGCGGAAGTTGCTGTCGGCCTCACCGGCGCCGAAATCCGGCATCGGCCTGAACGCCACCGTCTCGCTTCAAGCCGCAACGGCCGCACCCATCGTCACCAAGCTACCCTCCGCGGCGGCCTATGCGATCGCGCGACCGGAGATCGTTGCACTCAGCCGCATCGGCAAGCTGAACGATTCCACGGTGAACCGCTTCGCCATCCGCGGCGAGACCGCCAATCTCATCACCGCGCTATCGGTGCTTTCGGGCGCTCCCATCGAGATCGTCGAACATGTCATGACCGACGAGGATTGCGAGGGTCTCGTCATGGCCTGCCGCGCCTCGCGGCTGAACTGGCAGACCACGCTCGCCATCCTGAGCAACCGCTGCGGCACACGGCTTTCTTTCGCCGAGCGCGAACGCGCGCAGCACATTTTCGAGACGCTGCTGCTGTCGACCAGCCAGTGGACGGTGCGGTGGGGCGAAATTGCCGCAAACGCCAAGGAGTGCGGTCGGGGACATCGCGACGCAAAAAAGATGGGGGTTAGCCGATGAAGTTCGACGGTCGCAAAGCCTTTCGCGTGAAAATGGACCACAGGCAACCGGTCAATCTCATGGGATCCGACGGCACCTGGCGGCGCAGCTGCGTCCTGCTCGACGTCTCGCAGACGGGCGCGAAGGTCGAGGTCGAGGGCACGCTGGACGTGCTCCAGGCCAAGGAATTCTTCATGCTGCTGTCGTCGACGGGCCTGGCCTACCGGCGCTGCGAGCTGGTCTGGATCGACGGCACCACCGCTGGCATCCACTTCGTCACCGCACAAAGCAAGAAGAAGCAGGCGATTGCGCCGGCTGCCGCAGCGCAGAGCTCCGATCAGGCCAAATAGACCGAGAATTCGACCCATCGATTGGAGCCCGCGCTATTCCGGGGCATATCCGTGCAGAACGCGCAAACCACACTCAAACCCACCAGCCTTGGCGGCGTCGCGGTCGCTGCAGCGCCGCGCCCATTCGTTCATGTGCTGGCCGACACGTCCGACAAGCTGGCCGGTGTGTGCTCGCTCCTCGAGCAACGCTTCGCCGTCGCGGGCGAGCGGCTGGACGCCGAGGCCAAGCTGTCAGAGGTGCCGTCCGCCATCGTCATTCGCGCCGAGCTTCGCGATGTCGACAATATCGCGGCGATCAAGAAACGGGCGGGCAAGCTCGCAAAGGCGAAGAAGCGGATTTTCCTGCTGGAGCACACCTCGCATGTCGCCGTTTCGCAGGCCTATGCGCTTGGAGCGACACTGGTCCTTCCGGGCACCATCAACCGGGCGAGGCTGCTGGCGGCGCTGTCCGATCCGCCTGATCCGCTCTCGGCCGCGTCGCGCGAGAGCGCGCAGGCCGACACTGCCGTCGAGACCGCCGCGACCGCGATCGCATCCATGTTTACCTCCGTCACCCTGGGCCAGCCGCTTGACGTCAACGCCACCAAGGAAGCGGGGCGCCAGATCGCCGATCGCATCACCCGGCATGGCCTGACGGAGTGGCTCATGACGGTGCGGCGGCACCACGAAGGAACCTATCAGCATTGCCTGCTCGTCACCGGTGTCGCCATCGACTTCGGTCTGAGCCTTGGCGTCGGCAGGGCCGACCTGGAACGTCTCTACTCGGCGGCCATGTTCCATGACATCGGCAAGGCGCAGATTCCGCTCGCCATCCTCGACAAGCCGGGCCGCCTCGATGCCGCCGAGCGCGCGCTGATCGAAACGCATCCCGCCGCCGGCTATACGTTTCTCAAGGACCATGACGGGATCTCGCCGGAGATTCTCGATGCCGTCCGCCATCATCACGAGTACCTCGACGGGAGCGGCTATCCCGATGCGCTCTGCGCCGAGAGCATTGGCGATATCGTCAGGATTCTAACGATCTCGGACATCTTCGCAGCCCTGATCGAGCACCGGCACTACAAGCCGACCATGCCGCGCGCGGAGGCCTACGACGTTCTGTGCGAGATGACAGGCAAGCTGGAGAAGGCGCTAGTCCGCGCGTTCAAGCAGGTCGCGCTCACGCGGTGAGCGCTGTGACCCGTCTCGAGCGCAGCCTAATGCGTCGCACGATGGCTGGCGCGGCGCGGGATGGAGCGGCAGGCCAGCCCGTCGGCCAGCAGCTTCATGTCCTCGTGCCGGCCGCTGCGAATCAGCCGGCCGAACTCTTCGGGTGTGAAAGGAAGACTTGGATCATCGTCGATCTTGGGCCGCAGTCGCGGACCGAAGAACCGCCGAACCAGGCTAGCCAGCCGCCGCATATCAATTCCCTCGCGCCAGCAACAAACCTCTCAGTCCGCATATTGTTCCTCCCGCGACTTCGAGAATGCAAGAGGCCACTCGCGACACCGCACCAAAAATTTTCCGCCAGAGAATAATCTCCTCTTGCTCGTGCTAATCGGCAAAACCCACGTAACGCACGAACTGGTGGTTGTGCTCGCGGTCCGAGCGCACGGCGTTCGCGGCAAAGCCGTCATCGGGATAGCCCATCGCGACACAGGTCATGATGACCTCGTCTTCCGGAATCTCGGCGACCTCGCGCACGATGTCGGAGCGCATGATGCCCTGCCCGTTGATGACCGAGCCGAGCCCGCGGTCCCACGCCGCGAGCACGATGCCGTAGCAGAGCGCGCCGAGATCGAAGTGGCAGACCGCGCCGGGATCGAGCACGCGGTCATAGGTCAGCACCAGCGAGACCGGCGCGTCGAACTGGCGAAAGCCGCGCAGCACCCAGTCCTGCCGCATCGGCTTGTCGTCGCGTGCGATTCCCATCGCGCCGAACAGCTTCTTGGCGATGTCGACCTGCCGGGTGCGATGCACGCCCTGGTATTCGCCATGGCTGACGATGTCGCGCTTGACCTTGGCGCCGCCGGCCATCTCCGACATGTTGCGGCGACGCACCTCCTCCAGCGGATGACCCGTGAGCACATGGACATGCCAGGGCTGGGTGTTCATCGACGAGGGCGCGCGCTTGGCGCTCTCGATGATCGCCTCGATCACCGCGCGCGGCACCGGCTCGTTCTTGAAGCCACGCACGCTGCGGCGCGACTGGACCAGCGTCTCGAATTCCACCTCGTGAACCTCCCTGCCCGTTCGTCCGGCCTTGCGACGCACGCCGGTTGCCGATGCGGCCCGCAAAACCTATGCTAAGGACCAAGCAAGACCAAGAACCCTGTGAGGAAAGTCCATGGCCGCACCGCTCGATCCCGTCATCGCCCAGATCATTCCGCTCATGCCGATGCGCGATCCCACGGTCATGACGCCACAGAGCGCCCGCGATTCCTTGCGCGCACTCGCTGCCTCGCGTGCCGCCATTCCGCCGCCGCCGGTCGATAGCGTCGAGGATATCAGGGTGAAAGGCGGCGCCGGTCTGCTTCCCGCACGGGTCTATCGGGTCGGCGCCGCGCCGGCACCGACGGTGGTGTTCTTCCACGGCGGCGGCTGGGTTGCGGGCGATCTCGAAACCCACGACCGGCAGGCGCGCAACCTTGCGATCGAGACCGGCGCGGTCGTCGTCTCCGTCGACTATCGCCGCCCGCCCGAGACGCGCTTTCCCGGCGCCTTCGAGGATGCTTTCGCCGCGGTCAGCGACGTGTTTGGCCGCGTCGCGGAATTTGGCGGTGACGCAACGCGCTTCGGCGTTGCCGGCGACAGCGCCGGCGGCAATCTCGCAGCGACGAGCGCGATCGCCTGCCGGGAGGCCGGCATCAAGCTCGCCGCGCAACTGCTGGTCTATCCGGTCACCGACGTCGTCGGCGCTTATGCCGATGCGCGCGAGAACGCGCGCTATCCCTCGCGCAGCGAGAACGCCGAGGGCTACTTCCTCACGCGGGCGACGATGGAATGGTTCTGCGGCCATTATCTCGCCGATCCCGCACACGCCGGCGACTGGCGCGTCTCGCCGCTGCGGGCCGCCTCCTTGGCCGGCGTCGCGCCCGCGGTCGTGACCACCGCCTGGTTCGATCCCCTACGCGACGAAGGCGCCGCCTATGCGCGGGCGCTGGAGGCCGCCGGCGTGAAGGTCAAGCACCATGAGGGCCCCGGCCTGATCCATGGCTATTTCGGCATGGGCGACGCCTCCGACGTCGCGCGCACTGAGGCGCAGCGCGCGCGGGCCGACTTCAAGGCGCTGCTGATGCGCGGCGCGTGAAGGCGATCAGGCGCTCTGCGCCCGCTGCGCCGCGGTGTGCCCCCAGGTCTCATCCCAGTCCTGGCCAGCGGCATCGACCACGCGGCCGTCGGCCTCGAAAAACTTGTTCGGCACCTGGAAGATCGCCAGAATCAACGCGCCGTCGGGGCACCAAGCGGCATGCCGGCTCCCCGCCTCGCGCCAGATGAATTCGCCGGCCTTGCAGGCAATGCCCTTGGCTGGACCCTCCTTGTCGACGAGCGCGCCTTCGATCACCCAGCTCTGCTCGATGCCGACATGTTCGTGATCGGGCAGCACCGATCCTGGCGCAAAACGCATCAAGGCGGTCATCAGCCCCGTACGGCGATCGAACAGTAGCGTCTTGGCCTCGCAGCCCGGAAAGCGCGTCTTCTGCCAATCCATGTCTTGGGGTCGAACCAGGTGGGAATGCCGATCGGCTGCCTGGTCGTGCGGGATCGCGGCGTCCATCACGATGCTTCCTCTCCATCTCAAGGGACCGACGCTAGCAGGATCGCCCGATGCGGTCAGCGAGCACTGCAACAGAGGCGACATCTTCCGAGCTGGCGCGCAAAAATCAGCGGGCGACCGGGCGGCCCAGTGCTCATCCTGCTTGATTGCGCCACGATTCCCGGCTCCACTCTCCCGGCCATTTCTGGTTCAGGAGACCCCCATGATGAAACGGATTTTCCTCGCTGCGATCGTTGCCACCTTCGCAGCGGGCTCGGCCCTTGCGCAAGAAACCTGCGAGAGCAAGGCCGTCGGCAAGGACGGCAAGCCGCTGGCCGGCGCCGCCAAGACCTCGTTTCTGAAGAAGTGCAAGGAAGACGCCTGCGCGCCCAAGGCCGTCAGCGCCGACGGCAAGCCGCTCGCCGGCGCCGCCAAGAACAGCTTCATGAAGAAGTGCGAGACCAGCGCGTAACGCGCAGTCCGTTCCCGGCTTTTTCAGCAAAGCCACAACCGAAATGCCGTCATGGCCGGGCAGAAGCGCGTCTTCGCGCGAGAATGTCCCGGCCATTTGCTTTTTGGTGCCTCCGCACCGCCAGTTTCCGACACGCGCCGAGCGCGTAAAGCAAGCGCGCCGCGACCCTGGACAGAACGCAGCGGCTGACAGATGATGCGGCGCTGAGCGAACCGGGGCGCATCAACGAGGCTTCCAGCAAAGGATGGACGAGATGTTGCAGTTCCGCGTGCGTGATCACATGATGGCGATAATGAGCGTGCTCTTTGCGCTGCTCATGATCGTTGACGTTGCCAACGCGAGAGGCCCCGGCCTGCCCAACGTCATGGTTCTCGCAACCGGCGGCACGATCGCCGGCAGCGGGGCGAGCAGCACCACCGTCATCGGGTATACCGCAGCCACGGTGGGCATCGAGACCCTCTTGAACGCCGTCCCCGAGTTGAAAACCGTGGCCAACGTCAAGGGCGAGCAGGTCTTCCAGATCGCCAGCGAGAATATGAACAATGATTATTGGCTGAAGCTCGCCAAGCGCGTCAATACGCTCCTCGCGCAGGACGACGTGGACGGGATCGTGATCACGCACGGAACCGATACGATCGAGGAAACCAGCTATTTCCTCAATCTGGTCGTCAAGAGCAAGAAGCCTGTGGTCGTCGTCGGTGCGATGCGGCCATCGACCGCGATCAGCGCGGACGGCCCGATCAACCTCTTCAATGCGGTGATCCTCGCAGGCAGTGAAGAAGCCGTGGGCAAGGGCGTGCTCGTCGCCCTCAACGATCAGATCAACGCCGCGCGCGACGTCACCAAGAACAACACGTCCACGGCAGACACCTTTCGCACGCCTGAACTCGGCTTTCTCGGCTACATGCAAGGCAACAAGCCGTATTTCTATCGCCAAACGACCCGCCGGCACACGGCGGATTCCGAATTCGACGTATCCAAGCTCGATGTCCTGCCGCAGGTCGACATCGTCTACGGCTACGCCAACATGAACCGGGTCGCGATCGACGCCTTTGTCGCCGCCGGCGCCAAGGGGATCGTGCATGCCGGCGTAGGCGACGGCAGCCTCGCCCGCCCGGCGGTCGAGCCGGCGCTCGACGATGCCCGCAAGAAGGGCGTGGTGATCCTTCGCAGCAGCCGTGTCGGCAACGGCATCGTCGCGCGCAATGGCGAGGCCAAGGACGATGAGCACGACTTCGTCGTCTCGGATACGCTCAATCCCCAGAAGGCGCGCATCTTGCTGATGCTGGCGTTGACCAAGACGACCGACACCAAGGACATTCAGCGGATGTTCTACGCCTATTAGAGCATGATCCGGACCCGGAGGGCCGCCCTAGTTGTAGCCCGGATGAAGCGCAGCGTAATCCGGGGCAGACCAAGCACCCGCACGACTGTCCCTGTAGCACTCCCCGGATTGCCCTGCGCGGCATCCGGGCTTCGGCCCATCCTTCGCCCGACTGAAGCGCAATCCGGGAAAGTCCCTCGCATGGTTCGCTATCGGCGAAATTTCGTACCCGGCGGGATGTTCTTCTTCACCGTCACGCTGGACGATCGAATGTCATCCGTGCTGGTTGATCATGTCGACGAGCTCCGCAGCGCATTTCGCGTAACGCGTGCCGAACGACCATTCGAGATCGATGCGATCGTGATCCTACCTGATCACCTGCATGTCATTATGAGGCTCCCCGATAGTGACTCGGACTTCTCGGGTCGTTGGAAGCGCATCAAGAGTGCCTTCACACACCGGCTGGCAGCTTCCGACGCACCGATCTGCCGCAATCATCGCGGCGAGTACGCGCTCTGGCAGCGGCGATTTTGGGAACACACAATTCGTAACGATGCGGATTTCGAGCGCTGCGCCGATTACATTCACTACAATCCGGTCAAGCACGGGCTCGTTGCAGCGGCGATTGAGTGGCCCTACAGCTCGCTCCATCACTACGTTCGCGCTGGTATTCTACCTCCCGATTGGGGAGGAGCCGGCGAGATAAGCGGCAGCTTTGGTGAACGCGGAGACTGATCCCGGATTACGCTTACGCTCCATCCGGGCTACCGGTCCATCACGGCCGCCCGTAGCCTGGATGGAGCGCAGCGCAATCCAGGGATGGTCCCGCGGCACGACACGAGCGCCGACGTCGCACACGGATCCCGGATTGCGCTTCGCTCCATCCGGGCTACCGCCCACCACTAGCTCCGCAACCCCGGCGCCTCCTGGCCGGTGCGCGCGACATATTCGGTGTAGCCGCCGCCATATTGGTGGATGCCCTCCGGCGTCAGCTCCAGCACGCGGTTCGACAGCGTCGCCAAGAAATGCCGGTCGTGCGAGACGAACAGCATGGTGCCCTCGAAATCCGACAGCGCGTTGATCAGCATTTCCTTGGTGGCGAGGTCGAGATGGTTGGTGGGCTCGTCCAGCACCAGGAAGTTCGGCGGGTCGAACAGCATCTTGGCCATGACGAGGCGCGCCTTCTCGCCGCCCGAGAGCACGCGGCAGCGCTTCTCGACGTCGTCGCCGGAGAAGCCGAAGCAGCCGGCGAGCGCGCGCAAGGAGCCCTGCCCCGCCGTCGGAAACGCGTCCTCCAGCGACTGGAACACGGTGCGCTCGCCGTCGAGCAGATCCATCGCGTGCTGGGCGAAATAGCCCATCTTGACGCTGCCGCCCAGCGCCACGGTGCCCTCGTCCGGCTCGCTCGCACCGGCAACCAGCTTGAGCAGCGTCGACTTGCCGGCGCCGTTGACGCCCATCACGCACCAGCGCTCCTTACGGCGGATCATGAAGTCCAGCCCGTCATAGATGCGCTTTGAGCCATAGCCCTTGTGCACGTTCTTGAGTGCGACGACGTCCTCGCCCGAGCGCGGCGCCGGCAGGAAGTCGAACGCGACGCTCTGGCGGCGGCGCGGCGGCTCGACCCGCGCGATCTTGTCGAGCTTCTTGACCCGGCTCTGCACCTGGGCCGCATGCGAGGCGCGCGCCTTGAAGCGCTCGATGAACTTGATCTCCTTGGCGAGCATGGCCTGCTGGCGCTCGAACTGCGCCTGCTGCTGCTTCTCGTTCTGCGCCCGCTGCTGCTCGTAGAATTCGTAATCGCCGGTGTAGGTGGTGAGCGAGCCGGAATCGATCTCGATCACCTTGGAGATCACGCGGTTGATGAACTCGCGGTCGTGCGAGGTCATCAGAAGCGTGCCTTCGTAATCGTGCAGGAATTTTTCCAGCCAGATCAGGCTTTCCAGATCCAGATGGTTGCTCGGCTCGTCGAGCAGCATCACGTCGGGCCGCATCAGAAGAATACGCGCCAGCGCCACGCGCATCTTCCAGCCGCCGGAGAGCTTGCCGACGTCCCCGTCCATCATCTCCTGGCTGAAGCCGAGTCCCGCCAGCGCCTCGCGCGCACGGCCGTCGAGCGCATAGCCGTCGAGCTCCTCGAACCGGTGCTGCACCTCGCCATAGCGGGCGATGATCTCGTCCATCTGGTCGGCCTTGTCGGGGTCGGCCATGGCGGCCTCGAGCTCGCGCAACTCGGCCGCAACCTCGCTGACGGGGCCTGCGCCATCCATCACCTCGGCCACCGCGCTGCGGCCAGACATCTCGCCGACGTCCTGGTTGAAATAGCCGATGGTGATGCCGCGATCGATCGAGACCTGACCCTCGTCGGGCAGTTCCTCGCCGGCGATCATCCGGAATAGCGTGCTCTTTCCGGCGCCGTTCGGCCCGACAAGGCCGATCTTCTCGCCCTTGTTGAGAGCCGCGGAGGCTTCGATGAACAGGATCTGGTGGCCGGCTTGCTTGCTGACGTTGTCGAGGCGGATCATGAGGTCATTTTTGGGGGATTTTTGCGTTGCAGCGTCATAGGCCATACGGGGCGTGAGGGGAAGCCCGGGACAGGCCGGGATTCAGCCCATTCGCTCGTGACCGCTCGGTTCGGGGCCTACGGGCAAATGGGTCGGGCTAACTGCGTCCGGCACGGGCATCTATGCTTCGCTTGCCGGATATGTCGGCTTTTCCATCGGCTGGGTCGAAGGCCTGGAGATCAACGCTCGGCCTGTAAGAACTTTTCGCCGAACCTCGAAGAGACCTGAGACCGGCGCCGCCTCTCTATCTCACTGAGAAAGGCGCCTGATACGGCCGCCCGAACGGCACGCCGTTGATGACGGTCTGGATCGGCTTGAGGTGGGCTTTCCCTTCTCTCCTGTTGTTGCGCGTGTCGACGAAGCTGACCGGTCCCTCCACCAGCTCCATGATCGCGACGTCGGCGGGCGCACCGACCTGAAGCGTGCCGATCTTCGGCGCGCGGTTGATGATCTTCGCCGGCGCGGTCGTTGCCATTGCGACCACCTGCTCCAGCGTGAAACCGAGCGTCATGAACTTGCTCATCACATTCGGCAGGAAGGGAATCCCTGGCGAATTTCCGGAGAAGACGTGGATATCGGAAGAGATGGTATCAGGAGCGCATCCACCGGGTATCGCCACTTCGGCCACGGTGAAATCGAAGCTGCCGCCGCCATGCCCGACGTCGAACATGACGCCGCGCTGCTTGGCCGCGAGAGCCGCAGGCAGCAGCTTGCCGTCCTGAACGATGTTCGTGAAGACGCTCGACAGGTTCGGGGCGCCCGAATAGGCATGTGTCAGCACGTCGCCCGGGCGCATCAAATCGAGGATCTGCGACATCAGCTCCTTGGATTCGACGCCGCCGATATGCACCATCATCTTCGCCGGCCAGCCGCACATCTCGCAGGCCTGGATGCCGCGCTTGAGCGGCTCGAGCCCGTGCTTGAAGATCACGTTCTCCGACATGCGCACTTTTACCCCGAGGAGGAAGTCCGAATTCTCGGCCAGTGCCATCGCGCAGGCTTCGGTCTGCGCAGTATCGATGTTGTAGAGCTCGGCGACGGGGAACGCGGACAGGCCGTTATTGGCGATGTGGACGAAGGCGTACATCCGCGCCCGAGTCTGGGCCACGATGAAGCGGCGCAACGCCGCCAGATTGTTGACGCCGGCATCGCCCGCCGACACGACGGTCGTCGTGCCCTGGAACTGGACCAGCTCGTCGGCGGGAATGCCGATCGCCGAGCCGTAGGGATAGACGTGACAATGCAGATCGATCAGGCCGGGCATCACCAGCTTGCCCGAGGCGTCGATGCTCTTCAGCGCGCGCTCCGCCGGGATCGCCTCCTGGACCGCCTCGATCGTGCCCCAGCGGATGCCGACATCGCGCCTGGCGCGCAGCGACTGGCTGGGGTCGAGCACCTCGCCGCCGCGGATCACCAGATCGTATTTGTCGTTCGGCCCCATCGCCCCGCGCGCGGGCGCGGCGAGGCCGACGGCGGCGGCCGCCGTCGAGAGTGCCAGGAAATCGCGGCGTGACAACGCAGGCATGATGATCCCCCCTCTGTGCTTTTGTTCGCGGCAACGGCCGGGCTGGTGTCCAGATCTGCTTTCGCCGCCAAGGTCGAGTTCACAACGAACGGGCTTGGAAATGAAGCCCGGATGATCCGATCCTATGACGGCACGCGAGCCCTGAGGAGCCGCGAAATTTTCCAGAATCGCATCGGGCGGGCACCACTGGCAGAAGTCCGGCTGCATCTTTGCTGCGCCGCGACATGCGCGTGAATATCCGGCTGCTTGGAGTCGAACGTCTAAGACCAATAATGCGACACCGGGGCTTGTCGGATGCCGGCAATGCGTCCAAACTGTGATCAAAGTCGCTGGAATGCGGCATACCTCCAGCGGTTCACAACGACAAGCGCGTCGAAACGCGTTCGAACAATCAGGCCGCCAGGGAGGACGTCCATGA
Source organism: Bradyrhizobium sp. BRP20 (assembly GCF_020194215.1). Classification (NCBI taxonomy): domain Bacteria; kingdom Pseudomonadati; phylum Pseudomonadota; class Alphaproteobacteria; order Hyphomicrobiales; family Nitrobacteraceae; genus Bradyrhizobium; species Bradyrhizobium sp. BRP20. The sequence goes on along the minus strand of NZ_JADYVY010000002.1, from coordinate 516,236 downwards.
CTGCAAAGTCCGAAAAGACCAGAACAACTCGTCGCAAATTCCTGCTGACCGCCGGCGCGGCCGGCGCTGCCACTATCGCCATGCCGCAAGTCAGCCGGGCGCAGACAGCGACCCTGAAGATGCAGGGCTCGTGGGGCAAGGCCGATGTCTTCAACGAGATGGCCGAAGATTATGTGAAGCGCGTCAACGATATGGCCGGAGGCCGGCTGCGCATTGACTATCTGGTCGGCGGCTCGGTCGTGCATCCGTTCCAGGTCTTCGACGGCGTTCATGGCGGCCAGATCGACGCGGCACACACGGTGACGGTGTACTGGTACGGCAAGCACAAGGCCGCCTCGCTGTTCGGCACCGGCCCGGTGTTCGGCTTCAACGCCAACGAAGGCCTTGGCTGGATCCACAACGGCGGCGGCAAGGAGCTGTTCGAGGAGCTCCAGACCAAGATCATGAACGTCAACATCAAGAGCTTCTTCGCCATGCCGATGCCGACCCAGCCGCTCGGCTGGTTCAAGAAGCCGATCACCAGCGACGCCGATCTCAAGGGCTTGAAATATCGCACGGTGGGTCTGGCCGCCGATCTCTTCCAGGCGATGGGCGCATCGGTCGCGCAGCTGCCCGGCGGCGAGATCGTACCCGCGATGGAGCGCGGCGTGATCGACGGGTTCGAGTTCAACAATCCGACCTCGGACCGGCGCTTCGGCGCGCAGGATGTCGCCAAGAACTACATGATGGGCAGCCATCATCAGGCGACGGAATATTTCGAGATCATGTTCAACCGGACGAAATTCAACGCGCTACCGAAGGAACAGCAGGCGATCCTGCAATACGCCGCCGAAGCCGTGTCCTCCGCCAACGAATGGAAGGCCATGGATTATTATTCGAAGGACCTGCAGGAGCTGATCAACAAGGACAAGGTCAACGTCCAGCGCACACCGAAGTCTGTGTTCGACGCGCAGATCAAGGCGTGGGACGGTCTGATCGCCCAGCTCGGCTCGGATCCGTTCATGAAGAAGGTGATGGATTCGCAGAAGGAATGGGTGCGCCGCGTGGTTTACTACAACATGAACAACGCGACGGACTACCGCGGCGCCTTCGAGCATCACTTCCCGGGCGTGCTCAAGGTCTGACGGCTGTCGCGGGGGATCGCGTCAGGTCTTATCGCGAGGGCGGCGCAATTGAAGCGCCGCCCACGAGTTGGAGGGGGACATCCGGATGGACTGCTCGCAGCGAGTTCAGCTCGCATGACGAAATTCCTGTTCTTCATCGATGAGCTCAGCACGTGGGTGGGCAAGGCGTTCGCCTGGCTGATCCTCGTTCTCACCCTGGGAGTCAGCTACGAGGTGTTCGTGCGCTACGTGCTGCGTGCGCCGACCACCTGGGCTTTCGACATCAGCTACATCACCTATGGCGCGATGTTCCTGATGGCCGGCGCGTACACGCTCTCGCGAAACGGCCATGTCCGCGCCGACGTGGTCTACCGCCTCTGGTCGCCGCGCACCCAGGCGACGATGGACCTCGTCCTGTATATCCTGTTCTTCCTGCCGGCGATCGCGGCGCTGATGTATTCGGGCTGGAACTACGCCCAGATGTCGGTGCGCTTCCGCGAAGTCAGCATCTTCAGTCCGGCCGGCGTTCCGGTGTTTCCGCTGAAGGCGCTGATCCCGCTCACCGGCTTCCTTCTGTTCCTGCAAGGGGTCGCCGAGATCATCCGCTGTGTGCTGTGCATCCGCACCGGCCGATGGCCGCAACGCCTGCACGACGTGGAGGAGACCGAGAGCCTCGTCATCCGCGAACATCAGCAGCACGCGGCTGAGCCGCAGAGCGAGAAGGGACCAGGCGCATGACCGATCCTCAACTCGGCATGCTGATGCTGGGCCTCTTCATCTTCATCATCATGCTCGGCTTCCCGATCGCCTTCACGCTGATGGCGATGGGCGTCTCGTTCGGCTACTATGCCTACTACACCCCCGGTCAGGACTTCTTCCAGAACCGCATCTTCACGCTTCTGGTGCAGAAGACGTTCGAGGTCACATCCAGCGACGTGCTGGTGGCAGTTCCGCTATTCCTGTTCATGGGTTATTTGATCGAGCGCGCGAACATCCTCGACCGCCTGTTCTACTCGCTGCAGCTGTCGATGAAGAACGTGCCGGGCGCACTTGCCGTGGCCACGCTGATCACCTGCGCCATGTTCGCGACGGCCACCGGCATCGTCGGCGCCGTCGTCACGCTGATGGGGCTGCTGGCATTGCCGGCGATGCTGCGAGCCGGCTATGACGCCAAGCTGTCGGCGGGCGTCGTCTGCGCCGGTGGCTGCCTCGGCATCCTGATTCCGCCGAGCATTCTCCTGATCGTCTATGCGGCGACTGCCGGCGTCTCGGCGGTCAAGCTTTACGCGGCGGCGTTCTTTCCGGGGTTCATGCTGGCCGGCTTGTATGTCCTCTATGCGATGACGCGCGCGATCATCAATCCCGCGCTCGCGCCGAAGCTGCCGCGCGAGCAGACCGACGTGCCGACCTCGAAGGTCATCTGGGCGCTTGCCACGTCGTTCCTGCCGCTCGCGTTGCTGATCGTTTCGGTGCTCGGCGCGATCCTGTTTGGGCTGGCGACGCCCTCGGAAGCTGCCGCGGTGGGAGCCCTCATGAGCATCGTGCTGGCGGCCGCCTATCGTTCGCTCAACTACGAGATGATACGCGAATCCGTGTATCTGACCGTGCGCGCGACCGCGATGGTCTGCTACCTCTTCATCGGGTCCTGGACGTTTTCGGCGGTATTTGCCGTCCTTGGCGGACAATCGGTGGTCGAGCAGTTCTTCACTTCGATGAACCTTTCGCCGATCCAGTTCCTGCTGCTGACCCAGATCATCATCTTTCTGCTCGGCTGGCCGCTGGAATGGACCGAGATCATCATCATCTTCGTGCCGATCTTCCTGCCGCTGCTTCCCCAGTACGGCATCGATCCGATCTTCTTCGGCATTCTGGTGGCACTGAACACGCAGACCGCGTTCAACACGCCGCCGGTCGCGATGGCCGCCTTCTATCTGAAGGGCGTGGCGCCGCCTGAAGTGAAGCTGACCGACATCTTCTCCGGCGCGCTTCCGTTCGTCGGCCTGGTCTTCCTCACCATGGCACTGGTCTACATCTTCCCGGGGATCGCATTGTGGCTGCCGAGCTATCTCTATGGGGCGCGATGAGCGGACCCGGCAAACCGACGAGAGGCTGCGCATGAGTCTCAACGCGCTCGGCCTCGCGGACGCCGCGGCCGGCATCCGCGAGGGCCGGCTCAGCTCGGTGGAGCTCGTCGGCGACTGCCTCAGGCGCATCGATGAGGTCGATCGCGATATCCAGGCGTGGGCGTTTCTCGATCGCGACCACGCGATGCGGCAAGCCGAGGCGGCCGACGATCATCGCAAGCACGGCAAGGCCACAGGCCCGCTGCATGGCGTGCCCGTGGGCATCAAGGATATCTTCGACACCGGCGACATGCCGACCGAATTCGGATCGGAGCTGTGGGCCGGACGCACGCCGCGGCGCGATGCGGCGGCCGTGGCGCGTCTGCGGGCGGCTGGAGCGGTGATCCTCGGCAAGACGGTGACCACCGAGTACGCGTACTACAATCCGGGCAAGACCCGAAATCCGCACAACCCAAATCACACCCCCGGCGGATCGTCCTCGGGCTCCGCCGCGGCCGTCGCGGCGCTGATGGTGCCGGGTGCCATCGGCTCGCAGACCAACGGCTCGGTGATCCGCCCTGCCGCCTTCTGCGGCGTGGTCGGGTTCAAGCCCACGCATGGTCTCATTCCACGCAGCGGCGCGCTCCAATTGTCGCGCACGCTCGATCATGTCGGCGTGTTCGGGCGCAACGTCGAGGACGCGGCCCTGCTGGCGGAGGTCATGGTCGACTTCGACCCGGAGGATCCGGACACCCGGCCTGTTGCACGCCCGCCGTTTTCTGCGGTCGCGGCGAGCGAGCCGCCGTTGCCGCCGCGATTTGCCTTCGTGCGCTCTCCGGTCTGGGATCAGGCCGAGCCGGAGACGCGTGAAGCCTTTGCCGAGCTCGTCGACGCTTTGGGCGAAGCGTGCAGCGAGGTCGAGCTTGGGCCGAGCTTCGACGGGGCCGTCGACATGCACCGCATCATCATGGAAGTCGATATGGCGCACAATCTGCGGCGCGATGACGAACGCGGCGGCGACAGACTGAGCACGCGGCTACGCCAGGCGATCGCGCGCGGCCGCGCGCATCTTGCGGCGGATTATTGCAACGCTCTGGCCGGGATTGCGCCGCTCAACCAGGCCCTGGACCACGTTTTCGATGAATACGACGCCATCCTGACGCCCGCGGCACCGGGCGCGGCGCCCGCAATCGAAACGACGGGTAATCCGGTCTTCTGCTCGCTCTGGACCTATCTCGGCGTGCCCGCGATCAGCCTGCCCTTGATGCGTTCAGAAACGGGCCTTCCGCTGGGCGCCCAGCTCGTCGGCCGCCGCGGCAACGACGCCCGCCTCTTGCGCACGGCGCACTGGCTGATCAAGACCATTGGGCGCATGCGTGGCAGCGGTCGGCGCAACGCCCCGAGCGCCGGATCGAACTCGGCTCCCGGCGCGGAGAAAAGGAAAGTGCGATGACCAATCTGATCACCGGACTCATCGGCCTCGCGCTCATGATCGCATTTCTTGGAATCCTGCTGGTCTGGATCAAGGCCATTCCGCTCATCATCATCGTTGTCTGCGTCGTGGTGCTGGCCGTGATCGATTTCGTGCGATCCCTGCGGACGAACGGCGCGCCTCGCTGAATGCCCCATGGCAAGAAGACGCTTCACTTCTCGGCATTGGCCGGAGCAGCCGGAATTACGACAAGAAGAGAGCTTTAGCGGCCAACCCGTTCGAGCTGCCACCTGGGATCGCCTGCGCAGCGCGCGTCGAGACCTTTGCTCAAGTCTGCGAGGCTCACCGCGCCCAACCGTTCGACCAGCAATGCTTCGGCATCGCGAAGGACATCGTCCACCGCTGCGTTGACGAGTTGCTCGATCGCACAGTCTGGATTGGAATGCTCGTTCCCGATCGCAAATAGCCGGGGACCACCAACCGCACGATAGACATCGAGAAGTGACACGCGCTCGAGGTCGCACGCGATGACCCAGCCGCCGCCATGCCCTTTGTCCGACCGGACATAGCCCGCATCGCGCAGCCCCGCCAATGTGCGGCGAACGACGACCGGATTGGTCCCCAGCATCGTGCCGATCGCCTCCGAGGTCATGGGGCCGTCATGTCGCGCCATGTGGAGCAGCACATGCAGCATTCGAGAAAGGCGGCTGTCGTTTCGCATCGGCTGATCTTTCGCACGCATCCCATCATTGGCAAGGGCACGCAGTCATGATACATATAAAGTTACATGACTCGTGAGGTATCCGACGTGCAACAGTTTGAGGATCCAGACCACTGGGACAGCGCAGCCAGGCATTATCGAGAGACCGCGCACCCCTTCACCGCCCTGTTTGCGGAGGAGGCGCTGGCGCGCGTAACCCTGACGCCTCAGAGTCATGTTCTCGACGTGGCAGCCGGCACCGGCGCGCTCGCCCTCGCAGCCGCTCGCACCGGCGCACGAGTCCTAGCGACCGACTTCTCGCCCGGCATGGTCGGATGCATCGCAGCTGCTGGTCTGCCCAATGTGGAAGCGCGGGTCATGGACGGACAGGCGCTGGACCTGCCCGACGCACATTTCGATGCGGTCTTTTCGATCTTCGGTGTCATCATGTTCCCCGATTGGCGCAAGGGTTTGGCCGAGATGCGACGGGTGACGCGGCCCGGCGGGCATGGCGTGGTTGCGACCTGGCAGGATCGGGGCGCGGCGACCTTCCTCCTGTTGGGCGAAGTGCGGCAAAAGCTGTTCCCTGATCGGCCGGGCATGGCAATGCCTGAAGCCGTTCAGGCCCTGAGCGATCCGGACGATTTCGCCCGCGCCCTCGTCGCTGCCGGCTATCGCAATCCCCGGATCGACACGGTGACTCATGATTTTCTGCTCGACGTCGCGGCGCTCGATGAGCCTGACACGCTCTTTGGCATGTCGCCCGACTGGACCAGCCTGGACGACCTCGAAAAGGCGGCGGTGATTGCCGAGGTGCGGGCCAGAGCCGATGGTCGTCCGGTGCTGCCGATAAGCTCGACCGCGCTCATTGGCGTCGCTGAACGATGAGGCTCAAACATAAAGCCTGGCGGGCCGTCACACTATCGGCCGATCTCTCGATCTCCCGAAACCGGAGCGTCTGACCAGTGAGCAGAAACTCGCGCCCGATTGCGACACATGGGTGGGGTGTGGTCAGTGAACTGGGGAGGGACAAACAACTATCGAGCCGCCAGCAAGTTTGATCCTTCCGGGAGATCAAAGCTTCATCAGAAGCGGCTTGTCTGAGCAGCGGTTGTCGTCCCAATCCATTTCTCAATGGTCAGAAGCATGCGAGTCGCAATCCATACACTAGGCACCCGCGGCGACGTGCAACCCTATCTCGCCTTGGCGCTCGGTCTGAAGCAGGCCGGGCACGAAGTGCTGATCGCCGCGCCCTCGCAGTTCGAATCGTTCGTCGTGAGCCGCGGCATCGCTTTCGCGCATCTTCCGAGTGAATATCTCGCCCTCCTGGAAACCCCGGAAGCCAAGGCGGCAATGGCGGGCGGTGCGGGGTTTATGGCTGGCTTCAGGATGCTGAAGCAGTTCAGGCCGATCGGCCGCCAACAGCTCAGCGCCGAATGGCAAGCCGCCCGACGATTTCGTCCAGAACTGATCATCTATCACCCGAAGGCCATCGCCGCGGCGCATATCGCAGAAAAGTTATCCTGCCCTGCCGTTCTGGCTTCTCCCCTGCCTGGCTTCACACCGACAGCAGCGTTCGCGAGCCCGCTCGTGCCGTTCCGCTCGCTTGGCCCCCTCAACAGACTCACGCACAGCGCGATGGCTCACAGCGCCTACGCCCTCTTTCGCGGGATGATCGGGGAATGGCGGGCCACCGAGCTCCACCTCGCAAACACGCCGGAGAAGAAGCTGCGGCCTCGCGCGACGCTCTACGCCTATAGTCCGCATGTCGTGCCCGTTCCGCCGGACTGGCCGAATACTGTCGCGGTGACTGGGTACTGGTTCCTGGGAGGCGACGACGTTTGGCAGCCTGACCCGCAACTCCAGCGCTTCGTAGAGGGCGATGAGCGGCCTGTTTATGTGGGCTTTGGCAGCATGCCAGGTGTCGACCCGACGTCCCTGACGAAACTCGTACTGGAGGCATTGGCCAAGGCTGGGAAACGCGGCGTTCTAGCGGTCGGCGGCGGTGCTCTTCGAGGCGATCTCGGAGCCAGTCACGTCCATTTCATCCAAGGCGCACCGCATGCGCAGTTGTTCCCGCTGATGTCGGCCTGCGTCCATCACGGCGGGGCCGGCACTACGGGGGCTGCGCTTCGAGCTGGCAAGCCGAATATCATTTGTCCCTTCTTTGGCGACCAGCCGTTCTGGGGAAGGCGCATCGATGATCTGGGCGTCGGACCAAGATCAAGAGGAGTGAGGAACCTTTCAGCCGATTGGCTGGCCGCCGCGATCGCAGAGGCCACCGGAAATCCGTTGATTCAGCAGCGAGCGAACCGCCTTGGCGAAGCGATCCGCGTCGAAGACGGCGTCGCAAGCGCGATTGGCTTCCTGCGAAGCCAACACCTTCTCAATTAGGCCCGAAATTGCACAGGCCGATTCAAAAGGCTCGAGTTGCAATGCAGGTGAGCAGCCCTTGCGGCCGATCAACACAGATGCCTGCTCCTGGTCCACTGCGAGGGGACGTCGACCAAAGCGCGGCCATAGCGAGTGGGCACGCCGCCTTGATCACCGCTACTTCTTAAGGATGCCCGTGTTGGTGTTTCCAAGCTGCTGGACGGCGGCGTTTGCGGCTGGCGTGTTGTAAGACGGTCGAGATCCGCCGCCCTCCTGACCGGACGGGGTCACGCCGAGTCTCTGGCCCGTCGTTCCCTGCCCTTTTGCATTGAGCGTGTTGGGCCCCGGCGAACCGCCGGTTCCGCTCAGCGTCGTCCCGTTCGAGAGCGTCGAGCCACCAGCGCCGCCCGAACCGGTTGCGCCCGCCCCTCCAGCGGAGGAAGCACCTCCCGAACCGCCTCCTGAGCTTTGCGCCATGGAAAACGAGATGGTGCCCAGAAGGACAGTCGCGGCCAAAACCAGAAGTCTCATCGTCCACCCTTTCCTATGCCAGCGTCTGAAACCGCTTGCTTCTTGTCACAGTTCCTAGCGGCGGCGAGCGATCCATGCTCCGGCCAGGAAAGCGACGAGCAAGGACCGTAACGGCGCCCTCACCGTCACCTCGCGCAACTGGTCGGCCCATCGCTTCGCCGGCTCTGGCGACGGCGTGCGGGCCTGCGGAGCAAAAGCTCCTCCTTGCTCTCCGGAACCCGGCCGCGGGCCTGAAGTCCGCTCCATGCCGCCCTGATCGTCCGTCAGCCCGGAGGCTTCGGTCATTGCCGCGGCTTCCTTCATGTCCATGCGTGTGCTCCATCCGTTGCGGAACAACTCGATCGATCTCGTGCCCGTCCGACCGAGGTGACAGGCTCGTTCGGCGACCGGGGGCGGCGGCTATGGCGTCGACATCGATGCGAACTATATGTTTGCCGAAGATCCCCGCCGTACCACTCCCTTGAAAAAGCCGTTGCTCATCTTTCTGTTCCTCGTCTTCGCACCGCTTGCCGCATCGGCGGCGAGATATTTTTGGCTGGATGATGGCCGCCAGAACTGGCAAACGGCCGACCGCTCCAGCGCGGGTCTATTGACCTCCGCGACCGACCACCGTGAGGCCGTCATCCGGGTGTTCGGAGCAAGAACGGTGAGATGGCGCGGCATCTTCGCGATTCACACCTGGATCGTCGTCAAAGAGAAAGATGCGCCGACCTACACAAGGTACGACTACACGGCCTGGGGCGAGCCGATCCGCACCAACGGCTTCGCTCCGGACGGGCGATGGTTCGGCGCTGTGCCTGAAATCGTCGTGGCCGTCGATGGCGAGCGTGCGGAGGCGCTGATCCCGAAGATCAGGCATGTGGTCGAAAACTACAGGTTTCGATCCTATGGAGATTACAGCGTCTGGCCTGGGCCCAATTCGAACACCTTCGTGCAGGCCGCACTCGATTCCGTCCCTGAGCTCCGGGCCGTCCTGCCGCCGACCGCGATCGGCAAGGACTTCCCGTACACCGGCAAATGGTTCGGCGTAACGGCGTCCGGCACGGGCATCTACGCCTCGCTTGCCGGATACATCGGCTTCTCGCTCGGCTGGGTCGAAGGTCTGGAGATCAATTTCTTCGGCGCCGTTCTCGGCATCGACATCCGACGCCCGGCGCTCAAGCTACCTGGCCTCGGTCGGCTTGGGGTAACCCCCGGCCTGTCGTGATGGAGAGCGAACTGCTGGGTTGGCCGCACCGTTTGTGGACTGCTCAGTGCTTTCGTAAGAGCTTGGATCGATAGAAGAGCTGGCTGCTTACTGACGTGATGTTTGTTCCTGCCGAGCATCTGTTGCGCTCAAGCGGGACCAATCAGGACGACGGAGCCTGTCGCGCTCATCGCCCTTCCTCACGGTTGCGGAATGTTCTTCTGACTGAGCCATGTCCGCATCTCGCCGATCTCCCGCCTTTGGGTGTCGATGATCTCGCGAGCAAAGTGCTGGTTTCGAGAATCCTTGCCGAACTTGAGGACGATCTCGGCCATGTCGACTGCGCCTTGATGGTGAGGGATCATGCCGAGCACAAAGGCTGTATCGGGATCAGCATTGGTGATGCCTCGCATCATCGGACCGTGCATGCGGTCCATGGCGGCGCGGTAGGCATCCGGAGCCGTCAACCCTATCGCCGCAGCGCCGTGCATGCCATGCGGATGTTCGGGGTTCGGCGTATGGGTCAGCCGCTCTCCAGCCAGCGTTCCGATGTCTCCTTCGAGGCCATAAATCGCAATGTGCAGTCCCCAGTAACCCGTTGTGAAAATGACTAGCGCCGCCGCAAGTCCGGCCGGGACGCCGGCAAGCCTTCGCTTGAGTGCGGGCAGGAAATGCACCTCACGACTATGATCGGCAGCAATGGCAACGACGACCGCCATGATGAGCGCGTGTCCGATCAGGTCGGTTCGCCCGAACGGATAGACGGCTGCGTTGAAGATGATGAAAAGAGCGATGGCCGACAGCCGGCGGACAAGCGGCGTCCAGATCAAGCCGAATCCCATCGTGAATTCGGCGACGCCTGCCATCGGAATAAATACGTCGCGCGGCATGCCGAAGGTCAAGAAGGGCTTTTCCTGCACGAGCGGGTAGAACCAGTCCGGATAGGCAAACTTTTCGAGGCTCGACCACATCAGTGCGATGGCGACGCCCCAGCGCAGCGCCTCGAAGCGATGGTTGCGCCATTCCGGATTGGATGAAGCCTCCAACACCAGATAGGCGGCGACACCGACTCCAAGCGCCAGGTAGTCCAGCAAATGGAAGACATCATAGTCGCGCAGCGCGAGTAGCCACAAGGCGATGATCCCGAGAGCCGCAAGTGGCTGCGTCTTGCGAGAGAAGATCAACCCGGCGATCAGGAGCTGGGTCCAGGACACCCATTCGGCCGGCGTTTTGAGATCTGGCGTCAGGTAGACGCCGCCGACGGCGAAGATCGCCACGAAGAAGGCGGCGATGACGACGCGCACGAAGTCGTCGAGGCGCATCCAGAGAGGGTCGGTGATGCGATCCATAGCCAGCAGGATCGTCTCGCCGGCGCTCGACTTCTCGATGGCTCGTGACGCGAGGAAGAATGCCAGCACGAGCGCAATGCCGGTCCAGAACCATACATTGGTCAACGTGGCCCCGATCGACTGTGGTGGCGCTCCGACAATATAGGGCGCAAACCATTTGACATGTGCGTGCGCCGGCACCGGGGCCGCCACCGATGCGAGGATGATCAGGGCCAGCAGGCAACCAGAGGAGCGAGGCGGCGCGGGATGGTTCAATTTCTGCTCCTCAGGTGGTGAGGTGACTAAAGCGTGATTGAGGCGGGCGGTAGGAGACGAGAACGCCAGAGCATGATGTCAGGGCGATGGCTCTTGTGATAGTTTAGACGTTGCCAAGCGTGCTCCCTACTCTTTCTTCAATCGAGCTGCATCACGGCGGACGCGCGCTGTATGCCGTACAATGCTGAGCGCGCGTACCGCCGTGGCAGCGGGCTATTGCGGCAGGTAGCCGCCGTTGATCACAAGTTCGGCGCCGGTGATGTAAGCGCGTAAGCACGCGTCGAAGGAGGCTGTGAGCTGGTTCACATGCTGTCTTAGTTAAACGGAGTACGGTTGGAAGAAGCCGGATAAGAGAAGGGCATCGCGTCGGCGCAGCGTCCGCTGCCGGAATTGGGCTTTTTCGGTCCAAACGTTTTCAGAAAAGTCATTTGCCATGTGTATTTTCACAAGCCGAGCCCGGCGCGCGGCAGGTCATAACCAAGCAAGCCGACCTTTCCTCTACCTTTTGGCTTCCATACTCTCGGCGGCCTGCGTCATTTCCTTTGCGAGCGCCGCGTCCGCTCAATGCGCGGCGCGCGACGTGTTGCAAAACAAGCTGAAGCTCAAGACGCGCTCGGCTCCGGCGTCGCAACAGCCTATTAAGTCCGCGCGCGACGTTGCGACATGGAAAACGATCACAATAGGTACCTTCGCCGACTCTCTTGCCTTGCGCAACGAACTCGACAGCAAGGGCTGCAATGTCGGTGGTCAAGCCGCTGAAATCCTTGCTAGGTCGACGTTCACCGTTAGCTCTCGGAAGACATATGTGGAGCTTCTCGATCTATCGCCTGCGCAGCTTGGATTCACGTCCGATACCGTGACTTTGGCTAACGTTTACGCACGCGCCCAGCAGTTCGGCCTCGAACTCGCTGCGGCCGAAGTCGGCCCGCAATTGCGTCTTCAATATTTCGACCAGCCTATCGGCGAATTTCTCATCATCGGAATGGACCCGATCAAGACATGGAGCGGCGAGCCGATCATTCTGAATGTGGCAAATGGCGGCGCCGGATTGATACTCATCGGCCAGGATGGTCGCTCCGAAGCGGATATACCCGTAGCATCTCGTTTCATTTTCGTTCGATCCCATCGACCGGCAGCTGGCCGCGACGTCGTCGGGCCAATAGCAGGAGCCTTTCCGCCGCCGTGAGCGGACCGACGCGCTTTTGCATCGAATGTCAGGTCAATTGGCCCTCAGCCGAACTGCCCATGACCGCCGCGAAGCCTGCTCTCGGAGAGAAACCGGACCGGACGAGCAGAGCGGTCGGACCGCAGCTTGTGACCCGTTGCGGTCATGCGACAACCCGCTCATTCAATCCGTTCCCTGCTGACGAACAGTCGTCGCGGATCGATGACTGCAGTATGACGGAACTGCTTATCGATGTGATAGGCGAATTCACCCGAAGCGGAGTTGCTGTGGTCGCAGAGACGACCATTGCTCCTCTCGCTTCCGATTGCGGCCCCCGCACTGCCGCGCGGATCATCTCGCGAGTCGTGATACTCGAGGCCGAGCGGACCGAGCGCCGAGACCTGCGTGACGTACTCACCTGATTTCGCCCAGTGGAAATGCCAGGTCTCGCCCGGGAGGACAATGACGCTCCCAGGTGGATAGGCCTTGAGCTTGTCGTCATCGAAGGCTTCTCCAAGGCCGATATAGAAGACCCCGGATATGACCGTGTAGATCCGGTCCTCCGGATGCTTGTGCGGCATAAGCTTCGTTCCGCGCGGTACTTTAACCCAAATTAGGTACGGCCCCGGTTCAGCGGGGTGACCAACCATAACAGCTAGACGTGCGCCCGCTGGAAACGCCGGGAACGGCTCCCACGTAATTTCTTCCGGCAGAATCGCTCGGAATGTATCCTCATCCAATTGATGCTCGAGGATCATAACCTCTCCTCTGCTAGCGAAGACCTGAGAGGGGGCCGCCTCGGGGCAGCCCCTTGTCGCGGATTCTCCGGATGGTTAGTTGTTCAGCCGGCCGACGTGATATCCGAGCCGGTTCTCAACATCGCCCGGCCGATGGAAGCCACGATCGAGCAGGATCTTGATTCGGCTCTGGCTGGCCGGACGCTGGACCGACGCGAGGAAAGCGTCCCATTCGGGCGCGATGTCCGCATCCGACGGCAGGCTCGCGACGTTGACCAGCCGCTTTGTCTCGGCGATCGCTTGCTTGTCGAAGGAGGCGATTCGTCTGGCCAGGGCGTCAACGAAGCCGTCGAGTTCTGCGTCCGTCAGCGATCGATTGACGTAACCGTAGCGTTCCGCAAGATCCCCGCTGATGTCATCGGCGCCTAGCAGCACCTCAAGGGCACGACCCCGGCCGATCAAGCGCGGGAGCCGCGCCATTGGGCCGCCGCCCGGCACGAGGCCAGCGCCGACTTCCCATTGCGACAGGATCGCATTTTCGCGGCTCGCAAAGCGCATGTCGCTTGCCAGCGCCAGTTCGCTGCCAACGCCGGTGGCGCGGCCACGGACCATGGCGATTGACGCGACCGGCGCGCGACTCAGACGGACCAGCAGGTCAGGTAGCGCCTGCAGTCCGGTGGCCCCCGGCGGAATCTTCGTCGACTCCTCCAGCGGGGCGAAGAAATTGTAGTGCGTCAGGAAGAAGCCCTCGACTGCGCTGTCGAACACGACCACCTTGACCTGCGGGTCGGTCTCGATCGCCGTGATGATTTCGTTGAGCTGCGGAATGTTCTCGGGCCCAAAGATATTCAGCGGCGGAAGGTCGAAGGTGACGCGCCAATAAGATGGCGTGCGGCGTTGCAGCCTGATGCCGCGGGTGGCTGCAGGCTTCAGGAGCTTGAGCAGCGCCTCGGCGCCGGCCTTTGACGAGGCTGGATTCTGGCCGGTGACGAGCCTTCCGTCGGTGATGACAAAGCTCTGCCAGTCCGGCGCCTTTTCAAATAGCCCGCCCAGCCGCCTCAATTCGTCTTCGACAAGGAACGGCACGACCTTCGTCAACCCAACCGCTTCTTCCTCACTGTTGGTGAATCCGGCCACGCGCTTGCCCTTCACGATCGGCTCGCCGTTGTATGTGACGTGCCGGAGCACGCCCGGCGCATGGCAGACGGCCGCCACCGGCTTGCCGGCGTTGTAGAAGGCTTCGATCAGCGCGACGGAATCCGGATCCTCGGCGAGGTCCCACATAGGGCCGTGACCACCCGGATAGAATACCGCATCAAAGTCTGCGGGCTTCATCTGCGACAGCTTGCGCGTATTGGCAAGAACCGCCTGCGCTGCGGGATCCTGCTTGAATCGCCTGGTCAGGTCGGTCTGACCTTCCGGCGTATCGCTGACGGGATCGAGCGGCGGCTGACCGCCCCGGGGCGAAGCTACGGTGATGTCCGCGCCGGCATCAAGGAAGGTGAAGTAGGGCGCCGCAAATTCCTCGAGCCAGAAACCGGTCTTGCGGCCGGTGTTACCGAGTTGATCGTGCGAAGTCATGACCATCAGGATTCTCATTGGAAACTCCCATTGTCGGCGCCATCAGGTGAACACGCCGTGTTTGGTTTGAGTGGCAAGGGGCGTCAGGTGCTGATGGGGGCGCGCAGTATCCTCGCGCGCCTCCATTTTTCAGGACGATTGACGCAAAGAGCGGAACGAGGCGCGCATCTCCGCGCTGAACAGCTCGGGCTGCTCCCAGGCGGCGAAGTGTCCGCCGCGATCAAGCCGGTTGAAATGGATCAGCTTGGGATAGGCACGTTCCGTCCAACTCCGTGGGGCGGCGTAGATCTCGTCCGGGAACACGCTCACTGCGACCGGAATAGTGACATTCTTGGGCTGGAAGAACTGAAGCTTGTTCTCCCAATAAAGTCGCGCCGATGACATTGCCGTGTTCGTCACCCAGTACAGCGTTATGTTGTCGAGGATGTCGTCCCGCGTGAGCCCGGCGGTCTCGCCGCCGAAGACTCGGGCAATAAGCTGATGGCTGCGTGTATCGTGGTCGAGGATCCATGCTGCGAGGCCGACCGGCGAATCCGTGATGCCGTACAGCGTCTGCGGCCGGTTGGCCATTTCGATAGCGTAGCCGAGGCCGTGTTTGTAGAAGAAGTCGAGCTGGTTCCACGCGTTCTGCTCTTCGCCGGAGAGACTTGACGGCTGCTTCCCACCGGCCTGGAGCGAAGCCGCAACGTCGTCAGGAACAGTTGCAGGCATGTTGGTGTGGATGCCAACAAGTTCGGGTGCGCCGAGAAGCGCCATCTGTTCGGTGATGGCGTTGCCCCAGTCGCCGCCTTGCGCGACGAACCGCATGTAGCCGAGCCGCTTCATCAACACGATCCAGGCGCGCGCGATGCGCTGCGGATCCCAGCCGGTGGTCTCGGGCTTGCCGGAAAACCCGTAGCCGGGGATCGACGGGATCACCACGTCAAAAGCATCCGACGCTGCCGCCCCATGGGCAAGGGGATTAACCAGGCGATCAACGATCTTCAGCTGTTCGATGATCGAGCCGGGCCAGCCATGCGTTACGATCAGCGGCAGCGCATTGTCGTGCCGGGACCGAACGTGAATGAAGTGGATGTCAATCCCGTCAATCTCGGTGATGAATTGCGGGAGTGCATTGAGCCGTGCTTCCACCTTGCGCCAGTCGTAGTCCGTCTGCCAGTACCGGACCAGCTTCTTGACGGTCGCGAGCTGCACGCCCTGACTGTCGTCAGTCACGGTCTCCTTCTCCGGCCACCGCGTCGCGCCGAGGCGGTGACGAAGGTCGATCAAAGTGGCCTCGGGAACATGGACGTGGAAGGGGCGGATTTCGCCAGCGGTCTTGCCCGAGGCGGGCTGCAACGGCAGAAGGCTGACGGCTCCCGCGGCGACGATGCCCATGGCGGCGGTACCCAGCAGTTGGCGGCGATCCTGGTCGATCGTTTCGGAAGTGGACTGCGCGATCATTTTAATCTCCTTGGTTTGCGGGCCGTCGATATGGCCGGCCAGGCGGTTCGTGACGCCGCCACACTTGCGCAGAACCTGGGAGATTGCTCGTTAGGTGATGTAAAAGCGCGTTATGCTCCGCTGGGCCGCTTGCTTGCCTCGCGATAACGCGAAGCGTCGCCCACCGAGAATGATCAGGACTGGAGCAGGCCGCGAGCCGACTGCAAATCGGCTGTCTCAAGCCCCTCACTGAAGCGAGCCAACGTCTGGGCTAAAGCCGTCAGCGCGGATTTCTTGCCCTGTTTGCCGGAAAGCACGACCAGCGTAATCTCGGAGCGCAGCCGCCAGGACAACGCGCCTTGCGTCTCGGCGAGTTCAATGGATGATTTGAGGCTCTGCCTCGCGCCGTCTTCGTCGCCGCCCTGGGCCTTCAGCTTGCCGCGAAGCCGGAGCAACTCCGGCATATCAAAAATCTCACCGCCGGCGGATGTACGGGACATCGAGTTGTCGAGCGCTTCAAGCGCTTCCTCAACCCGCCCTAGCCGGCCTAGCCCTTGCGCTAGGTCGGCGCTGAACCCGGATGCGTAGAGTTCGTAGCGGTCGGCGTGCAGGCGGGGCAGCACGTCGTGGAGAAGATCGACGCCGTCCTTCACGTCGCCGCGGGCTACCATCACCTGACCACGGAATCCGTCGGCCACGGCCTGATACGGAACGAAGCCGTGCATCAAGGCGTGTTCGCTCAGGCGCGCGGTCAATTTTTCCACGCTCGCCCAATCGCCGACCCAGCCAAATACTGATGCAGCCCAGCACAGCGCGATGCTGTACATCACAACGTCTTTTGGCGCGGCATCATTGGTGACCGCACGGGCGAGTTCCACCGCTTGATCAGGAAATCCCCGCAACCACAATGTTCGCGCCAGCGGAATGCGTGGCGTGCGCGCAAAGGCGAAGTGGCTGGGACCGGCAACGCGCAGCGCGATGTCGTTTTGCATGGCCTTTTCGAGGTGATGCTGCGCAAGGATCTGATTGCCGGCCAAATGATGGGAAACGCCGAGCAGGACGCTTGCTCCGGCAAGTCCTGCGGGATCGCCGATCTCGCGTGCCACTTCCTCGGCCGCCTCCGCGGACGGTACCAGGCGGTCGCATTCGCCGGTTCGCCGGTAGAACATGTTGAGGCGCGACAGCAGCCGGAATTGGTTGGGTCGATCCGACAATTTCCTTGCGACGGAGAGCCCTCGTAGCAGCGCGGCCTCGGCCTGCTCGCTGTTGCGCTCTGTGAACATGGCTGCGTGACCGAGCGCCGATTGCAGTTCGATTTCCCAGATTCCGCCGCGGTTGGTGTCGTCGAGCGCTCCGAGGGCGCGTTGCGCCACCCGGCTGCACTCGTTGAGCAGGTTCAGTTCGACGAGCAGCGGAGCACTAGCGCCGCTCAAGGGAACGCGCAATTCTGCCGCACCTTCATCCGAATAGGCCCATGACAGCGCGGCACGCACGTCGCCGAGCAGTTCGGAGCGCGCCGGCAGGCCTAGGGCATTTCCGTTCGACCCGCTACGGACCAGCGCGCTCATCACGTATTCCGCGTGCCGTCGCGCGATGGTATTGGCCTCGCCGCTTTCGCTGAGCCTTTTCAGCGCGTAGGTCCGGGTGGTGTCAAGCAACCGATACCGCATCGACGATTTGATTGGCCTGGCTGACAGCAGGGACTTGGCGACGAGTTGCCCGATCATGTCGATGACCTGCTCGTCGTCGGGCTCAGCTCCGGCAACCGCTATTGCAGCTTCCAGGGTGAACGCCCCGGCGAACACGGCAAGCCGCCGAAGCGCCAGCCGTTCGGCGTCGGTGATGAGATTGTAGCTCCAGTCCAGCATTGCGCTCAGCGTCTGGTGGCGCGGCGGTGCCGTACGACGCCCCCGCCATTCCAGTTTCAGCCGACCGTCCAGCAGCGCATCGATCTCGCGCAGGCCGTGCGCGCCGAGGCGAACGGCCGCGAGCTCGATGGCGAGCGCGATGCCGTCGAGTTTCTCGCAGATGCCGGCGAGGAGCCGCATATTGTCGGGACTCATCTCCACGCTGTATCCGGCCGCCATCGCTCGTTCCGTAAAGAGCCGGACCGCCGGATAGGCCAGCATCTCCTCCGATGTGAGCGCCTGGTCCGCGGGGGGGGTTGCGAGCGGCGGCAACTCGACGATCTGCTCTCCCTGAACCAGCAAGGATTCTCGGCTGGTGGCAAGAATGCTGGTGCCAGGCGCCTGCAGATAGATGGCTTCGGCGAGCCGTGCGGCATGTTCGATGACGTGCTCGCAGCTGTCGAGAATGAGCACGACGCGCCGGCCGCCCAGGAATTGCACGATACTTGAGGTCGGGTCCGCGGTTTGCACGACCAGATTGAGCGCCGAAGCGACGGTGCTTGGAACAAGCTCGCCTTCCTTCAGGGGCCCAAGATCGACGAAGCGCACTTCCTGCGCGCGGCCCGACAATGCGTGGGCAACCGCAAGCGCAACCGTCGTCTTCCCGATGCCGCCAGGTCCCCGCAGCGTAATGAACTGCTCGGCGAGTAATCGCTCCGAGAGGCGCTGAACCACATCTTCCCGTCCGATCGTGCGGGTCAGCAGCAGCGGAAACGACGGTTCGCCCGAGACCATTGCCGCCGGCTTCGGGGCATCCTGCGCCGGCTGGCGCTGTTCGATGGTCGCAACGAAGCAGTATCCCCGATTGGGTACGTTGGTGATGAAGCGCGCACCGTCCTTGCCGTCGCCGAGCACCCTTCGGATCTCTGCGATGTGGACGCGGAGACTGGCCTCGTCCACCGTCAGGTTCGGCCAGGCGTGCGCCAGCAACTCGTCCTTGTGAATAATGTCTCCCGCACGACCAACCAGCAGGCACAGAATGTCGAGCGCGCGGCTACCGATTTTGACGGGACCCTGATCTTTTTCGAGCAATCGGGATTTTTCGTAAAGACAAAACCGGCCGAATCTTACGCCCAGGGAATCAGGCTCGCTCGCGCGAGATGGCTGTGCGCCTCTGTGCTTTGCTGGGAGGCTGGAAGGCATCGCCCGCTACTTCGACAATCGTCGCGATGCAATCCGCGGCGCGCGCGTTGCTTCGTTGCCGTTTATTTCGCGCATTTCACAACTATTCCGGGAAAATTAGCAGTACTGCGGTCGAGGCCAATGAGGAAGCATGTCGCGGGCGGAGCTTCAAATCAATACACAGTTAGGTCATGGGAGATGCGCCCAATATAGGGTCACGATCCGGCATTCGACTCGGCCGGGCTGAAACGAACCACAGATAGATCTATGCCGACCATCAGATCTTCCGGGATCGGCTTCAAATCACGGTCGCGCAGATAGGCGCGCTGCCTGGTCGGAATCGTGATGCCGTCGATCACGACCGGCTCGGAGAAGTATTGGGCGGCAGGAAAATTGCCGGCGATCTGCACGTGATAGTCGTGGCGCCTGATCAGCATGTCGGGTCCGAAATAGAAGTCCTGCTCGAGGCTGTGGCTGGCTAGCCTCTCCGGAAACACGGCCCGCAATCCGCGCCAGATTTCCGCGCCTTCGCGCCATGGTTCGATCTCGCGCAGCGTGAAGCCGCGCATCGTGAGCAGGAATGGCACGGTCAGGCAAGTCCAGAGCGCGTAGCCGCCGAAATAGGCCCGGTGCAGTAGATCCCAGGCGGTACGCATGTCGTGGCCATCGAACGATGCGCGCGGGTTCCTGCGCTCGGCGATTGTCCTGCTGCCGCCGGACAGGATCGCGACGCGGTCGGGGGTGAAGTCACTCCGTTGTCCAGGTTTGCCGATATCGTCGACAGACGCCCATTGCCGGTGCAGATCGACATGCACCGTCCTTGGAAGGCCACTCTGGTGCACGCATTTCAGGTCCCAGAGTTCGCCCGTGATGACGAACGATGCGCTGAGACGGCCGTGCGCCCGCCAGCGGCTTTCGCCACCATGAGCTTCGATCGCTTCGGCCAGGAGCGGAATCATGTCTAATTCTCCCGTTTCAACTAGGCCATGGTGCCGCCGCCTACGCGCGCGGCGCGAGTTCATAGATGTAAAGCGATGTTAATGGCCGCCCGCGGAAGGCTGGACCGGCATGCGAACCGCCGGAATGGCGCCGTTTCGCGCCAAATAACATCAGTTAACGGGCGGAAATCGCCGTGTCGTTGCACAGTGAGCTCGCAACCAAGCTCGACCGAAAGCTGGACGGGCCAACGACAGGAAAATTACCATGTCAGACAAGATCGACGTTCAGCGCCGCAACTTCTTCGGCACCGCCGCGATGACGCTCGCCACGGCTCAATTTGCTCTGGCCGGCACCTCGCAGGCTGGCCTTACCAAGCTGACCGCCGCAGCCGATGCGGATCTCAACCGGACGAAATCGGGCAGCCTACCAGCGATCAAGCCGGGCACGAATACGGCTTTCTCTGCCCTCAAGCAGATCGATGCTGGCCTGCTCAATGTCGGCTATGTGGAGACCGGCCCGACAAATGGACCCGCGGTCCTGCTGCTGCACGGCTGGCCCTATGACATCTACAGCTTCGTCGATGTCGCGCCGCTGCTCGCCGGCTCCGGCTATCGCGTGATCATCCCGTATCTTCGCGGCTACGGATCGACGCGGTTTCTCTCCCCGACATCCTTTCGCAACGGTCAGCCTTCGGCGATTGCGCTAGACATGATCGCTTTACTCGATGCGCTTAGGATTGAGAAGGCTGTTGTCGCCGGCTTCGACTGGGGCGCGCGGACCGCCAACATCATGGCGGCGCTGTGGCCGGAACGCTGCAAGGCGATGGTATCTGTGAGCGGGTATCTGATCGGCAGCCAGCAGGCCGGCAAGATGCCGCTGCCGCCGAAAGCGGAACTGCAATGGTGGTACCAGTTCTATTTCGCCACCGAGCGCGGCCAGCTCGGCTATGACAAGTATCGCCGGGAATTCTCCAGGCTGATCTGGCAGCTGGCGTCGCCGAAGTGGAATTTCGACGATGCCACTTTCGAGCGCAGCGCGAGCGCCTTCGACAATCCGGATCATGTCGCGATTGTCATTCACAATTACCGCTGGCGGCAGGCGCTTGCCGATGGCGAGGCTAGATACGAGGACATCGAAGCGAAGCTCGCGCAGGGTCCTGCCATCGCCGTGCCTACAATCACCATGGAAGGCGACGCCAACGGCGCGCCGCACCCGGAGCCGGCCGCCTACGCCAAAAAATTCTCTGGCAAGTACGAGCATCGGACCATCTCGGGCGGCATTGGGCACAATCTGCCCCAGGAGGCGCCGCGCGCATTCGCAGGGGCGATCATCGATGTCGATGGCGAAGCCTGATCCCGTCGAGCGAACGAGGAGAATGTGACCATGCGCAAGACAAGTGTTCTGGCGGCACTCGCCCTCATCGCGTTGCTCATGCTGATCCAATTCAGCCCGCCGTTTCTCTATGGTTAGGAGATCGGTATGAGCGTGCGGGCAACAAATCGCGATCTGCGTTCGACACGACAGTCGATCGCCTATCGCAGCATCGAGATCGAAGGCCTCGAGATCTTCTACAGGGAGGCAGGGTCGGTCGATGCGCCGACCGTGCTGCTGCTGCACGGCTTTCCATCCTCATCGCGGATGTGGGAGCCGTTGCTGCCGCTCCTTGCCGATCGATATCACCTGATTGCGCCTGATTATCCCGGCTTCGGTCACAGCAGCGCGCCGCCGACATCCGATTTCACCTATACGTTCGACCGGCTCGCGCAGATCATGGACACGTTTGTGACGAAGCTCGGCCTCGCCAAGTATGTCCTGTTCGTTCAGGACTATGGCGGGCCCGTCGGCTTCCGCCTAGCGCTCGCTCATCCCGAACGGGTGCGCAGCATCGTTGTCCAGAACGCGGTGTCGCATGAGCAGGGTTTGAGTTCGCTGTGGGACGCCCGCCGCAGGTACTGGGCCGATCCGGCCGGCGAACTCGATAACCTCAAGGCCAATTTCACCTCGCTGGAGGCAACCCGGCTGCGGCATGTCGGGACCAGCCCGCATCCCGAGCGGTATGATCCGGATAGCTGGACCGACGAGCACGCGTTTCTCTCCCGTCCGGGTCAGGCGGATATTCAGGCGAAATTGTTCCTGGACTATCGCAGCAACGTCGCATCCTATCCGCGCTGGCAGAAATGGCTTCGCGAAGTTCAGCCACCGATGCTAGTGGTCTGGGGAAAGTACGATCCTTCGTTCACCGTGGCGGGGGCAACTGCGTACGTCGACGATGTGCCTGACGCGGAGGTCCACCTGCTTGAAGCAGGTCATTTCGCGTTGGACGAGGCGACCGATAAGGTCGCCGAACTGGTTCGGCGCTTCCTTGCTAATTGCTAGGTGTGGTTGGTTAATGGCGCCTATGGCCCAATGCGGACATCCAGATGCGCGACTTGATTGTCGCCTCCGGAGCAGACGCGACAGAACGATCGGCGCCCTACGCTCTTCGCATCAGCTTGAGCGACGCCGTCAGCCGCAGGCTCCGCTTTCCCGCGAGCGCGATGCCTTCGAGCTCGCCGCTGTCTTCCGTGCAGGTCCCGGAGAAGCCGATGCCGACCTCGAGGCCGCCGAACACCGGGTTCTCGCCTTTCGCCGGCGTGTGCTCCTGGTTCAGCATCTCGCCCTTCCAGCGGCCGTCCGCCGAGGAATAGGCGCCGAGATAGTAGAAGAACGCATCGCCTCCGAGGATGCGCCCGTCGATCAGCAGCATCACGCCGGACAGTCCAGCATCGACGCCGTCGAGAGCGCGCAAGCCCATCCCATAGAGCCCGTTGGCGATGCCGCCCGGTCCGACCGTTCCGCTCGGCGGCAAGCCTTCGTCGTCGAGGCGCGTGAGATTGGCCCAGAACCTGGCGCCGGGCATGGTGTCCGCGCCGCCCTCGAGACGGATCTGGTTGCCGTAGAGCCGGCCACGCGCTCCGATCGAGGCGACGTCGGCGCCCATCAGCGGCTTGTAGCTGGGGTCGAGGTTGTGCCGCTCGGTGATGACCTGGGCGATGATCTCGCCGTCGCGCTCGACATAGGTACCGAGATGCGCGAAGCCAGAATTGCCGCCCAGCATCCTTCCGTCGTGCAGGCACATGATGCTGCAGCCGAACCCATCGTTGACGCCGTATTCAACCTTGTAGAGCCCGTCCAGCAACGTCTTGAACCTGCAAATCGAAAATGAATTGCGGGCTACCTAGCACCGACGCCACAGCGAAGCCACCGGCTTCTGCGCGCACCGCCACCCCGGGGACCTCCGCCCGCCGTGATGCCATTATGCCCCTGTTTTGCCCGACGGGTCAAAACTTCACTTCGTAAAACCCGCAGTCAATGATTTCAGGGACTTGGCTACTGTGCATGGGGTTGTTTTGGAGGTTTATTTGCCGGCCTCCGAAAAAAGCTCCTCGGCCGATCGGCGCCAGGCTCGAACCTGCTCCCACGGACGCACGACCAATCGCGCATGGACACGCAATCAGCCGAGGACGAGCTCAGCGCGATCATCGCCGGCGCCGCGAAGCAGCCGCTGCTCGATGCCGCCTACGCGCTCTGGCGCCAACGCTACCGCCTGGAGGCCATCGCGGGCCGCCCCACCGCCGAAGAGGTGCGGGTCAATCGCACCTTCTCGCCGGAGGAATTCATCATCCAGTACCGCCATGAACGCGCCCCGCCCATGAAGGGCCGATGTTCGGCTATGTGAAGCGCGCTCATCCGCGCGCCGACGATCAGGCGATCCGGCAAGCCATCATCACGGCGGTCAAATTCGAAGACGCCTACAACAAGCACTTCGACTGGAACGGCGATTTCGAGAATTGCGTGGCGCGCGCGGTGAAACAGGCCGCGCGGAAATATCCGCATTATCTCGAGACCACCTACCGCGATGCCCGCAACGATCTCGCCTACTACATGAAGTGAACTAGAGCATGATCCGGAAAAGTGTGAAGCGGTTTTCCGAAAAGATCATGCTCAAACAATAGGCTAAAGCGCGATGACGATTCATCCTGATCGCATCGCGCTTTAGAAGCACAGCGTGGTGACCAGCCTGCCCTGCTTGTCCTTGATCGCATAGGGACAGCGAATGCGCTCCAGCGCCTTCTTGGCATCCTCGTCACCGAGCGCGGCGGCGCGCTCGTAATAGGCCTTTGCGGCGTCCTTGTCCTTCGCACCGCCGCGCCCCTCCTGCGCGAAGGCGCCCATCCGCTCCAGCGCGCCGGGATGGTTTTGCGCCGCCGCCTTCTCGAACAGCGCGCGCGCCGCGACATCGTCCTTTGCGCCGCCATCGCCTTCAGACAACATCAGGCCAAGCTGGTACTGCGCTTCCGCATTGGTCTCGGCGGCCTTGCCGAGCAGCGCACGGGCTTGGGCGGGATCGGCCGGCGCGGCGCCACCTGCGCCACCGAGCGCTGCGAGATTGCTGACGCCGCGCGGGTTGCCGGCCTGCGCCGCCTTCTCGAAAAGCTTACGCGCCTGCGCCTCGTCCTTGGCGACGCCCGAGCCGGTGGCGTAGGTAACACCGAGCTCGACCATGGCCGCACTGGATCCCTTGTCGGCCGCCTTGCGCCAGACCGCGATCGCCTCTGCGGTCTGCCGGTTGGCCGCATAGGCGCGGCCGAGTGCGAACATCGCACGCCGCGAGGAATTTGCCGCCTGCTTGCAGAATTTGATCGCTGTCGCGACGTCGGACGCCGCGATGTCGGTTACGCCCTTCACGTCAGCCGGCTTGTCGGGATCGCTGGGATCGGCGGCGAGACGGTCACACAACACGAGGTCGGCCGATTGCGCCTGCGCCGTCAGGGGCACGGCGAGCGCAAAGAGCATGGCAAGGAGGAAAGTCCGCATGATCGTCACGTTGCGTCTGTGGCCCGGCAAATTCAAGGCTCAAGTCGGTTCGCGTCTGCGATGGGTGGCTCAGGCGGGATGCATCAGCTTGAGCGCTGCGGTCAGGCGCAAGCTCCGCTTGCCGGCCAGCGCGGTTGCCTCCAGCACCGCCTGCTCCGCGTCATAGCTGCCGGAGAAGCCGATGCCGACCTCGTGGCCGCCGAAGATCGGATCGTCCTTGGCCGGCGTGTGCTCCTGGTTGAGGATCTGGCCCTTCCAGCGGCCCTTCGCGGCGGTGTAGCTGCCGAGATAATAGAAAGCCGCATCGCCGCCGAGGATGCGGCCCTGGTTCAGCAGCATCACGCCGGTGAGTCCGCCGTCGAGGCCGTCGAGCATGCGCAAATGGATGGAGTAGAGACCGTCGCTGATGCCGGCTTCGCCGACGCCGCCGGCGATCGGCACCTCCTCGTCCGTGATCGGCGTCATCAGCGACTGAAACGGAACGCCCGGCAGCTCCTTGAGCTCGCCTTTGAAGCGATAGAGATCGCCGTCGGCCCAGCCCTTCGCGATCAGGGTTGCATCGTCGGTGCCGGCCATGGCGCGGTAGCTCGGATCGGGATTATGGCGGACGGTCTTGATCACGATGTCGACGCCGCTGCCCGTCTTCTCGTAGCTGCCGATATGGGCGAAGGCCGAATTGCCGCCGAGCATCTTGCCTTCGCCGGCATGCATCACGCTTCGGCCGACGGTATCGCCGAGCTGAAATCTCACTTTGTAGAAGCCTTCAATCACCAGCCGTGTCCCCGGCCCTGCGCGCATCCAGATGCACTCTATCCCGCTTTCGGCGGCGATGGACAAGTTTCGCGGCGCAGCGCCGGGTGTCTTGGGATCATCAAAATGCAAAAAATCCGCCGGAGCCTTCGCTCCGGCGGATTGCAAGCCAACCCGGGCCAGCCCCCAGCCCGGGCCGGGAGGATCTTAGGCCGCGGCCTTCTTGTCGGTCGGCACGGACGAGATCGTCTTCAGGATCTGCGAAGCGATCTGGTAGGGGTCGCCTTGCGAGTTCGGACGGCGGTCTTCCAGATAGCCCTTGTAGCCGTTGTTGACGAAGGAGTGCGGAACGCGGATCGAAGCGCCGCGGTCGGCAACGCCGTAGCTGAACTTGTTCCACGGCGCGGTCTCGTGCTTGCCGGTCAGACGCTTGTCGTTGTCCGGGCCGTAGACGGCGATGTGGTCCATCAGGTTCTTCTCGAAGGCGGCCATCAGCGCCTCGAAATACTCCTTGCCGCCGACTTCACGCATATAGGCGGTCGAGAAGTTGGCGTGCATGCCCGAGCCGTTCCAGTCGGTGTCGCCGAGCGGCTTGCAGTGGAATTCGATGTCGATGCCGTACTTCTCGGTGAGGCGCAGCATCAGGTAGCGGGCCATCCACATCTGGTCGGCAGCGGTCTTGGAGCCCTTGCCGAAGATCTGGAATTCCCACTGACCCTTGGCGACTTCCGCGTTGATGCCTTCATGGTTGATGCCGGCAGCCAAGCACAGGTCGAGATGCTCTTCGACGATCTTGCGGGCGACGTCGCCGACGTTCGAGTAGCCGACGCCGGTGTAGTACGGGCCTTGCGGCGCCGGATAGCCGGCGGTCGGGAAGCCGAGCGGACGGCCGTCCTTGTAGAAGAAGTATTCCTGCTCGAAGCCGAACCAGGCGCCGGAATCGTCCAGGATGGTGGCGCGCTTGTTGGACGGATGCGGGGTCTTGCCATCGGGCATCATGACTTCGCACATCACCAGCACGCCGTTGGTGCGCGCACCGTCCGGAAACACCGCGACCGGCTTCAGCACGCAATCGGAGCTGTGGCCTTCGGCCTGCTGGGTGGAGGAGCCGTCGAAGCCCCAGAGCGGAAGCTGCTCGAGCGTCGGGAACGACGCGAATTCCTTGATCTGAGTTTTGCCGCGCAAGTTCGGAGTCGGCGTATATCCGTCGAGCCAGATGTACTCGAGCTTGTACTTGGT
This sequence comes from Bradyrhizobium sp. BRP20, assembly GCF_020194215.1. NCBI lineage: Bacteria > Pseudomonadati > Pseudomonadota > Alphaproteobacteria > Hyphomicrobiales > Nitrobacteraceae > Bradyrhizobium > Bradyrhizobium sp. BRP20. The sequence continues at coordinate 489,525 of NZ_JADYVY010000002.1, read as the reverse complement.
CATTGAGCCTCTCTGTAGATGATGCGAAAGGTTGGGGGCCCGGGAGGGCCCCCGCACGTTTGTACCCGGCCATCATCGGCCAGCCTTTCCCAAGCATTTCGCGTGCCAAAAGGCCGCAGTACGGGCGGTTTTCCACCGCTTCCGGCTCCTCTTCGCCACAGACGGGCCCTCCACGGCACCGTGCGTCATAGCCGCGCACCTTGGCCCGAAGCTGCGCTGCAAAAATCCGGCGGAAAACGCCCGATTTAGAAGCAGCGGACGCCGACCGCGCATTGCCGATGAAACGCGCATCAACGTCCGGTAACTTTCGCAAACTCCCCCACCCCTCCTCAGCAACCTTCGGAATGGCCCACGCGTTGGTCAGCGGTAGCGTGCCTTGGAGGATGCAGAAGGCTGCCTGCCTACAAATTGAGCGGAAACTGATTTCCTTTTCAGCACTTTCCAATCGGGGATGAGCGGCCGATATGGGGATTCCAGTAACCACAATCGAACGAGTCGGGCGCACCATGGAGGCCAAGGCGCTTCGACCAAGGAGAATCGCAATGATGAACAATGGTCTGAGTCACGGATCTGCAAAGATCTACCAATTCCCCGTCGGCGGCCGTGCGGCCCTCGCCGGACGCCGCTATGGCGAGACCCGCCTTCCCGCCGATCAGGCTTCGCTGCCCGCGAACGTCTCGATCTGCAGCGACAGCTGGTATCACCAGGATGCGGTCGACGAAGCCAAGCCCAAATGGGAACGCTGATGCCAGCTGCTGGTCTGACAGCGCCGGGCTTTCGCAAGCGGCCGGCGGCAGTTTGAAAAAGGGTCGAAACAACGGCGTTTCGGCCCTTTTTAATTCCAGGCGCGCCCGCGCCTAGATCCCGGGCTTGTCGACCACCGCGCAGGCCGTAACCGGCCGCTTCAGGTGTTTGACCGTAGCGGGCCCGGTTTTGGGAATCCTCAGCGTGACTCCCGCCCCCGAATAGCGCATCCCCGAAACCGCCAGCCGCTTGGCGAGCGTAACCGGCTGGCCATCGATCTGGACGAAGGCCCGCTTGTCGTGGTCATAAAAGCCCAGGATGAACTGCGTACCATCGGCGCAGCGGTAGGTTTGGAAGGTCTGCGCATCGGCCTGCCGCGCACCGACCATTGCGCCCGCCAGCATGCTGACCGTCAAAACAATGGCCTTGTGCCGGCCCATGATCGCCCCCTGTAATAGACCGCAAGGACGCCAAACGTGCATCCGGTGGAACCATAACCCAAGCTGATCCCATGCAAGACTCCTCCCTGAAGGACTCCCCCGCCCGCCATCTCGCCCTTCAGGGTGCGAGCAATTTCCGCGACCTCGGCGGCTACCCGACCATTGATGGCCGCACCACACGCTGGCGGCACATCTTCCGCTCCAACCATCTCGGCCAGCTCACCGCTGCCGACATCGAGGTCGTCCGCGCGCTGGGCGTGCGCAGCGCGTTCGATTTCCGTGGCCTGGAGGAGCGCGCGGCCGGCATCTGCGTCGTGGACGAGATCACGGTGCATTCGCTGCCGATCGAGCCGACCGTCGTGGCCGGGCTGCGCGCCGAGCTCGCGAAGGGCACGCTGACCGCGGCCGTGGCGCTCGAGCTCATGCGCGAGTCCTATCGCAATTATGTGCGCCACAACACGCACAGCTTCCGCGCGCTGTTCGGTCATTTGCTGGAAGATCGCGCGCCGCTCGTGATTCACTGCACCGCCGGCAAGGACCGCACCGGCTTCGCCAGCGCGCTGATCCTGCATGCGCTCGGCGTGGCGGACGAGGTCATCGCCGAGGATTATCTCTTGACCAACCGGCACTACAAGCGCGACCCGTCGAACGTCTTCGATCTGCCCGCCGACGTCCTCGACGCGATCGGCAGCGTCGAGGCCTCGTACCTTGCGGCCGCTTTCGAAGCGGTCGGCAGCGAATATGGCGATCTCGAAACCTATTTGCGCGACGGGCTCAAGCTCGGCACGGCAGAGCGAGACGCGCTGAAGGCGCGCTATCTGCAAGCATAGGGCGGCTGTGCCGGGAGAACGATCATGCAAGGCAAGATCTTGATCGTGACGGGCGCACGCGGCGCGCTCGGCAAGGTGGTCGCAGAAACGGCGCTGGTACGCGGCGCGCGCGTGGCCGGCATCGATCACGCACCTTCGCAAACCGCCGCAAGCGCTGACCACATCGACATCGGGGGCGTTGACCTGTCCGACCCAGCGCAGGCGAGAACGGCCGTCGATGCGGCGGCAAAGCATTTCGGCCGGCTCGACGCATTGATCAACATCGCCGGCGGCTTTGCCTTCGAGACCGTCGGCGACGGCGATATCGCGACGTGGCAGCGCATGCATGCGCTGGACGTGCTGACCGCGCTCAACGCCTCGCGTGCGGCGTTGCCGCACCTTGCCAAGTCCACGGCCGGCCGCATCGTCAATATCGGCGCCATGGGCGCACTGCAGGCCGGCAACGGGATGGGCCCCTATGCCGCGTCGAAAGCCGGCGTGCATCGCCTGACCGAGGCCCTCGCAAACGAATGGAAGGGCGAGGTTACCGTCAACGCGGTGCTGCCCTCGATCATCGACACCGCGGCCAACCGCGCCGACATGCCGAAAGCCGACTTTTCCAAATGGGTGACGCCGCAGGAGCTCGCCGAAGTCATCCTGTTCCTCGCCAACGATGCCGCGAGCGGCGTCACGGGCGCCCTGATCCCGGTCGGTGGCCGGGTGTAGTCGCGTTCCGATCAAAACGTTAGAGGCACCGGCTCCGATTCAATCGGGGCCGAGAACGCTCTAGACTGGCTGCAACTGATTCTCCGATCGGACGTCCCTTGGAAACCGCGCTTTACCTGCCCGTCAAACGCTTCCTCGAAGAGCTCGGCTTCACGGTCAAGGGCGAGATCGGTGGTTGCGATCTCGTCGGCCTTAGCGCGGGCGATCCGCCCGTGGTGGTGATCGGCGAGCTCAAGCTTGCCTTTAATCTCGAGCTGATCCTGCAGGCGGTCGATCGCGCGCCGGCCGGTGACGAGGTCTGGATCGCAGCGAAGATGTCCGCGCGCGGCAAGGGACGCGAGAGCGACGCGCGCTATCGCAATCTCTGCCGCCGCCTCGGCTTCGGCATGCTCGGCGTGACCGATCGCGGCCAGGTCGAAGTGCTGGTGAAGCCGCCGACCGCGGCGCCGCGCCGCGAGCCGAAGGTGCGCTCGCGTCTCGTCGCCGAGCATCAGCGCCGCCAGGGCGACCCCGTGCTCGGCGGCAGCACCCGCGCACCGATCATGACGGCCTATCGCCAGCAGGCGCTGGCCTGCGCGTCGGCTCTTGCCGAAGGGCCGAAGCCGGTGCGCGAGCTGCGCGAACGCTGCCCCGATGCCGGCAAGATCTTGCTTAACAATGTGTATGGCTGGTTCGAACGCACGGAGCGGGGAATCTACCGGCTCACCGAAGCTGGACACGCCGCCCTGAACCGTTGGCCTCAGCAACGGGTGGAGGTCGGCGCAGGTGCTGCGTCACCGCTGTGACACCAGACCGGTGCATAGCTGAGATGCCGCACCGATTTCATATTGCAATGCAACATTGGCGGCACTAGGTATCCCGGCATCAAGATGAGGCCGTTATGAGCGCAGACTGGAATACCAAATATGGCACGCGGCGCGTCCGCCACGATCCCCCGACCCTGGACGAGGCGATCTTCGCCGCTGTCGGCATCACAGACGACCAGGCGCAGCAGGCCGAGATCGCCGCAGCCTTGATGGGGATGCCGCTCGACGTCGTCCAGGCCGAGGTGAAGAAGCAGGCCCGCTCCAACAGCCGCATCACCGCCACCCGCGTGATCGCCGGCGAACAGGGCGCGCAGCGCTCCGTCGTGGTCGAACGCCGCGTCGTCCGCCGCTTCGGCGCCGGCACGCGCAGCTGAGCATTCCTTTCATCGCACCGAACACGAAAGCGGACCGGCCTGGCCGGTCCGCTTTTTGATTCCTGTCCGCAATTTCCCGGTTATGCGGCTCGATTGCCGTACATGCTCGAGATCAGCTTCCAGCACGTGCTGTTGAAGCTGAGAAGCGCGCGCCCGGCCGTGAACGGCGAGGCCGCGAGATCGGCAAGCTCGGCCTCGGGCGTCTTGGCGAGGTCGATCGTGCCGGTCGATTCACCATGGCGGAAAGCCAGATGGGCCCCGAACTTCCTGGCGAGCGCCCGCATCGCATGATTGTCCGCGCCCGTCGTGATGCGCAGCTGCTTGTAGCCCTTCCAGCGGGCCTCTGCGATCAGGCGGCGGAACAGCACGGTGCCGACGCCCTGGCGGCGCGCGGAGGCTTCCACGCTGAAGGCGACCTCCGGCAAGGAACCGTCCTCCGGCGGGTGCAGCTCGGCCGCGCCGCGCACCACGCCTTCGACGATATAGGCAACGATGACGGTGCCGTCCTCGGCACAGCGGGCGGCGTAGCGCTCGATGAAGCTGTCGTCGAGAAAGCCGTTGAAACGGTCGTGCCGGCTGCCGGCATCAAGCCTCAGCAGGTGATCGCGCAGGAGCGGCAATTCTTCCTGCTGGATCAGGGTCCGCACATAGCCGGGAACGGTACGGACGGCGTCTTCAAGTACCACGTCAGAACTCCTCTTGGTGTTCCCTCGAGGAGGCGTTCGAATCCCTAGGCCTCCTATATTGTGCATCGCACCATGATTTTCAAGACGGAGACCTGCCCAAGTTTCGGGCACCGAAGCGATCAATTCGTTAATAAAATCAAAGTCCCGTAGTTTCACAGGACCAGCTGGGTCTGGGTCACCACCGCAACCAATTTGCCGTCCTCGGTTTCCAATCTGGTGGTCCAGACCTGGGTCCGCCGACCCCTGTGCACCGGGGTGGCGGTGGCGATGACCGTGGCCCCCTCCTTGGCCCCACCGATGAAATTGGTCTTGCTCTCCAGCGTGGTCGTACCCTTGGCGTCCTCGGGCAGATTGATCACGGTCGCTGCCGCGCCGACGGAATCGGCCAGCGCCATCACGGCCCCGCCGTGGATGGTGTGGTGAAGCGTGCAGAGTTCGGGCCGGACCGTCATCCGCGCCACCACGCGGTCCTTCTCCGCCTCGACAAATTCGACGCCCTTGAGTTCGGCGAACGGCATCTTCATCGCTTTAAGTTTCTCGAGCGGCGTCATCGGATCTCCTCCCAACTTCTTGTTGGCTCAACGTGAATTGCTTCAAGCCGCAAAGCAATGACGTCCGAGGTAATGGCGATGCTGACATCGGCGCGCAGAGCCGGGAAGCGCTGCACTGCGTCCGGGGCACGAGACCACCCTCACGTCACTGCATGCACCACCTGATACTCCGGCCGTCGCCACACCTCCCCTGAAATCACCTCTTCGACGATCTCCGCGGCCCGCACGATCTCGCTCTCGCCGATGTACAGCGGCGTGAGGCCGAAGCGCATGATGTCGGGCGCGCGAAAGTCGCCGACGACACCGCGGGCGATCAGGGCCTGCATCGCGGCGTAGCCGCCGGCGAAGGCGAAGGAGACTTGCGAGCCGCGCAGCTCATGGTCGCGCGGCGTCACGAGCTTGAGTTGCGGACAACGGCGCTCGACTTCACCGATCAGGAGATCGCCCAGCGCCAGCGAACGCGCACGAACCTCCTTGATATCGACCTTGTCCCAGATATCGAGCGAGGCCTCCAACGCCGCCATGGCGAGCACCGGCGGGGTGCCGACGCGCATGCGCTCGACGCCGCCCGCGGACGCATAGGCAAGCTCGAAAGCAAACGGTTTTGCGTGGCCCATCCACCCCGACAGCGCGGCGCGCGCGCCGGCGGAATGGCGCGGTGCGACATAGAGGAAGGCCGGCGCGCCGGGGCCGGCGTTGAGATATTTGTAGGTGCACCCCGCGGCGAAATCGGCGCCGCTCCCGGCGAGATCGACCGGCAGCGCGCCGGCGGAATGGGCGAGATCCCAGACCGTGACGATGCCGAGCGCATGCGCTTTCGCTGTCAACTTCGCCATGTCGTGGCGGCGGCCGGTGCGGTAGTCGACCTCGGTGATGTACAGAACGGCGATCTCCTCAGACAATGCGTCCTCGATCTCCTCCGGTGCTACCAGGCGCAATTGATGGCCCCGTCCGAGCGTCGCGATCAGGCCTTCGGCCATGTATAGGTCAGTCGGGAAGTTACCGGTATCCGACAGGATCACCTTGCGCGAGACGCTCATGTCGAGCGCGGCAGCTAGCGCCTGATAGACCTTGAGCGACAGCGTGTCGCCGACCATGACCGAGCCGGCCTCCGCGCCGATCAACCGCGCGATGCGGTCGCCGACATGGCGCGGCTGCACATACCAGCCTGCACTATTCCAGGCGCGGATCAGCTCGTTGCCCCATTCCCTGGTGATCACGCGGTTGACACGCTCGGCAACGCCCAGCGGCAGCGCACCCAGCGAGTTGCCGTCGAGATAGATCACGCCGTCAGGCAAATGGAACAAGGCTCTAGTATCGTCGTAGACGCGAAGCCGGGTCATGGACATCCCTACAGAATCGTACGCACGCGCCAGAGTTCGGGAAACAGTTCGACCTCGAGCATGCGCTTGAGATAGCTGACGCCGCCAGTGCCGCCGGTGCCACGCTTAAAGCCGATGACGCGCTCGACCGTGGTGACGTGGTTGAAGCGCCAGCGCCGGAAATAATCCTCGAAATCGACCAGCTTCTCGGCCAGTTCGTAGAGCATCCAGTGGGTTTCCGGCGCCTCGTAGACGATACGCCAGGCCTGCAGCACGCCTTCGTTGAAGCTGTGGGTTTCGCGAACGTCGCGCGCCAGCACCGCAGCAGGCATCTTGAGCCCGTTGCGGTCGGCAAGCCGCAGCACCTCGTCATAGAGGCTCGGCGTCGCGAGCTCGGCTTCGAGCAGCTTGATCGTCTCCGCATCGTGCGCGTGCGGCTTCAGCATGGCGTGGTTGCGGTTGCCGAGCAGAAATTCGATCAGCCGGTATTGCCGCGACTGAAAGCCCGAGGATTGTCCGAGTTGCGAGCGGAAGCGGGTATACTCGCTGGGCGTCATCGTGCGCAGCACGTCCCAGGCGCCGTTGAGCTGCTCGAAGATACGCGACATCCGGGCCAGCATCTTCATCGCGGGTTGCACCTCATCCCGTGAGATCGCACGGCGCGCAGCGGCGAGCTCGTGGATGGCGAGCCGCATCCACAGTTCCGTGGTCTGATGCTGGATGATGAACAGCATCTCGTCATGCGCCTCCGACAGCGGATGCTGCGCACCGAGGATCGCGTCCAGCGCGAGATAATCACCGTAGGACATGCGCAGGGCGAAATCGGTCTCGGCGCCTTCGCTTGTGGGATCGTAATCGCTGGACGTCATGGCTGGCCCCTCTCGATCGATCGTCCCTGGCCTCATTCATCGAGGCCGATCAGGCGCGCGGTGATCTGTGACGACGGATCCTTGAGCCCGTCGATCACCGTGAAATGGTTGAGGCCGGGCTCGACGACGAGGTGCGTCGGCACGTCGAAGCCGGTCCAGATGTTCGCCATCAGATCGGACTGGCGGATGAATTCGGGCCGCTCGCTGCCGCCGACCCAGGCCGTCACTGGCGAACGCCCTCGTGGCAGATGCAGCGCCGCGCTTTCCAGCGTCGCCTCCTCCATCGTCATGCGCAGCGTCTCGTTCATCCCCGTCTTCAGGAGCGGACGCAAGTCGTGCAGGCCGCTGATCGAGAGCGTACCGGCGATGCGGTTGTAGACGGCGGACTCGAGCCGGCTGTCGCCGCACAGCATGCGTGTGACGAGATGGCCGCCGGCGGAATGGCCGGCGAGCCGGATCGGCCCCGAGACGAGCGATGCCGCTTTGGCGATCGCGGCGGTGATCTCCGCAGTGATATCGGAGATGCGGGCAGCTGGTGCCAGTGTGTAGCTCGGCAGCGCCACCGTCCAGCCATGGTGCCGCGCACCTTCGGCGAGATCGGTCCAGGTCGATTTGTCGAAGCGCATCCAGTAGCCGCCATGGACGAAGACGACGAGACCCTTGCTGTCGCCGTCAGGCAGGATCAGATCGAGCCTCTGGCGCTCGCCGGCGCCGTAGGCGATGTCGGGGCGAAATTCCTTCAGCCCGGCGCGGTAGGCCGCTGCCCGCTCCGCCCACAGCGCCGGCATCTTGTCCGAGCCCGAGATGTGGGCCGAATTGGCGTAAGCGTCATCCCAATCGCGCATCGTTGCTCCCGAGGACTCGTCCGACGAACCGAAGCCAGTCTGCCACCGGTCAGGGCGGCATCCTAGTCTTTCTTTTAAGCTTAAAGGATTGAGGGAGCCGGTGGATTGGGCAGCGACCGCTACGAGGGTACAGGGTGGGCAAAGCGGAGCGTGCCCACCATCTTGGTTCATCCGAGAGAAAGGTGGTGGGCATGGCGCAAGTGCGCCTTTGCCCACCCTACCGCAGTGGCGATGGGGAGACCGCTACGCCTTCTCCACGCCGCACCATTCCGCGATGAACAGCGCCATCGCCTTGGTCGCCTTCTTCAATGACTCCAGGTCGACGAACTCGTTGAAGCCGTGCATCTCGCCTCCGCTGGCACCAAAACACAGACTCGGGATGCCGTGGTTGAGGCCGTAGAAGCGCGTGTCGGTCAGCGCCGTGAAGACGAGGTCCTCTGGCGTACCGCCATAGACCCTGTTGAAGGCCTTACCGAACGCAGCCTCGGGCTCCGCGGCGTTGGTCAGCTCATAGCCTTCCGACAGGAAGCCGGACCATTCGACCTGCGGCGGATTGTTGGCGAGGAAGCGGTGGTTGCGCGAAGCGGCGGCGACGCAAGCCATGATCTCCTTCTGGTGATCGGCGATCGACCAGCCCGGCAACACCGCAATCCGGCAGTCGACATCGCACCAGGCCGGCACGCTCGACGCCCAGTCGCCGCCCTTGATGATGCCGGCGTTGAAGTTGACGGGATGGTCGAGCGTCTTGAAGTGACGGTCGGCCTTGGCCCGCTCGTTCCATTCGATCTCGAGCTTTTGCAGCGCCTGGATCAGGTGATATGCCGCCATGATCGCGTTCGCGCCGGAGCCTGCGAAGGCAACGTGGGTCGGATGCCCCTTCACGCGGAGGCGGAACCAGATCACGCCGACCTGGGAGCGCACCATCTTGCCGCCGGTCGGCTCCGGAATGAAGCAGGCGTCCGCGCGATAGCCGCGTTGCAGCGTCGAGAGTGCGCCGACACCGGTGCTCTCCTCCTCGATCACCGATTGGAAATGGATCCGCGCCGTCGGCCTGAAGCCCGCGGCCTTGATCGCGTCCAGCGCATAGAGCGCACCGATCGTCCCGGACTTCATGTCGCAGGCACCGCGGCCGAACATCTTGCCGTCCTTGATGACCGGCGCGAATGGCGGCGTTTCCCACAATTCCAGCGGACCGGCCGGCACCACATCGCAGTGCCCTTGCAGGATCAGCGACTTGCCGCCATTGGTTCTCGGACGGTAAGTTCCCACCACGGATCGCGCCTTCGAGAAGTCGTGCTCGATCGGACCGAAGCCGCGCAGATCCTTCAAATCCTCGACGTCGATATGCCAGTCGTCGACCTCGTAGCCACGTTCGCGCAGGAGATCGCCGATCATGTCCTGGCATGGTCCCTCCGCCCCGCGGGTCGAAGGGATCGCGACGAAATCGCGGGTGGTTGCGAGCTGAGCCTCGAAGCCGCTGTCGACGGCGTCAAGAATCCTCTGCTGCGTTTCGGCATTCATTCGGGCGACTCCAGACATTCCAATGGTCCCAGGGAGCGCGCAAACTAGCCGATTTCAGCCGTTCGGGTACTCCAGAAAATATGCATCCCGCAATGCATCTTCGAGCAGCCGGCCTTCGGAATAGCCGTTCAGAGTCGCAGGCCGGCTGACACCATCGAGCAGGCGCGGGCACGGTTCGGGGGCGCCGAGCACGGTGCGGACCGGAATGCGCTCCGCATAGATCGGCAGCGCATAGTCCTCGTCATCGTCGGCGACGCCCTTGGCGCGGATCTTGGCCGAGGCTTCCTCGATTTCCATTGCGATGAAGGACGTCGCCTTGATTTCCTGCATGGTGCTCTGTCGCAGGCCGGCGGTGCGATCCGGGAAGAAGCGATCGACCATGGCGATCACCGCGCGCTCCTTCTCATCAGGATCGGTGACGAGATAGGCTGTGCCGAACGCCATCACGGCGCGGTAGTCGGCGGAATGGTTGAAGCCGCAGCGTGCCAGCACGAGGCTGTCGAGATGGGCGACCGTCAGGCAGACGCGCTCGCCCTTGCTCTGGTTGCGTAGCATGCGGCTGGCGCTCGATCCGTGCCAGTACAGCCTGGTGCCCTCGCGCCAGAAGAAGGTCGGCGTGCAATAGGGCTGGCCGTCGATTGCGTAGGAGACGTGGCACAGCATCGAAGAATCCAGGATGCGATGAACCGTGTCGTGATCATAGAAGCCGCGGTCGTGCCGGCGCTTCACCTGGTTGCGTGCCGATGTCGGATAGGAATTCGAGGTCTCGGTCTGGCTCACAGCCGCTCCTGCTCGGATGGAAGAAATCCGGAGCAGTTGTAGCGGCGCATTTGGTCTGCGATAGTTCCAATTCCATGCAAAAAATTCCGACCAATTCGTCGTCCCGAACCAAGCCCGAGCTTCCGCTCGACCTCACCGGCCCTCACGTCACGGCCGGCGCTTCTGCCGCGCACCGGCTGTATCAGGCACTGTGCGAGATGATCGTCTCCGGCCTGGTCCGGCCGGGCGAGCCGCTGCCGCCATCGCGGACGCTGGCCAGGCAGACCGGCTTCCGCCGCAACGCCGTCGTCACCGCCTATGAGCGCCTGATCGCCGACGGCTTTGCCGACGCGACGGTCGGCTCCGGAACGTTCGTCGCGGCGCGTATACCCCAGCGCGCCGCCGAGCCGAACAAGCCGAAGGTCGTTCTCGAAGCGCCAAAGCAAGGCGCGTTTGCGCTTGGCTGCACCCATATCGACGAACGCGCCGTGCAGCGTTTTCGCGCTTTCGTCGGCCGCCGCATGCGCGCATTCGGAACCGAGCACCTGCATTATGGCGACCCTCGCGGCAGCCGCGAGCTGCGCGTGGCGATCGCCGACCATCTGTTGTCGGCGCGGGGGCTGCGTTGCGATCCCGACCAGATCATGCTGACCTCGGGCACGCTGCACGCGCTGCGCATCGTGCTGAGCGCGATCCTGAAATCCAGCGACCAGGTCTGGTGCGAGGATCCGGGCTATCCCGCCGCGCGAAAAACCATCGCCCATTGCGGTTATCGCGCCGTGCCCGTCCCGGTGGACGAACACGGGATGCGCGTCGCCAAAGGCCGCATCGCGGCGCCGTCCGCGCGCGCGGCCTACGTCACGCCGTCGCACCAGTTTCCACTTGGCGTGCAGATGTCGATGCCGCGACGGCTCGAGCTTCTGGACTGGGCCAAACAGGCCGGCGCATTCGTGCTCGAGGACGATTACGACAGCGAGTTCCGTTATGACGGCGCGCCGCTGATGTCGCTCGCCGGCATCGATCGGCTCCAGCGCGTGATCTACCTCGGCACCTTTGCCAAGACGCTGTTTCCGGGCCTGCGCATCGGCTATTGCGCGCTGCCCGAACGCCTGATCGCGGACGTGACGACGGCGCGGGCGGCGCTCGACCGCTTTCCCGGCACGCTGATGGAGGGCGCGGTGGCGGACATGCTCAATTCCGGCGCCTTCGCCGCGAATCTGAAGCGCGTGCGGAAACTCTATCGCGAGGCGCGCGACGTGCTCGCCGAGAGGCTGGAAGTCGCATCCGGTGGCGCGCTTTCGGTGCCGGTGCCCTCACAAGGCCTGCATCTTGTCGCCCGGTTCGATCCTGCCGTCGATCCGGCGGTGGCGGCGCTGGCCAAGCAGGCGGCTGGCGCCGAAGGCTGGCTATTGGCCGACACCTATTCGCGCGGGCGTCCCCTGCCCGGCTTCGTGCTGGGATTTTCCGGACATCCCGTGCCGCAGCTCGTGGCGTCCGCGGAACGTCTCGCGAGGGAATCGCGCGCAGCCTTGGCCGCAAAAGGAAAACCGGCCCGCCGGGCCTGACGAAGCTTCACTATCAGAATCGCCCGCCGCTCCCTAGATTGCGGCATCGATTCCGGGACCTCACATCATGCTGCTGCGCCACGCGACCTGCCTCTCGCTGCTGATCTCCATCGCGCTTGTCTCGACGGCACGCGCTGCCACAGTCGGACGTGAGCAGGACATCGGCGATCTGAAGCTCGGCCAGCGCGTGCTCGTGGATGACGGAACCTGCCCCGCCGGTCAGCTCAGGGAAGTGCGCGGCGCGAAGATGACCGACAAGGGAGTCTCGCGCACGAGTTCCTGCGTGCCCCGGCACGGACCGAAAACGAAGTAAGGATCCAGGACTATTTCGCCGGATCGAACATGCACTGCAGGGTCGGTTTGGCGATCTTGGTGAAGGTCGGGCCGATCTCGCTGTGCTTGGAGGCCGGTACCCAATCTGTCTCGATGGTGGGCACGCCGGTCTCGCTGATGCCGCGCAGCAGCGCTTCGCGCAGATCGCGATCCTCGACGGCCGCGGCGGCGTGATCGTGCAGGCAGCCGCAGACCGCTTCCGGATGCTGCCAGCGCCCGAGCATGTGCGGCGCACACTGGCGCACGAATTCGCCACGCGGATCGGGTAGCCTGGAAGGTGAGCGGACCTGCGCCTGAACGGAGTTGATCGTCAGAAGGGACACGAACGCTGCGGCGCAGAGACGAAGCAACATGATAGTTTTGCCGGCTGTTTCGTTGTGTGCAGTCAGAAGCGCGCGGCGACCATGATCGGCTGAGCGGCCGGAACCGCAACGGGCGAGCCGCTGTACTGGAAGGTACCGACACCGGGGAGATTGCCGTCGGGCGCACCCGCCAACGAGGAGCCGGCGAGCACGAAACCGAAAGCAAGGATGAAGCTGAGCGCGCGCATGATCTGTGTCCCAATTCTGTGGCCGGCGGTGCGCCGTCGTCCTTATCAGCCTGATAACCATGGGCGGTTTCGCGCGTGATGCGCGAAAAACTGAAAATGGTTTCGTCTTCGTGAGAATTGTTTCGTCCCGGCCACGGCGACGAAACAATTCTCGGAAAATGCCAGTTATTTCAGATAGGTCTGGCGGCAGGCCAAAGTCGCCTGCCAAGTTCCGGCGCCGGCACGGACGTGCACCCCGCCCAAGCGTTGTCACGCGGCCGCCGCGCGCGCTTCACATGCATTTTACGTTTTTCTGCTGAAAGGGCGGCAAAAGAAGGCTGGATCCTGTCGAACCGGAATTGGTTCAGCAACGACCCAAGCCATCGAAACCGAGACGCCCGGATCATCGGGCGCATTCACGTGAGGGATGGCCATGATGGCGGGAAATCGCGCAACGCCGCGCGATGAAAATCCACCGACGGAGCGCGCAGATCAACCGATCATTCGCGGCAGCACCGGCGCAATGGCGCTGCAATCGAGCCGCGGCCTCGAGGCGGCGCCGCAGACGTTCGTGCGACTGACCGGATCGCGCCTTGCGACGCCGCGCGATCGCCGCCGGGTGAACGCGAGCGCGTTGCAGGAGTGAACGCGGAGCGCCTCATTGCGTGAAGAACTCGCCGCACTTCTGGACGTTTGCGTCCGCAGGTCCCCACGGCATGATCGGCACGGTCGAGGTCGAGTTCTTGGGCGAGCCTTCGATCAGCTTGTCTGAATAGACCATGTAGACCAGCACGTTGCGCTTGGCGTCGCAGCCGCGCACGATCTGCATCTTCTTGAAGAACAGCGACCGGCGCTGGCGGAACATGTCGTCGCCCTGCTCCATTTTGTGCTTGAACTTGACCGGACCGACCTGGCGGCAGGCCAGCGAGATATCCGAGACCTCCTCGGCAAGGCCGAGCCAGCCTTTGAAGCCGCCCTTCTCCGGCACCGTGAAATGACAGGCGACGCCTTCGACTTCGGGATCGTCGAGACCATAGGTCGCGAGCTTGTCGTTCGGGCTCATCCATTTGAACACGGTAGAGCGGCGGAAGATCAGATCAGGTTCGTCGGCCGCAGATGCCGACGCCATTGGCGCGGTCAGAGCCAGGAGGAATAAAGCGAGGCCTTTCAGACGGATGCTCGAAAGACCGGGGAAACGAGATGACATGAAGTTCTCCGCTAACAAGTCCCCGCAATGTAGGAACGCAAGCGGCGGTCAGGAAGGCGGCAGAGGAGCGGACCCGGCCGCCGTTTACCGCTCCGTGAGGCTTTTTTGCTACGCCTTGGACAAAAGTAGCTGATGGCAGAACCGCGCTGCTGGTGAACGCGTATTCCCTTTGCGAGACTAACGTCTGATTTGGATAATGGATTCGAGGATGAACAGCGTGAACGGGTGGGGTTCGCCTGCCAAGCCGGCACGGCTGTGGCAGGTCGCCATGTTGACGGCGGCGGGTGCGATCGGCGCAACCAGCGAAGCAAACGCAGCATTTTATTACTGGACGGACTATTCCGACCGGCCCTACTACGCCCGGCCGAACCGGCTTCCCGAAATACCGCGCCAGAAGCCGCAAAAGCGCGGCGCCGCAAGCAAGAAGGACGTCGTTGTCGAGAAGGAAGCCGGCACCAAGCCGCAAGGGCCACTCGTCATTGTCGTCTCGATCGACCGGCAGAAGATGACGGTCTACGACAAAGCCGGCGTGTTCGCGGAATCACCGGTGTCGACGGGCATGAAGGGCCACTCGACGCCGATGGGCGTGTTCAGCATCATCCAGAAGCACAAATTCCACCGTTCCAACCTCTATAGCGGCGCGCCGATGCCGTACATGCAGCGGATCACCTGGTCCGGCGTCGCGATGCATGCTGGCGCGCTGCCGGGCTATCCGGCCTCGCATGGCTGCATCCGCATGCCCATGGCGTTCGCGATGAAGATGTGGAACTGGACCAGGATGGGCGCGCGCGTGATCGTGGCGCCCGGCCAGGTATCGCCGCAAAGCTTCTCCCATCCCGTGCTCGCCTCCATGCGCGTGCCGCCGCAGCCCGCCGCGAGCCTCGCGCCGCAGACCAATGTCGCTGACAAGGCCGATAAGGGCACGACCGAAGCCAAGCCGGTCGAGACCAAGACGGCCAGCGCCGACAGCGTGGTCGAGCTGCGCACCTCGGTCGGCCACACCGTGTTGTCGGACGTGACCACCGGCCATGCGGCTGCGCGCGAGGAAGCCGCGGCGACGGCCAACGAGGTCAAGACGGCCGAAGCGGCCAAGCCTGCGTCCGAAGACGCCGCCAAGCCGGCGACCGAGAACAAGCCTGCCGACAAGGTCGACCCGGTCAAAACGGAAGCCGCGAAGGCACCCGATGCGCCGGCGCTCGCCACCGCACCCGATGCAAAGAAGGACGAGGGCCGCCTCACCGATCCTGCGCCGGCGGCAAAGCCGGACACACCCAAGCGGGCCGGCCAGATTGCCGTCTTCATCAGCCGCAAGGATTCCAAGCTCTATGTGCGGCAGAATTTTGCGCCGCTGTTCGAGGTGCCTGTCACGATCGCCGCGAGCGACCGGCCGCTCGGCACGCATGTCTTCACCGCCGAGCTCGACAAGGCCGATGCCAACACGCTGCACTGGTCGGTGGTGTCGCTGCCCGTGTCCGCCCGTTCCGTGGCGCGCGAGGACGACAACCGCGTGGCGCGCCGCCAGCGCGGTGCCGCCGTGATCCCCGTCGCCGCAAAACCGGTGGTGACGCCGGACAGCCCAGCCGAAGCCCTCAACCGCATCTCGGTCCCCACTGAGACCATGGCGAAAATCAACGAGATGCTGACGTCAGGCGGCTCGATCATCGTCTCCGACCAGGGCATCAACCAGGGCGAGACCGGCGAAGGTACCGACTTCATCGTCCGCCTGTACTAGCTCTCTCGCAGGACCGATAACGCGGTGTTGACGCGCGAGGCCGCAGTGGCGGAGTAATCTGCCCTCGGATCATCTCGGGGGACGCCGTCATGATGAATCGCAGAACCGTGCTGAGCGTCACGCTTGCGGGCGCGTTCGCGCCTGTCACGCGCGCCCTCGCCGATGGCGCCATGAGCCGGATCTCGGCCTACGCCTTCTCCTTCCCCGCATTGTCAGGCGACGACATCCGCCTCGCCACGTTCACCGGCAAACCGCTGCTGGTGGTGAACACGGCCTCGCTCTGTGGCTACACGCCGCAATATGCCGGCCTGCAGGAAATCTGGAACGAGTTTCGCGGGCGCGGGCTCACCGTGATCGGCGTGCCGTCCAACGATTTCGGCGGCCAGGAGCCCGGTGGCAGCAGCGAGATCACGCAGACCGCACACCACCAATATGGCGTTACCTTCCCGATTACGGCCAAGGCTGCGGTGGTCGGTGCGCGGGCGCATCCCTTCTACAAATGGGCCGCGGAAGCCCGACCGAAGGAAGTTCCGCGCTGGAACTTCCACAAATACCTGATCGGCCGCGACGGCTATATCGCCGAGGTATTTCCATCCGCCGTCGAGCCGGCCGACACGCGGATCAAGACCGCCATTGCAAGGGCCCTGGCCGACACTTGACTCACGTGCACGACTCAAGTGCACGCCATCCGGCTGGGCACAATTGCGACGCGGCATCAAACAGCCGTTGCAATGGCGATGGCCCACCATCTAGGCTAGGATTGTTTTGGGCAGGACGGTTTTTTGCCGCAGGCGAAAAGCCACGGCGGAACAACGGGATCAATCTCGAGGGACATCACCATGCGCGTGGCGGCAGGACTGATTTTAGCAGGTGCGATGTCGGTGGCGCTCTCCGGCGCCGCATGGTCGCAGACGCCGGCCGCGAAGCCCGCGGCCGCACCGCAAGCCGCGCCGGCGGCAACACCAGCGGCTGCAACATCCCCTGCAGCTCCAGCGCCCGCAGCAGCGGCTGCGGCGCCAGCGGGCTTCGTCAATCCGCCCCCGCCGAAACAGCCGCCGCAGCCGGCCCGCGCGGCCTGCAACACACCGGGCGCACTCGGCGTCGCCCGCACCGTCGAGATCGACACCACGGGCGGTCCCGGCTTCGGCTTCGAGCATTTCAAGGAGCTCGACTTCCTGCGCGACAAGGAGGTCGTGCTGACCTTCGACGACGGCCCCTGGCCGCGCAACACGCCCGCGGTGCTGAAGGCGCTCGCGGACGAATGCACCACCGGAATCTTCTTCATCATCGGCAAGCACGCGACCTACGAGCCGGAGGTCCTCAAGCAGGTCTACGCAGCCGGCCACACCGTCGGCGCCCACACTTGGTCGCACGCCAACCTCAACAACAAGAAGCTCAACGAAGCGCAGCGCAAGGACGAGATCGAGAAGGGCTTTGCGGCGGTGAAGTGGGCGCTCGGCGGCATCTCGCCCGCGCCGTTCTTCCGCTTCCCGGCGCTGCAGCATCCGCCCGAGATGGTCACCTATCTCGGCAACCGCAATGTCGCGAGCTTCTCCTGCGACATCGACTCGTTCGACTTCAAGGCTTCCAAGCCCGAGAAGATCGTCGAGACCGTGATGAAGAAGCTCGACACCAAGGGCAAGGGCATCATCCTGATGCACGACTTCCAGAAGCACACCGCGGAGGCCCTGCCCGAGCTGCTCAAGCGGCTGAAGGCGGGCGGCTACAAGGTGGTAGCGATGCGCGCCAAGTTCCCGGCCTCGACGCTGCCGGAATACGACCAGGAGCTGCTCAAGGATCTCAAGCTGCCGACGGTGAGCCAGCGCCCGGTCAATTCGGTGGTGACCACCGTTTCCGAATAGCCGTCGCACTTGTCTTTCCGTATCGAAGGCTACGTCATCGTCTCCGCGGACGGCATGCTCGCCGATCCGTCGCACATCATGCCTGAGACGTTGAAATTCGAAGGTGACAAGCGGTTCTTCGAGCAGGCGCTCGATCGCGCCGCGCTGATCGTGCACGGCCGCAACTCGCACGAGCAGCAGCCGAATTCGGCCAGCCGCAAGCGGCTGATCCTGACCCGCAAGACCAGGGACCTCACCGTCGATCCGGAGATGCCGAACGCGACGCTGTGGAATCCTGAGCATGCGAGCTTCGAGGAGGCCTGCGCCTTCGCCGACGTCGCATCCGGCATGGTCGCCATCATCGGCGGCCCGGTCGTGTTCGACCTGTTCATGGACCGCTACGACACGTTCTGGCTGTCGGAGGCTCCGCATGTGCGGCTGCCCGGCGGTGAAGGCTGCTTCGTCGGCGTACCCCAGCGGACGCCTCACGAGGTGCTGGCTGCGCGCGGGATGAGGCCGGGTGCGCCCTACCTCCTCGACGCGGCGCATGAGGTGACCGTGACCCCGTGGCGGCGGGGGTAGCCTCTCGATTCGAAAGTGGAAAAACAACCCCATGCACAGTACCGGCAATAGAATACCGTTTCGTATCTTGCTGCTTCATCAGGCTAAAATTGGTCCGCCGCCGGCCAGCGCAAAGCCGGCTAGCATATTTGCCGAGACCCTAAAATCGGCCCCGACGGCGGTCGTGGCGCTATAGCCAACGTCCGCGGCGCGGCGTCAATACGAGCCAACGGCTGCGACACACCGCATCAATAGACTGAGACAAAAGAGCAAAAACTAACCCACGGCCAGAATGAGCGACGACTGCACGACGACTAGTCCGACGGACGCTTCCGGATTGAATGACGATGTCGCCCCGATATCGTCCCTGCTGCCGGCATTCGGCTTCAGCGCCGATCAGATGGAGACGGAGGCGAACATCGCAGCGTGGCGGGAAGCCGTCGCCACGCTGTTCGAGGTGGACGAGCTCGCCGCCGGCGAACCGGGCCCGTTTCGCGCCGACCTCAGCTCCTACGCCATGGGACCGGTGCTGATCGGGCTGAGCCGTGCCAGCGGCCAGCGTTTCCGCCGGACGGCCGAAACGATCGCGCGCAGCGGCGTCGACCACATCATCCTCCAGCTCTATCTGAAGGGCGGCTATGACGGCGTTGCCGGCACACGGCCGATGCGCGTACGCGCCGGCGACATCTGCCTGTTCGATCTCGCCCAGGCGCTGGAGACCAAGGCGACGGCGTTCGAGAATGTCACGCTGGTCGTGCCGCGCCCGATGTTCGCCGCCCATCTCTTGCGGGTCGATGATTTGCATGGCCTGGTGCTGCCGGGCAGCAGCGTGATCGCGCGATTGCTGGCGGGGCATCTCACCGCCCTGTTCGAATTTGCCCCGCGCATGAGCCTCGACGAATGCCAATCCGTGGTCGAGGGCACGGTGTCGCTGCTGGCCGCGTGCCTTCGCAACGAAATCGAACGGGGCGAGGCCGATGCCGACCATGGCGTCGCGGCAAGCCCGTCCTTGATGCGGATCCGCCAATATATCGAGGCTGGCCTTGCCAGCGAGGATCTGTCGGCCAATTCGATCGCCGCCCATTTCGGCCTGTCCCGGGCCTCGCTGTACCGGCTGTTCGCCCCGGTCGGCGGCATCGCCGACTACATCCGCAGCCGCCGGCTGCACCGCGCCTTCTTCGACCTCGCCAATTCGGGCGCGCGGGGCCCCCGGATCAGCGAGGTGGCACGGCGCTGGCAGCTCGGCACCGACGCGCATTTCACGCGCTCGTTCAAGGCCGCCTACGGCATCACGCCCCGCGCCGCACGGGAGGCCGCCCTGCTCGGCCGACAGCGCGGCAGCGATGGAGCGAGCAGCGCGACGATTTCCCGCTGGATGCGCGAGATCGCGCCGCCGAGAGCGGAGTGACCGCTAGACGTCGCCGTAGGCCGCCTCGGCCGGACGCGTGGTGCGGCCATAGCCGATGATCATGCAGAGCGCGCCGATGATCGAGAGGTTCTTGAGCGCGTCGACCAGCATCTTGGCGTTGTCGGGCGCCGCCATGTTCCAGAAATCGTAGAACAGGACGGTCGCGACGGCGACGTAGACGATCAGCAGCATCGCGAAGAAACGCGCGCCGAAATTCAGCGCGATCATCAGCCCTGCAATGAGCTCGAGCCCGCC
Source organism: Bradyrhizobium sp. BRP20 (assembly GCF_020194215.1). Lineage (NCBI taxonomy): Bacteria > Pseudomonadati > Pseudomonadota > Alphaproteobacteria > Hyphomicrobiales > Nitrobacteraceae > Bradyrhizobium > Bradyrhizobium sp. BRP20. Next base: position 469,642 of record NZ_JADYVY010000002.1, on the reverse strand, counting down.
GATCGCGATCGCCAAGAGCTGCGGCGTGGTCATGGCGGTCGCCGTCTCGACCTGCTGGGCATAAGGCGCGACGACATCGGGCACCACGAGCTTGGTTGCGATGACGTCGGCGGTGGCCTGGATGGCAAACAGCTTGGTCGCGCCCGTGTAGATGAACAGCACGGCGAACAGGATTCGCCCGAAAGTCACGAACGCTGGCATGATCGGCCTCTTGGCAAGCTCAGAGCGCAGAACGCAGAACGCTTGAAGGGGATTATGGAGAGTCGTGCGCCGGTTTACAAACGGGGAAATGGCGAACTGATAGGAATTCAAAATTGCCGGTCTCTTCCCTTCTCCCCCTTGTGGGAGAAGGTGGCTCGCCGCGAAGCGGCGAGACGGATGAGGGGTATCTATCGGCACGGGCAACTCGCGAGATCCCGACTCGCGGAAACAACCCCTCATCCGGCGCCACGGCCGAAGCTTCGCTTCGGCGTCGCTAAGAACGGCGGCCGAAGGCCGCCTATGCCACCTTCTCCCACAAGGGGAGAAGGATTGCACCTCCAGCGGCGCGCGACAGCGGTGCCTTACGTAAACAACGTCGGCTGCTGCCGCGAGGCGCGTTCCTGCGCTTCCACCACGGCCACGGCCGTCATGTTGAGGATGCCGCGTGCCGTCACCGAGGGGGTGAGGATATGCGCGGGGCGCGCCGGGCCGACCAGGATCGGGCCGACGGGCAGCGCGTCCGCGAGCGACTTGATCATCTGATAGGCGACGTTGGCGGTATCCAGGGTCGGCATGATCAGGATGTTGGCCTCGCCCTCCAGCTTGGAATGCGGCAGCACCATCCTTCGCGCAGCTGCGGAGAGTGCGGTGTCGCCCTGCATTTCGCCGTCGGCCTCGATCTCCGGATGCTTGTCCTTCAGAAGCTGGGTCGCCAGCCGCATCTTGCGTGAGGAATCGGTGTCGTAGCTGCCGAAATCCGAATGCGAGACGAAGGCGATCTTTGGCTTGATGTTGAAGCGCTGGACGTGGACCGCGGCGAGCGATGCGATCTCGGCAAGCTCCTCCGCGCTCGGATTGGGGCGAACTTGCGTGTCGGCGATGAAGAAGGCGCCTTTGCTGGTGATCAATAGCGCCAGCGCCGCATAGTCGCTGATTCCAGGCGAGAAGCCGACGATCTCGCGGACATGGCGCAGATGGCTCATGTAGCGGCCCTCGACGCCGCAGAGCATGGCGTCTGCTTCCCCGCGCGTGACCGCGAGCGCGGCGATCACCGTATTGTTGGTGCGCACCACGGTGCGGGCTGCATCCGGCGTCACGCCGCGGCGACCGGCGACCTCGACATAGGACTGCACGTAGGAGCGGTAGCGCGGATCGTCCTCGGGATTGACGAGGTCGAAATCCTTGCCGGCCCGGATCGAGAGGCCGAAGCGCTTGATGCGCGCCTCCACGACCGACGGACGGCCGACCAGGATCGGCCGCGCCAGCTTTTCCTCCAGCACGACTTGCGTGGCGCGTAGCACGCGCTCGTCCTCGCCTTCGGCATAGATCACGCGCACCGGCTGGGTCTTGGCCTTGGCGAACATCGGCTTCATGACGAGGCCGGAGCGGAAGGCGAAGCGTTCGAGCAGCGCGGTGTATTCGTCGAAATTGGTGATGGGGCGCGTTGCGACGCCCGATTCCATCGCCGCCTTCGCAACGGCCGGCGCGATGCGCAAGATCAACCTGGGATCAAAGGGGCTCGGGATCAGCGAGCCCGGACCGAAGCCCTGCGTCTCGCCGGTGTCGAAACCCTGCGCGACGGCATCCGACGGCGCCTCGCGCGCGAGCTGCGCGATGGCCTCGACGGCGGCCTGCTTCATCTCCTCGTTGATCGCGATGGCGCCGACGTCGAGCGCCCCACGGAAGATGAAGGGAAAGCAGAGGACGTTGTTGACCTGGTTCGGGTAGTCGGAACGGCCGGTGCAGATCATGGCGTCGGGGCGCGCCTTGCGCGCCTCTTCCGGCATGATTTCCGGCACCGGATTGGCGAGCGCCATGATCAAAGGCTTGTCGGCCATCGCCTTGGCCATCTCCGGCTTGAGCACGCCCGGCGCCGAGAGCCCGATGAAGATGTCGGCGCCGCCGATCACGTCGGCGAGCGTGCGCTTGTCGGTCTTCTGCGCATAGACCGCCTTCCAGCGGTCCATCGAGGTGTTGCGGCCCTCGTGCACGAGGCCGTCGATGTCGCAGACCCAGATGTTCTTGCGCTGCGCGCCCATCGAGACCAGGAGATTGAGTGTCGCGATCGCCGCGGCCCCTGCCCCCGACGCGACGATCTTGACCTCGGACAGCTTCTTGCCGTTCAGCCTCAAACCATTGGTGATGGCGGCGGCGACGATGATCGCAGTGCCGTGCTGGTCGTCGTGGAAGACCGGAATCTTCATGCGCTCCTTCAAGCGCGCTTCGATCTCGAAGCATTCCGGCCCGCGGATGTCCTCCAGATTGATGCCTCCGAAGGTCGGCTCCAGCGCGGCCACGGTCTCGACCACGCGGTCGATGGTGTCGGCGGCGATCTCGATGTCGAACACGTCGATGCCGGCGAATTTCTTGAACAGGACCGCCTTGCCTTCCATCACCGGCTTGGAGGCCAGCGGACCGATATTGCCGAGGCCGAGCACCGCGGTGCCGTTGGAGACCACGGCAACCAGGTTGGCGCGCGTGGTGAGCGTGGCCGCCTCGGCCGGATTCTTGGCGATCTCGGTGCAGGCCGCGGCGACGCCCGGCGAATAGGCCAGCGCGAGGTCGCGTTGATTGGCAAGCGGCTTGCTTGCCTGGATCTCGAGCTTTCCAGGGCGCGGCAGACGGTGGTAGGCGAGCGCCGCCTGGTGGAGATCATCAGAATAGGACGACATGCGGTGTCTCGCCTCGCGTTACCGGCCTCAAAAATGCGATTCGACGGCCCAAGCGGACCGTATTTCCGGGTCATGGAAACGGGATGAAGCACGGCCGAAGGCCCGGTGGCAACATCCGATTGCATCCCCGTCAACAGGGCGCGCCGTCAAATATTTGAAACCATAGCTTTCTCTGGACCGCGCGGCGTTTCGCGAATATGGCAGGTTGCGCGATCCAAAATCGGCAATCGGAGCTGGGAATGAAGCGAATCCTGATCGGCCTCGTCGTGGCAGCGGTGCTCGCCGCGGGCGGATGGTTCGGCTTCAATCTGTATGTGCAGAACCGGGCGACCGCCGAGGTCGAGGCGGTGTTCGCGCAGATCCGCTCGGGTGGGGGCAAGGCGAGCCATGGCAAGATCGGGTTCGAGCTCGCGACCCGGACGCTGACGATCGAGGACATTGCAGTCGAGCCTGCCCAAGCGCAGATCGCCACCTTGAAGGTCGCCAAGATCACGGCCGTCGGTGTGCGCCAGCCGGACGAGGCCCGTTTTTCGGCCGACAACATCGATGCATCCGGGATCGAGGTCGGATTCACGTCCACCGACCGGATCACCGTGAAGGCGAACTACAAGATCCCACAGATCAGCGCGCGAGATTTTTCCGGCCCGACCCGCGCACACGGCCCGCCGTTGGCCGGCTCGATCATCGACATGTATCGCTTCGTCCTCGCGCAATACGCGACCATCTCGGCGTCGGAGATCGCGGTGCCGACCCTCACGGTCAACATCAATGCGGGCGGCAATGCCGGCGGCGGGGATTATGTCTATTCAGGTCTATCGGTCCAGAACCTCAACCGGGGCAAGATCGAAACGGCGAAGATGGACCGCGTCACCTATACGGTCGACCTGAGCCAGCCGGGCAAGCCTGGGAAGATGACCGGCGAATTGTCCGGCCTGGCCATCTACGAATTCGACCCAACCGCTGCGAGGGCCGCGCTCGATCCGCAAGGATCGAGCGACGACAATTTTCACAGGATCTATCGGCGCATCTCGGTCAACTCCTATGTCGTCACCGCGGCGCCCGGCATGCGCATGCAGGTGGACGGTTTCACCTTCGACGACATTGCCATCCGGCCCTCGAAATTCCGGCCGTCCGAGATCATCGCGCTGGTGCCGGCCGACGGCTCGATCCCAACGCCGGCGCAGTCGCGCGACATGATCGCGAGAGTGGCTGATTTCTTCGAAAGCTTTCAGATCGGCAAGGCCGAAATCGGCCGACAAACGGCCGAGACGCCGCAAGGGACGGGACGGCTCGACGCGGTCAAATACGATCAGGACAGAATAACGCTGGAGGGCCTCGACATCCCGATGCCGCAGGGCCAGTTCAAGATGGACCGCTTCGCGTTGAAGTCCTTCAGCGTGGCAAATCTGATGCGCTGGGCGGCGAGTCTCCAAACGCCGGGACGGCCGCCCTCGCCCGATCAGATGGTCGGCCTATTCCGCGTGCTCCAAGGTGCCGAGATCAAGGGCGTGGTCTCGCCGTACAAGACGACGCGGCAGCTCTTCACCATCGATACGATCAGCCTGAACTGGGGGGAGTTCGTCGGGCCGATCCCGAGCAAGGTCAATCTGGTCGTGAAGATGGTCGCGCCGACCGATCCCGCCAATCCGGCGCTGCAGCCGCTGATCGTGGCAGGCGTGGACAAGCTGGCGATCGATCTGGATCTCGGCGCGGCCTGGACGGAATCGTCGGGCGCGTTCGCGCTCGCCCCCGCTACGCTCGATCTCGGCAACCTCGCCAGGCTGCAGACCCGCGTCGCGCTCGTCAATGTGCCGCGCGGCCTGTTCACGACCGACCCGGCGCAGGCGATGGGTCAGGCAGCGCTGGTCGAAACCGGCGCGCTTGAGGCCTCGCTGCGTGACGGCGGCGTGGTCGATCTCGTCGTGGCGCAGTTCGCACGCATGCAGAATGTCAGCCGCGATGCTGCCCGCAGCGCCATCGTCGCGATGATCAGGGCGCAAGGCGAGAAGATCGCAGGGACCAATAGCGATGCCAGGGGCGCGGTCGACGCGCTCGCCGGATTCGTGGAAGCGCCGGGGCAGACGCTGACCATTAAGCTGACGCCCCGCGCCAAGGTGCCGTTGATGCAATTGATGCAGCTCTCGCAAACCGACCCGCAGAGCGCGCTGGCGCAGTTCAGGATCGAGGCCTCGACGGGGCTGTAGGGAAGAGATAGGCGGCTCTCTCCTCCTCGTCATTGCGAGGAGCTCTTGCGACGAAGCAATCCAGACTCGTTCCGCGGAAAGATTCTGGATTGCTTCGCTGCGCTCGCAATGACGAGGAGGAGAGAGCGTGCTTTTCCGCGCACGAGGAGAGGCGTAGCCTCACCTTCACTTCTGCGGCAGGTTGACCCGCACATGCAGCTCGCGGAGCTGTTTTGTGGTGGCTTCCGACGGAGCGCCCATCAGGAGGTCCATGGCCTGCTGGTTCATCGGGAACAGCGAGATCTCGCGCAGATTCGTGGTGCCACAGAGCAGCATCACGATGCGGTCGACGCCGGCGGCCATACCGCCATGCGGCGGCGCGCCGTACTGGAAGGCGCGGTACATGCCGCCGAAGCGGTCGACCACTTCCTGCTCGCCGTAACCTGCAATCTCGAACGCCTTCACCATGGCTTCCGGCACGTGGTTGCGGATGCCGCCCGAGGCGATCTCGTAGCCGTTACAGGTGATGTCGTACTGGAACGCCTTGATCGTCAGCGGATCCTGCGACTTCAGCGCCTCCAGGCCGCCCTGCGGCATCGAGAACGGGTTGTGCGAGAAGTCGACCTTCTTGTCGTCCTCGTTGTACTCGTACATCGGGAAGTCGACGATCCAGGCGAGCTCGAACCGCTCCTTGTCGGTGAGGTTCAAATCCTCGCCGACCTTGTTGCGGGCGAGACCTGAGAACTTCCAGAACTTGTCGGGATCGCCGGCGACGAAGAAGGCGGCATCGCCTTCCTTGACGCCGAGCTGCGCGCGGATCGCGGCGGTGCGCTCGGGCCCGATGTTGTTCGCGAGAGGACCTGCGCCCTCGCCGCCCTCGCGCCACATGATGTAGCCAAGGCCGGGCTGGCCCTCGCCTTGCGCCCACGAGTTCATGCGGTCACAGAAGGCGCGGCTGCCGCCGCCCGGTGCCGGGATCGCCCAGACCTGGTTCTTGGGATCTTCGAGCATGCGCGCGAACACCTTGAAGCCGGAGCCGCGGAAATGCTCGGAGACGTCCTGCATCTCGATGGGATTGCGCAGGTCCGGCTTGTCGCTGCCGTACTTGCGCAACGCCTCGGCGAACGGAATCCGGCGCCAGCCCTTGGTCACCGGCTTCCCCTTGGCAAACTCTTCAAAGACGCCCGTGATCACAGGCTCCATCGCCGCGAAGACGTCTTCCTGCGTCACAAAGCTCATCTCGACGTCGAGCTGGTAGAACTCACCGGGCAGACGGTCGGCGCGCGGGTCCTCGTCGCGGAAGCAGGGCGCGATCTGGAAGTAGCGGTCGAAGCCCGACATCATCAGCAGCTGCTTGTACTGCTGCGGCGCCTGCGGCAGCGCGTAGAACTTGCCGGGATGGATGCGCGACGGGACGAGGAAGTCGCGCGCGCCTTCCGGCGAGGACGCGGTCAGGATCGGCGTGTTGAACTCGAAGAAGCCCTGCCCCTCCATGCGCCGGCGCATCGACTTGATGATCTCGACGCGCGTCATGATGTTCTGGTGCAGCTTCTCGCGACGCAGATCCAGGAAGCGATACTTGAGGCGGATGTCCTCGGGATATTCCTGGTCGCCGAACACCGGCAGCGGCAGGTCGCCGGCCGGGCCCAGCACCTCGATCTCGCTGATGTAGACTTCGACCTTGCCGGTCGGCAGATCGTCGTTGTCGGTGCCGTCGGGGCGGCGGCGGACCTTGCCGTCCATCTTGACCACGAATTCCGAGCGCAGCTTTTCGGCCAGCGAGAACGCCGCCGAGTCCGGGTCGACCACGCACTGGGTCAGGCCGTAATGGTCGCGCAGGTCGATGAACAGCACGCCGCCATGGTCGCGGACGCGATGGACCCAGCCGGAGAGGCGGATGGTCTCGCCGATGTTGCTCTCGCGGAGCGCGCCGCATGTGTGTGACCGGTAGCGATGCATGGTCGTCCCAAAATCAATGTCTGAAGGAGGCGAATCGAACGGCCCGTGATGGCCGGTCCGAAGTTGCGGCAGGGTTTACCCCGGCAGGACGGGGGCGGCAACCAAGGGAACGGCCGGATTTGGACCTCAGGTGCCCATTTTTGGCTTATCCGGGGGCGAACCTTTGCCGATTGACGTTCCAGCCCTATCTTGAGGTCATGACGGTGCATTTCCCCTTCCAGAACTCCTATTCGGCGCTGCCGGACAACTTCTTCGCCCGCGTCGCGCCGACCCCCGTCGCCGCGCCCCGGCTGATCAAGCTGAACCGGCCGCTGGCGGTCCAGCTCGGGCTTGATCCTGATGTGCTGGAGACCCCTGAAGGCGCGGAAATCCTGGCCGGCAAGACGGTTCCCGCCGGAGCGGATCCCATCGCCATGGCCTATGCCGGGCACCAGTTCGGGCATTTCGTGCCGCAGCTCGGCGACGGCCGTGCCATCCTGCTCGGCGAGGTCATCGACAAAGACGGCGTCCGCCGCGACATCCAGCTCAAGGGAAGCGGCCCCACCCCATTCTCCCGCCGCGGCGACGGCCGCGCGGCGCTCGGCCCGGTCTTGCGCGAATACATCGTCAGCGAGGCCATGTTTGCGCTGGGCATCCCGACCACGCGCTCGCTCGCCGCGGTCGTCACCGGCGAGCACGTCATCCGCGAGACCGCGTTGCCCGGCGCGGTGCTGACCCGCGTCGCCTCCAGCCACATCCGCGTCGGCACCTTCCAGTTCTTCGCGGTCCGCCGCGACACCGAGGCGATCCGCCGGCTCGCCGATCACGTCATCACGCGCCATTATCCGGACCTGCTCCACGCCGAGCGGCCGTATCACGCGCTGCTCGCCGCCGTGGTCGCGCGCCAGGCCGAGCTGATCGCACGCTGGCTGCTGGTCGGCTTCATTCACGGCGTGATGAACACCGACAACAGCTCGATCTCGGGCGAGACCATCGATTATGGCCCGTGCGCGTTCATGGATTCCTACAATCCTGCCCAGGTGTTCTCCTCGATCGACGAGATGGGCCGCTACGCCTATGCCAACCAGCCGCGCATCGGCTTGTGGAATTTGACGCGGCTTGCCGAATGCCTGCTGCCGCTATTTTCGGACGACCAGGAGAAGGCCGTCGCCGAAGCCCAGGACATTCTCGGCGCGTTCTCCGACCAGTTCAGCGCGGCCTATCAGGCCGGCTTGCGCAGGAAGGTCGGCCTGTTCACGGAGCGCGACGGCGACGATGCGCTGATCCAGGACCTGCTCGACGCCATGGCCAAGAACCAGGCCGACTTCACCCTCACCTTCCGCAAGCTCGGCGAGGCCACTGGCGATGAGGCTGCGGACGTGCGCGGCCAGTTCATGGAGCCCGCAGCCTTCGACGAATGGGCCGGCCGCTGGCGCGCACGCATCGCGCTGGAGCCGCAAACCGCCGCCGAGCGCCAGGCCGCCATGCACGCGGTCAACCCGCTCTTCATCCCGCGCAACCACCGCGTCGAGGCCGTGATCCAGGCCGCGGTGAACGACGACGATTACGCCCCGTTCGAGGAGCTGGTGCAGGTGCTGGCGAGGCCGTTCGACGACCAGCCGGAGTATGCGGCCTACGCCGATCCGCCGCTGCCGGATCAGCGCGTGTTGCAGACGTTCTGCGGGACGTAGCTACAAGTCCGCTGCGTAGGGTGGATTAGCCGAAGGCGTAATCCACCACTTCTCTCGACGCGCGAAAAGCGAAAAGGTGGATGACGCTTCGCTAATCCACCCTACGCACTCATTCTACTTCGTCGCCTTCTTCACCCCGCCGAACGATGCCACGTCGAATTTCTGAGGATCGACGGTCTCGTAGCGTGACCACTCCATGTCCGGCATCTTGCCGTAGCGTTCGCTCCAGGCCTTGTCCGTCGTCGTGTTGCCGGGAGCGACGGGGCGAAGCTCGAAATGCAGCACCTTGCTCGGGCCGATCTCGCCGATCGTGTCCTTCGCTTTGACGGTCGCTCCCACCCTAAGTGTCTCGCCTTTCGGACCGACCACGCGGCCGAGCTGGACGTAGCGCGTGTAGACGGTGCCGCCATTGGGATAGGTGTGCTTGAGCACGACGTATCGGCCGCAGCCGCCGATCCCGGGAAAATCGGCCGGCGCCTGCTCGCCGGTCTCGATCTTGACGATAACGCCGTCCGCCATCGCTGCCACCGGAGCGCCCGGCTTGTCGGCGGTGAAATCGACACCGGGATGCTCGTCGTGGGTCCAGCATCCGCAGGATGTCATCGTCGTGTCCGCCGGCTTGTCGGCACGTGGAAAGCTGCGCGGGGTCAGGAATTCGTTGACCAGCAGTCCCGGCCCGTCGGGCGAGGTGAAGGCGTGGATCGCATAAAGCGAGAGCTTGCCGCCGACCGGCACCTCCTTCGGGAGAAACCCGTAGACCACGTCCTGGATGAAGACCTTGAGCTCACGCCCCTTGGCGGAGCGCACCGTGATGCAGTTGGTCGCCTGCAGGCTGTCGGCATCCTGCTTGGGCATGCCGCTCATGATCAGAGACCGCTTGAGCGCTCCGTTGGCACACGGCTCGCCGTGAGAGGCCAGCGTGACATCGAGCTTCAGCGGCGACATTGGGTAGACGTCCATGCCGGTGGCGGGCCGCCGGCGCGCCAGGAATTCGTCGAGATCGGTCTCCTTGTAGCGGGCGAAGTTGAACTCGGCCGCGGTCGCACGCGGACCGGTGCTCAACACGGCAAGCAGGACGGAGAGAGAAGCAAGCAATCCCAGCTTGCGGAAGACTCGCGGCGGCATTGGGGAAACTCGTGATGCAATGAGGCTTGGACCAGCAAACCATGACCGCATCTTCACGGCAAGGTAGCTTCTCCACTGCACCGCAATCGTGAGGCGCCGTCCCCGTCGCATCTGCCCGCCGAAGCGTGTCCACATGTTCAGCAGGCCACGGGAACCGCTGTCATCAAACTGAAACACACGCGCTCTAACGGGCTGAGAGCGCCGTCTTGCCGGAGGCGCCGATCCTCCAACCGTCCCGATTTAGGCGCGCCATGCCCTTCAAATTCATCCACCTCACCGACACGCATCTCGCGAATCCCGGCTCGATGCTCTACGGCCTCGATCCGCGCGCCCGGCTGGATGCGGCGATCGCCGACATCAACAAGCACCAGTCCGACGCTGCGTTTGCGGTCGTGACCGGCGATCTCACCCATTGGGGCGAGCCTGAGTCCTACGCCAACTTCGCCGAGGCGATGACGGCGTTGAAGATTCCCTACATCGCGATGGTCGGCAATCACGACAAGCGCGTCACCTGCCTGGACGCGCTGAAGGCGGCGCCGCGCGATGCCAACGGCTTCGTGCAGGGCACGCGCACCACCGAGCACGGCCTGTTCGTCTTCCTCGACACGCTGGACGAGACCAGCCATGCCGGCGAGATGTGCGCAAAGCGCCTCGGCTGGCTGGCGAATACGCTCGCCGCCGCATCCGCCGACCAGGAATTCGTCGTGTTCATGCACCATCCGCCGTTCCCGGTCGGCGTCCACGCCATGGACGAGATCGCGCTGAAGCAGAGCGCCGAATTCGCGGAAGTCATCGCGCCCTATCGCGCGCGGATCCGCCACCTCTTCTTCGGCCATGTGCACCGGCCGATCTTCGGCAGCTACGGCAAGATCCCGTTCTCGACGCTGCGCGGGACCAACCACCAGGTCTGGTTCGAGCTCGACGTTGCGGCCAGCGAGCATCTCGCCAGCCACGAGCCGCCGGCCTATGGCGTCGTGCTGATCGACGACGAGAACCTCGTCGTGCACAGCCACGATTTCCTCGACCAGAGTCTGCGCTTCCCCTTCGAGCCGCCGGCAGGAGTGGACGGCCGCGACTACGCGCTCAATTTCCGGGCGCGATGAGATGAGCCTCGCTGAACCCGCGGCTCTCCCGGTCGCGACGTCGGCGGCACCGCGTCTGCACCTTCTGAAGCGCTTCACGAGCCGCTTCAAGGCCTCGCTGCCGGCCTATTTGCTGCTCCTGCCCTCGCTGGTCTTCCTCGCGCTGTTCACCTATGGCGCGATGGGGCGCGTGCTGATCGATGCGCTCTATCAGCGCGCGACGCCGAAGGCGCCGGTGCGTTTCGTCGGCTTTGAGAACATCAGCGCGGTGCTTGCCGACCCCGCCTTCGCAGGAGCCGTCGTCAACAATTTGATCTACGCCGTCGGCACGGCAGTGCCGAGCATCGCGCTTGCGCTGTTGTTCGCGCTGGCGCTGGCGCGCACCAACGCGGTGACCAGCGCGCTGCGTGCCGCGCTGTTCCTGCCGGTGCTGATTCCGATGGTCGCGGCCTCGTCGCTGTTCCTGTTCATCTTCCTGCCGAACGTCGGCCTGCTCGATTATTACATCGGCCGGCTGCTGCCGGTGCTGCCGAACTGGCTCGGCGATCCCGACATCGCGCTCTACGCGATCATGGTCATCACCGTCTGGAAGAACGCCGGCTATTACATGCTGTTCTTCCTCGCCGGCCTCCAGGCCGTGCCCGAGGACGTGATGGAGGCGGCGCATCTCGACGGCGCCGGACCGTATCGGCGGCTGCGCCATATCATCCTGCCGGAGCTCAAGCCCACCTTCCTGTTCGTCACCGTCATCGCCACGCTGAATGCGGTGACGCAGGTCGACCACGTCTTCGTCATGACTCAGGGCGGGCCGTCCAATGCGACCAACCTCGTGCTGTTCTACATCTACCAGCAGGCGGTCGAGCACTACGACATCGGCAAGGCTTCGGCGGCGACGCTGCTGACGCTGGCCGCGCTGATGGCCCTCACCGCGCTGTCCTTCCGCACCATGGCGAGCCGCGAGGGCGGGCCATGAAGCTGATCGATACACTGTGGAAGGACGCCCCGCTCGCCACCCGCGGCGAGATCACGCCCAAGCTCGGCTTCGCCCTGACCGTGCTGCTCGCAATGGTCTGGCTGATCCCCTTCCTGTGGATGGTCATCGCGACGCTGCGCCCCGCCTCCGACGGCATCAACGCCATGGCCGAGTTGATGCCGAGCCTCAAACCCACGCTCGACAACGTCAGGGACGCCTGGGAGATCGGCGATTTCCCGCGCTACACGCTCAACACTACGATCATCTGCACCGGCATCCTCCTGGTGCAGTTCGTCACGATCACGCTGGCCGGCTTTGCCTTCGCGCGCCTGGACTTCGCCGGCAAGACGCCGATCTTCTACCTGTTCCTGATGCAGCTGATGCTGGTGCCGGTGCTGCTGATCGTGCCGAATCTGTCACTGGTGGCGCAGCTCGGTCTCTACGACACGCTCACCGGGGTGATGATGCCGTTCTTCGCCTCGGCCTTCGGCACCTTCCTGATGCGCCAGGCGTTCGAGGCCATTCCGACCGAGCTGGAAGACGCCGCGCTGATCGATGGCGCCGGTCTGTTCCAGCGCATCCGCCACATCTACGTGCCGCTGTCGATGCCGAGCTTCTCGGCCTTCGCCATCATCTCCGTGACCAGCCACTGGAACGACTTCCTGTGGCCGCTGATGGTGATCAATTCGCCGGACAAGCGCCCGCTCACGATCGGCCTCTCCGTCTTCACCAAGACCGCCGAAGGCACGCAGGCCTGGGGCACCATCGCCGCCGGCACGCTCATGGTGATCGCGCCTCTGCTCGTCGCCTTCCTGATCTTCCAGAAACGCTTCATCAGCTCTTTCGTCACCTCAGGCATCAAATAGGAGATTTTCCGATGCTGTTCTCTCGCAGGCTCATGCTCGGCCTTGCCATGGTAGGCACCATGGCAGGCGCCCTCGCCGTTCCGGCCAAGGCCGAAGGTCCGACCGAGGTCGATCTGTTCTTCCCCGTCCCCGTCGACGGCAAGCTCGCCCGCGACATGGGCACCCTGATCAAGGAGTTCAACGAGACTCATCCCAGCGTCAAGGCGACTGCGGTCTACACCGGCTCCTATGACGACACGCTGATCAAGACCCGCGCCGCGATCAAGGCCGGCAAGCCGCCGGCCGCCGTGATCATGTCAGCGAACTTCCTGCTCGACATGCAGATCGAGAACGAGCTCACCAATCTCGATGCGCTGATCAAGGCCGACGGCTCCACCAAGGACCAGTTCCTCGGCCAGTTCTTCCCGGCGCTGCACGGCAATGCCGTGATCAACCGCTCGGTCTACGGCGTGCCGTTCCACAATTCGACGCCGCTGCTCTACATCAACGCCGACAAGGCCAAGGAAGCGGGCCTTGATCCGAGCAAGCCGCCGCAGACCTGGGCCGAGCTCACCGACTGGGCCAAGAAGCTGACCAAGCGCGAGGGCGACAAGGTGACCCAATGGGGCATCGCGATCCCCTGCGCCTACGATTATTGCGGCTGGATGATGGAAACGCTCACCATGAGCAATGGCGGGCGCTACTACAACGAGGAGTTCGGCGGCGAGGTCTATTACGACACGCCCTCGATGCTGGGTGCACTGACCTGGTGGAACGACCTGATCTACAAGCACAAGGTCCACACGCCCGGCGCCACGCCCGGCCCTGCGGTGAGCACCTCCTTCATCTCGGGCAATGCCGCGATGATGATGCTGTCGACAGGCTCGCTCACCTATGTGCGCGACAACGCCAAGTTCCCCTACAAGGTCGCCTTCATCCCGCGCAACGTCCGCAACGCCGTGCCGATCGGCGGCGCCTCCCTGATCATGCCGGCCGGGCTTGAGGCCGACAAGCAGAAGGCCGCCTGGACGCTGATCAAGTGGATGACTTCGCCCGAGAAGAGCGGCTGGTGGAGCCGCGCCACCGGCTATTTCGCGCCGAACATGGCCGCCTACAAGACGCCGGAGATGGTCGAATTCCTGGCCAAGAACCCGGACGCCAAGACCGCCGTCGAGCAGCTCGACGTCGCAAAGCCGTGGTTTGCGACCTACAAGACCGTGCCGGTGCGCAAGAACCTCGAGGACGAGGTGATGCTGGTCCTCAACGGCAAGAAGCAGCCGAAGGAAGCCCTCGCCGCCGCCCAGAAAGCCGCCGACGAGACGCTCAAGCCGTACAATGCGGAGACGTCGCTGAAGCTGCCGTAAAATCGGCTGTCCATCGCACGAACAAGCTTCGGCGCCCCGTCATGCGGGGCGCCGAATGCGTTGGGAATGCGCTCGATCAGATCGTCACCACGATCTTGCCGAACTGATCGTTCGACTCCAGAAACCGATGCGCTTCGACGATGTCCTCGAAGCGGAACGTCCTGGCGATGACCGGCTGCAACGTGCGATCCGACAGCCCGTCGAGAATGAACGCCTTGGCCTGCGCAAGGCGCGCCGGATCGCGGATGATCTCGTGCACGAGGTAGCCGCGCAACACCAGGCTCTTCGTCAACACGTTGAACAGCGGAAACGGCGTCGGCTCAGGACTCAATCCACCATATTCGATCAGGATTCCGCCCGGCGACATGGCCGCGGTCAGCGGCTCGAACGCGGGACCACCGACGGCGTCGAAGACGACGCGGACCCCGTTTGATCCGGCGATCGCCTGCAGCCGCGCCCGAATGTCGTCTTCCTCCGAAGCGACGACATGGGCAGCGCCGGCATCGCGCAAGGCCCCAAGCTTGGTCGAGGTCCGCGTCAGTGCGACCGCCGTCGCGCCGACCCGGTTTGCAATCTGAATCGCCGCGAGCCCGACGCTGCTGGATGCAGCGGTGATGGCAACGATGTCCCCTCGGGCAAGCCGGGCGATGTCGACCAAAGCGCCGTAGGCTGTCAGATACTGCATCCACACGGCCGCCGCCGTCTCGAAGCCGAGCTCCGGCGGATGTTTCACGATGAGTTCGGCCGGAAACGTCGCGAGCTCGGCATAGGCCGGCCATCGCACCATCGACAGCGGCGGCACGATGCTCACGATATCGCCAAGCACAAAGCTCGTCACATCGTCCCCGACCGCTTCGACGATGCCGGCCGCCTCGAGACCCAGCCCAGATGGAAATGTCGCGCGCTCGATATAGGTCCCCGTTCGCAACAAGGCCTCGGCGCGATTGAGGCCGAGTGCCTTGACCCGGATCTGCACCTCTCCCGTCGCCGGTGGCGGAACATCGATCGGTTCGATGCGCAGCACGTCGGGACCACCATGGCGATAAAAGCGAACGGCGCGGGCCATGGATGCACTCCAAAACAGTTGAACTGAATAGAGCTATGCCGATCCGTGCGAAGAGGATAAATCGCCCAAGCAAGCCAACAGTCGAAACCAGGAGTTTTCAATCATGGACCGCCTGACCAGCATGGCCGTGTTCGTCAGGGCCGTCGATCTCGGCTCGTTCGCGGCTGCGGCCGATGCCCTGGAGATGTCGGGGCCGATGGTTGGCAAGCACGTCCGTTTCCTCGAAGAGCGCCTCGGGGCGCGGCTCCTCAACCGCACCACGCGGCGCCAGAGCCTGACCGACGCCGGCCAGGCCTACTACGAACGCTGCCGCGCGGTGCTGAGCGAGGCCGAAGCCGCAGATAGCGTCGTTGCCGACCAGCTGTCGGAGCCGCGCGGCAGGCTGCGCGTTACCATGCCGGCCCTGCTGGGACGGCACTGCATTGCGCCGTTGCTGATGAAGCTCGCGCGGAAATATCCGCATCTCGAACTCGACCTCTCGTTCGGCGATCCGATTGCCGACATCGTCGAGGCCGGCTACGATCTGGCAATCCGAACCGGCGATCTCGACGACCAGTCCGGCCTGATCGCACGGCGCATCGCAAGCCAGCGCATGGTGGTATGTGGCGCGCGGTCGTATTTGCGCACGAGCGGCAGGCCGAAATCGCTCGACGATCTCGCCGCCCATCAAGCGATCATCTATCGCGGCTCAGGGCGTGTCCGGCCGTGGCTCTTTCCGCAGGAGGGCGGACCTCAGCGCGAGATCATGCCATCGGGCCGGCTCCGACTTGACGACCTGGAGGCGATTGCCGATGCCGCGGCACAAGGCATGGGTCTCGCCTGGCTACCCTATTGGCTGGTCCGCGAGCGCCTCGACACGGGTGCGCTGGTCAATCTCTTCAGCAGTCAGCCCCAATTCCTCTACGAGTGCCACGCTCTCTGGCCGCGCTCACCCCGGCTGCCGCCGAAGGTGCGCGCTGCCGTGGACATCCTCGCGACCGGCTTGCCGAAGCTGATGGCGTGACCATGGCTGCGCCCAATTAACTTCTCGTCCACCATCCGGCCCGGCCTGGCGCCGGTAACCACGAGAATTAACAGGCCCTCAACGCACCCCCGACAAATCTATCAATGTTTCTGGAGATTTCGCCGTGGATCTGTTGGTTTTCGAGTTCCTGGGATTGGCCTTGGTCGCCATGTGCGTGATCGTGGTGGCGCTGCCCTGCGCCCGCAAATCCTCGCACCGGATCCGTTACGAATAGGAATTTCGTCGGAAAGGGACGATTCCGGCCCGATGCAAGGCTCGAATTCGCTTAGAGCCCCTTGACATCACAGCACTTTCGGCGGAACGGCTGATACCAAGTGTCATGGGCCGTTCATGGATTTAATTACCACCACCGCTGACCTCGCGGCTGCCTGCAGCCGGCTGGCCAAGCACCCCGTCATAACAGTCGATACCGAATTCCTGCGCGAGACCACTTACTACCCGCTGCTGTGCGTGGTGCAGATGGCCAGCGCCGAGGAAGCCGTGGTCATCGACACCCTGGCCGAGGGGATCGATCTCAAGCCGTTCTTCGAGCTGATGGGCAACGAGGGCGTGCTCAAGGTGTTTCACGCCGCCCGCCAGGACATTGAGATCATCTGGCACCAGGCGGGCATCATCCCGCACCCGGTGTTCGACACCCAGGTGGCTGCGATGGTGCTCGGTTACGGCGACAGCATCGCCTATGACGCGCTGGTCGAGAAGGTCACCGGCCACCGCCCGGACAAGACCCACCGCTTCACCGACTGGTCGCGCCGGCCGCTGACCAAGGAGCAGATGCATTACGCGGTCTCCGACGTCACCCATCTGCGCGACGTGTTCGCCGCGCTCGACGCCGACCTGAAGAAGCGCCGCCGCAGCGAATGGGTCTCCATCGAGATGGAGGTCCTGACCTCGCCCCGCACCTATGATTTCCATCCCGAGCGCGCCTGGGAGCGGCTGAAGACGCGGGTCCGCAAGCCCAAGGACCTCGCGGTGCTGATGGAGGTCGCGGCCTGGCGCGAACAGGAGGCGCAGAGCCGCGACGTGCCGCGCGGCCGCGTGCTGCGCGACGAAGCCGTCACCGATATCGCGACCCACGCGCCGACCACGCTGGAGAAGCTCGCCCATCTGCGCTCGGTGCCGAAGGGGTTCGAGAAATCCAAATGGGGCGCGGACATCATCGCCGCGGTCGAGCGGGGGCTGGCGCGGGACTTCTCGAAGCTGCCCAAGCTGGAGAAACCGCGCAACAATTCCAACGGCGCCGCCATCGTCGAGCTGTTGAAGGTGCTGTTGCGGATGACCGCCGAGCGCCACGCAGTCGCAAGCAAGGTGATCGCGACCGTCGACGACTTAGAGGAGATCGCGGCGGACGATGAGGCCGACGTGCCCGCCTTGCGCGGTTGGCGCCGCGAGCTGTTCGGGGACGCCGCGCTGAAGCTCAAGCGCGGCGAGCTCGCGCTCGCGATCGAGAAAGGCCGCGTGATCGGGGTGCAGCGGGCGTAGGGCCGCTCCGCTCACTCGATCGTCATTGCGAGGAGCTCTTGCGACGAAGCAATCCAGACTGTCTCCGAGGAGGGATTCTGGATTGCTTCGCTGCGCTCGCAATGACGACGGAGAGAGCGACGAAGCCTTACGCCGGCGTCAGCTTCGCCACTTCGCTCTTCATGTCGTTCAGCACGCCGGAGATCGCGTCCACCAGTTCGTCGATCTGGGTCTTGGTCGTGATCAGCGGCGGGCAGATCGCGATGGCATCGAGCATGTTGCGCGAGATCACGCCGCGCTCCTGGAGCATGCGGCTGGCGATGCCGCCGACGGCGCCCGGCGTTGCCGCCGCGGTCTTGCGCGCCTTGTCGAGCACGAGCTCGAGCGCGGCGATCATGCCGACGCCGCGGACCTCGCCGACCAGCGGGTGGCTGGCGAGTTCACGCAAGCGGCCCTGCATGTAGCCACCGAGCTCGGCCGCGTGTGCGACGAGGCCGCGCTCCTCGATGATCTTGAGGTTCTCCAGCGCAATCGCCGAGCCGACCGGATGGCCGCCTGCGGTGAAGCCGTGGCCGAGCACGCCGATCTTGTTGCTCTCGTCCGCGATCGGCTCGAACATGCGGTCGTTCAGGATGATCGCCGAGAGCGGGAAATAGCTCGATGTGATCTGCTTGGAGACGACGATCGCATCGGGCTTGATGCCGTAGGTCTCGCAGCCGAACATCTTGCCAGTGCGGCCGAAACCGCAGATCACCTCGTCGGCGACCAGGAGAATGTCGTACTTCTTCAGGACCTTCTGGATCTTGTCCCAATAGGTCGCCGGCGGCACCACGACACCGCCCGCCCCCATCACCGGCTCGCCGAAGAACGCCGCGATCGTATCCGGCCCTTCCTTCTGGATCAGGGCGTCGAGCTCCTCGGCCCGGCGCGTGGCGAAGGCTTCCTCGCTCTCGCCGGGGGCGCCGTCCTTGTAGAAGTGCGGCGAGCCCGTATGCAGGATGTTCGGCAGCGGCAGGTCGAACGAGCGATGGTTGTTCGGCAGGCCCGTGAGGCTGGCGGATGCGATGGTGACGCCGTGATAGGCACGCAGGCGGCTGATCACCTTCTTGCGCTGCGGTTGGCCGAGCGCGTTGGAGCGATAGGCGATCAGCTTCAACACGGTGTCGTTCGCTTCCGAGCCGGAATTGGTGAAGAACACCTTGCTCATGGGCACCGGCGCGAGCGCGACCAGTTTCTCGGCGAGGTCGATCGAGGGACCGTGCGATTTGGCGGAGAACGTATGGTAGAACGGCAGCGCCTGCATCTGCTTGTGCGCCGCCTCGACCAGTCGCTTCTCGTTGAAGCCGAGCCCGACGCTCCACAGGCCCGCCATGGCTTCGAAATAGCGCTTGCCCGACGCGTCGAAGACGTAAGGCCCCTCGCCGCGCTCGATCACCAGCGGACCGGCCTGCTGATGCGTGCGCGCATTGGTGTAGGGATGGAGCTGATAGGCCACATCCCGGGCCTCTTGCGAATTGGGCAGCATGGACATTTGCGATGATCCCTAAAAGCGTCACGCCGCCGGCGGGCCGGCGTCATCACTCGATGGCGAGTACTTGTCTCAAGTACTTGGCTATTGCCACGACGCAAAACTTGCAATGCCAATTCGTCGGCGGCAAGCGCTCAGCAGCGATGCACAAAGCCGCACATGACAGGACCGCGGATCGCAGAATCGGGCTGGGCAGCTCTCACGCCGCGCCGTCGTCGTCCACTTCGTCGGTGGCGGAAACGGCTTCCCTCACCTCCATCAGCGCCATCGAGAGCAAGTAGACCGTGGTAGGCAGCCCAAGCCTGCGCGCCTTCTCGGCGGCATGCGACAGATCGCTCGCCAGCTCCTTGAGCTCGTCTCCCCGCGACAATTCTCAACCCATCGACCGGCCGCGGCCGCCTACACCGCAACGGCGCCGCTGGTTCTGATCAGTTCGGCGCTGGACTGGACTGTAGCAAAATTCGCAATGACATCCACTACCGCATGCCGGTAGGCCGCGGCATCGTCCGTGCCCGGCTGCCGGCAAGCCACCGCGTCGGTGATCACATGGTAGCGATGACTGCGGTGAAACCCCTCGACGGCAGTGGCCAGGATGGTCTCGTCCAGGGAAAAGCCGATCAGGATGCAGCGTGTGGTGCGGATAGCGGACATGTGGCCGCCAAACCGCGACGAGCTGTAGGCGGACGGCAGCGGGTGCTCGAACGTCATCTCGCCCGGTTGTGGCCTGGTCTCCGCGATCCAATCGGTCAGCCTGGATGACGGATTGAACCAGGCCGCCTGCGCGATGCGCTTCAGATGCATCACCGGCCATAGATTGCTGCGCCACAGCGTCAGGAGTTCCAGGCAGCGCGCCGCCGTCGCATCGCCGTCGCGGATAACGTGACGGCGGCCGGGAGTCAGGTACTCGACCTGAAGATCCGCACAGACCAGGATCGGCGGATCATCGTGCATTGAAACCAGCATCGAGTTGCGCGCAGCTGCACCTGTTTCAGCGGTCGGCGAGCGCGAGGTCCCGCAGCGGCGAGGTCACCGCCCGCCCGGCCGAGGCATCGAGCACGCCAGGACGGTCCCAATCGCCCTCGGGACGAATAATCACATAGGGATCGCTATCCAGCGTGATGGCGTCCGGGCCCGGCTCGATCTCCAGCAGCATCTCCGTGTAGGAGAAATCCGAGAACGTGATCTTGCGGTTGTGACCGAGCGGCTTGGCGCCGAAATGGGCCCAGAAATCGACCAGCCGGTCCTGCGCCTGGCCGTAGATCTTGCGAAAGCCCTTGCGCTTCACATAATCGACACTGGCCTGCACCAGCTTGAACGAGACGCGCGAGCGCCGATATTGGTGACGCACCGCAAGCCGCTCCACCTTGGCGAAATCGCCGAAGAAGCGCACCCGCAGGCAGCCCGCAGGCTCGTTGCCGACGAAGCCGATGAAATGCGCCGCGACCATGTCGTTGCCGTCGAACTCCTCCTCGAACGGACAATCCTGCTCGGCGAGGTAGACCGCCGAGCGGATGGCGGTCACCAGCATGAGATCGCTTGGGTCGCGCGCGAGGCGGATGGTGATGGCGCGGGAACAGGGCTTGGCGACTGGAATCCTAGTACCGTGCATCTGCAAAGCTCCTTGATTGGATGATCGCTCCCGGCATGCGTATCGGCTGTCGATGCCAGGGCCGCTCGTAGCACCAAAGGTCGGGTTGGAAGCTCGGGACGGGCGCAAAGCCTGTCGCCTTCATGATGTCGCGTCCGGCCACCGTTGACGGCTGCGCATAGCAATCCGCATCGCGAAACCTTATCTGCCGCAGATGAGCCGCGGCCTTACCGAGACCGGCGATGCCGCGGCCCGTCGCCGCGATCGCCCAGATGTAGATGGCAGCGACGTCTTCGTCTGCCGATGCGAGATAACGCGTCTCGGGCGCGGTGAGGCAAATCTCGTCGAGCAGCAGCGCGTCATGTCCGCGGTCATTGAGAAACAGGAAGGCCATGCCGCCGACGAGCTTGCCTTTGCGGCTGAATGTCAGGATGCTCTGGGGATCGAAGACGTAATATTTGGCAAGCTCCGCCGTCCCGATCTGCACGCCCGGCACCAGCCGGTGCGCCATCTCCGAAAGCGCTCCAATTTCGGAAAATTGCGCACAGCGGACGTCGACGTCCGGGCTCAACGGCAAGGCATCGAAATCATGCCTTGCGGCAAACGTGCCCCTTTCCATACTCATGTCGCGCCTCTATCGTTCGAGGCTTTCATGCCCCGCTACGACGAGCTTAGCGGTTGGGGATCAGGAGTATGCAGCAGTTATTGCACCGGGGTGCTGCGATGATGCAGCACCGTGAAGAAGCCCTGGGCGCGTCCTGGGATGATTTGAAGCTGTTTTTAGCGTGCGCAAAATTTAAAAGTTTTCGGAATGCCGCCGAAGAGCTCGGCCTCACCTCCACCACGCTGATGCGCCGCATCGACCGGCTCGAGGAGAGCATTGGGTGCAAGCTGTTCCTGCGCGACCAGAGCGGGCTGACGCTCAGCGATGAAGGCGCCGCGATGATCGCCGACGTCACGCATATGGAGCGTCATGCCTTCAACGTCTTCCGCCGCGCCGCGCGGTCCTCGAACGACACCTCGGGCACCGTTCGCGTCGCGGTGACGGAAGGCCCCGGCAATTTCTGGATCCTGCCGCGGTTGATCGACTTTCAGAAGACGTACCGCAAGATCACGGTCGATCTGCGCTGCGCGATGGAGCAGGCCGACGTCGCGCGGCTCGAATCCGATATCGCGATTCAGCTCGAGCCGCCGACCAATCCCGATCTGATCGTCGCCAAGCTCGGCCGCCTCCACATCTATCCCTTCGTCTCCAAGGAGTATGAAAGCCTCTACGGCGTGCCGGCAACGCTCGCCGAACTGAACAATCACCGCATCATCAAGCAGAGCGCGCCGCAGGTCGACGACGGCGCCTATGCCCGCGTGCTCGGGCTGAAGTCGCTCGAAGGCATCGTCGGGATCAAGACCAATTCGTCGGTGGGCGTGCTCTACGCGGTGGAGCGCGGCGCCGGCATCGGCTTCCTGCCGACGGTATCGATCGCGCTCGGTGCGCCGCTCGTTGCGGTCGATCTCGGCGTCAGCCATCACGCCGATCTCTGGCTCACCTATCACAAGGAGTTCCGCAGCTCCGAGCGGCACAAGATCGTGGTCGACTGGCTGAAGAAGATCTTCGATGCCAGGACCTATCCCTGCTTCCGCGACGAGTTCATCCATCCGAACGCGCTGGTGCCGATGATGACGGCGGCGCGCGAGGGCTTTGGCCTGGCGGGATACGTGGCGACGGCGCCGACTTAACGCAGGCGAGCGTCAGCTCACCATTTGTATTCGAAGCCGAGCGTGCCCTGGTGCGAGGTGAGCTCGTTGCGAAATTTGCCGTCGTAATTGACGTAGAGCCTCGCCACGTTGGTCAGGCTGAGCGAAGCCGAGGCGCCGGCATCCGCGCCGTAACGGCTCTCGCCGATGCCGGGGACGATGACGTTCTGGGCGCCCAGACTGACCTGGATGGATCCGAGGTCCTGGTGGAAATTGTCGACGAACTTGCCGTAGGCCGAGAGGTCCAGGATCTTCTGGTCGATGATGAAATAGCGGCCGACCTCGGCCCCGAGCATGATGCGCGCGCGCGAGAGCGCCGACGAGCCGACGTTGAGCGGATCGAGCCCGCCGGTCTCCTGGAACGCGGCGCTGGTGGCACGCACATATTCCAGCGCGCCCTTGGGCACGATGCGCATCTCGTCCTTGGTCCAATAATAGCTGATCTCGGTCAGCGCGCCGTCCACGGCGGCGCGATAGCGCGCGGTCGCAAGGCCAAGGCCGGTATCGCGGCTGGAATGGACCTTGCCGAAGCCGTGCACCACGGCAAACGCCCAGGTCCACGGGCCCTTGTCGACGGAGCCGCTGAAGCCGAGCTGGGTCAGATCGAGGGTTGCGGATTGCAGCGCCAGCGGCACGTCGACGTCGGTGTGGCTATGGTCGACGGAGAATCCGATGTTGACGCCGGGTGCGAGCCGCGCGCCAAAGCCGGCAACGCCGCCGAAGGTCTTGCGCTTGTCGCCGACGAAGTCGCCTTGCGCATCGGTGCGGACCGAAAGGCCATAGCCCTCGAACCAGGTGCGGTAGCGCGGATCTTCCGCAGCCGCCGAGGCGCCGCCGCCGCCCGGATTGGTGCGGAACGCCCGGTTGACGCCGCCGGAGGCCTGATTGCCGAGCCGCTCCAGAAAGCCTGAGCCGAAATTGAGCATGCTGTTGCCGGCTGACTGATTTTGATTGGTCGAGGTCGGCGACGGAATCGGGGTCGGTGACGGCGTGGGTGTCGGCGTGGGCGTCGGGGTCGGTGTGGGCGTGCTTTGCGCGAAGCCGGGGCTCACGGCCGCCATCGTCACGACCAGGGCAAACGCCATCGCAAGCGCAGCCGCGATCCGGCGGACGCGGGTGAGCCCGATCGTCTGCCGTGTCCCGGAGAGCTGCGCGGCGCAGCGCATGACGATGAATCCCGAAAGCGAAGTGGCAGCGCGCAAAAATGCAACACGGTCTGCAGCGCTTGCGGCGATTTGGGCCGAACTGCCACGAAGGGTCAACCGGTTGGCGCATAACGGCCGAGGCTATTGCACCGATTGTGGTTCTGCTGCCACAGGTCGCAAATTGCGCTTGAAGGCACCCGGCTTGGTCTTGAAATCCGCGCGCGGCTTGCTAGCCGGCGAATTTCATGTTGCAATATCGGTCACAATCGGAATTGGCCGTTTGCTGTGCGTTTCGCGACATTGCGCCTCAAGACTCGAACAGACTTCCGGGAGCCCGTTTGTGGCGTGGCACGCGAAAAAGCGGCCGCGTCGTTTTTATATCTAGTGGAGGAGACGAGCGATGCCGCAAAAGGGCACCGTCAAATGGTTCAACCCGACAAAGGGCTATGGGTTCATCAAGCCGAATGGCAGCGACAAGGACGTGTTCGTCCACATCTCCGCCGTCGAGCGTGCCGGACTCTCTACCCTCAACGAGAATCAGGTGGTTGAATTCGACCTCGTGGAGAACCGCGGCAAATCATCCGCGGAGAACCTCAAGGTTTCCTGATGTCTCTCGCGGCATGCGAGCGACCATGACGTTGCCCCCGGCTCTGCCGGGGGATTTTGTTTGTGGCGCCGAAACGGCGACGACTCTTCAGCGCGCCACCGGCGCAACCAGAAAATTCTCCGACGCTGCGCTTCCCGCCGTCCTGCAGACGTCGCCCTCGATACGGACCTTGCCGGTCGCGAGCAGCCGCAGCGCCTCGGGATAGATGTGGTGCTCGACCTCGAGGATGCGCTCCGACAGCGTCTCCGCGGTGTCGTGGTCGCTGACGGGAACCGCGCCCTGCATCACGATCGGGCCGGCATCGGTCTCGGGAATGACGAAGTGCACCGTCGCGCCGGAGAGCTTGACGCCGGCGCGCAGGGCCTGGCCGTGCGGGTCGAGGCCGGGGAACGATGGCAGCAGCGAGGGATGGATGTTGAGCATCCGCCCGTACCAGGCCTTGGTGAACTCGGCCGTGAACAGGCGCATGAAGCCGCCGAGACAAATCAGCTCGATGCCGTGCTTGTCGAGCGCGGCCTGCAGCACCGTCTCGAAGCCGGCGCGGTCCTTGCCGAACGGCTTGCTTTCGATCACCTCGGTGGTCACGCCGCTCGCCCGGGCGCGTTCGAGGCCGGGCGCATCCGCCTTGTTCGAGATGACGAGCGAGATCTCCGCCGGGAAATCCGCGGCGGCGGCTGCCCTGATCAGCGCAGCCATGTTGGAGCCGCGCCCGGAAATCAGGATGGCGACGCGGCGCTTCATCACGGCGCCAGTCATTATAGCGCCATGTCGAGGTGGCCGTTATAGATGACGCGGTGCTCGCCCTCGCCCGGAATCACGGTGCCGAGCTGCGCCACGGTCTCGCCTGCGTCGGTGAAGACTTCGACGACCTTGTCGACCTTGTCGGGCTCGACGATCGCGATCATGCCGATGCCGCAATTGAAGGTGCGCAGCATTTCCAGCTCGGCGATGCCGGCTTGGGCCGCCAGCCATTTGAACACCGGCAGCACCGGCAGGCGTGCCAGGTCGATGCCGACACCGAGATGCTTCGGCAGCACGCGCGGGATGTTGTCGGTGAAGCCGCCGCCGGTGATGTGGGCGAGCCCCTTCACCGCCCCGGTCTCGCGGATCGCGCGCAGGCAGGATTTGACGTAGAGCCTGGTCGGCGTCAGCAGCGCGCCGCCGAGCGTCATCACCGGCGCGAACGGCGCCTGCGCCTCGAAGCCGAGGCCCGACTGCTCGACGATCTTGCGGACCAGCGAGAAGCCGTTGGAATGCACGCCGGACGAAGCGAGACCGATCACGGCATCGCCCGCGGCGATGTCCTTGCGCGGCAACAACGTACCGCGCTCGGCGGCGCCGACGGCAAAGCCGCCGAGATCGTAGTCGCCGTCCTTGTAGAGGCCGGGCATTTCGGCAGTCTCCCCGCCGATCAAAGCGCAGCCGGATTCGCGGCATCCCTCCGCAACGCCCGCGACGATGGCGGCCGTGGCCTCCGGATCGAGCTTGCCGCAGGCGAAATAGTCCAGGAAAAACAGTGGCTCGGCGCCCTGGACCACGAGGTCGTTGACGCTCATGGCGACGAGGTCGATGCCGATGCCGCCATGCAGGCCGGTCTCGATCGCGATCTTGACCTTGGTGCCGACACCGTCGGTCGCGGCCACGAGGACCGGATCCTTGAAGCCGGCCGCCTTGAGGTCGAACAGGCCGCCGAAGCCGCCGATCTCGGCATCGGCGCCCGGCCGCGCGGTGGCGCGCACCATCGGCTTGATCAGGTCGACCAGGCGGTTGCCCGCGTCGATATCGACGCCTGAATCGGCGTAAGTGAGGCCGTTTTTGCGGTCGGTCATGCCCGATTTCCAGTGGGTTTGCGGCTGGTTACGTTGAATTCCGGGGACGCGCAATGGCTCGCATGGCGCTCCCCGCTATACTATGTAGACATATCAACCGGTTCAGCCTGCAACGGGCCGGATTTGAGGTCAGAACCGGTGCCGGGAAGCGCTTTCGTGAGTATTCCGAATATCATTACCTTGGGCCGCATCATGCTGGTCCCGATCATCGTCTGGGCCATCGTGTCGAGCCAAATGGAGGTGGCGTTCGCCGTCTTCCTGATCGCCGGCATCAGCGATGCCGTGGACGGCTTTTTGGCCAAGCGCTTCAACATGACGAGCGAGCTCGGCGCCCTGCTCGATCCGCTCGCCGACAAGGCGCTGCTGGTCTCGATCTACATGGCGCTCGGCATCTGGGGCGCGATCCCGCGCTGGATCGTGATCCTGGTGGTCTCGCGCGACATCATGATTGTCGCCGCCGTGATCGTGTCCTGGTTGTTCGACCGGCCGGTCGAGATGAAGCCGTCGAAAGTCTCCAAGCTCAACACGGTGGCACAAGTGGCATTCGCAGCTTTGGTGCTGGCGGCGCTTGCCTTCGGCTTCAAGCCCGCGCCTTATGATATCATCCTGATGGGTCTCGTCACGGTCTTCACGCTCTCCTCCGTGTCGCTCTATCTCGTCGAGTGGCTGCGGCACATGAGCACGATCGAGGCCAAATGAGCGGGGAAGCAGCCAGCAAAAGGCCAAGTCCCGCACCATCAAGTCGAATCTCTACAAGCGGGCCGGCGCGCCGGCATGGAGCAGAGCAAGCGTGGCAGGCCGCGTTCATCCCCGACAATTGGCGTTTGCGCTTCCGCATGCGGAGAGCCTCAGCCGGGACAACTTCCTCGAAGGCCCCGCCAATGCGGCCGGTCTCGGCCTCATCGACGGCTGGCCGGAATGGCCGAACCGGATCATGTGGCTGGCGGGCCCGGAGGGAAGCGGCAAGAGCCATCTCGCCGCGATCTGGGCCGAGGAAGCCGGCGCCCGCTCGACCACCGCCAATGCGCTGACCGCAATGGACGTGCCCGGCGCGCTCGCCACCGGCGCGCTGGTGGTCGAGGATCTCAAGGCTGGGGACTTCGACGAGCGTGCCCTGTTTCACCTGATGAACCTCGCCCGCGAGGACGGCGCCTACGTCCTGTTCACCGGCCGCGAGGCGCCGGCCGCGCTTCCGATCGAGCTTCGCGACCTGCGCTCGCGCCTGCGGGCCGTTCCGGCGGTCACGCTGCTGCCTCCCGACGACCAGCTGTTCCGCGGCCTCATCGTCAAGTTCTGCGCCGACCGCCAGCTCAATGTGGACGAGAGCGTGGTCGGCTACCTCGCGACGCGCCTGGAGCGGTCCTCGGCTGCCGCCCGGCGGGCCGTCGAGCTGCTCGACAGCGAAGCCCTACGGCTCGGCCGTCCCGTCACCCGGGCGCTGGCCGCTGAGCTGCTCCGGGACGCCTGACAAGCTCGCGGGCCCGCTTGACGCGGCGCGGGGGCGGAACATCAATGTCATCGAAACGTCATCGCTCTAACACATGCTCCCGCCGATTTTTGCGCTTGAGTCGCAATTGGGGTGAACTGGATGGACCGACTTCTGATGGACTCTGCGCAAGCTGTTGAAACGAAAGAGAAAGCCCCGGAAACCGAGAGCCTTCCGGCGATCGCGTCCAGTCCCGAGCGGTTCATCAACCGCGAGCTGTCCTGGCTGCATTTCAACCGCCGCGTCCTGGAGGAATCGGTCAACCCGAGCCACCCCGTGCTGGAGCGGGTGCGATTCCTGTCGATTTCGGCCAATAACCTCGACGAGTTCTTCATGGTTCGCGTCGCCGGCATCAAGGCCCAGGTCCGCGAGGGCATCGCCGAGCGCAGCCCCGACGGCCTGACGCCGTCCGAGCAGCTGGCGCTGATCAACCGCACCGTCTCCCAGCTCGCCTCCGACCAGCAGGCGATCTGGCGCGACCTGCGCGCCACGTTGGCCGAGGTCGGCATCGTGCTGGTCGACGGCAAGGACGTCACAAAGGCGGAACGAACCTGGATCGAGGACTACTTCCTCCACAACGTGTTCCCTCTCCTGACCCCGCTGGCGATCGATCCGGCCCACCCCTTCCCGTTCATTCCGAGCCTCGGCTTCACCATCGCGCTGCAGCTCACGCGCGCCGCCGACGGCAAGCAGATGAACGCCCTGATCCGCATGCCCGGCAAGATCGACCGCTTCATCCGCCTGCCCGCGGATGGCACGGTGCGCCTGATCTCGCTGGAGCAGGCCACCGCCCTGTTCATCAACCGCCTGTTCCCCGGCTACAATCTGCACGGCCAAGGCGCCTTCCGGATCATCCGCGACTCCGAGCTCGAAATCGAGGAGGAGGCCGAAGATCTCGTCCGCCTGTTCGAGACCGCACTGAAGCGCCGCCGCCGCGGATCGGTGATCCGGCTCGAGATCGACGCCAAGATGCCGGAGCAGCTGCGCAGCTTCGTGCAGCACGCGCTCTCCGCCGCCGACGACGAGATCTTCCTGGTCGACGGCGTGCAGGCGATGAACGAGCTCTCGCAGCTCACCCGCCTCGACCGGCCCGACCTCGAATTCACCCCTTACGTGCCGCGCCACCCCGAACGCGTGCGCGAGCATGGCGGCGACATCTTCGCCGCGATCCGGCAGAAGGACCTGATCGTCCACCATCCCTACGAGTCGTTCGACGTGGTGGTGCAATTCCTGCAGCAGGCCACGCGCGACCCCGACGTCGTTGCGATCAAGCAGACGCTCTACCGCACCTCCAACAATTCACCGATCGTGCGCGCGCTGGCCGAAGCGGCCGAAGCCGGCAAATCAGTCACCGCGCTGATCGAGCTGAAAGCGCGGTTCGACGAAGAAGCCAACATCCGCTGGGCACGCGATCTCGAACGCGCCGGCGTGCAGGTCGTCTACGGCTTCCTCGAATTGAAGACGCACGCGAAGCTCTCGATGGTGGTGCGCCGCGAGGGCGGCAGCCTGACGACCTACGTCCATACCGGCACCGGCAATTATCACCCGGTCACCGCGCGCATCTACACCGATCTCTCCTACTTCACCTCGGACCCGACGATCGGCCGCGATGCCGCGCGCGTGTTCAATTTCATCACCGGCTATGCCGCGCCGAGCGATCTGGAAAAGATGGCGGTGTCGCCGCTGACCTTGCGCAAGCGCATCATCGAGCACATCCAGGGCGAGACCGCACATGCGCGGCATGGCCGTCCCGGCGCGGTCTGGATGAAGATGAACGCGCTGGTCGATCCTGATATCATCGACGCGCTCTACGAGGCCTCGCAGGCCGGTGTCCAGGTCGAGCTCGTGGTGCGCGGCATCTGCTGCCTCAGGCCCGGCATTCCCGGTCTGTCGGAGAACATCCGCGTCAAGTCGATCATCGGCCGCTTCCTGGAACATGGCCGAATCTACTGCTTCGGCATGGGCCAGGGACTGCCGAGCGCGAAAGCGGCTGTGTATATCTCGTCCGCCGACATGATGCCGCGCAACCTTGACCGCCGCGTCGAGGTGCTGTGTCCGCTGCAAAATCCGACGGTGCATCAGCAGGTTCTCGAACAGATCATGGTCGCGAACCTGAAGGACAATGAGCAGAGCTGGCAGTTGTTGCCGGATGGGTCTTCAACGCGTATGAAGACCGCGAAGGGCGAGGAGCCTTTCAACGTCCACAACTACTTCATGACGAATCCGAGTCTGTCTGGCCGTGGAAAGTCGCTCAAGGAATCCTCGCCGCGTCGTCTCACGCGCCGGAACGAACGTCATCAATCCTGATCGGGGATTTGCGACGTGAAGCGGCCGCGCAAGCGCGGCTCGAGCGTCGCGGTTATCGACATAGGCTCCAACTCGGTCCGCCTCGTCGTCTACGAGGCGCTGGCGCGCAGCCTGATCCCGATCTTCAACGAGAAGACGCTGTGCGGCCTCGGGCGCGAGGTGCAGAGCACGGGCCTGCTCGCGCCCGACGCCATCGACAAGGCGCTGACCTCGCTGAAACGGTTTCGCGCGCTGTGCCGGGTGATGAAGGTCGGACGCGTGTTCGCGATCGCGACCGCCGCATGCCGCGACGCTTCCAACGGCCCCGATTTCATCGCCAGGGCCGAGCGGATCTGCGCGGTGAAGATCGAGATCCTGTCGGGCTCGCGCGAAGCACGACTGTCCGCGCTCGGCGTGATCTCCGGCATCCACCATCCAGACGGCATCGTCGGCGACCTCGGCGGCGGCTCGCTCGAGCTGATCGACGTGCGCAGGAACGCCGTACGCAGCGGCGTGACGCTGCCGCTCGGCGGCCTCGCACTGCAGGACCTCGCCCACAAATCGCTCAAGCGCGCCGACCGCATCGTGCGCGAGGAGATCGACGGGGTCCAGTTACTCACTGCCGGCCGCGGTCGCACCTTCTACGCCGTCGGCGGCACCTGGCGCGCGCTCGCGCGCATCCACATCATCCAGAGCGGCTATCCGCTCCAGGTGATGCACGGCTATTCCATTCCGGCTGCCGAGGCGCTCGACTTCTCGCGCCGCCTGCGGCGCCTCGCCGCCGCCGACATGCTTGCCGACATCGAGATCGTCGCCGATGCGCGGCGCCCTCTCCTCACCTATGCGGCGCTGGTGCTCGAGCACATCATCCGCGTCGCGAAGCCAAAGAACATCGTGTTCTCCACCTTCGGCGTGCGCGAGGGCCTGCTGCACGAGAAGCTGCCCGAGACCGAACGCAACAAGGACGGGCTGATCTGCGCGGCGGAGGAGCTGAACCAGCTGCTGTCGCGTTCGGCCAGGCACGCGCGCGAGCTGATTGCCTGGACCGACCGCTTGGTGCGCGTCGTCAAGCTGCGCGAGACGGAAGTGGACCGCCGCCTCCGCCACACCGCGTGCCTGCTCTCCGACATCGGCTGGCGCGTGCATCCCGATCATCGCGGCGAGCAGACGCTCAGCCTCGTCGTCAACGGCAATTTCGGCGCGATCACCCACACCGAACGCGCCTTCGTCGGCCTGTCGGTGTTCTATCGCTATGCCGGCCTCAGCGAGGAAAACCAGCCGCCGATCACCATGCAGGAGCTGCTGACGCCGGCCCAGCTCGAACGCGCGCGCCTCCTGGGCGCTGCGTTCCGCGTCGCGCATCTGATCTCGGCCGCACGTCCCGGCGTCCTGCCAGCCACGCATTTCCGCAGCCAGGGCCGCAAATTGATGCTGGTGTTCGAGCACCGGCTCGGCGACCTCGTCGCCGACCGCGTCGGCAGCCGCTTCCGTCAGCTCGCCCGCCTGGTTGGCCGCGCCGGTTCAATCGTCAGGCGCTAACCTCTCAGCCGGGCCTCATCTTCCCGGGCCGTCTCTTGAGCCACATCATCGCGCCGCTGACGAAGAGGACTAGCGGTGCGAAGCCGGCCGCGAACACCAGCAGGCGTCCTGCGAATCCGAACGTCGCGCCATTGTGGAGCCAGAGCTGCTCGGCGAGATAGCGGTCCCCCATCGACATGGTGCCCGGCGTGCGGTCGTGCACCACAGCGCCGCTCCACGGATCGAGCCAGATCGCTCCACGCGACCGCACCGCGGGATCAGCTCCATCAGGACGGAATTGCACCCGCCAGGTGTTGCGCGTTGCGGTCGGCGGATTGAGCATGGCGACCGTCGCACCGGGCTTGACCTCTTGCGCGCGTCGCATGATCGCGTCAGGTGAGAGCACCGGCGTCCCTGCCGGAGGCGGCATTTCGACTCGCGGCGAGCGATCAGGCGTCGGCTGCGACACGAGGCCGACGATGGGCCGCACCAGGTCGGGAAAAACGATGCCGACGCCGGTGATCGAGATCAACAAGAGCACGGACAGCGCCCAAAAGCCTGCCGCACCGTGAAGGTCCAGAACAAATCGAAGCAGCGAGACGTTCTTGCGCACCGAGATCGAT
The DNA here is from genome assembly GCF_020194215.1 of Bradyrhizobium sp. BRP20. Classification (NCBI taxonomy): domain Bacteria; kingdom Pseudomonadati; phylum Pseudomonadota; class Alphaproteobacteria; order Hyphomicrobiales; family Nitrobacteraceae; genus Bradyrhizobium; species Bradyrhizobium sp. BRP20. Next base: position 437,658 of record NZ_JADYVY010000002.1, on the reverse strand, counting down.
CGCCAAAATCGCCCCGGCTTCGGCCACCAAAGGAAGAGACCCGAGACCGCCAAGCCGAGCAGCACGAACCCGGCCACGCCGACCAGTTCCTTGCCCCAGAACTCGTAGAGCAGCAGCGTGAAATGGAGACGGTAAACCTTGAGCGCGAACGCGTTGGCGTAGTCACGCCGCCCGAGCACCTTGCCGTTGGAAGGATCGACCATGGTCGTCCACCGGTTCGGGTAGCTGCCTGGCGCGGTCTCGTGCGAATGGATCACGATCCAGACCGGCCAGGTCCGGTCTGGCGCCAGGATCGTCGCGATCGGCGCGGGATCCGCTGCTGCGGCGGCGTGCATCACCTCCGCTAACGTGACGCTCTGCTCCGGACCGGCGGGCGCATAGAGCGCCGGATTCAGGGCGACATCGATCTCCCGGTAGAAGACGATGAAGCTTCCAGTCAGGCCGATCAGCACCACGACGATGCCGCCGATCAATCCGAACCAACGGTGCGCCCACAGCAGCGCGCGCTGCACGCGTCCGGGCATCATCCTGGATCGGGCGGGCGCCGAGCCGCCTCGACGTGGTGCCCTGATTGTTTGGTCCATTCAGAGCACCCGTCGTCTGCGCCTGATCCAGCTCCGCAGCCGGCCCGAGGAGGCCAAAGCTCAGAAGTCGGTCGACATCGACAAGAGCAGGGTTCGGGGCGAGCCTTGCGCTAGCGCAGAGAAGCTCGCGACGCCAGCCCAGTAGTTGGTGTCGAACACATTCTGGACCAGGGCCCGAACCGTCACTGGCCGGTTGCTGATGCGCGTGGTGTAGCGCGCGCCCAGATCGAGCCTCGTCCAGGCCGGAACAACCTGCGTGTTTGCCCCATTCAGATATTGGTGCCCGGTATAGATGGTGTTGGCGACCAATGTCAGCCCTGGTGCGAACGGGGTGTCCCATTCGGCGGACAGATTGGCCTGCACCTCGGGCACTCCGATCGGCGTCTTGCCGAAATTGGCCAGCGTGCTCGTCTTCGTCAGCTCCGCATCGATCAATGTCACGCCGCCAAGAACGCGAATGCCCGGCTGCACTTCTCCAAACACGGTGAATTCCACGCCGCGATTGCGCTGCTCCTGATCAGCCCGGAAGACGTTGCCGGCACCCGTCTGCCCCGACGGCTTGGTGATCTCGAACAGGCTGATCGTGGTCGCGAGCGTGCCGAAATCGACCTTGACGCCTGCTTCCTTCTGCTTGCTCAAATACGGCGCAAGGACCTCGCCCTGATTTGCCGCCGTGGTCGGCGCGGTGTCGCCCTTGCTGAGCCCTTCGATATAGTTGGCGTAGAGCGAAACGTTGCTCCAGGGCTTGACGACCACGCCGACCATCGGTGTAAACGCCGTCTGATCGTAGGCCGAGCTCACGGCGCCCGTGGTGGTGTTGTAGTTGTTCGACCTAACGCCCTGCTGCCTGACGCCGACCGTCAGCTGAAGCCGCTCCTGGAGAACCGACATGGTGTCGGCCAGCGCAATGCCGGTCAGCTCGGTGTCCGACAGCCGCGGCACGGTCGCGGGAGCCGCAACGAACTGCTGGGGACGGGCGATCGGCGCATAGATGTTGGACGACACCGCCGTTCCGTTCACCGAGCCCCGCGAGATCTCATCCCCGTAGTAGCTCCCCTGCAAGCTCACGGCATGACTGATCGCGCCAGTCTCGATCCGGGCCCGCACGCCGACGTCGGCCACGTTCCTGTCGATGTCGAACTTGAACCGTCCCGGTGTCGACGTGGTGTTGCCAGCCGCATTCAGGATCGTTGGCGTCCCGAACAGACGGTCGACCTGGGTCCTGCCGCCTCCGACATCTGCGAACACCGTCACGGCGTCAGTCACATCGTATTCGGCGCGCGCCAGAAGCGAGTTGTCGTGAACCTTGGCGAATTCCCAGGCCTGGGTGACATTGCGCCGTCCGACCGGCGCGGTCGGAACGGCCACGCCGGTTGCGACCAGGAACGGTCTCGTCGGCGCGTCGAACTTTTCCTCCTGCTCGATGAAATCGAGCGAGGCCCTGAACTTCTCGCCGCGATAGTCGAAGGCTGCAGAGCCGACATGCGCCTCCCGCGTCTGGTTGTCCAACGGCGTATCGCCGTTGTGATAGCTGCCATTGACGCGAATACCGAATTCGCGATTTTCACCGAACCGCCGGCTCACGTCGAGATGTGTGCCGAGCTGGGTGTTTGACGCGTAGTCGGTCGTGACCCGCGTTAGATCGATGTCCCCGGCACGCTTCGGCACGATGTTGATGGTGCCGCCGACACTGCTGTTCGGCGCCATGCCGTAGAGCAGCGCCGTCGGGCCCTTGATGATCTCGATGCGTTCGACGTAGTCGGTGAACACGCGGTAGTTCGGTGCAACGCCGTAGACGCCGTTGAAGGCGATTTCTCCGACATTGCCCTCCCCGATCGGAAAACCGCGGATGAAGAAAGAATCGAAAATGCCGCCGGGTTGGCTCCCCAAGCGGACTGAGGGATCGTTGGTGACGACATCGGCGACGGTGACCGCTTGTTGATCTTCGATCTTCTTCGCCGTGAAGCTCGTGATGTTGAACGGCGTATCCATGAAATCCTTGTTGCCGAGCAAGCCGACCTGGCCTCCACGTGCCACCTGCCCGCCTGCGTAAGTCCGCGGCAGTGCACCGGGCCTCGCAGCCGTCGGGGTCGCTTCCGCCTGCAATTTAGCCCGCTCGTTCGCGGGCGCGCCGCGGCCCGCCCTCCTGACTGGATTGGCTCGTGGACGCGCGCGCGGCTTCGGCGCGTCTGCGGTGACGGTCACCGCCGGCAACGTGCTTCCCCCCGCAGCCTGGGGCGCAGCGCTCTGCGCGCTGCTGCCGTGCAGGACGCCGTCGCTGCACAAGGCAATGGAGACCAGGGAAACCGTGAAGGCTCTCGGGCTGGCGCACGTCAGAAGCGTCTTGATGCGAGCGGCAAGAACGGCAACAGGACGACAAAACACTTTCGACGACATCGCACCTTCCGATTTCATGAACATGAACGTCGGGGCGAGGTGCCGTGCGAACCCTCGTCGAGTCAACGAAAGCACCCTTGAATCTCAGTAGTTTATAATAAGACAAGGTCTAAATCGCGTGAGGGTTGCGAACGACCACTCTCCACGCAACGCCCGCGCGCACGCGCGCGCGACGCGAGCTCTCGCGAAGCGTGATGCGCGCCGGTCATACGAATGCAATGATGGGAGGATTCGGACGAACCCGTGGCCGGTGATCGCTCGCGTCCTGCCAACGCGGGAAGCGCCTCAGTGATGTGGACGCCTCTCATCGCTGGAGGGGCGGCCGCACCGATCAGCGCTTCAACGTCACTCCGTGGAGGCCTTGGCGTGCCGTTCGGAGGATTCGAGGGCAGCCGCGGTGAGACTGCGCCGGCGCCAGATGGTGCCGACCACCAGCACGACGACGACTCCAATCACAGCACAGAAATACTCGCCGCCGGCCCCGCCATGGCCGAATTGCGGCGGGATGCGCAAGACCCCGAGCATGGCGTCGAGCGAGGCGCCGAACGGCCCCTCGAGCAGCGCATGCAGCCGCGGCGTGACCCCGGGATCGGTCGCCATCACCTCGCCCGCGATCCAGCCGAGCAGCGCCGCACCGGCCCAGACCAGCACCGGGAGCTTTGTGAGCAGTGCCATGATCAGCGCGGCGCCGGCGACGATCAGCGGCACGCTGATGGTAAGGCCGAGGATCAGCAGCGGCACGCTGCCATTGGCCGCGGCAGCGACAGCAATGACGTTATCGAGACTCATGACGATGTCGGCCACCACGACGATCTGGATGGCGTGCCACAGATGCGCGGCAGCGTCGACGTCGTTCTCGTCCTCGTTCTCCGGCACCAGGAGCTTTGCCGCGATCACGATCAGCGCAAGGCCGCCGACCAGCTTGAGGTACGGCAGCTCCATCAGGGTGGCGACGATGCCGGTGAAGATGATCCGGAGCATCACCGCTGCGCCGGCGCCGAAGATCATGCCCCAGAGCCGATGCCGCGGCGACAGACCGCGGCACGCGAGCGCAATCACCAGCGCGTTGTCGCCGGAGAGCAGGATGTTGATCCAGATGATCTTGCCGACCGCGATCCAGAAAGTCGGTGCGACCATCTCGTTGCGGAACTGGGTAAAGAAGCTCCCGATCGTAGCGGGATCGAAGATCTGCCAGAGCCAGTCCACAATGAGTCCCTTCGCGCGTCGCCTCTAACCTGCGGACCAGATCAGCCGACGATTTCGTTACCCGAGAAGAACTGCGCGATCTCGATCGCGGCGGTCTCCGGCGCATCCGAACCGTGCACCGAGTTCTCGCCGATCGACTTGGCGTAGAGCTTGCGCACGGTGCCCTCGGCAGCCTTGGACGGATCGGTCGCGCCCATCACCTCGCGGTACTTGGCGATCGCGCCCTCGCCTTCCAGGACCTGAACCACGACCGGGCCGGAGGTCATGAATTCGACGAGCTCGCCGAAGAAGGGGCGCGCCTTGTGGACGGCATAGAAGGTCTCTGCCTGCTCCTTGGTCATGCGGATGCGCTTCTGCGCGACAATGCGCAGGCCCGCCTTCTCGATCACGGCGTTGACTGCGCCGGTCAGATTACGCTCGGTCGCGTCGGGCTTGATGATCGAGAAAGTGCGTTCGATGGCCATGATCTTGTCCTTGGGGAGAAAGCGGTGGTTCGGGGTTGCGGGGCTTATATCGGCGCCTTCGCCGGACGGCAAGCGACCGCGGAACAGCCTCATAGGCGGTTTCCGCGAGGGGATGGCTCCGATCCGCTGGATGACGACAATTTCACCCAGATGAACCCAATCTGAAACCGCCGTCAGGATCCGGTTCAGCTTCCCCGGCGTAAGGTTGGGCCCATCGAAACCGAAGCCTGACCTCAGGCGGACCGTTTCGGCGGCCTTTCAATCGGCGCGATAGCCCCGCGCTGGCAGTCTTCAGGAGATAACCATGTTGAGGAAACTTTCGCTTGCCGCTGTCGCCGCGGTCGCGCTGGGAGCTGCGCTGGCGCCGACCTCTGCCTCCGCTCATTGGCAAGGCGGCGGGCATGGCGGTGGCCGGCACCACGGGCACGCGCACCATCACCACGGCCATCACCACGGCCATGGCTGGGGCGGACCGCGCTTCTACGCCGGCGGTCCCGTCTCCTACGGTTATGGCGGCTGCTATGTGCGCCGGCTGGTCCCGACCCCCTGGGGACCCCGCTGGCGGCTGATCAACCGCTGCTACTGAATCCGTCAGCACCTTCCGAAGGCTACCTAAGCCCCCCAGGTACCTTCCAAGAGAAGCCCCGGCGCCCCCCTCGCCGGGGCTTTGCCTTGAGCGTACAAAGCGCCGCTCATACAATTTTTACGAGAATACCCGGCTTTCCCCAAAGCCAGCGAAACCATTTCGCCGGCAATGACTTGGTACCGTGTCTTTACTTCGAGAACACGGAACCTTGCGATGGCTGGGCTTTTTGCCAATGACAGCGAACAGATCGACCGGCGCACCAGCCGCTCGATTTGCGATGCCGTGGGCGAACGGCTGCAGCAGAGCCTCCGGCCCGAGCCGCGCCTTCCGACCCATCTCGAGCAGCTCCTGAACGAGCTGCAGCGGCGCGAACGCGAGACGCACTAACGCAAAAACGAGTTGCGTTCGCCGCGCCTTGCGGTGACAAGGCCGCATGCTCGCCATCACCGACCTCTCCATCCGCCTCGCCGGACGCCTTCTGATCGACCAGAGTTCCGTGCAGATCACGCCCGGATCGCGCGTCGGCCTGGTCGGACGCAACGGCACCGGCAAGTCGACGCTGTTCAAGGTGATCCGCGGCGAGCTCGCGGCCGAGCACGGCTCGGTGACCCTGCCGCCGCGCTGGCGCATCGGCAGCCTCGCGCAGGAAGCGCCGAACGGCCCCGAAAGCCTGATCTCGGTCGTGCTCAAGGCCGACCTCGAGCGCGACGCGCTGCTCAATGAAGCCGAGCACGCGACCGATCCGCACCGCATCGCCGAGATCCAGACCCGCCTCGTCGACATCGACGCGCACTCGGCGCCGAGCCGCGCGGCCGCGATCCTCTCCGGCCTCGGCTTCTCCGCCGCCGATCAGCTCCGCCCCTGCGCCGAGTTCTCCGGTGGCTGGCGCATGCGCGTTGCGCTCGCCGCAACGCTGTTCGCGGCGCCCGACCTGCTGCTGCTCGACGAGCCCACCAATTATCTCGACCTCGAAGGCACGCTGTGGCTGGAGGATCACCTTGCGCATTATCCGCGCACGGTGATCGTGATCAGCCACGACCGCGACCTCCTGGAAAGCTCGGTCGACCAGATCCTGCACCTCGAGCGCGGCAAGCTCACGCTCTACAAGGGCAGCTACTCCTCTTTCGAGGAGCAGCGCGCCGCGCGCGAGCTGCTCGACGCCAAGGCGGTCAAGCGCCAGGAGGCCGAGCGCGCTCGCCTGCAGTTCTTCGTCGATCGTTTCAAGGCCAAGGCGTCCAAGGCCCGCCAGGCACAGTCTCGCGTCAAGATGCTGGAGCGGCTGAAGCCGATCACGGCGCTGGTCACCGAGGACGTGCGCGAGATCAGCTTCCCGGCACCGGAGAAGATCTTGTCGCCACCGATCATCGCCGTCGACAACGCTTCGGTCGGCTACGACCCGGCGAGCCCGGTGCTGGGCCGCGTCACCTTGCGCATCGACAACGACGACCGCATCGCGCTGCTCGGCGCCAACGGCAACGGCAAGTCGACGCTTGTAAAACTGCTCGCCGGACGGCTCGCGCCGTTCTCGGGCAAGGTGACGCGCGCGGACAAGCTGTCGATCGCCTATTTCGCGCAGCACCAGCTCGACGAGCTCAACGAGGACGCCTCCGCCTACGACCACGTCCGCAAGCTGATGGGCGATGCGCCCGAAGCCAAGGTGCGCGCCCGCGCCGGCGCGATCGGCTTCTCCGGCAAGGCGGCCGATACCAAGGCCGGCAAATTGTCAGGAGGCGAGAAGGCGCGCCTTCTCCTGGGCCTTGCGACCTTCTTCGGCCCCAACATGATCATCCTGGACGAGCCGACCAACCATCTCGACATCGACAGCCGCGGCGCGCTTGCAGAAGCGATCAATGAATTTCCCGGCGCGGTGATTATGGTCTCGCACGACCGCTACCTGATCGAGGCCTGCGCCGATCGGCTCTGGATAGTCGCCGATCGCACCGTGACCAATTACGACGGCGATCTCGACGAGTATCGCCGCCTGGTGCTGTCCACGCGCAACGCGGAAGCCCCGCGCGAGCGCAGTGCGCCGCCTGAGAAGCCGCAGCGGCCGAAAGCGGACAATCGCGGCTCGCTGAAGAAGCGCATCGCCGAAGCCGAGGCCGAGATCGCCCGCGTGAGCGAGATCATCGCCAAGATCGACACGGCGCTGGCCCTGCCCGACATTTTCACGCGCGATCCCAAGCAGGCGGCGCAGCTGTCGAAGGCGCGCGCCAATGCCGCCGACGCGCTGGCGCGCGCCGAGGAGCAATGGCTCGAGGCGAGCGCGCAGTTCGACGAGGCGGCGGGCTAACGTCTCCACCGCACTCCAACCAAACGTGCAAAACAACCCCATGCACAGTACCGGCATGATGGCACCGGCGAACTAGCCTTTGAAGGAGTTGCTTTTTGCCCGCTCGGCCGGCAAGCCCAGCGGGACGCCCCAGCCTCAATCCGCGTATTGCCCGGCCGCCTTGATGATCGGCGCCCAGCGGTCGATCTCGCTCGTCAGCGTCGCGCCTAACGCCTCCGGCGTCGCCCTGTCCTGCGGGACCGGCTCGGTGTTGATGTCGTTGAACCGGGCGATCAGCGCGGGATCTCTAAGCGCGGTCTGCAGCGCCGCGGTCAGCTTCTGAACGACCGCCGGCGGCGTGCCCTTGGGCGCATAGATGCCGTGCCAGACACCGAGCTCGAAACCCTTCAGGCCTGCCTCGTCGGCCGTCGGCAGATCGGGCAGGCTCTTAAGCCGCTCCTTGGTGGTGATCGCGTAGGCCTTGACCTGCTTGGCCGTGATCGGCCCGGTGGTGTTCGTCGCCTGGTCGCAGGTGAGATCGATCTGCTTGCCGAGCAGGTCGTTCATGATCGGGCCGTTGCCCTTGTAGGGCACCGTCGTGAGCTGCTTCTGGATCGCGGTCATGAACAGCATGCCGCACAGATGGGAGGCCGCACCCAGGCCGGCGTTGGCGTAGGTCAGCTTGTCGCCCTGCTGCTGGGCGTAGGCGACGAGCTCCTTGAGCGTGTTGGCCGGGAAATCGGGCCGCGCAATGATGGTCATCGGCGCGTTGGTCACGAGCCCGATCGGCGCAAAGGCCGTCTTGGTGTCGTAGCTGAGGTTGCGGTAGAGCGTCGCCGCTGTGGAGATGCCGACGTGATGGATCAGCAGCGTGTAGCCGTCCGGCTGGGCGCGCGCGGCCCGGGTCGTGCCGATGGTGCCGCCGGCGCCGGTCGCGTTCTCGACGATGACCTGCTGCCCCAACGATTTCGCCATGCCGGCCGCAGTCAGGCGCGCGATGGTGTCGGTCGGCCCGCCCGCGGCGAATGGAACCAGCATGGTGATGGGCCGGGTCGGATAGTCCTGGGCGAATGCCGCACCGAGCGGCAAAAGCAGCGCCGATGCGAGGGCAATGAACCGCATTAGTTTCCTCCGGATTGTTGTTTGCGCCATCAAAGCGCATTCCGGGGCGGGCGGCCATCACGAAAGCGACGTCAGCAGGAGTGTTGCGATCACGATTATGGTCGGGCCACCTACGCAGACGGATATCTGAGCGACTGCGACCGGGCCCGTGGCAAGCAGCCGGCAATTGATCAGGCGGTGCGCTAATGCGCGACGAGATCCTGAGCTGTCACGCTTTTGGCTGTTCGCTGCGCATGAACTCTCCGGAAAACCGCTTCGCCCTTTTTTCCGCATCATGCTTTAAGTTGTCAGTTGTGGGATCACGACAATCTGGGCCACCACTCGACATGCGATTTCAGCGGCATTTGCATCTATTGGCTGCGGCTCTACTTGCGGCGTTCGCTGCGACCATTGCGTTCGTCATCCCATCTTTCATGCAGATCGAAGAGACGATCAATATCGTCGTGATCACGCAAGGCCTGAACCTGACCATGACGACGTTCATGGTCGCAACGGCGCACGCAGTGCTGCTCGGTCTTCCCCTCTATCTTCTCATCAGCCGCAAGCGATCGCACGTCGGGATTGCGGCCTGCGCTCTCGGAGGTTTCGCCGTCGGGGCAATGCCATTCGGAGTCCTAGCATTGATTTCCATGATCGGTGGCGGCACGCCGACAACGATCAATTGGTTCAACGGCGCACCACCCCCGTTTGGTTGGATCGAGTACGTCAGCACCTTAGGACTCCTGGGTTCGTTGGGCCTTGTTGGCGGCCTCACCTTTTGGGCCGCCATACGAATATCCGGGTCTGATGAACGATCATGGCGTGTCGTTTCTGCAGCCGTCCTTCTGACATGCGGCGTCTTCGTCCTGCCGGTCGTCGTAAGAGACAAAAGCTGCCACAATCTCTTCCGGGACAGCCGCACGCCCGTCCGACTACAAGTCCATGCAAATCTAAGGGTGCCGCCCGAAGAATGGAAAAAACTCGAGCAAACCTTCGCCGACTTCGGTCAAGCGCAAGCGCTATCAATTCGGCGCGACGTACACAGCCAGGATGGAAACGTCATATGGCGGAGCGTAAGCCTGTGCAACGATGCCGGAATCAGCATCAGCGTGGACGACGAGCCGTGGCTCGCTCGTATCCATCCTACTCGTGCGGATGAAGGCATGACCCTCAGCATCTATTCTCTAAGGTCGGGTTGGGACTGGAAGCCGCTCACCCGCCATCTGCTCGGCGAGCTCGAGAAAATTTGGCCCGAGAAAACTACATTCAGGGGACTGAGCGGTCAGATCCTGTTGTTCGAAGATGCAATGAAGGGACGGCCGTAGCCGTTACCTTACGTCTGCTTCCTCTTCGGACTTGGCTGCCCTCGGCATCGGCTGCTGGTCCGGATTGCCTTCGATGGAGGACATGCGACCTGCACGCGGCCTCGCCATCGCCCACCTCACGTCTGCTGCTCGGCATCGCTCTCGAGCTTGTTACGGAGTGCCGCGACGATGCGATGAACCGTTTGCAGATCCTTGACCGCAAGCCCTTCGGAAAGGCTGTTGACCCACGGCATCTGCAAAGCCATGGCGGCGTCGAAAGCGCGCCGCCCCTTGTCGGTGAGGACGACGAGCTGTGCGCGGCGGTGATGCGGATTGGCCTCGAAGGCAACGAGGCCTTCCGCATGGAGGTCGTTGACGATCCGCTGCACGTTCTGGCGATTGCCGCCGAGATCGCGGGCGAGCCAGGCTACCGGCTGCGGTCGCTCTGCCTGCACGATGGCGCCGAGAATCTGCCAGCGGGCGCTGGTGAGCCCGAGCGGTGCCACCAAACGGTCCCCTGCGGTCAGGAGCAGGCTGTTCAGCCGGAACAAGTCAAGCATGAGGTTCGTCAGGGCATCGCCGGCCGGCGTCCGTTGGGATTTCCGCATCCGTCACCATAGACAGTTATTGACATCATGATGTCAAATTACTAGATTGGCCATAGTACCATATTGACATCATAAAACCATCTCGACGGAGTTCGTCATGGCACGCTTACGCCCACTGGACCCTGACTTTCCCATCGAGCGTCAGCTCGGCATCGACACCGGCCCTTTGGTGCTGGTGAATCTGTTCACGCTCGACAAGGCCGACGAACAAAGCTTTCTCCAGGTCTGGCAGGACGATGCCGCCTTCATGAAGCGGCAGCCCGGCTTCATCTCCACCCAGCTTCATCGGGCGATCGGCGAAAGCCCCACGTATCTGAACTACGCAGTTTGGCAGACGAATGCCGACTTCCGGGCTGCGTTCACGCACCCCGAGTTCAGGTCGAAGATCTCGGCTTACCCTGCATCCGCGATCGCCTCCCCGCACCTGTTCCAGAAAGTCGCGGTGCCCGGCATCTGCGTCGCGTAGCTCGCTTCGAAACGGCAGACCCATGACCAAGATCATCCACCCAGTCGCGGGAGCGGTCGCACTGATCACCATTGCGACTTTCTGGCTTTCCACGGCTCTCACCGAGCTGTTTGCGTCACACGAGACCATAGCCATGGTGAAGACCGCCATACCGTGGGGCTTCCTGCTGCTCATTCCGATGCTTGCGGCGACGGGAGGCTCGGGATTCGTCCTGGCAAAGCAGCGGCGCGCCGGCCTGATCGGTGCGAAGATCAAACGCATGCCGTTCATTGCCGGCAACGGCATCCTGATTCTGATTCCCGCCGCGTTGTTTCTTGCCTCCAAGGCGAAGGCCGCGGAGTTCGACACCACGTTCTACGCCGTGCAGGCTCTCGAGCTGGCCGCCGGAGCAGCGAACATCGTTCTGCTCGGTCTCAACATGCGTGACGGCCTCAAGATGAAGGGCCGTTTCCGCGTTCGCGAGCCTGATCGCTTGAGCACCAAGCCGATCCTCTGAGCGCGAAGATTCTTTCACTGCTGCGGAAGTGATCCCCGCCTATGCCTGCTTCTTCTTCCCCTTGGCCGCCCTCGGCACCGGCTGCGGGTCCGGATTGCCTTCGATCGAGGACAGACGTCCGGCGGTGAACGTGTAGATGCCGGCGCGCGGACCAGTGGTCCAAGTGACGACGGCGACGCGGCGGCCGCCAGCGTCGTTGGACAGGTTGACGGTCGAGGGCGCGCCGATGCCGCGCACCACGTCGCATTCGGTGTGGCCGAGCGCGACCGTGCCGCCGATCGGCGCGGGCGTCGTCGAGGCATTGGCATCGGCCGGTCCGGGCGGCGGCGCCATGCCGGGACAGGCGCCGTCGGCGCTGACGAGATCCTCAGCCCGCACCGGCTTGTCGGGGGTCAGCGGCGGCGATTCGATCGAGATGTTCTTGATGAAGAGGCGGCCGGGTTTCTGGAACCATTCGGCATCCTTGGACAGCAAATCGGCCCCGCCCGCGCAGCCCGCGACCAGCGGTGCTACGGCAGCCAACGCAATCAAGAGCGAGCCGGGAAGCTTTTGATGTCGCACGATAAACGAATTCCCCACGTGAAGGACCAGCCCTAAGCGATTGTCCCAACATCCCTTTGCGGCATGAAGGTGGCCGAAGCCAGCATCGCCCGAAAAGTGCAAATTATCATTAATTGCGGCTAATTGCGCTTCTGCCACCGGCCGCGGTCGTCGGCCTGCCAATAGGTGACATCAAATCCCCGCGCCTTGCAATCCGTCCAGGCCGTGCGGGCGAGCGCAAGCGCGTCGGGATCGTCGCCATTGAACAGCAGCACCATGCGCTCATAGCCCTGGGCGTCCTCCGGCAGCGCGGCGTTGTCGACCAGGAAGCGGACATTGGCCCCGTTGGGATTGCCGCCCTCGATCGCCAGCACGATCGGCTGGTCGGCCACATCGTTCACCCGCCATGTCGCGTGCGGCAGGAATGAATCGTCGCGATAGGTCCACAAGTGCGAGTCGAGCGCATCGGCGCGCTCCTCCGAGGTCGACTGCACCACGACGCGCCAGCCGCGCTCGAGCGATTTCTCGAGAAGCGGCGGCAACACATTCTCCACCGTCATGTTTTGCAGATGGTAAAACAGCACTTCAGTCATGTCGGGTCATTTGCGCTCGTAATGGTCGGCGACCAGGCGGTCCAGCAGGCGAACGCCGTAGCCGCTGCCCCAGCTCTGGTTGATGTCGGTCTTCGGCGCGCCCATGGCGGTGCCGGCGATGTCGAGATGGGCCCAGGGCACGCCGTCGACGAAGCGCTGCAAGAACTGCGCGGCGGTGATCGAGCCGCCATGGCGGCCGCCGGTGTTCTTCATGTCGGCGAACTGGGAATCGATCAGCTTGTCGTATTCCGGGCCGAGCGGCATGCGCCAGACCTTCTCCCCGCTCTCGATGCCTGCCGTGAGCAGCCGGTCGGCCAGTTCGTCGTTGTTGGAGAACATGCCGGCATGCTCGGTGCCGAGCGCCACCATGATGGCGCCGGTCAGCGTCGCAAGGTCCACCATGAATTTCGGCTTCACCTTCTTGGCGACGTACCAAAGCACGTCGGCGAGCACGAGGCGGCCCTCGGCGTCGGTGTTGATGATCTCGATGGTCTGGCCGGACATCGAGGTGACGATGTCGCCCGGCCGCTGCGCGTTGCCGTCGGGCATGTTCTCGACGAGGCCGATGGCGCCGACCGCGTTGACCTTCGCCTTGCGCGCGGCGAGCGCATGCATCAGGCCGACGACGCAGGCCGCGCCGCCCATGTCGCCCTTCATGTCCTCCATGCTGCCGGCCGGCTTGATCGAGATGCCGCCGGTGTCGAAGCAGACGCCCTTGCCGACGAAGGCGATGGGGGCCTCGCCCTTCTTGGCCCCGTCCCAACGCATGATCACGGTGCGGCTCGGCCGCGCCGAACCCTGGCCGACACCGAGCAGCGCGCCCATGCCGAGCTTCTGCATCGCCTTGACGTCGAGCACCTCGACCTTGACGCCGAGCTTGCGGAGCTGACCCGCTCTGCGGGCGAACTCCTCCGGGAAAAGCACGTTCGGCGGCTCGTTGACGAAGTCGCGTGCGATGATCACACCGTCGACGACATGGCCGGCCGCGGCGAACGCTTTCTTCGCCGCACCGGCATCGCCGACCGCAAGCGAGACGTCGGCGCGCGCGCCGCCCTCCTCGCCGTCCTTCTTCTTGGTTTTGTAGCGATCGAACTTGTAAGCGCGTAAGCGCAGGCCCGAGGCGATCGCAACCGCCTGCTCGCTGGTCAGGGCGCCACCCGGCAGCTCCGCCAGGATGGTCATGGCGCTGGTGCCGGCGGGCAGCTTGCTGGCCGCCACACCGCCGAACTTGAGGAAATCGTTGGCCTTGAGGCCGGTCGCCTTGCCGGCGCCGATCACGATCAGCCGGGTCGCCTTCACCCCCTCCGGCGCCAGAATGTCCAGCGCAGCACCACTCTTGCCCTTGAAGGCGGCCGCAGCCGCCGCGCGCTTCACAATCTCGGCAGCGCCGCCGAGGGCCTTGACCGTCGCCGGACCGAGCTTCAGGCCGTCGTCGCAGAACACGACCAGGATGCCACGAGGGGCGGCAGACAGCGGGACAAAGCCGACCTTGATGGCATCGGACATGGATAACTCCTCCAAAAGATGGGGCTTTTCGTCGTTCGGGCGTTCCAGCCACAACCGGAGCTGAACGGCGATTCACTGAGGCGTCCCCCACTATGGGCCACCCGCCCGGCAGATGCCAAGCTCCGCCGTGGCCCCCACGCCACAACAGCGAAATATTAACCATATGATGAGGGTGCCACGGGGCAGCCATTTTGTTGACGGATCAAAGGGATGGTAGTGAGAGGATGAACTGGCGGAAGAGCTGTTGGCCGACCTTGGGGATCCCCTGATCGGGGATTGGTTGGGCAGCCGGAATTCCGATCGGAATTGGGGCTTGGTGGGAATTCGTGCGGTAGCGCATGGGGTCGATCGATAGGTATATCTTCCGCACGACGCTGGCGTCGTTTGCGTTGGTCCTGGTCAGCCTCACCGGCGTGATCTGGATTACGCAGGCGTTGCGCGGCATCGACCTGATGACGAGCCAGGGTCAGACCATCCTCACCTTCCTCGGCATCACCAGCCTCGTGATCCCGGCCCTGGTCCTGATCATCTCGCCGATCGCGCTGATGATCGCGATCTCGCACACACTGAACAAGCTCGCGACCGATTCCGAGATCATCGTGATGAATGCCGCCGGCTTCTCGCCGATCCGGCTGTTCGTTCCGTTCTTGTATGCCACCTGCGTGGTGGCGCTGCTGGTCGCCTTCATCGCGGCCTATCTCGCCCCAGACGGGATGCGGCGCATCAAGCAGTGGGATGCCGAGATCACCGCGGACGTGCTCACCAACATCCTGCAGCCCGGCCGCTTCGCCCGGCTCGACGAGAACCTCACGATCCGGATTCGCGAACGCCAACCGGGCGGCATCCTCGCCGGCATCTTCATCGACGACCGCCGCGATCCGAACGAGCGCGTCTCGATCGTCGCCGAGCACGGCGAGGTCGTAAAGAACGAGACCGGCTCGTTCCTGGTGCTGGAAACCGGCAATCTCCAGCGCTTCGAGGCGGGCAAGCGCGATCCGGCGCTCGTGGCCTTCGGCCGCTACGGCTTCGACATGTCGAAATTCGCCAAGGGCCGCGACGTCACCCTCGGCATCCGCGAGCGCTATCTCTGGGAGCTGTTCTCGCCATCCGACAACGATCCCGTCTACAAGCAGATTCCAGGGCAGTTCCGCGCGGCCTTGCATGACAGCCTGCTCGCGCCGATGTATCCGTTCGCCTTTGCGGTGCTGACCTTTGCCTTTCTCGGAGCGCCGCGCACCACTCGCCAGAGCCGCAACTTCTCCATCGCCTCCTCGATCGTGGCGGTGTTCGGCCTGCGCATGGCCGGTTTCGCCTGCTCGGTGATGGCGGTGAAGTCGCCGGGCGCGGTGCTGGCTCAATATGCGATGGTTTTCGGCGCCATCGGCGTCGGGCTGTGGATGATCATCCGCGGTGTCGTGGTCGAACCGCCTCCCGGCCTGATGGAGGCCATCAACCGGTCGAATGCACGGATCGCGCGGCTGTTCGGACGTCCGGCCACCGCATGAGCATGCTCACCAACACACTGGGGCGCTATTTCGCCGGCCGCTTCGTGGTCGCGGCGCTCGGCGTCTTCGGCGGCATTTTCCTGCTGCTGGTGCTGGTCGACTACATCGAGATGGTGCGCAAGACCTCGGGCCTTGCATCCGCCTCCGCGCTCATGGTGGCCGAGACCTCGCTGTTCCGGGTGCCGCAGCTCCTGGAGAAGCTGACGCCGTTCTGCATGCTGATCGGCGCCATGACCTGCTATCTCGCCCTCTCCCGCCGGCTCGAGCTCGTGGTGGCGCGCGCCGCGGGCATCTCCGCCTGGCAGTTCATCGCGCCCGCGCTCGGCAGTGCGCTCCTGATCGGCGTGATCGCCACCGTCGCCTACAATCCGATGTCGGCCAATTTGCGCGAGCTGTCCAAGCGCATGGAGGCCGAGCTGTTCGGCTCCGCACCCGGCGGCGGCATCCAGGACGCCTCCGGCTTCTGGCTCAACCAGATGACCAGCGACGGGCAGACCATCATCAATGCGGCGCGCAGCGAGCAGCAGGGCATCCGGCTGACCGGGCTGACGCTGTTCCGGTTCGACCAGGACCAGCACTTCAAGGAGCGGGTCGAGGCGCGCGAGGCGACGCTGGATGCCGGCCGCTGGCTGTTCAAGGGCGTCCGCCGCTTCTCGCTGGACGGACCGCCGATCGACCAGGCCACCCTGGAAATTCCGACCACGCTGACCGAGGCGCAGGTCCGCAACAGCTTTTCCACCCCCGAGACTGTGTCCTTTTGGCAACTACCGAGCTACATCCGCTCCTCCGAAAGCTCGGGCTTCGCGACAGCCGGATACCGACTCCAGTATCAGAAGCTTCTGGCACAGCCGTTTTTGCTCGCAGCCATGGTGATGCTCGCGGCCTCCGTGTCGTTGCGCTTCTTCCGGATGGGCGGCGTGCAGAAGATGGTTTTGAGTGGCGTGGGCGCAGGCTTTCTGCTCTACGTTCTGTCGAAAGTAACTGAGGACTTGAGCAAGGCTGAGTTGATGCATCCGATCGCTGCGGCGTGGTTGCCCGTTGTGGTGGGCGGCCTCACCGGCTTTTTGGCCTTGCTCTATCAGGAGGACGGATAGTGACTGCCGTCCGCCGAGGGCACGTGTCTCGTTTGACGCGGCGCACATGGGTGCGCGCGAACGGGCGCGACTTGTCCGTCCGCAGGCTCCTGATTGCCGCCGTCGCGGCTGCCTCGCTCGGCGGCTTGATCGACGCTGCCGCCGTGGCGCCGGCGAAGGCCCAGAGCTTCACCTACAATCCGCTGCCGCCGCGTGCGAAGCCGCCAAAGGCCCCCAACGACAACCAGATGCTGGTTCAGGCCACCGAGGTGAACTACGACTACAACAACTCGCGCGTCTCCGCGGTCGGTAACGTGCAGCTGTTCTACAACGGCACCAGCGTCGAGGCCGACCGGGTCATCTACGACCAGAAGACCAAGCGGCTGCATGCCGAGGGCAACATCCGCATGACGGATGCCGACGGCAAGATCACCTATGCCGAGATCCTGGATCTCTCCGACGATTACCGCGACGGTTTCGTCGATTCGCTGCGCGTGGACACGGCGGACCAGACCCGCATGGCCGCGAGCCGCGCCGACCGCTCCAGCGGCAATTACACGGTGTTCGAGAATGGCGTCTACACGGCCTGCGCGCCGTGTAAGGACGATCCGAAGAAGCCGCCGCTGTGGCAGGTCAAGGGTGCCCGCATCATCCACGACCAGCAGGAGAAGATGCTGTACTTCGAGACGGCACAGATCGAGTTCTTCGGCGTGCCGCTCGCCTACATGCCCTATTTCTCGACGCCCGACCCGACCGTGAAGCGTAAATCCGGCTTCCTGATGCCGGGCTATATTTCGGGCACGGACAGAACGGGCTATGGCGTCGAGGTCCCCTATTACTGGGCGATCGCGCCCGACATGGACGCAACCATCACCCCGCGCTTCTTGTCGCGGCAAGGCGCGCTGCTGCAGGGCGAATTCCGCCAGCGCCTGATCGACGGCGCCTACCAGATCCGTGCCTACGGCATCTACCAGCTCGATCCCGGAGCATTCGCCGGGCTGCCCGGCGACCGCGAGTTCCGCGGCGCCATCGACACCAAGGGTCAGTTCGCCCTCAACGACAAATGGGTCTGGGGCTGGGACGGCGTGCTGATGTCCGACTACTACTTCTTCTCGGACTACCGGCTCTATCAGTACCGCGATCCGCTCGGCTCGTTCCTGTTGCTGCCGACGGAAGCGCTGTCGCAGCTCTATCTGACCGGCGTCGGCAACCGCAGCTTCTTCGATGCGCGCACGATGTACTGGCTGAGCTATTCGGGCAACCAGAGCCAGGTGCCGATCGTCTACCCGGTGATCGACTATTCCAACGTGCTCAACTATCCCGTCTTCGGCGGCGAGGTCAGCTACAAGACCAATTTCGTGAACCTGTCGCGCGACGATGCGGTGTTCGACCCGATCACGACGCTCGCCAACACCAACAGCCTGTGCACCACGGCATCGGCCGATCCGCTGGCGCGGATGCCCTCGCAGTGCCTGCTGCGCGGCTTCCCCGGCACCTACACCCGCCTCACCGCGGAAGCGCAGTGGCGCAAGTCCTTCACCGACCCGTTCGGCCAGATCTGGACGCCGTTCGCGAGCCTGCGTGCCGACGCGATCAGGTCCTCGGTCTCCAACCAGCCCGGCGTGTCGAACTACCTGCCCGTCGGCGACACCGAGGCGTTCCGCCTGATGCCGACCCTGGGCCTGGAGTACCGCTATCCCTTCATCAACGTTCAGCCCTGGGGCTCGACCACCCTCGAGCCGATCGCGCAGATCATCATCCGGCCGAACGAGACCTATGCCGGCAGGCTGCCGAACGAGGACGCCCAGAGCCTGGTGTTCGACGCCTCGAACCTGTTCAGCGTCGACAAGTTCTCCGGCTACGACCGCGTCGAGGGCGGCGGCCGCGCCAATGTCGGCGTGCAGTCCACCACGCAGTTCGACAGGGGCGGCGCCGTTAAGGTGCTGTTCGGCCAGTCCTACCACCTGTTCGGCCTGAACTCCTTCACGGTGCAGGATGCCATCAATACCGGCCTCAACTCCGGCCTCGACAAGCCGCGGTCGGATTACGTTGCGAGCGCCAACTACTCGCCGAACAGCACCTACACGTTCAGCGTCCGCTCCCGCATGGACGAGCAGACCTGGAACGTGCAGCGCTTCGAGGCGGAAGGCCGCGCCAACTTCAATCGCTGGTCGGTCAGCGTGTTGTACGGCAATTACGCAGAGCAGCCGGAGCTGGGCTATCTGACCCGCCGCGAAGGCATCCTGACGACGGGCTCGCTGAAGGTCGCGACCAACTGGGTGGTGTCGGGCTCGGCGCGCTGGGACCTCGAGGCCAACAAGATCAACCAATATGTGCTCGGTGCCGGCTATGTCGACGATTGCTTCGTGCTGGCGGCGAATTACGTAACTTCGTATAGCTATTCGGCGGGCACCGCACCGCCCACGCTGAGCCACGCGTTCATGTTCCAAATCGGCCTGCGCACGCTGGCGAACTCAACGACCTCCAGCAGTTCCGCCGGCCTCCAGTAAATGGTTTGAAGTGCCGGCCGCGTTTGCCCTATCTCGACGCGGCCGACATGCGAGCGACATCATGACGACGCCATTGCCTGTCTTCCGCCTCCTTCTCGCCATCGGTGCCGGGCTGATCTTGGCCGCCCTGCCCTCGCCGTCGCGCGCGCAGAACATCGCCGTGATGGTCAACGGCGATCCCATCACCGATTTCGACATCGAGCAGCGCATCAAGCTCGACCAGCTGTCGACACAGAAGACCCCCAGCCGGCAGGAGGTCATCAACGTGCTGATCGACGACAAGGTCAAGATCAAGGAAGGCAAGAAATACGGCGTCGATCCCAGCGTGTCCGACATCAACCAGTCCTATGACGGCATGGCGCAGCGCATGCGCATCACGCCGGATCAGCTCACCAAGTCGCTCGAATCCAAGGGCGTCCGCCCGGAGACGCTGAAGAGCCGCATGAGGGCCGAGATGGTCTGGGGCAGCCTCGTGCGCGGCCGCTTCAAGGAGAAGCTGCTGGTCGGCGAGCGCGACGTCGCGCAGGCCGTGCAGGCGCAGACCGGCGAAAAGCTTCAGATCGAGGGCACCGAGTACAAGATGCAGCCGATCGTGCTGATCGTGCCGCGCGGCTCGTCGGCGGCGTTCCTGGAAACCCGGAAGAAAGAAGCCGAGTCCTATCGGGCCCGCGTCGGGAGCTGCGAGGAGGCCAATTCGCTGTTCCGCTCGACCCCGAACGCGACCATCCGCGACACCGTCACCAAGACCACCGCGGAGCTGCCGGAGCCGCTGCGCAAGGTGCTCGACGACACCCCGATCGGCCGCCTGACCGCGCCCGAGATGACCAAGAACGGCATCGAGATGGTGGTGCTGTGCTCGCGCAAGCCGACCATGATCGACACGCCGAAGAAGCGTGAGGTCCGCGAGAAGATGTATCAGGAGAAGTACGAGAAGACGCAGAAGGCCTATCTCGACGAGCTGCGCAAGGCGGCGATGATCGAATATCGCAACCGCTGATGGCTAAGCCCTTCTCAGAGCCCTCCACCGAGTCCGCAGCCAAGCCTCTTGCAACCAAGCCCCTTGCAGCCAAGCCCCTTGCCCTCACCCTGGGAGAGCCCGCCGGCATCGGCCCCGACATCACGATCGCGGCCTGGCTCAGGCGGGGCGAGCTGAACCTGCCCGCCTTCTATCTGCTCGGCGACGAGGCCCTGATCGCGCGCCGCGCCAAGGCGCTCGGCGCCGATATCAGGATCGCCGCGGTGGGCCCCAGTGAAGCGGGTTCCGCGTTCACGGACGCCTTGCCCGTGGTCGCGATCGGCGAGCGCGCCACCGCCGAGCCCGGCAAGCCCGATTCATCCAGCGCGCCGGCCGCGCTCGCCTCGATCCGGCAGGCGGTCCTCGACGTGCGCGCGGGCCGTGCCGGCGCCGTCGTCACCAACCCGATCGCCAAGAGCGTGCTCTACCGCGCCGGCTTCCGTCATCCCGGCCATACCGAATTCCTCGCCGAGCTCGCCGCGGAGAACGGCCGCGTGCCGCAGCCGGTGATGATGCTGTGGTCGCCCCAGCTCGCCGTCGTGCCCGTGACCATCCACGTCTCGCTGCGCGATGCGCTGGGCGAGCTCACCAGCGAGCTGATCGTCTCGACCGTCCGCATCGTCGCCACCGAGCTGAAGTCCCGCTTCGGCATCGCAAGGCCGCGCATCGCGGTCTCCGGTCTCAATCCCCATGCCGGCGAGGACGGCTCGCTCGGCCACGAGGAGCAGACCGTCATCGTCCCGGCGCTGAAAGCGCTGCGCAACGACGGCATCGAGGCCAGAGGGCCGCTGCCCGCCGACACCATGTTCCACGAGGCGGCGCGACGGACCTATGATTGCGCGATCTGCATGTATCACGACCAGGCGCTGATCCCGATCAAGACCGTCGCCTTCGATGACGCCGTCAACGTCACGCTCGGACTGCCCTTCCTCCGCACATCGCCCGATCACGGCACCGCCTTCGACATCGCCGGCACGGGCAAGGCCAATCCGGCGAGCCTGATCGCCGCGCTGCGGCTCGCCAGCCGCATGGCGGCTGCGACAAGCTGATGAGCGCGATCGACGACCTCCCGCCGCTGCGCGAGGTCATTCGCCAGCACGCGCTGTCGGCGCGCAAATCGCTCGGCCAGAACTTCCTGCTGGACCTCAATCTCACCGCGCGCATCGCGCGTGCGGCCGCACCGCTCGAGGATTCCACCATCGTCGAGATCGGCCCCGGCCCGGGCGGGCTGACGCGGGCGCTGCTCGCGCTCGGCGCCCGCCGCGTCATCGCCATCGAGCACGACGAGCGCGCGATCCCGGCCTTGCAGGATATTTCCGCGCGCTACCCGGGCAGACTCGAGCTCGTGCATGGCGATGCCATGACCTTCGATCCACGCCCGCTGCTCGCGGGCGAACGCGCCAAGATCGTCGCCAACCTGCCCTACAACATCGCGACCCAGCTTCTCATCAACTGGCTCATTACCGAGCCGTGGCCGCCCTGGTACGAGATGATGGTGCTGATGTTCCAGCGCGAGGTCGGCGAGCGCATCGTCGCGCGCGAGGACGAGGAGGCCTATGGCCGGCTCGGCGTGCTCGCCAATTGGCGCTGCGAGACCAAGATCCTGTTCGACATTGCGCCATCCGCCTTCGTGCCGCCGCCGAAGGTCACCTCCTCGGTCGTGCGCCTCAAGCCGCGCGCAGAGCCGCTTGCCTGCGATCGCAGGATGCTCGAACAGGTCGCCGCCGCCGCCTTCGGCCAGCGCCGGAAAATGCTGCGGCAAAGCTTGAAATCACTGAATGTCGACCCCGCACGGCTTGCACGAGCCGCCGGCGTCGACGCGACGCGGCGCGCCGAGACCATTCCCATCTCCGGCTTTGTTGCCATGGCGCGTGAATTGGCGGATATACGCAGCGAAAACTGAGTAACCAAGAATTCCGGAGGAAAGAAAATGGCGTTGATGCGTCGGCAGTCCCTGGTCAAGTTCGATGCGCCGCTGTGCGAGACCATCGTCGAGACGCCCAAGCCGCAGGGTCGTGAGGTCTTGGTCCGCATCGAGCGCTGCGGTCTCTGCCATTCCGATCTCCACATCCAGGACGGCTATGCCGATCTCGGCGGCGGCAAGAAGCTCGACACCACGCGCGGCATGACGCTGCCCTTCACGCTCGGCCACGAGATCGCGGGCGTCGTCGACGAGGTCGGCCCCGATGTTCCGGCCAGCCTCGTCGGCGCCAAGAAGGCGGTGTTTCCGTGGATCGGCTGCGGCCAGTGCCGCGACTGCGCCAATGGCGACGAGAATCTTTGTGTGAAGCAACGCTTCCTCGGCGTTTCCATCGACGGCGGCTTCGCCACCCACGTTCTGGTCCCCGACGCCAAATATCTGCTCGACTACGATCCCCTGCCCGTCAACCAGGCCGCCACCCTGATGTGCTCCGGCGTCACCGCCTATGGCGCGCTCAAGCGCCTGATCGACCGTCCGCGCCAGCGCAATTTGCTGCTGATCGGCCTCGGCGGCGTCGGCATGATGGGCCTGTCGTTCGCGCAGGCGATGTTCAAGCAGCCGATCACGGTCGCCGACCTCTCGCCGGCCGCGCGCGAGACCGCACTCAAGAACGGCGCCGCGGTGGCCTACGATCCGGCCGAGCCCGACGTGATCAAACGCATCCTGAAGGAGACCGAGGGCGGCTTCGACGAGATCGTCGATTTCGCCGGCAACGAGAAGTCGATGGCCTTTGCCGTCGCCGTTGCCGCGCGCGGCGGCAAGATCGTGGTCTCCGGCCTGATGGGCGGCCAGTTCACGCTGCCGATGGTGCAGTGGGTCTACAAGCGCATGACCATCGAAGGTTTCATGGTCGGCACGCTCGCGGAGGCTCACGAGCTGATGGCGCTCGCCCGCGCCGGCAAGATCAAGCCGACGCCGATGCGCGAGGAGCCGATGGGCGACGTGCAGAAATGGATCGACGAATTGCGTGCCGGCAAGGTCGTCGGCCGCATCGTCCTGAAGAACTGACCGCGGCGCGGCGGGTCCGACGCAAGTCTCGCCCGCCGCACGGAACGCCTGCGGCCGCGCCGCGTTGGCTGCGCATGTCGATCCGTTGCACCGTCGAAAGCGCATTCTTCATCGCCTGGAGCTGCCTGGAGAAGAGCGGCGAGCTCGGGCCGCCGGACGCGAGCGCGAACTTCCTGCTCGACGCCATCGAGGCCCAGCTTCGAACCGGTGAGCGCCGGCAATTGATGCTCGCCAACCGGGCGATCGACGCTTACCGCGCCGCTGCGTCACAGGGCCGACTGACGGGGGATCGCGAAGTCCGCTGCGGCTGACGATCCTCGCTGCCGTCCAGCCCGCTGAAGCCCGCGACGTCGTGCTCCAGTTTTCGACGCCCAAAAGTCCGTTGTGTGCACTTTGGAACCGTCGGTTCCGCCGCGGAAACGTAGGTTTGCCGCTGGCGCCGATTCCCGGCCCGCCCAAGAGAACGCAATGTGACCGGTCGGCCCAAGAACGATCTGCTCCGGCAGCTCAATCATCAGGATTTCGAACTGCTCGCGCCTCACCTCCAGCCGATCGACGTCGGGGCGAGTCAGGTCCTGCATCACGCCGGCGACGACATTGCCGCGGTGCATTTTCCATGCGGTCCCGCGCTGGTGTCGTTCGCCGTGCCGGTCGAGGACGATCGCGAGGTCGAAAGCCTGCTGGTCGGGCGCGAGGGCGCGGTCGGCATCGCCGCCGGCCCCAGCCCTTCGCTCGCCTATTCGCGCATGGTCGTGAAGTTTGGCGGCACCCTGGTGCGGCTGCCGTTGCGCGCGCTCGAGCAGGCGCAGCAGAGATCGGCGACGCTCCAGGAGGCCTTCGCGCGCTATGCCGACTGCCAGTTCGCGCAGCTCTTGCAGACTGCGGCTTGCAACGCTGCGCATTCGATCGAGCAGCGGGCCGCCAAGTGGATCATGTCCGCGCAGGAACATATCGGCGGAGCCGAGATTCCTCTCACCCACGAGCAGCTCGCCGGCATGCTGGGCGTCTCCCGCAGCTATGCCAGCCGCGTCATCCAGATGTTCAAGGCGCGGCGCATCCTCGCGACCCGCCGCGGCGCCATCCTGATCCTCGACGCAGCAGCGCTCGAAGCGAGAGCCTGCTGCTGTAACGATTGGGTGAAGAAGCATTTCCACGAGGTGCGCGGTGGAGCGGCACCCGCGGAGGGTTGATGCCTCCGCCTCACGCATGCGGCGGCGACTGCCGCTTCAGATGCAGATAGGTCGGACTGAAATCGCCGAGCCGCTGCAGCTCGCGCCATTTCAGCACGACCAGCTCGCCATCACGAAGATCCATCGCGCCGCTGCGCCTGAGATCGGCGAGCGTCCGGTTCACCGTCGCGATCGCCATGCCGAGCGTCTCGCCGAGTTGCGTGAGACTGATCGGCATGCGGCAACGATTGCCGCGCACCAGCTGCGCCGCGCGGGCGCGGTAAAACAGCTCGCAAAACAAGTGCGCCATGCGGGTCTGCATCGGCCGGGCACTGTTGTTGGTGATGGCCTCGCGAAAGATCGCGGCATCGCGCAGCGTCTCGCGCCAGACCGCGAGGGCGAAGGTCGGCCGCCGCCGGAACGCGATGAACAATTCGCGGTGCGGGATGAACGCCACCGACGCCGGCCCGAGCGCACTGAGCCCGTGATCCATCTGGTCGATGAACAACCCCTGCGCATCCGGAAGGTCGCCGGTGAGATGGAACGCCAGATATTGCCGCCGCCCGCTGCCGAGCAGGTGATAGCGGGCAACCATGCCGGAGACGACCAAAGCGGAATGCTCGGGCTCGTCGCCTTGACGGATGAAATCCTCATTGGGTGCGAAATCGCGCAGCATGAAGGTCAACGCGCGAATCTCGCCCATATCCTCCTCTGCGAGCCCGGTGTGCTCGCCGAGGTTCCGTATCAGCACGTCGTGAGCCTTTTCCATGGAGCCGCCAAAAATCGCGCCGGTTCTATCAAATGATACGTCCGGCTTGCGTTCAGCGGACTAGAACGCAGATCGGAAGCACAGGTTGCTAACCGGCTTGCGACGCATCGATCGCAGCCACCCCATTCCCCCCATTCGGACCAGCCGGCCTTAACATGAAAAGCACCACTCTCCTGGAGCGCATCCGGCGCCTGTTCGCATCCGATGCCGGCGAGCATCTGGACAGCATCAGCGACGCCTTGCTGAAGGGAACGCTGAGGGAGCCGGTCCGGCCGATGTCGGATCAGGAGCTCGCTCGCGCGATCCGCGAGTTCCGCTCCGTGCCGGTTTCCGACTGGACGCTTGCGAAACTGTCGCGTCGCCTGGCCGAGGCGTCCGTGCCGCGGGACGGCTGAAGCTGCACGCGAGGCCCATGCCACATCCGAAATTCATCGTCCGTCTGCAGACGATCGAAGGCCTGTCCGAGGACGAGCGCCGCCAGATCGCGGGCTTGCCGTCCACGCTGCGCCAGGTCGCGGATGGCGAGATCGTGCTGCGCCAAGGCGAGGCCGCGAGCCGCTGCGTCTTCGTCGTCAGCGGCTTTCTCTACCAGTCGCGCATCGTCGGCGATCGCAGCCAGACCCTCGCCTTCCATGTTCCCGGCGACATGCCATGCCTGCACACGCTGCTGGTCTCGCCGATGGACGCGGATCTCGTGGGGCTCGGCCCGACCATCGTCGGCACCGTCGCCCACAGTCAGCTCCGCCAGCTGCTCGACAGCTCGATCCACCTGACCCGCGCCTTCTGGCGCGAGACGCTGATCGACGCGGCCATCTCGCGGCAATGGATCGCCCGCCTCGGCGCGCAGGCGGCGCTGCCCAAGGTCGCGCACCTCATCTGCGAGCTCGCCGCAAGGCTGGAGATCGTCGGCCTCGTCAAGCGCAACTGCTTCCAGATGCCAATGACGCAACGCCACGTCGCGGACGCCTGTGGCCTGTCCATCGTCCACGTCAACCGCACCATCCAGGAGCTGAGGCATCGCGGGTTAATCGCCTGGGACGGCAGCGAGATCGAGCTGCTGCAGCCCGACGAGCTGCGCAGACTTGCGGATTTCACGCCTGATTATCTGAGCTGAGCGGACCGCCACGCGGCGAGCAGCGGTCCGCCGCTCCCCAGCACGGGATCCATCTTCGGCTTGCGGACCTTGGCGATGCGCTTGACCGCGTCGGGACGCTGGCGTGTGTCGGTGCACTCGTCATAGGTGCCGTCCTGCGGGTAGGCGCCGACGACCATAAAGTCCCGGCTGGATTCGATCAGCCGGTGGCCGGTGCCCGCGGGCAGGACCAGCACGTCCCCGGCTTTCAGTTTCAGGATGCGGCCCTTGATCCCGCCGCACTCGATCCTCGCCGTGCCGCGCGCCACGCCCATCACTTCATGGATCTGGGAATGATAGTGGACGAAGTCGTACACGGTGTCGCGCCACGACCGGCCCCAGCCATTGGTGTCGAACAGCGTATCGATGACGACCTCGGGCGGAAAGCGCCGACCGTTCAGCTTCACCGCGCCGCGATAGAGCAGCGCCGGGAAGCGCGGATGGTTCGGCACGATGCCGTCATCGCGAAAGTGCATGGCCGTGGGCTTGCGGGCCCGTACCAGCCCCCGCAGCGTCGCTGCATCGGGCTGCTCCTCTACCAGCTTCTTGGCGAAGTTCTTGATCTGATCCTTGACCGGCATGACGTCTCCTCAGCCGCGAAATAACGGCTGCGGAGGTGAGAAGTTTCCGGGCCCGATCGGAGCAAGGCCCGACAGGGCCTCTCCTCGTCATGACGCGGCGTCGGAAGGAAGCGCGTCAACGCTTGGCGGCAATCAGTTCGGCAAACTGCCGCAGACAGAGCGGCCAACCCTGATCGCTGTCAACGCCGCTGCGGACGCCTTCCCAGCCCTCGCCATGCCGATCGAGGCGACGGTGCTCCAGCTCCAAGCGGGTCCGGCTTGGTGTCTCCGCAATGAACCGGACCTCCCATTCACTCGTCTTGGCGGGATCGGTCTCGATTTGCCAGCGCGGGCTGATGTCCCAGCTCAAGAGGACTCGATTGGGTGGTTCGAACGCCAACACGCGCGCCCAGCGGCATTCGCTGCCGTCGATCCCCCGATCATAAATGCTTCCGCCCACCCGAGGTTCGAATACGGTCTCTGCGATGGGAACGGCGAGCAGATTGTGCTCGCGCGGCTTGAAGCTGCCGAAGTCTTCGGTGAAGACCTTGAACGCGCGCTCGATCGGCGCCTCGACGACGATGGAATGTTTGACGGGCGCAATCGATACACGTGTGTTCATCTGGATCCCTCCGATGGTTTTTCGACGGCTAGTTTGTAAGCGGCCAACGTGTCGCTCCAGAACCGGTCGAGCCAGGCTCGCATCTGGCCGAGTCCCGCCGGATCGACGTAATAGACGTTGCTGGCGCCCTTCGGCTCTGCACGAACCAAGCGGGATTCGCGCAGCACCTTGAGATGCTGTGAGACGGCCGACTGGGACACGGGCAGCTGTCGCGTGATCTCGGCGACCGTGCGTGGCCGTGCACCGACAAGCTCGAAGATCCGCCTGCGGGTGGGATCGCCGAGTGCGGCCAGTTGTGCGCTGTCTTTAGCCATAGACACTCCCCGCCCCATGCCACGCTTGTTCGACCTGTCATAAGTTACTACTAATGATTAGTACTGACTTATGATCGTGTCAACCGACTCAGGTTGTGGCGTGGAACTCTGATCGTGACGTTCGGAGAGTCTCATCCGGGGGCGGAACGAACGTCGCGCAGGCCCGATTCAAGCCACATCCTCTCCGGATTTGCGGCTCATTGCCACCCAAGTCTTTGACGAGAAGGGGCTCGTTGAGAGTTGCGTCATGCGTAACCGGGAGACCAGGATGGGCAACCGCGCCGCAAAGTTCATTTCGACCCTCGTCGCCAGCATCCTCGCGGGCGCGCCATTGGCCGCGGTATCGCAGAACGCGCCGACGCCATCGAGCACGGCCGCCGCGGCGCCCGACTGCCTGGCTTCGCCGAAGGATGCCACGCCGCAGGGCCAGCACTGGTACTACCGCCTCGATCGCACGACGAAGCGCAAGTGCTGGTATCTGCGCGCCGCAGGCGGCAAAGCCGCACAGACCGCGCAGGCGACGACCGATACATCCGAGCCGGATGCAGCACCGCCGCAGGCCGTGCAGAACGCGCGCGCGGAATATATCGCGCCGCAGACGAGTGCCGCAGCGGGCACGCCGAACATGGCCGCGCCCGCGCCGGCTGCAGCGAATGCACCCGCGGTCGCGCCGCAGCCGCCGAGCAGCGTCGCCGAAACCAACGCGCAGCAGCCGGCCGTGACCGCGCGCTGGCCCGAGGCCTCCACAGCGTCCACCGCGCCAGCGCATCAGCCGGCGGAAACCACGGTTGCAGCAGCCGCGCAGCCAAACGCGAAGCTGTCAAAATCCCCTGCTCCGCTCCCGCCCGCGGCCGATGGCACGACTGACAAGTCCGGCGGTTCGCTGCAGATGCTGATGCTTGTGATCGGCGGTGCGCTGGCGCTCGCCGGCATCCTCGCCAGCGTCATCTACCGCTTCGCCGGCGGACGCGTCCGCGCCAGGGCCGCCGACCGCCGCGGGCATTGGGACGATTGGGCGCCGCAGGACCATGACGGAAGCCACGCGCCCTGGCGCGATTCACCGCCGGCCGCCGCCCAGCCGCCCCGCCCGATCGACTTCGATGCGGCACGTCCGCAACCGACAAGACAAGTGACGAAACTCGCCGCGATCGGCCGCGAGATCGAGCTGATCGACGCGCGCAGGCAACGTGCCGTCGCTCCGGCCGCAAAACCGGTCGAGTCCGGAAGCGACAAGGTCGAGACCAAGTTGTTCGATCGGGCTGCTGCACCCAAGCTTGCCGCCAACGAAATTGAGGCGGATCGCGATGACGCGCCGGCAGGTCGGGATACCGATGCCGTCGATGTCGACGCGATCACGACGATGCTGGAGCAGCTGGCGAAGGAAGGGCCGCGCCTGTCGCGGCCTAACCTTGAAGCTGACCTTGCAAACTTCGCACGAAGCCTACGAGGCCAATCCGCCGCTCGCGCTTGAGACGCTCGGCCTTCAGGATCGACTGCACCTCGGCGAAGGCTTCGTCGACCGCGTGGTTGATCACGATGTAGTCGTACTCGGCCCAGTGACTCATCTCGTCGCTGGCGCGGCTCATGCGCTTGCGGATCACCTCGTCGGAATCCTGCGCGCGCGAATGCAGGCGCTTCTCGAGGTCGGCGGCCGAGGGCGGCAGGATGAAGACGCTGACGACATCGGCGCGCGCCTTCTGTTTCAATTGCTGGGTGCCCTGCCAGTCGATGTCGAACAGCACATCCTGGCCGGCCGACAACGCCGCATCCACGGGGCCGCGCGGCGTACCATAGCTGTTGTCGAACACCGTCGCCCATTCCAGCAGTTCGTCGGCCTTCACCATGGCATCGAACGTCGCCTTATCGACAAACGTATAGTCCTTGCCGTTGACCTCGCCCGGCCGCATCGCGCGCGTGGTCGCAGAAACCGACATTTTCAAGCCCGGCATCCGGTCGATCAGCATGCGCGACAGCGTCGTCTTGCCCGCGCCTGATGGCGAGGACAGCACGAACATCAATCCGCGCCGCTCGACACCGTCAGTTCCGTGACCGCCCGTCGTCATCGATCACTCCAGATTCTGCACCTGCTCGCGGAACTGCTCGACCACGTTCTTCATGGCGAGGCCCGTGTTGGTCAACTCGATGTCGTTCGACTTCGAGCAGCAGGTGTTGACCTCGCGGTGAAACTCCTGCGCCAGGAAATCCAGCTTGCGCCCGATCGGGCCGCCCTTGCCGATCAGCTCG
Source organism: Bradyrhizobium sp. BRP20 (assembly GCF_020194215.1). NCBI lineage: Bacteria > Pseudomonadati > Pseudomonadota > Alphaproteobacteria > Hyphomicrobiales > Nitrobacteraceae > Bradyrhizobium > Bradyrhizobium sp. BRP20. The sequence continues at coordinate 407,633 of NZ_JADYVY010000002.1, read as the reverse complement.
CGCGCCTGCGCGATGTGGGAGGCGATGCGGTCGAGCTCCTCGCGGATGTCGGCCTTGGTCGCGATCAGGATCGCCTCCTGCATCAGGCGGTCGGAGTCGAAACGGTCGGAGGTGTCGAGCAGCGCTGCGATCTGCTCAGCGAGCTTCGCCTTGATCGCCTCCGGCTTGCGGCCGGGCGCGGCCTCCGCTCTCTTCGCCAGCTGCTCGATCTCGTCGACGCGCTGGGTCAGGATCTGCCCAAGCGAAGTGCCCTCGCGCTTGCGCATCGCAACGAGCTCGTCGAGCGCCTTGTCGAAGGCCTCGGCGGCAGCAGTGCGCGCTGCCTTGTCCTCCTCCTCGTCGCCCTCGGGCTCGGCGACCTCGACGACGCCCTTGATGGCGAGCAGGCCGTCGATGCTCGGCGCCACCGCGTCGACCTTCCCCGAGATCAGCGCGGCGGCCTTCAGCACCGCGTTGAGCACGTCCTCGTTGATGCGGACGGTGGCGGCGGCATTGGTGCGCTTGACGGTGAGATTGGCATAGACGGTGCCGCGCGAGAGCAGCTCGCCCGCGCGCTTCTTGGCATGGGCCTCGAGCTCATCAAACCCCTGCGGCAGCCGCACGCGCAAGTCGAAGCCCTTGGCATTGACCGACTTCAACTCCCATTCGAACGTATACGGCCCGCTTGCGCCGTGGCATCTCGCAAAGCCGGTCATGGACGACAGCGCCATCAGTTCAAATTCTCCAGGAACACGGGATTCGCGAGGCTATCAAGCCACGCGAATCTTAAGACTATTTTGCCGGAAAGTGGAATCGGCAATGTCCGCAAGCCGATCTGCGCGCAAGGCTCAGCGCTGAACCACCGGCGGCGAGCCCTGCACCGCGCCCTGCCGGGCCGGTGGGGGATTGGCTGGAGCAGCCGGGCGTGCTGCCGGCGGCCTCTTCTGCTGATTGGGCCGTGCCGGCGTGGCCGCGGTCGGCGCGTCGGCAGCGCCAGGCGCGGCAACGGCCGGCGGCTGCGCGTCCTCGGGCGGCTCGACCGTGTCGTTCTGGATCTGCTTCTCCATCGCGCGGAGCTTGGCGACGTTCTTCTGGTGCGCGTCGTAGGTTTCGGTGAAGGCATGCCCGCCGGTGCCGTCGGCGACGAAATAGAGGTCGCGGGTGCGGGCCGGGTTGGCGGCAGCTTCGAGCGAGGCGCGGCCCGGATTGGAGATCGGGCCCGGCGGCAGGCCGTCGATCACATAGGTGTTGTAGGGCGAGGGCTGCGTGATCTCGCTGCGTTTGATCGGCCGGCCCAGCGTTCCCTTGCCGCCGACGAGGCCGTAGATGATGGTCGGATCGGACTGCAGCTTGATCCGCTGCTTCAGCCGGTTGACGAACACCGCGGCGACACGGCTGCGCTCGTCCGCCTTGCCGGTTTCCTTCTCGATGATGGACGCCAGCGTGACCAGCTGCTCCGGCGTCTTGACTGGAATGTCCTGATTGCGGCGCTCCCAGATCTCCGACAGCACACGCTTGTGCGCCTGCTGCATGCGCTGGACCACCTGCTCGCGCGGGGTGCCGCGCGGGAATTTGTAGGTCTCCGGGAGCAGCGTGCCTTCGCGCGGCAGCTCGCGCACGCTGCCGGTGAAGATGTCGTTGTCGGACAGCCGCGCCACGATCTGCTCGGAGGTCAGGCCTTCGGGAATCGTCACGGCGTGCTGCACCACCTTGCCCTCGACGATGGTGCCGATGACGTCGCGCAGCGAGGCGTTCTTCTGGAAGGAATACTCACCCGGCTTGAGGTCCGAGCTCGCCTTCAACGCGGCGACGCTGGCGATGAACACCCAGGGATTGACGTCGGTCACGCCTTCCCGGTTCAGCGTCTCGGCGATGTCGCGCTTGCCCGCACGCTGCGGGATGTTGACGATCTTGTCCTCCTTCAGCGGTCCGGGCGCCTCGAGCACCTGGCGGCCGTAATAATAGACGCCGCCGGCGCCGAGCATGGCGATCAGCAGAAGCGTGATGATGGCGTTGCCGACGACGACGAACGGATTGCGCGCGCGGTCCGACCGCTTGGGCGGCGGCGGAAGTTGCTCGGGCTCGAGCGCGGCCCGCGGACTCCGGGGTGAAATGGGCGGCCTTTCACTCATCGAAACAACCTGAATCCTGCCGGTTCAATAGCGGCCCGACAATCGCTTGCCCTGCCAAAAACGCACGCGCCCACGTCCATGACTATCGCCGAATACGGCAAAACGGTGGATTCGTCTCAAACACAAACTAACTGACTAGGCGCCGGACGATCACCGACGCATTGGTACCGCCAAAACCAAAAGAGTTCGACAACGCGACGTTGACCTCACGCTGCTTCGACTTGTGCGGCACGAGATCGATCGCGGTCTCGACCGACGGATTGTCGAGATTGATCGTCGGCGGCACGACATTATCGCGAATCGCCAGAATCGCGAAAATCGCTTCGATCGCACCGGCCGCGCCGAGCAGATGGCCGGTCGACGACTTGGTCGAGGACATCGCGACCTTGGAGGCGGCGTTGCCGAGCAGACGCTCGACCGCGCCGAGCTCGATCTCGTCGCCGAGCGGCGTCGAGGTCCCGTGCGCATTGATGTAATCGAGATCGGACGGCGTCAACCCGGCACGCTTGAGCGCGGCCGACATGCTGCGGAAACCGCCATCGCCGTCGGGCGACGGCGAGGTGATGTGATAGGCATCACCCGACAGACCATAGCCGATCACCTCGGCATAGATCTTCGCGCCGCGCCGCCTGGCGTGCTCCAGCTCCTCCAGCACGAGGACGCCGGCGCCCTCGCCCATCACGAAGCCGTCGCGGTCTTTATCGTAGGGACGCGAGGCCTTTTCGGGAGTCTCGTTGAAACCGGTCGACAGCGCGCGCGCGGCGTTGAAGCCGGCAATGCCGATGCGGCTGATCGGCGACTCGGCGCCGCCCGCGACCATCACGTCGGCATCGCCCAGCGCGATCAGGCGGGCGGCATCGCCAACCGCATGCGCGCCGGTCGAGCATGCCGTGACCACCGAATGGTTCGGCCCCTTCAGCCCGTGCGCGATCGAGACGTAGCCGGAGGCGAGATTGATCAAGCGGCCGGGAATGAAGAACGGCGACACCCGGCGCGGCCCGCGCTCCTTCAGCAGGATCGCGGTATCGGCGATGCCGTTGAGGCCGCCGATGCCGGAGCCGATCATGGTGCCGGTCGCGCATTTGTCCTCTTCGGTCTCGGGATGCCAGTTGGCGTCGTCGAGCGCCTGACCGGCCGCGGCCATGCCGAAGATGATGAAGTCGTCGACCTTGCGCTGGTCCTTCGGCTCCATCCACTTGTCCGGATTGAAGCTGTCGTTCGAGCCGTCGCCGCGCACGACCGTGCAGGCGATCTTGGTCTGCAGATCGGAGACATCGAAGCTCTCGATCCTGCGCGCACCGCTTTCGCCGTTGAGGATGCGCTTCCAGGTCGGCTCGACGCCACAGCCGAGTGGCGAGACCATGCCGAGACCCGTGACGACAACCCGCCTCATATCCGAAAACTCCGCATCGAAAGAATCACGGCCAATAACAAGAAACCGGCTGACCGCTGCGAAGCGGCCCGTCCGGTTTCAATGTTGTCCCCGCGAAATTGAAGAGCCTTAGCTCTTCGCGTTCTTCTCGAGAAACTTCGTAGCGTCGCCGACGGTGAGAATCGTTTCCGCAGCGTCGTCCGGAATCTCGCAACCGAATTCCTCTTCGAACGCCATCACCAGCTCGACGGTATCCAGACTGTCGGCGCCGAGGTCGTCGATGAAGCTCGCGTTGTCGACAACCTTCTCGGGTTCAACACCAAGGTGTTCGACCACGATCTTCTTAACCCGCTCGCCAATGTCACTCATTGCTTAACCTCGTGTTGTTCCCTGTAGACCCGACCCCCCGGGACGATACGAGCCGTCGTGGTCGTTTGACTGCCTTCGCTTACGAACTTTGATTTGGCCCATCCTAACCGATGGAGGCCCCGGCGAACGACGGCCAAAGGCTCCGCATCGCCAATATACAGGGTTTCAAAAACCTGCAATGGCGTTCTTTGCCCATCCGTTGGAGGTCCGGTTATCATACTTCAATTGCCTTGACTACAAGCCTCATTTCGCTCCGGAAACGGCCGTTTGCCGCATGCCGCACCGCCGTGACAGGCGACGCGGCACGAGATGTCAGATCATGGCCATGCCGCCGTTGACGTGGATGGTCTGCCCGGTGACGTAGGCTGCTTCGTTCGAGCTCAGATAGACGGCGGCCGCTGCGATGTCCTCGGGCGTCCCCAGGCGGGCGGCCGGAACCTTGGTGAGAATCGTTTCGCGCTGCTTGTCGTTGAGCGCATCGGTCATCGGCGTCTTGATGAAGCCCGGCGCGATGCAGTTCGCGGTCACGCCACGCTTGGCGTATTCGGCCCCTAACGTCTTGATCATGCCGATCAGGCCGGCTTTCGACGCCGTATAATTGCCCTGCCCGGGATTGCCGGTGACGCCGACCACCGAGGTGATGGCGACGATGCGGCCGAAGCGCTTGCGCATCATCAGCTTGGTCGCGGCGCGCGCCAGGCGGAAGGTCGCGGTCAGATTGACGTTGATAACCTCGTCCCAGTCCTCGTCGCGAAGCTGCACGAAGAGATTGTCGCGCGTGATGCCGGCATTGGCGATGAGAATGTCGACCTGGCCCATCGCCGCTTCCGCAGCGGGCACCAGCGCCTCGACCTCATCGGCCTTGGAGAGATTGCAGGGCAGCACGTGGGCGCGCTCGCCGAGCTTGCCGGCAAGCTCGTCCAGCACCTCCTTGCGCGTCCCTGAAATGGCGACGGTGGCGCCCTGCGCGTGCAGCGCCTGCGCGATCGCGCCGCCAATGCCGCCGGTCGCGCCGGTGACGAGCGCCTTTCGGCCAGTCAGATCGAACATTGATGGACTCCTTTAAGCCTGCTTCGCAGCGGCCAATGCATCCTTGGCGGCGGCAATATCGTTCGGGCCGCCGACCGCAATGCCGACGGCACCGTCCGCGATACGCTTGACGAGACCGGTCAGCACCTTGCCGGCGCCGATCTCGAAGAAGCGGGTGACGCCCTGCCCGGCCATGTAAGCCACCGACTCGCGCCAGCGCACCGTGCCGGTGACCTGCTCGACCAGGCGGCGGCGGATCTCGTCGGGATCGGTGATGGCGCTCGCCAGCACGTTCGACACCAGCGGGGCGGCCGGCGCCTTGATCGTGACTTTCGACAGCGCTTCCGCCATGGCATCCGCAGCCGGCTGCATCAACTTGCAATGGAACGGGGCGGACACCGGCAGCAGCATCGCGCGCTTGGCGCCCTTGGCCTTGGCGATCTCGACGGCGCGATCGACCGCAGCCTTGTCGCCGGAGACGACGACCTGGCCGCCGCCATTGTCGTTGGCGGCCTGGCAGACCTGCCCCTGCGCCGCCTCGCCCGCGACCTCCATGGCGGCCTCGTAGTCGAGACCGAGCAGCGCGGCCATCGCGCCGGCGCCGACCGGGACCGCCTTTTGCATTGCGAGACCGCGGGTGCGAAGCAGACGCGCGGTATCCGAAACCGTCAGGCTGCCGGCCGCCGCGAGCGCCGAATATTCACCGAGCGAGTGGCCCGCGACGAAGGCCGCGTCTCGTCCCACGGAAAAACCAGCCTCGGCCTCGAGCACGCGCAAGGTCGCGATAGACACGGCCATCAGCGCCGGCTGGGCGTTCTCGGTGAGTTGGAGAGTTTCGGCCGGACCTTCCCAGATGATGGCCGTCAGCTTCTCCCCGAGCGCGGCATCGACCTCGTCGAATACGGCGCGCGCCACCGGAAAGGCGTCGGCCAGGGCCTTGCCCATGCCGACAGCCTGGGAACCCTGCCCAGGAAATGTGAATGCAGCCGTCATCGGCGCTCCCTGCTGTCAGGCATGATCCCTGTTCTGAACCGGCAGCCGATTTACGCCCGGCCTTAGGCCGTGGTTCCTTGGGCCATGGTTCCGGATCATGCTCCAAAGGGGGCCGTAGACACCGTCCGGGGCCGCACTGTCAAGCCGAGACGGGAACTTGGAGCAGCATTCAACGGGGAATAAGCCCCTCAAAACCCGCCGGCGGTCTGGTTGGCATCGACGTCCGCTCCTGCCCTCGCGCGGCGCGCACTGTTCACCAGTTGCCCCGGCCGATCCTCGCGGTTCGGCTTTGCCGTGGCCAGCCGCAGCACCGAAGCGTAGTTCGGCTGCACTTCCATGCGATCGGCGTACCGGCTCGCACTCAGCAGCCGGTGCACCTTCGGCAGATTGTAGCAGGGCACGTAGAACAACAGATGATGCTCGAGGTGATAGTTCACGTAATACGGCGCGATGAACAGGCGCTCGAGAAAATTGGCATGCGTCGTGCGCGTGTTGCGCAAGGGGTCGCTGCTATCGGGGACGACGGCGTGCTCGGCGATATTGCGGATGCGGGTGATGACCATCATCCACGTCAAGAGCGGCACCAGCCAGAGCAGCGGATAGGCCCACCACACGCCGGCCGCGGCGAGCGCGGCAAACATGATCCCGTTGACCACACATTGCGGGCCGAGCATCTCCCAGAAATGCGCTGCACGTTGCCGCCATGACCAGTCCTTTGGCCCGAGCGCGTTGAGCAACTGCGCCTTGCGCTGCTGGTAGCCGGTCTGCCCGGTGATGTCGCGGATGAACTTGCGGCGATAGCTCAACTTGGTGATCGGAAACGGCGCCGACAGCACGAGGTCGGGGTCGTCCTCCTGCTGGGTGCGCGCATGGTGCTGAAGATGATAGCGCCGGTAGCTGCGCGTCTCCGCAAACAGCGGATAGGCGCAGAACCACTGGCTCAGCGTCAGATTGGTTTTCTCGTCGGCGGACAGGCAACCATGTGCGCCGTCATGCATCAGGATCGCAAGGCCGAGCTGGCGCGAGCCGATGATGGCGACGGCGAAGATATAGGTGAGCGGATTGGGCCACCACGCGACCAGCGCGATGGCTGCAATGATCAGCGTCCAGGCGTGCGCGATCAGCGCAGCGCCTTTCCACGTCGCGCGCTGGCGCACCTCGGCCAATTGATCGTCGGTCAGGAAATCGCGGGCACGCATGCGAAGCGCGGTCATGGCCTAACCCTTTCCATTGGAATTGTCGGATGCCTCGCGCGCCTCGACGAGACGCAGGCGGGCGGTGTCTTCAGTGGATTTCGCCTGCTCGCCCAGCACGCGCAGCATCTCGGCGCAGAGCGCCTCGGGCGAGCGGCCCATCGCGTAGCCCTCGAGAATGACGCCGATGGCGACGGCCCAGAACCGCCGCGAGCTTTCGTCGGGCGCGCGCAGCGAGCGCCAGCCGTGCCGCGCGACCTGCCCCGCATAAGCGCGCGTACCCTCGCTGTGCAGGCGCTCGATGGTGCGCTCCACCAGCGGCGCGAGATCCTGGCGACGCCGCGTCAGCGTCAGCGCCTCGGCGAAGAAGGCGACCGAATCGCTCGCCGTCACGGTCTCGGCCAGCGCATGGGTGTATTCCCCGGGAGTCCGCGCCTTCAGCGCCGCCTGCTCGGTGGCCCGCGCCAGATACAACAGATCGCGGCAGGCGCATTCGACAAACAGCGCCTCCTTGGTGCGGAAGTAATAGGTGATCTGGCTCGGGAACGCGTCCGCGGCGGCCGCGATGTCGGTAATCGACGTGCCTGACAGCCCCCGCTCCCGAAACAGCGGGCTCGCAGCATCCAGGAGCAGTGACCGCATCTTGCGGCCGGCCGAGCGCGTCGCGCGCGCGGCGTGCTTGGGGTCGCCTGCCGCTTCGAGCGGCGCATCGGCCGACGCTTCTGCCATGGGATCCTCTTCGCTGATTTATTTGTATGTTATACAAACAAATAGATCAAGCCGAATCTTGGTATTGAAGGATGGGGTTCTTGTTCCCGTTGGAGGGGCGGACCGCTCGGCTTGAAAATGCCCCTCCACCTTGCAAAGCCGGCCAAAATCCGTATAAGGCGCCCATCCGCAGACCCCGGCCGGGAGCTGAACGGACGGTCTCAGCAAATCATTCGTGATTTTGGTGTGGCAGGGCCAGTCGGCCCGTCGTCCCGTGTTTCCGCCTTCTGAGCTTGATCCCAGAGTCCTTTCCGAAGGCCTCTTAAGGGTTTGACGCCGGGCGATGCGCCAACATGAGGAAAGGACGACCATGCCTCTTTACGAGCATGTTTTTCTCGCGCGTCAGGACGCGAGCCCGCAGCAGGTCGAAGAGCTGACTGCGCAGATGACCGGTATCGTCGAAGGTCTCGGCGGCAAGATCACCAAGACCGAGAATTGGGGCGTGCGCTCCCTCACCTACCGCATGAACAAGAACCGCAAGGCGCACTTCGTGCTGCTCAACATCGACGCGCCGTCCGCGGCGATCGCCGAGATCGAGCGCCAGGAGCGCATCAGCGAAGACGTGATCCGCTATCTCAGCGTCCGCGTCGAGGAGCTCGAGGAAGGCCCGTCCGCGATGATGCGCAAGGCCGATCGCGACCGCGAGCGTGACGATCGCGGCGGTGGCTTCCGCGGCGAGCGTGAAGGCGGCTTCCGTGGCGACCGCGAGGGCGGTTTCCGCGGTGATCGCGGTCCGCGCCGTCCGCGCGATGAAGCTGAAACCACGGATGGGGAGTAAGAATCATGGCTGAAGCTGGTGCACGCCGCCCGTTTTTCCGTCGTCGCAAGAGCTGCCCGTTCACGGGCGCCAATGCTCCGAAGATCGACTACAAGGACTCCAAGCTGCTGATGCGTTACGTCTCCGAGCGCGGCAAGATCGTGCCGAGCCGCATTACCGCGGTGTCCGCGAAGAAGCAGCGTGAGCTCGCCCGCGCCATCAAGCGCGCGCGCTTCCTGGGCCTCCTGCCCTACGTCATTCGCTGATACGACCAATTCGACCGGCGGCGGCTAGCGCCGCCGGTCGCGACTTTTCGAACTCATAAGGCTTCCGGGTCGTCCGGTCGCCGATGGTTGGGGCAAGCGACGCCTCTAACCGCTCGAAGGGAGCGGGACAGCTGATGATGGCCTTTGGACTGATAGCCCTGATCGCCGGCGCTGCGTCGGCCCTGATGTTCGCCTCGATCATCTCGGGGGCGCTGATCGCGCTCGTCCTGTTCTATCTCGCTCCGCTCCCCCTGATGGTCGCCGCGATCGGCTGGGGCCCGCTTTGCGCGAGCATTGGTGGCATCGCCGCTGCGATCGGCCTCGGCGCCCTGTTCGGCCTGCCCTACTGCATCGCCTTCGCCGTCACCGTCGCGTTGCCGGCGTGGTGGCTCGGCCATCTCGTCCTGCTCGGACGTCAGGTGGGAAGCGCCGCGTCTGCCACCGGCACAGCGCCCTCCGCGGAGCCGGAGGTCGAGTGGTACCCGGTCGGCCGCATCCTGCTCTGGATTGCAGGCTTCGCGACGCTGACCACAATGGCCGCTTTGCTCACTCTCGGGACCGACGCGGAGACCATCACCGGCACGTTGCGCCGTGGCCTGACGCGCCTCCTGCGCGCCACCGACCCGCAAACTTCAGGCGAAGCCAGCCAGTTCGTCGACGCGCTGGTGCGCATCGCACCCGCCGCCGCCACGATTGCCGCGACGATGACGCTCACTCTCAACCTCTGGCTCAGCGCCAAGGTGACCGCGACGTCGGGCCGGCTGCGCCGTCCCTGGCCGGACCTCAAGACCACCGAGCTGCCGCAGATGACGCTGGTGGTGCTGTGCATCTCCCTCGCCTTCTGCTTCACCGGGGGGCTGCTTGGCATCGTGGCGCAGATCGCCACCGCCGCGCTGATGATGAGTTATGCGCTGGCCGGTTTCGCCGTATTGCATACGCTGACGCTCGCGCTGAACGGCCGCACGTTCTGGCTCGGCTCGACCTACGCCGCCGTGGTCGTGTTCGGATGGCCCGTGGTCGCGATGGTGATCCTTGGGCTTGCGGATGCCTTGTTTGGCTTGCGCGAACGCTTCCTGCGCAGCCGGCAGCCGCCGCCACTGCCTACACCTTGAGTTCAACCCCGAAACTGAAACCTTCGAGAGCACTTCAAAAGGAGAACGAATATGGAAGTCATTTTGCTGGAACGCGTCAACAAGCTCGGCCAGATGGGCGAAGTCGTGAAGGTTCGCGACGGCTACGCTCGCAATTTCCTGCTCAAGCGCGGCAAGGCGCTGCGCGCCACCGCCGACAACCGGGCCAAGTATGACGGCATGAAGGCCGAGCTCGAAGCGCGCAACCTCGCCTCGAAGGCCGAGGCGTCCAAGGTCGCCGAGAAGATCGAGGGCAAGAACATCATCGTGATCCGCCAGGCCTCGGAAGCCGGCCAGCTGTTCGGCTCGGTCAACGTGCGTGACATCGTGCTCGCGTTCGAAGCCGACGGCGTTTCGCTCGCCCGTCCGCAGATCCAGCTCGACGCGCCGATCAAGACCATCGGCAAGCACTCGATCACCGTTGCCGTTCATCCCGAAGTCGAGGTCGAGATCACCGTCACGGTTGCCCGCAGCCAGGACGAGGCCGAGCGCATCAACCGCGGCGAGGACATCTCGACCCGCAATGAGGATCGCGATGCGGCCGCCGAGGCGATCGCCGCCGCCGGCGAGTTCTTCGATCCGGAAGCCCAGCACGACGAGGTCGCGCCGGCGCCGGCTGCGGAAGAGAAGTAAGCAGCTCAACTCGTCATTCCGGGACGGTCCGCAAGACCAGACCCGGATGACGATCCCGATCAAAGCCCGGCTGCCTCACGCGGCCGGGCTTTTCGTTTTGGCAGCGACGTCCTCGCTCAGCATCGCGATCGAGGCCAGCGCGGTGGCCGTATGCTTCTCGACGCCGTCGCTGACGCAGAACACGTCGGCGGCGACCACCGCGACCTGGCGGCCCGGCTTGATCACCCGGGCGCGGCAGATCAGCTTCTCGCCGACCGCGGGCGACAACAGATTGAGCTTGTATTCCGCCGTCAGCGCCGGCTGGCCGCGCGACGTGGCGGCTGCGATCGTGGTGGCGTTGTCGACCAGGAAGGCGGTGACGCCGCCGTGGAAGAAGCCGTGCTGCTGTAATAGCTCCGGCCGGCGCTCCACGGCGATGGTGCAAGTGCCGCGCGACAATTCGGAGAGCTCGGCGCCGACCAGGTTCATGAAACCCTGCCGGCCGATATTGGCGTGGATGCGCTCGGCAATCGGCGCAAATTCCGGATCAGCTTCGGCCCGCATGCGATCTCCCCTTATTGCTTGTTGATGCGATCGAACGGCCTCAGCGCACGATTGGCGCAGGCGATCAGCGTGTCCGCCTCGATGCGCGGATCGGTGCGCTCGCGACCCGACAGATAAGCGCGGCAGAAGATCTGCGCCGGACCGATCAGCTGGCTGACGAACATCACCGGCGTCATCGGCAGAAGTTCGCCGCTTGCCACCAGCGGCGCGCGCCAGCGCTCAATGCCTTCGGCAAGCCGCGCATTCTGCGCCCGCTGGGCGTCGCGCACGTCTTCGCCCCACTCGCTGCGCGAGATCTCGAAGAGGTAGCGCGCCTCGCGCCGGCTGTTGACGACCCAGTCGAGATGCGCCCGGATCAGGCGATCGATGCCCTGCTCGGCGTCGGGGCCGGGATCGAGCGCGGCCAGTATCGCGGCGTGATAGTGCCGCAGGACCTCCAGAAACAACGCACCGGCAAGTTCTTTCTTCGAACCGAAGACGTGGAAGAAGCTGCCGTTGGAAGCCCGCGCGCGGGTGCGGATCGCGGCCACCGTCGCGGCTTCGAAGCCGACGCGGTCGAACACGGCAAGGCCGGCCGCCAACAGATCGTCTCGTACGCTCGCCGTCATGGGCGCCTCCTAGAGCAATACTCTAGAGTACTACTCTAATGGCGGTCAAGACGATGTGAAGGCGGCGGATGGGCGCGGCCTTCGCATCGTCGATCGAAAGATCCGGATGACTTAGCGCGAGATCGGCGGCACCGGCGGACCGGAGGACGCAGGCGGCGCCGGCGGCGGCGGGGCTGCAGCGGTCGCGGGCGGCGCCTGTTCCAGCGGCTTAGCCGCGGGGGCCGGCTCGGCAGGTTTCGGAGCAGCCTCTTCCACCGGCTTGGGCGCGGCCGGCTCAGCGGGCTTGGCGGCGGCTGGAGCGGCCGGCGTCACCTGCGGGATCGGATCGGGCCGCGGCGCCGGCGTCTCGCTGCGCGGCTCGACCTTGGCGCTGTCAGGCTTGACGGGCTCCGGCTTCGGCTCGGTCTTCTTGTCGTCGGTCGCCGGCGCCGCGGCATCGACCTTCGGGGCTTCCTCCGTGCCGGGCTTGGCGCGCCGCTTGCCTTTGCGTGCCTCGGGCGCAGCCTCTCCCTCCGGCTTGGCACCCTCCTCGGCCGGCCGCGCCGCACGCTTCTGGCGCGTACCCTCGGCGGCAGGAGCAGCGCCCTCGCCCTCCGGCCTCGCGGCATCCTGCGCGCGCTGGCGTCGACCCTGTTGTTCAGGCGCGGCGCCGTCCTTCTTGGCGTCCTTGGCCTGATAGCGCGTGTCGGTGGCACCGTTCGAGATCAGATAGGCGGAGAGGACGCCCGCCATATCCGAACTCGTCGTGTAGTGCTGGCGCAGGAATCCCGGCAGCGAGCCGGGCGACACGGACTTTAGCAGCCCGCGCGGGCTCTTGTGGCAGACATTGCAGGTCTGCGAGAACAGCTGCGACGGGGTCTTGCCAGCCTCGAGGTTCGTCGCCTGCGCAAGAACGGAATTAGCCGCACCGAAGCCAATCAGAAGCAACACCGTCGCGAGGCTGAGCGCTCGGCTCGACATTCCCATCATCTCCGTTGAATTTCCGCAAATGCAGCCGGCATCCGGCGCGGCGGCGGTCACCTTTTAACCGATTGAGCCGCGAATGGAAGCAGGTCCGCGCGCAAGGATGTGATTAAGCGGTTTTCGAATATCTACTTTGAACACAGTGCAATAGCGCAGCCGGAACCGGCTCGCTAGATTTGAATGCAAACGCATAGGAACCGCTGCGGCGCCTGGGCGTCAGTTATAAAGGCCGGGTAGTCGCATCTTTCGGGTTCGCTCGAGAGGATTGCCGATGGACCGATTGTTGCGTCGATTTCTGTCCCAATTCATCCGCCGCGGGTCGTTGACGGTGACCAGCGCGAGCGGGTCGAAGTTCACCGTCGGCGACGTCTCCGGCGAGCCGGTCGCAGTCCGCTTCGTCACCGCCGACTCCGAGCGGAGGGTCCTCGTCAATCCCGAGCTGGGGCTGGGCGAGGCCTACATGAACGGCGAGTTCGTGGTCGAGCGCGGCACCATAGCTGATGCCCTCGCGATCCTGCTCGATCAACCCGACCCATTGCCGCAGTGGGCAAAGCCGTGGTGGCACCTGCGCTACCTGACGCGGCACCTCAAGCAGTTCAATCCCCGCCCGCGCTCCCGTCAAAACGTCGCTCATCATTACGATCTCGACGGCCGGCTCTATTCGCTGTTTCTCGATGCCGACAAGCAATATAGCTGCGCCTATTTCGAGACGCCCGAGATGTCGCTGGACGACGCGCAGCTTGCCAAGAAGCGGCATATCGCGGCGAAGCTTCTCGTCAGCAATGGCCAGCGCGTGCTCGACATCGGCTCCGGCTGGGGTGGCCTCGGGCTCTATCTCGCCGAGATCGCGAGCGCCGACGTCACCGGCATCACGCTGTCGACCGAGCAGCTGGAGGTCGCCAATGCGCGCGCCGCCGAAAAGGGCCTGACGGGCTCGGCCAGATTCCAGCTCCAGGATTATCGCGACGTCGAAGGTACGTTCGACCGCATCGTCTCCGTCGGCATGTTCGAGCATGTCGGGGCGAGGTTCTACGACGCCTACTTCCAGCGCTGCGCCGAGCTGCTGAAGGAAGACGGCGTCATGCTGCTGCATTCGATCGGCCGTTCGCAGGGCCCGGATTCGACCAATCCCTGGATCGCCAAATACATCTTCCCCGGCGGCTACATCCCCGCGCTCTCGGAAGTGCTGCCGGCGATCGAGCGAGCGGGCCTGCTGGTCTGCGACATCGAGATTCTACGCCTGCACTACGCCGAGACGCTGAAGGCCTGGCGCGAGCGGTTCATGGCGCGGCGCGAGGAAGCCGTGCAGCTCTACGACGAGCGCTTCGCCTTGATGTGGGAATTTTACCTCGCGGCCTGCGAGATGACGTTCCGCAAGCAAGCCATGATGAACTTCCAGATCCAGATCACCCGTCGCCAGGGCGTGGTGCCGATGACCCGCGACTATATCCCGCAGGAAGAAGCCCGGCTGCGGGCCCGGGAGGGCGCGGCCATGCCGAAGCTCAAGCTGGCTGGTGAATAGGTCCGGATCCTAGTGACGCAGGGTCGAAATCCCGGACGTCCGGAAAGACGCCGTTAACGCCAATTGCGCCCGCAATTCCAGCAGGATTTCGGGGGCGACCGGCTGGCGACGTACCTCGGGCCGCTCCGCGTGCTTCATAGCCGCGATCAGCCCCGACAGCCAAAGCCGGCTGCCTGCCTCGCTTCGCCAGTTCTGGTGCTGCCGTTCTGGCTGCATCGCTCGCCTCGTATCCCTGTTGGCGGGGAATGAGATAATCCCCTGCCCATCCGCCTGTTCCGACATGACACCCGAAAGAATCCGGGGAGATGTGATCTGGTTCACAGAAGTCTGGTCGGGCCTGGCTTAGACCGTCGCCATGAGCAAAGAGACCCAAACCTCATTCGACGTGCAGGACGACCTCCGCACCGATTACGCCCTGATCGTCACCGGCGTTGGGGCGGCTCTTGTTGCGCTGGTCTACCTCCTGCTGGTCTGAAGCGTAGCCGAATCGGTCAGCGTGCGTCATTTTGCGCGCCTCTCGGTAGGTCTGCGCGTCAGCCCCCAGGGTTCACGGGTTTCAGGATTTTTCCGCGGCGCGATCACAGCCCTCTGCGCCGGGCGAGCTCCGCCAAAATCCAGTCAAGCGCGGCGCGTGCTGCGACTGCTAATCATCCACCATTTTAACTGAGCGGTTGATAGCGGTCAGCTTTTGCTTCCGCTTTGACCTGCGGCGGCGCTTTATCCCGGCCCCGCATCCGCCCAAGAAAATTGCTAAGCACGTCCGACCATGGCACTGACTGATTCGAACGTTCTCAAACTCGCGCCCGATGCCGGAACTCCCGCCTATCGGAGCGCACCGCACAATATCGAGGCGGAACAGAGCCTTCTGGGCGCAATCCTGGTCAACAACGACGCCTTCTACCGCGTCTCCGACTTCCTGGAGGCGAAGCACTTCTTCGAGCCGCTGCACCAGACCATCTTCGAGACCGCGGGCAGCCTGATCCGGATGGGCAAGATCGCCACCCCGGTCACGCTGAAGACGTTCCTGCCGGCCGATACCGATGTCGGCGGCATGACCATCGGACAATACCTGGCGCGGCTTGCGGCCGAAGCCACCACCATCATCAACGCCCAGGACTATGGCCGCACCATCTACGACCTGTCGCTGCGGCGCGACCTGATCGGCATTGGCGAGGACATGGTCAACGTGGCCTATGACGCGCCGGTCGACTTCCAACCGCGGGCGCAGATCGAGGATGCCGAGCGAAAGCTGTACGAGCTCGCCGAGTCCGGCCGCTACGACGGCGGCTTCCAGAAATTCTCGCAGGCCCTCACCGTCGCGGTCGATCTCGCGGCCAAGGCATTCCAGCGCGACGGCAAGCTGTCGGGCATTTCGACGGGCCTGCGCGACCTCGACACCAAGATGGGCGGTCTGCAGCATTCCGACCTCATCATCGTCGCGGGACGCCCCGGCATGGGCAAGACGTCGCTGGCGACCAACATCGCCTACAACGTCGCGCAGGCCTACGTGCCGGAGCTTCAGGCCGACGGCACCATGAAGGCCGCCAATGGCGGCGTGATCGGCTTCTTCTCCTGCGAAATGTCGGCCGACCAGCTCGCCACGCGTATCGTGGCCGAGCGCACCGGCATTCCCTCCTCCCACATCCGCCGCGGCGGCATCACGGAAGCCGATTTCGAGAAGATCCGGCAGGTCTCGATCGAGCTGCAGTCGCTGCCGTTCTACGTCGACGCCACCGGCGGCCTCTCCATCGCGCAGCTGATGGCGCGCGCGCGCCGACTCAAGCGCCAGAAGGGCCTCGATCTCCTGGTGATCGACTACATCCAGCTGCTCTCGGGCTCGGGCAAGCGCGCCAGCGACAGTCGCGTGCAGGAAATCACGGAGATCACGACCAGCCTGAAGGCGCTGGCCAAGGAGCTCAACGTTCCCGTGATCGCGCTGTCGCAGCTCTCGCGTCAGGTGGAATCGCGCGACGACAAGCGGCCGCAGCTGTCGGACTTGCGCGAATCCGGCTCGATCGAGCAGGACGCCGACGTCGTGCTGTTCGTGTTCCGCGAGGAATATTACCTCGCCATGAAGGAGCCGCGCCCCGGCACCGAAGAGCATGCCAAATGGCAGGCCGACATGGAACGTACCGTGGGGCGCGCCGAAGTCATCATCGGCAAGCAGCGCCACGGTCCGACCGGCACCGTCGAGCTGCACTTCGATGCCTCGGTCACGCGCTTCGGCGACCTCGCGCATGACGGCCAGCTGCCGGACCGCAGCGACTACTAGATTGTTCCCCGGGTTGAACGGGGCCGGTCTCTTGCGTAAAACGACGCCATGACAATGGCGTCCGCCCCGAAATCAATCCCGCAATCCGGCCCACTCTCCCCGGAGGCCAACCAGGCTGCCGCGCTCGCCGCCTTCGGCGGCGTGCTGACCGTCGATCTCGATGCGATCATCGCCAATTGGCGCAAGCTCGAGAAGACCGCGGTGCCGGCCGAATGTTCGGCGGTGATCAAGGCCGACGCCTATGGCTGCGGCGCCGAGCAGGTGTCGCGCGCCCTGAGCAAGGCCGGTTGCAAGACCTTCTTCGTCGCCACCATCGAGGAAGCGCGCAAGGTGCGCGCCGCCGTTCCGGAGCCCACGATCTACGTGCTCGGCGGCTATTTCCAGAACACCGGCGAGCACTACGCCAAGATCAATTGCCGTCCGGTGATCGGCGATCTCAACGAGCTCGCCGAATGGGACGTGTTCTGCCGCCGCACCGGCTGGAACGGGGGCGCCGCTGTTCACATCGACACCGGCATGAACCGGCTCGGGCTGACGCTGTCGGAGGCGCAGGCCATCATCCCCCGCATCAACGCCGGCGATCACGGCATCACGCTGGTGATGAGCCATCTGGTCTCGGCCGAGCAGCTCAACAGCCCGATCAATGCCAGACAGCTCGCGACCTTCCGCAGCATCGCCAGTGAGTTCACAGGCGTGCCGGCGGCGCTCGCCAACTCCTCCGGCATCTTCCTCGGCGCGCCCTTCCAGTTCGACCTGGTGCGCCCGGGAGCTGCGCTCTACGGCGTCAACCCGACGCCGGAGGCCGACAATCCCATGCAGCAGGTCGTCGACCTCAAGGCGCGCATCGTGCAGATCCGCAGCATCGAGCGCGGCGAGACCGTCGGCTATGGCGGCACCTGGACCGCGCGGCGGCCGACGAAACTGGCGATCATCGCGGTCGGCTATGCCGACGGCTATTTCCGCGCCGCCAGCTCCAATGACGGCACCCGCGGCGCCGATGTCATCGTGGCGGGCAAGCGCTGCCCTGTCGCGGGCCGCATCTCCATGGACCTGATCGCGATCGACATCACCGATCTGCCGCCGAACGCGGTGCGGCGCGGCCACATGGTGACGCTGCTCGGCGAAGGCATCACCGTCGACGAGCTCGCGCACCATTTCGGCACGATCGGCTATGAGGTGCTGACCAGCCTCGGCCGCCGCTATGCCCGCGTCTACAAGGGTGGCAATGTCGAGGAGCCGCTGACGAAGCCGGAGCCCGTCTCGAACGCCGGGCAGCCGCCTTCCCCACCGTCGATCGAACAGCCGTCGGCGTTGCCGCCGCTGCCGAGTTAAACCACCCGCACCTACTTCTTCTTCCGGCTGTCCAGCGCCGTCTTGCAGGTGGCGGTGAGCTGGTCGCGCTTGGCGTTGAGGCAGGCGACGATGCCGCCGCCCGGCGCGATGCCGGCGCAGAATTTGTCGTAGTCCGCCTTGCACGCGCCGCGCGTTTCGGCTGACTGTGCCGTGGCCCCGGAGAACGCGACGATGAAGGCGGTAGCGGCAAAGCTCAACTTGGACATTGTATCTCCGGGGACGAAAGGCAGAGCCGGTAGCTCTAGATGAAGATCGCGACATTCAACATCAACAACATCAACCGCCGTCTGCCCAATCTGTTGGCATGGCTGCGAATGGCGAGGCCCGATGTCGTCGCGCTCCAGGAGTTGAAGGCAAGTGATGGCGAATTTCCGGCAGCCGCCATCGAAAGGGCCGGCTATGGCGCGGTGTGGCGTGGACAAAAGACCTGGAACGGCGTCGCCATCCTCGCCCGCAATGCCGAGCCCGTGCTGACGCGCGACCGTTTGCCGGGAAAGCCTGCCGATTTCGAAGCGCGCTACATCGAGGCCGCCGTGCGTGGCGTCATCGTCACCAGCATTTATCTGCCCAACGGCAATCCGCAGCCGGGACCGAAATTCGACTACAAGCTCGACTGGTTCGCGCGGCTGCGGCGCCACGCCAACACCTTCATCAAGCAGGACCTGCCGGTGGTGCTCGCCGGCGACTACAATGTTGCGCCCACCGAGATCGACATCTATCCGACGCGCTCATGGGACAAGGATGCGCTGATCCAGCCGAAGAGCCGCGCAGCCTTTGCCGCGCTGGTCGAGCAAGGCTGGTGCGACGCGATCCGCGAGCTGCATCCGGACGAGCGCATCTACACGTTCTGGGACTACAAGCGGAACCGCTGGCCGCGCGATGCGGGCCTGCGGCTCGACCATCTCCTGCTCAGCCCTGCCCTCGCCCCGCGCCTCGCCAAAGCCGGCGTCGACAAGAAGATCCGCGGCGAGGACGGCGCCAGCGATCACGCGCCGGCGTGGGTGGTATTGCGGTGACCCAAACGCAGTCAGCAGCGGGCCGCCCGATAAAACCTGAAAACAACCCCATGCACAGTAGCTGGCCCCAGTCCGCTCAATGACTTACGGGTAAACCGAAATCAAAGTTGATCCGTCGGGCAAAACACTGGCATGATGTCACCATCGAAGGCGTCCACGTGGCGCCGAGGGCTCTTCAGATCGCCCCTTCATCGGGAATGTTGAGGACGGTGCCGCAAGCCTTGCAATGCACCGCGTCGGAATCGTGCCTCTGGAGCCCGCACGTCGGGCATGGAAACCGCACCTTGTGGGGACTGAGGAGCGCGCGGGCGAGATTGAAGAACAGCGTCACGCCGAAAATCATGATCACGACGGTGATCAGACGACCGAACGTACCCGCCAGCGTGATGTCGCCGAAGCCGGTCGTCGTCAGCGCCGTGACGGTGAAGTACAGGGCATCGGCATAGTTCCGGATCTCGTCGTTGCGAAACTTCTGGGTCTCGTAAACGATCCCGGTCATGACGAAGATGAAAACGGCGAGGTTCGTGACGGCGAAGATGACCTCTTCGTTGCGACGAAAGAACGGGGAATCGATGCGCAGCCTCACAAGCATCTGGTAGTCGCGAAGCAGCCCCAGCGTTCGCAGGATCCGGAGAAAACCGCCCGCCTCGCCGGCAAGCGGCGCCAGGAAGGATACGATCGCAACCATGTCTGCCCACGTCGCGAGCTGGGTGAGTTTTTGAAACGGATGCCGATCGACCAGGAGCCGGGCGGAGAAGTCGGCCAGCAGAATAACGCCGAACAGGACGTCGAGCGTCTCGACGATGTCACTGGGCGGCAGGAACGAGGTCGCAATAATGAACAGCACCGTCACGATATCGAAGATGAGCAGCGCATAACGGAAGCGCACGCCGTCCGGCGTTGCGCCCTCGTAAAGGAGTCGGACGTTGCTTTTGAGAGACGTGAGGGTCACTGCACCATGATCGCGGTTTGCACGGATGTTGGCAACTCGGAGCGTGTGCCGCAACCGACGACGTCTGTATACCTAGAGTGGGCCTCGCGATTAGGAACCCGGACCGCGACGCGGTGTTCAGCTCTCTTTGGGGGCTGAATGCTCAAACCCGACGATTGTCGCAAGCTTGCGGAGCAATATCGAGCGCGCGCGAATGATGCCACATCGGCGAAGCGCCTCGCCAATGTGCTTCTGAGCGTTTCCAACGCCTATCTCGCTCTGGCGAGCCAACTGGAGCTCCTTGCGTCCGTCGAACATCAGGAGCACGCGAGGAGAGCCGGTCGGAACGTTCAAGGCTGAGCCGTCAGACGAAAGATGCAAACCGAGCCGGCGGCGGCGCCATGAAGCCTCATCATTGCGGTGCCCCGCGATCGAGTTCGCCCCGCTGATCACTCGGAGGGAAGCCTCTTGACCTCCGCGGCCTGGTAAGCATACTGGTCTGACCACGATCAGACCAAGAGACGGGGATGGAGTTCAAGCGAGCCGCCGACGGCGAAAAGGGGTTCGAGAAGGTGTTTGCCTTCCTGCGCGAGCGCCTGCTTACCGGCTCGCTCAGGCCGGGCGACCGCCTGATTTCGGAGCGCGAGCTCGCCACCCTGCTCGGCGTCAGCCGGCCAATCGTCCGGGAGGCGCTGCGCGCCCTCACCGTCCTCGGGATCGTCGAGATCCGCGACCGCATCGGCACCGTCGTGACGCGGCCAGATGTCTCGGTGCTGAACGACTTCTTCACCTTCGCCCTCGCCCAGCAGGCCGACATGCTCGAGGACGTCATGCAGGCGCGTGTCGCGATCGAATGCCAGGCGATCCGGCTCGCCTGCGAGCGCGCCAACATCGCCGATTTCGAACGGCTGCAGCGCGCGCTGACGAAGATCGGCGAGACCATCGACGAAGCCGATGCCGGCGGCATGGCGGATTTCGACTTCCACCGCGCGATCGTCGTCGCCTCACATTCGGAGACGCTGAGCGTGCTGCACGCCTCCATGGCGGGCCTGTTGACACATTCGCATCGCAGCCGCCGCGAGCTGGTGCAGGCCTTCCCGTCGATGAAGACCTACCTTGTCGACGATCACCGCCGCATCTTCGAAGCCCTCATTGCGCGCGATCCCGAGCGCGCGGATGCGACGCTGCGCAAGCATTTCGCCATCGGCGACGAATACCGCAGACGCGCCGTCGTCGGCGACATCGACAAGACCAGTGCCTCGGGCTGATCGCGCACAGCCCTTCAATCAAGACGCCAATTAAACAAGAAACGGACTGACGACATGGGACGGAACGACAAGGGCAAGGTCGGCTTCATCGGCATCGGCACGATGGGGCGGGAGATGGTGCGCAACCTGCAGGCGGCGGGCCACGCGGTCCGCGTCTTCGATCTGAACGAAGCCGCGCTGGCCGACAGCGTCAAGGAAGGCGCGACGCGTGCCAAAAGCCCTGCCGATGCCGCGCAAGGCACCGATATCGTCATCACCATGCTGCCCGACACGCCGCACGTCGAGGCGACGATCTACGGCGAGCAGGGCCTGCTGAATTCCCCGCCGCCGGGCAAGCTGATCGTCGACATGAGCACGATCTCGCCGGTCGCCGTCCGCCGCATCCATTCGGACCTGCAGAAGACAGGCGTCGGCTTCATCGACGCGCCGGTCTCCGGCGGGCCGGTGGGCGCCAGGAACGCCGCGCTCTCGATCATGGCCGGCGGCGATGCGGACACGTTCGCCAAGGCCGAGCCGTTCTTCCGCGCGATGGGCACGACCATCACCCATGTCGGCGCATCCGGCGCCGGCCAGACCGTCAAGCTCTGCAATCAGCTGATCTGCGGCATCAACATCCAGGCGATCTGCGAGGCGCTCGCGCTCGGCCGCGCTTCGGGCCTCGATCTCAACCTGCTCCGCCGGGTGCTGCTCGGCGGCTCCGCCGCTTCCTGGATGCTGGACAAGCTCGGCCCCGCGATGATCGCCGGCGACGTTTCCGCGGGCTTCCGGATCGATCTGCAGCTCAAAGACCTTCGCCTGGTGCAGGAGCACGCACAGGCCCTGAACGTGCCCCTGCCTGGCACCGCGCTCGTCACCAGCCAATATGTCGACGCGCGCGCCCATGGCGAAGGCAGCAACGGCAACCAAGCGCTGTTCCGCGTCTATGACCGCATGACCAACCAGACCACCGGCTGACCCTGGAACGATGAGCCTCCAACTCGACTTTCCCGCAGTGCTGGAGCGTTGGCCGAGCTTTCTGGCCGGCGCCGTCCTCACGCTTGAGTTGGCATTCTTCGCGACCGTGCTAGGCGCTTTGCTCGGCACGCTCGCGGCGGTCGGACGCGGCACACACAATTCGCTGATTGCAGGTGCCTGCAAAGTCTATGTCGAGACCATCCGCAACACCCCGCTGCTGGTGCAGATCTTCCTGGTCTATTTCGGCCTCGCCAGCCTCGGCCTGAAATACTCCGCCTTCACGGTGGCGGTGGCGGCGCTGACCATCAATGTCGGCGCCTACACCGCTGAGATCATGCGGGCCGGCTTCGAGGCGATCCCGCGCGGGCAGATCGAGGCCGCCGAGGGGCTGGCGCTGTCGCGCTTCCAGATCTACTGGCACATCATCCTGCTGCCGGCGGTCGAGAAGGTCTATCCTGCGCTCACCAGCCAGTTCGTGCTCCTGATGCTGGCCTCCTCGGTCTGCTCGCAGATCTCGGCCGAGGAGCTCACCGCGGTCGCCAACTACATCCAGTCGGACACCTATCGCGCGTTCGAGACCTACATCATCGTCGCCGTGCTCTACGTCATCCTGTCGCTGGTGATGCGTGCCGGCTTCTGGGGCCTCGGCCTCCTCCTGTTTCCGCGCCGGCGCCGGCTCGGCACGCCGTTGTGAGATGACCATGGGCGGACATCTCAACATCAATCACCTGATGTTCCTCGGCCAGGGCGCGCTGTGGACCATTGGTCTGTCGCTGATCGCGCTGATCGGCGGCGGCATCGTCGGCTTCGTGATCGCACTGGCACGCATCTCGCCGCTGAAATCGGTGCGGCTCGCCAGTGCGATCTATGTCCAGTTGATCCAGGGCACGCCGCTGCTCGTCATCCTGTTCCTCGGTTATTTCGGTCTTGCCGCGATCGGCCTGAAGGTCTCGCCGCTGGTCGCGGCCGGTGCCTCGCTGACGCTCTATGTCGCGGCCTATCTCGGCGAGATCTGGCGCGGGTGCATCCAGTCTGTGCCGAAGCCGCAATGGGAGGCCGCCGAGGGCCTGGCGCTGAGCCGGACCCAGCGCATGGTCAAGGTGATCCTGCCGCAGGCGATCCGCATCGCGACGCCGCCGACCGTCGGCTTCATGGTGCAGATCATCAAGAACACCTCGCTCGCGTCCGTGGTCGGCTTCGTCGAGCTGATGCGCTCGGGCCAGATCGTCAACAATTCGCTGTTCGAACCGTTCGCCATCTACGCCATCATCGCCGTCACCTACTTCGCCATGTGCTATCCCCTGTCGCTGTTCAGCCAGAGGCTGGAACGGCGGATGGGACGTGGCAGGTCCAACCTCGCGCCAGCCTGACATGCAGCAAAACGCCCCCTCCTCCGAACCGATCGTGTCGCTCCACAACGTGCAGAAGAGCTTTGGCGCGCTCCGCGTGCTCGACGGCGTCTCCTTTGCCGTTGCACGTGGCGAGGTGCTCGCCCTGATCGGCCGCTCCGGCTCCGGCAAGAGCACGGCGCTGCGCTGCATCGACCGCTTCGAGAAGGTCGACGGCGGCCAGATCGTGGTCTGCGGGCATCGCGTCGACCGTCCCGACGTGAACTTGCGTGCGCTACGCCAGGACGTCGGCATCGTGTTCCAGAGCTACAATCTGTTTCCGCACCTCACCATCGAGCAGAACATCACGCTCGCGCCCTGCGCGGTGAAGGGCATGGCGACGTCACAGGCCAAGGATCTCGCACGAAAAGTTCTGGCGCAGGTCGGGCTGGATGAAAAGCTGCACGCCTATCCCGAGCAGCTCTCGGGCGGCCAGCAGCAGCGCGCCGCAATCGCCCGCTCGCTCGCCATGCAGCCGAAGGTGATGCTGTTCGACGAGGTCACCTCCGCGCTCGATCCCGAACTCACCGGCGAAGTGCTGAAGGTGATCGAACAGCTCGCGGCTGACGGCATGACCATGGTGATGGTTACCCACGAAATGGGCTTCGCCAAGGGCATCGCCGACCGGATCGTGTTCATGCATCGAGGCAAGGTCCACGAGACCGGACCTGCCTCGATCCTGACGTCGCCGACCACGCCCGAACTCACGCAATTCGTGGGGACGGGGAACCTAAAATCATAACAGGGAGAGGAGAACCAAGGGATGACCAACAGAATGGTGCTGGGGACTGCCGCCGCGTTGTGCGGCCTCATCATGATGGCGGCAACGCCCGCGTCGGCCGATCTGCTCGACGACATCATGAAGGCGAAGAAGATCCGCATATCGACCGACCTCGCCATCCCGCCCTCGGGCATGATGGATTCCACCATGAAGCCGACGGGCTCCGATGTCGAAGTGGCGCAGATGCTCGCCAAGGATTGGGGCCTTGAGCTGGAATTCATCCAGACCACCGGTGCGACCCGCATCCCGAACGTCCTGACCGGCAAGGCCGACATCATCATCTCGACCCTGTCGGTGACGGCCGAGCGTGCCAAGGTGATCGACTTCACCAAGCGCTATGCGACGCTGCAATCCGACGTCGGCTGCCTGAAATCGTCGACCGTGAAGGACTGGCCGGACCTGAAGGACAAGTCGATCGGCGTCTCGCGCGGCACCACGCAGGACACAACCTTGTCCAACAGAAGGACAAGGACCTCAAGATCGCACGCTATGACGACGATGCCACCATGGTGACGGCGGCGGTGTCGGGCCAGGTCGACTGCGTCGGCTCGTCCGCGACAATCATCAACCAGATCGGCGTGAAGAATCCCTCGCGCGTGTTCGAGTCCCGGATTCCGCTGGCGACCTTCGACCTCGCGATCGGCCTGAAGAAGGGTGAGCAGCCGCTGATGGACAAGCTCAACGCCTGGATCACCGACAACGTCAAGAACGGCAAGCTCAACGCCATCTACAAGAAATTCCACGGCGTCGATCTGCCGGCGGACATGCGCAGCTGAACCACGGGGAAAGACATCGTGACAGCCGCGCGCGGCTGTCACGATCAATGCAAAGATCAAGAAGGACAAAGAATGCGTCTCGTCATCGGATCCGACCACGCCGGCTGGCCGCTCAAACAGACCGTCATCGACCACATCCGCAAGCTCGGCCACGAGGTCATCGACGTCGGCTCCTATGACGACAAGCCGGTGGATTTCCCCGACATCGCCCGCGCCGTGGCGGCGAAGGTGACGTCGGGCGAAGCCGCGCGCGGCATCATGGTGTGCGGCACCGGCGTTGGCGCCTCGATCGCCGCCAACAAGATGAAGGGCATCCGCGCCGCGGTCTGCCACGACGTCCACTCCGCGCATCAGAGCGTCGAGCATGACGACGTCAACGTCATGTGCATCGGCGCGCAGATCGTCGGCGCCTGGCTCGCTGTCGATCTCGTGTCGTCGTACCTGTCCGCCGAATTCTCCACCGACGAGGATTTCCGTCGCCGCGTCGAGAAGCTGCGCGTCATGGACGAGGAAGGCTGAGGGCTCTCCGCCATGATCCTGGTGTTCGGATCGCTAAACATCGATCTGGTCGCGCAGGTCCCGGTGATTCCAGGTCCCGGCCGAACGGTGCTGGCGCCGTCCTACCGGACGCATTTCGGCGGCAAGGGTGCCAATCAGGCCGTTGCCGCCGCGCGGATCGCCGGGCCTGGACGCGTGAGCATGGCTGGCCGCGTCGGCCGGGACGGATTTGGCGACAGCGCGATCGAGATCCTCAGAGCCAACGGCGTCGACGCCGACCGCGTCATCAGAGCCGACGAGCCGACCGGCTGCGCTTTCATCACCGTCGATCAGGCCGGCGAGAACGCAATCACGGTGGCGAGCGGCGCCAACATGACGGCGCGTGCCGGCGATCTTGCGAGCGAGCTGTTCAATTTGGACACCGTGCTAGTGCTTCAGATGGAGGTGCCCTTTGCGCACGCGCTGGAAGCTGCCCGAAGAACCGCCGCGGCCTCCGGCACCGTCATCTGGAACCTTGCACCCGTTCCGGAGCAGATGACGCGTGAGATGGTCACCGAGCTTCTCGCCGTCACCGACTATCTCCTCGTCAATGAGCACGAGGCGCGCGACGCCGCCACCGCCATCGGCCTGGCGTCCGCCGACTACGAAGCCGCAAGCGCCGGACTCGCGAAGTCCGGCAACCTCACCTGCATTGTCACCGCCGGCGCACAAGGCGCGCTCGCCGTGACGGCGGAAGGCACCCGCCTGCGGGCGCCCGCCCAGCGCATCACGCCGGTGGACACGACCGGCGCCGGCGACACCTTCGTCGGCGCCTTTGCGGCGATGATCAGCGAAGGCGTGTCGCTGCAACGCGCGCTCGAAGTGAGTTGCGAAGCGGCGGCTTTGAAATGCCTCAAGGCCGGCGCCCAGACCGGCATGCCCATGCGCAGCGCGATGGGCTCCCTCGCGTAGGACTGATCGCCCGCATCGCTGCCCGCGGCTAAACTCTCCCGATTCCTGGAGGCTGTTTTGGCCTTTCTCTTCGTCCTCAGCGTCGGCCTCGTCGCCGGCACCATCTCCGGCATCGTCGGCACCGGCTCGTCGATCATGCTGATGCCGGTGCTGGTCTATGCCTATGGGCCGAAGGAGGCCGTGCCGATCATGGCGGTGGCCTCCGTCATGGCGAATTTTTCGCGGATCCTGGCCTGGTGGCGCGAGGTCGATTGGCGGGCCTGCGCGGCCTATTCGGTCACGGGCATCCCGGCGGCGGCGCTCGGCGCGCGGACGCTGCTGGCACTGCCCTCGCATGCCGTCGATCTCACCATCGGCCTCTTCCTGATCGCGATGGTGCCGGTGCGGCACTTTCTGGCGCGGCACGAGCTCAAGGCCAATCTCTGGCATCTCGCCATCGGCGGCGCGCTGATCGGCTATCTCACCGGCATCGTGGTCTCGACCGGGCCGCTCAGCGTGCCGTTGTTCCTGTTCTATGGCCTGTCCAAGGGCGCGTTCCTCGCCACCGAAGCGGCCTCCTCGCTGGGGCTCTATTTCGCGAAGTCGGTGACTTTCGAGCGTTTCGGCGCCCTGACCGGGGAGGTCTTCATCAAGGGTCTGATCGCGGGCGCCTCACTGATGTCGGGCGCCTTCATCGCCAAACGCTTCGTGCTGCATCTGAGGCCGGAAACCTTCCGCCTGCTGATGGACGCGATCATGATCGCAGCGGGGCTCTCGATGCTCTGGACCGCAACGCAGCCGTGACCCAGCCGCTACTCAGACGGCGAATTCGGGGGTGATCGATGGGCCGTCAGAGACGACGCGGCTCGCCACGGCCGGCGGCCCGTCGAGCCATTGCAGCACGGCCTCGAGTGGCTGCGGCCGCTGATAGAGGAACCCCTGCCCGAGCCGCACTCCGATCTCGCGCATGGCCTCCGCCTGCTCGGCGCGCTCGATGCCTTCGGCGACCAATGTCAGTCCCAGCGTGGCGGCGAGCGAGGCGATGACGCCGACAATGGCCTTGTCCTCGGCGCTGTCGGGGATCTCGCTGATGAACGCCTTGTCGATCTTCACCTTGTCGAGCGGAAACCGGCGCAGATGGGCGAGCGAAGAGTAGCCCGTGCCGAAATCGTCGAGCGCGATCGTGGCTCCCAGGCGCCGCAGGCGATGCAGCGTTTCGGAGGCGCTGGCGATGTTGTTGATCAGCGACCCTTCCGTGATCTCGAGCTCGAGCATCGATGCCGCGACACCGAAGCGCGCACAGGTCGCGCGTAGCTCGGCGGCGAGCGAGTGGTCGGCAAGCTCGGACGGCGGCAGATTGATCGCGATCCGCAGCTGCGGCCTGCCCGCAGCGGCCAATTGCTGCAAGGCCCGGCAGGCATCGGTCAGCACGTAGCGGGTCAGCCGCGCATTGTTCCCGCTGCGCTCGATCAGCGGCAGGAATTCGCCGGGGCCGATCACGCCGTGCTCGGGATGGCGCCAGCGGATCAGCGCTTCCAGACCGACGACCTCATGGCTGTCGAGATCGACCTGGCTCTGGTACCAGACCTCGAACTGGCCCTCGGCGAAGCCGGTGGGAATTGCGAGCTCGAGATCCCTGCGGCGGCGATAGTCGCGCTGAAGCGCTTCGTCCAGCACGGCGACCGTGCCGGGCGCCTTGCTCTTGGCGTGGTAGAGCGCGATGTCGGCGAGCGTCGGCAGATGCGACAGTTCCGGATCGTCGGCGTGGCGCACGGCAAGGCCGATGCTGGCGCGCGGCACCACCTGCTTGTCATGGAGGCGGATCGGCTCGGAAATGGCATCGAGCACGCGTTGAGCGAATGCGTGCGCGGCCTGCTCGTCGCTCACCTCGGGGCGAATGACGACGAACTCGTCGCCGCCGAGCCGGGCGACCCAGTCCTCGGCTTCGACCGCGCGACGAAGGCGCTGCGAAATCTGGACCAGGAACGCATCGCCGGCCTCGTGACCGAAGGTGTCGTTGATGCCCTTGAAGTCGTCGAGATCGATGAAGCAGAACGCGACCAGCGTATCCGGCGCGCCTCCATTCTGGCTCGTCACGGCGAGGCGCTCGGTCAGGGAGCGCCGGTTCGGCAGCCCGGTGAGCGGATCGTGCGTCGCCATGTGCCCGAGCCGGTCCAGCGCGCCGGACGTCGTGTGCTGCATGGCGTTGAAAGCGCGCGCGAGCTGCCCGAATTCGTTCGAGGACGTGACATCGGCCGGATAAGCCCGGCCGTCCTGCTTGCTGCGCTGGATCGCCGACATCATGGCCGCGAGCGGCCGGCCGATGAAGATGTTGGCGGAGATGCGCATGGCGATCAGGGTCGCGAACGTTGCCAGCAGCCCGACGACGAGCAGCAGCAGCAGGCGGCTGCCCGCATCCGCGTACAGCGTCGCACGCGAATAGGCGATGGCGATGCGGCCGGCCTGAACGGCCATATTGCCGTTGCTGTAGTGTATCGGGTGCGAGACTTCGGCGACCGACTGGCCTTGGGGGCGCGCGACCACGCGGGCGATCGCAGCGCCGGTATCGTCATAGACGGCCGCCGCCGCAATGGTCTCGTCGTGCATGATCTCGTTGAGCACGCCCGTGACCTGGTCGTAGCGCATCTTCCAGAGCGGCTCGGCGATCAGCTCGGCCCGGCTCTCGGCGACGCGGGCCATGCGGGCGTCGAGTTGCCTGAGCTGCGACCAGAAGCTCGATGCCTCGACGCCGGCGGAGGCGAGCAATTGCACCAGCAGCAGAACGGGCACGGTGGCCCAGATCATCGCGTCGACGACCGAGCGCAAGCGCGGCGGCGCTGCCTGCTCGTTGCGATCCGGCTCGGTCATCGCCTCATCCTTGCGCATCAGTCGGCAACGCCTTCGGCGACCGGCAGCGACGAAATGAGCGCATCGAGGGAAAAGTCATATTGGCCGCAGCGCCCGGCCCTCGCCCGGAACCGCGCGAAGTCGATCCGGTCGAACGCACGGGTCTTGATGAGGTCGGCGACCGAAGCGAGATTGTCGCGCGTGATCGCCGACGTCTTGACCTCGACGCGGGGCGAGACGGCTGCAAAATCGCAGCCATCGGCATAATCGCGCAGGAGAACGACGGACCAGCCGCCGAGCAGGAAATGCCCGCCATCGGTCAGGAGCATGCGGCCCGCCTTGATCTCGCGCAGCGCATCCTCCGACCAGTTGAGGCCGACCACCTGGATGTTCTCGCCGGGCACGAGGCCGGCGGCGATCGCCGCGCGCAGCGCGCCGAGCGCCATCGGATCGTTTCCGGCCCAGATCCCGGCGGGCCGGATCTGCTTGCGCGCGGCCCAGCTCAGGTAGTTTGCCGTGACCCGCTCGGCCTCGGACTTCGTCCAGTTGGCGAACAGCATGCGGTCCACCACGACGTCGGACGCAGCATCCACCGCGAGCGTGAGGCCGGCGTTACGGGCGATCGAGGCAGGCGTGGTCTCGTCGCCACCGATGCCGAGAATGTGGATCTTGCCGTCCGCGCTCTGCCATTTCTCGGCGCGCGCCGCCGTGATCAGCGCATTGGCCATCCGCGCGCCCGCGGTCTGAAGATCGGTCGTGATGTCGCCGAGCCAGGTCTTGAGCTTTTGCCTCGGCGGTCCAAGGCGCACCGCGTCCTCGCCGATCAGCGTGTTCGAAAGCAGCAGCGTCTTGACGCCCGCGGCTTCGGCCGCCTCGAGGATGGGAACGGCGGCAGATTCCTCATTCGACAGGATGAGGAAGTCGGGCTTGTCGGGACGGGCCACCACGCCGAAGCCGAGCTCCTGCATGGTGCGGTGGTTCCGCTCGCTGGTCAGCACCTCGACATGCGCGTCGAGCTTGCGGCCGGCGGCCTGCATGGTCTGCGCGACCATGTCCCAATAGACCTCGCCGGACTTGCCGGGATTGACGAAGACGATGTTGAGCGGCTTGGCGATGCTACCGCCAACGGACCCGAAGACGCCGCAGGCCATGCCCGCCGCGAGCAATATTCGCAGGAATCTCGTCAATTTCGCCGCCCCCATTGGTTCCGAGATTGGACCCACGTCCGCTAAGAATTGGCAAAATCGCACCGGGACAGCGGCGCAGGGCTAACGAAAGGTATATCTCCCGTGCCGAATTGAGATATTCGAAGCGCCGGCGATCGGCCTGCCAATCCGTGCTATCAGCACATCTGAAACCCGCGACTCGCGCTCCCCATGGCCAAATCCACACTGTCCTTCGTCTGCCAGAACTGCGGCGCGGCCTATAACCGCTGGCAGGGCAAGTGCGAGTCCTGCGGCGAGTGGAATACGCTGGCGGAAGAAGACACCAGCGGCAGCGTGCCGGTGTCGATCCGCTCCAAGCGCAAGGGAAGAACCTTCGCGCTGGAGAGTCTCGCCGGAAAGAGCCCGGATGCGCCGCGCCTGTCCTCGGGGATGACCGAGCTCGACCGCGTTACCGGCGGCGGCTTCGTGCGCGGCTCGGTGCTGCTGGTCGGCGGCGATCCCGGAATCGGCAAGTCGACGCTGCTGACGCAGGCGACCAGCCTGCTCGCGCGCGCCGGCCACCGCGTCGTCTACATCTCCGGCGAAGAGGCGGTCGCCCAGGTGCGCCTGCGCGCCGAGCGCCTCGGGCTGTCGGACGCGCCGGTGCAGCTCGCGGCCGAGACCTCGGTCGAGGACATCGTCTCGACGCTGTCGGAGGGCGCGGTGCCCCGGCTGATCGTGATCGACTCGATCCAGACCATGTGGACCGACACGGTGGAATCGGCGCCTGGCACGGTGACGCAGGTGCGCGCCTCGGCGCAGGCGCTGATCCGCTTCGCCAAAAAGACCGGGGCCGCCATCATCCTGGTCGGTCACGTCACCAAGGACGGCCAGATCGCCGGCCCCCGCGTGGTCGAGCACATGGTCGATGCGGTGATGTCATTCGAGGGCGAAGGCTCGCAGCAATTCCGCATCCTGCGCGCGGTGAAGAACCGCTTCGGGCCGACCGACGAGATCGGCGTGTTCGAGATGACGGGCCTCGGCCTGCGCGAGGTCACCAACCCCTCCGAGCTGTTCCTGTCGGAGCGCGATCTCGGCACGCCCGGCACCGCGGTCTTTGCCGGCATCGAGGGCACGAGGCCCGTGCTGGTCGAATTGCAGGCACTGGTGGCCCCGACCTCGCTCGGCACCCCGCGCCGGGCCGTGGTCGGCTGGGATCCGAGCCGGCTCTCAATGGTGCTGGCGGTGCTGGAGGCCCATTGCGGGGTCAAGCTGTCCGGCCACGACGTCTATCTGAACGTTGCCGGCGGCCTTCGCATCCACGAGCCCGCGGCCGACCTCGCCGCCGCCGCGGCCCTGGTGTCGTCGCTGGTTAATGCGCAGTTACCCACCGATGCCGTCTATTTCGGCGAAATCTCGCTGTCGGGCGTGGTGCGCCCGGTGGCGCAGACCCCGGCCCGGCTCAAGGAAGCGGCAAAGCTCGGCTTCCAGCGCGCCGTGCTGCCCGAATCGGCACGGGGCGATGCGGGCGGCGATGCCGGACTGTCCCTGAACGCGGTGAACAGCCTGACGACATTGGTGGCCGAGATCGCAGCGCGGGGCTCCCGCCGGGGCGAATCCGGTGCACAGCCAGAGAAAAATGCCACACCGGCCAGATTCCGCCGCGGAGAGGGTTAGGTGGAGGTGACGCCGGAGGCCTCCGCCGCTATACAGCCGTCACAAAAGCAGCATGGGATTGCGTGGTTGCGGCCTTGCCGGGAACGCCGTCTGCCCTTCTTTTAGGGCAGCGGCCAAGCACCGATTCGCTAGAGCACCTTTGAAGTACGAGCGGACCAGACCAGCCGATGCCAGTAACCATCCTCGACCTGATCCTGCTCGGTGTGATGCTGATCTCGGGCCTGCTCGCGATGGTTCGCGGCTTCATGCGCGAAATCCTGTCGATCGCGGCCTGGGGTGCCGCGGCGATCGTGACGCTGTATTCGTTCTCGAAGCTGCTGCCGACCGCCAAGACCTATTTCAACAACGACACGGTGGCGAGCGTCGTCGTGGTGGCCGGCGTGTTCATCGGCACCCTGGTCGTGGTCTCCGTCATCACGGTCCGGATCTCCGACATGATCCTGGATTCGCGGATCGGCGCGCTGGATCGGACCCTCGGCTTCCTGTTTGGGCTGGCTCGCGGGCTTTTGATCGTCGTGGTCGCGTTCCTGTTCTTCACCTGGCTGGTGCCGGACAAGCAGCGCCCCGACTGGGTCAGCGGGGCCAAGTCCCGCGTCGTGCTGCAGGGAACCGGCGATTGGCTGATGGCCCTCTTGCCTGACGACCCCGAGAACACCATCTTGAAGAGATTCAAGAAAAACAAACCAGATGATGATCAAGCTGAATCCGAGCAGCAGCCTTCGGGCAGTGGCGACGGGTACAGTAAGTCGGCTCGTGACGGCATGAAAAAGCTGATCGAGAAACCTGCGGCGCGTTGATTGGGCCCCAAAAGAGAGGCGAGAACGAGATGCGACACCCTGACCAGGACGCCCTGCTTGATCTCGATCCAAACGCCGGTCCAGGCCCGGCGGCGCTTGAGCTTCAGGACGATCTGGAAGGCGATACGCTGCGCGAGGAATGCGGCGTCTTCGGCATCTACGGCCACCCTGATGCGGCCGCCATCACCGCGCTCGGCCTTCACGCGCTCCAGCACCGCGGCCAGGAGGCCGCCGGCATCGTCTCCTACGACGGCAGCCGCTTCCACTCCGAACGCCGCCTCGGCCTTGTCGGCGACACCTTCTCCCGCCGCGAGGTGATCGACCGCCTGCCCGGCAATGTCGCGGTCGGCCATGTCCGCTACGCCACGACCGGCGCGACCATCCTGCGCAACGTGCAGCCGCTGTTCGCCGAGCTCAATGCCGGCGGTCTCGCGGTCGCTCACAACGGCAACCTCTCCAACGGCCTGACGTTGCGCCGCGAGCTCGTCAAGAACGGCGCGATGATGCAATCGACCTCCGACACCGAGGTGATCCTGCACCTGGTGGCGCGCTCCAAGCGCGTCCGCTTCATCGAGCGCTACATCGACGCGCTGCGCGAGATCGAGGGCGCCTATGCGCTGGTTTCGCTGACCAACAAGAAGCTGGTCGGCGCCCGCGATCCGCGCGGCATCCGCCCGCTGGTGCTCGGCGAGCTCGACGGCTGCCCGATCCTGACTTCCGAGACCTGTGCGCTCGACATCATCGGCGCGCGCTTCGTGCGCGACATCGAGCCCGGCGAAGTCATCGTGTTCGACGAGAACGGCCAGGACATCCACAAGCCGTTCCCGCCGATGGCGCCGCGCCCCTGCATCTTCGAATACATCTACTTCTCGCGGCCGGATTCCATCGTGCACGGCCGCTCGGTCTACGAGGTGCGCAAGAATTTCGGCGCGCAGCTCGCGCGCGAGAGCCACGTTCCGGTCGACGTCGTGGTGCCGGTGCCGGATTCCGGCGTGCCGGCCGCGGTCGGCTACAGCCAGCATTCCGGCGTGCCGTTCGAGCTCGGCATCATCCGTAACCATTATGTCGGCCGCACCTTCATCCAGCCGACGCAGGCGATCCGCGAATCCGGCGTGCGCATGAAGCATTCGGCCAACCGCGCCGCGATCGAAGGCAAGCGCATCATCCTGATCGACGACTCGCTGGTGCGCGGCACCACCTCGAAGAAGATCGTGCGCATGATGCGCGATGCCGGTGCCAAGGAGGTGCATTTCCGCCTCGCTTCGCCACCGATCCTTTACCCTGACTATTACGGCATCGACTTGCCCGATCGCGGCGGCCTGCTGGCTGCGACGCATTCGCTGGAGGAGATGCGCGAGCTCATCGGCGCCGACTCGCTCGCCTTCCTGTCGATCGACGGCATGTACCGCGCCATGGGCGAGCCCGGCCGCGATCCCGCCAATCCGAAGTTTGCCGATCACTGCTTCACCGGCGTCTATCCGACCCGCCTCACCGACCAGACCCAGACCGAGCCGCAGCCGCGGCAATTGTCGCTGCTGGCGGAGGCGAGCTGACCAAGGATCGTCCCCGGGGGGCTCATCGGAGACTTCTTTTCGTCATGGCCGGGCTTGTCCCGGCCATCTTCGTCTGTAATACCCACCGCAAAGAACGTGGATGCCCGGGACGAGCCCGGGCATGACGGAAGTATTCGACGATGACCAAACCTCTCGCCAACCGCATCGCTCTCCTCACCGGCGCGTCGCGCGGCATCGGTTTCGCCACGGCAATCGCACTGGCGAAAGCCGGCGCGCATATTGTGGCCACCGCGCGCACGCAAGGAGGGCTGGAAGAGCTCGACGACGAGATCCGCAAAGACGGCGGCAGCGCCACCCTGGTGCCGCTCAACCTCACCGATTCCGACGGCATCGCGCGTCTCGGCGCCGGCCTGCACGAGCGCTACGGCAAGCTCGACATCCTCGTCGGCAATGCCGGCGTGCTCGGCCCCTCCTCGCCGATCGGCCATATCGAGCTGAAGACCTTCAACGACGTGATCGCGGTGAACGTCTCCGCGAACTTCCAGCTGATCCGCTGCATGGAACCGCTGCTCAGGCAATCCGATGCCGGCCGCGCCGTGTTCATCACCTCGGGTGCCGCCAACAAGGCCACCGCTTACGTCAGCCCCTACGCGGCCTCCAAGGCCGCACTGGAGACGCTGGCACGTGCCTGGGCGCAGGAAACCGCAAACACGAAGCTGCGCGTCAACCTGTTCAATCCGGGCCCGGTGCGCACCCGCATGCGGGCCACCCTGATGCCCGGCGAGGATCCGGCGACGCTCGACACGCCCGAGCAGGTCGCAGAATTCATCGTGCCGCTGTGCGCGCCCGATTGGACCGAGACCGGCAAATTCTACGATTACAAGACCCGCACCCTGATGAGCTTCCGCGCGCCGGCCTGATTGCCCTCCGACGCCTTGGACGTCATGCCGGCGGTAATGTCCGTACCGCCGAGTTCGATACCGGAAAGCACATTTAGAATTTCAAGCCGACATCGAACGCGCTGAAATAGCGTCTCAACGCATTTTGCCCAAAAGTTAACCGATGGATGACGCTACGACGCAGCGTCATCCGGCTTTAGGTGCATTGCCGTCGGCCAGGGGACACGGTAGAGCGTCAATTGGAATAAGGCTCCCGAAGAGAGCCGTCCGCATATTTGACAATGGAGGAAGCCTTTATGACGATGCCCGCACGCCGCGCCGCGGCTCTTCTGGCCTGTGCCGCTTTCGGCTTTGCCACATCCGCCTTCGCGCAAGACAAGACCATCAAGATCGGCGTGCTCAACGACATGTCGAGCCTCTATGCCGACATCGGCGGCCCGAACTCGGTGGCGGCAGTGAAGATGGCGGTCGAGGATTCCGGCCTGAAGGCCAAGGGCTGGACCATCGAGGTGCTCTCCGGCGATCACCAGAACAAGCCCGACATCGGCGTCAACATCGCCCGGCAATGGATCGACGCCGACAAGGTCGACGCCATCGCCGACACGCCGAGCTCCGGCGTCGCGCTCGCGGTGAGCAACCTCGTCAAGGAAAAGAATGCGGTGCTGCTCAATTCGGGTGCGGCCACCGCCGACCTCACCGGCAAGGCCTGCACGCCCAACACCGTGTCCTTCACCTACGACACCTACATGCTCGCCAACGGCACCGGCAAGGCGCTGACCAAGGCGGGCGGCGACAGCTGGTTCTTCCTAACCGCGGATTATGCCTTCGGCCATGCGCTGGAGCGTGATACCGGCGCGGTCGTCACGGCGACCGGCGGCAAGGTGCTCGGCGGCGTCAAGCACCCGCTGAACACGGCGGACTTCTCCTCGTTCCTGCTCCAGGCGCAGTCCTCCAAGGCCAAGATCATCGGCCTTGCCAATGCGGGCGGCGACACCACCAACGCGATCAAGCAGGCCGCCGAGTTCGGCATCGTCCAGGGCGGCCAGAAGCTCGCCGCGCTGCTGCTGTTCATCAACGACGTGCACTCGCTCGGCCTGAAGACCGCGCAGGGCCTGACCTTCACCGAGTCGTTCTACTGGGACCTCAACGACCAGACCCGCGAATGGTCGAAGCGTTTCCAGAAGGTCTCGCCCAAGGGCTCGATGCCCTCGATGACGGTTGCGGGCCTCTACGCCGAGATCCTGCATTACCTGAAGGCGATGGAAGCGCTCGGCAGCAATCCGCGTGACGGCGCCAAGGTCGTCGCCAAGATGAAGGAGCTACCGACCGACGATCCGCTGTTCGGCAAGGGCCCGCTGCGCCAGGACGGCCGCCGCCTCATCCCCGCCTATCTGTTCGAGGTGAAGAAGCCCGAGGAGTCGAAGGGGCCGTGGGACTATTACAAGCTGGTCGCCACCATCGCGCCGGAAGATGCGGCCAAGCCGCTCAAGGACAGCGACTGCCCGCTGGTGAAGAAGTAGGATCGTAGGGTGGGTTAGCATGCGGCTGCGCAAAGCGCAGTCCGCTGGCGTAACCCACCTCTTCCGCCTCCGCGGAAATGAAAGAGGTGGGTTACGCCTCGCGGTTTGCGCTTCGCGCGAACCGCGAGGCTAACCCACCCTACGAGACTGTCCTGGTCGCACCCAGCGACCGCACCGCGATCGCAACGCACACCACCATCAGCACCGCGGCGAGCAGGAACGGGGCGCCGGGCAGATGCAGCGGCGCGCTGGCGCCGATGAAATAGGAAAATGTCAGCGTGAACAGGAACGGGCCGACGAGCTGCGACACGCTCTGCACGCTCGCGGTTGCGCCCTGCAGCTGGCCCTGCTGATCCGGCGCGACGAGCCGCGTCATCAGCGCTTGCGAGGCGGCACCAGAGATGCCCCACAGCGCCAGAATGGGAATCCCGAGCCACGATAGCGGTCCGGTCGGCGCAGCGCCGAGGACCACGAATCCGATCGCGCCACAGCAGAGGCCGAGCAGGAGCGCGTTGCGCTCGCCGAGCGAATGCACGATGGGGCCGATCGCAAAGCCCTGCACCACCATGGCGCAGATGCCGACCATGGCGAGCGTCAGGCCCACCGTCTTGGCATCCCAACCATAGCGATAGGTCGCGTAGAGCACGAAGGTCGAGGGCAGCACGACGTGCGCGACCTGCGCGATGAAGTTGACGATCGACAACGCGGCAAGTACCGCGTCGGAGCGCAGCAGATGCAGCGCCCCGAGCGGACTGGCGCTGCGCCAGCGCAGCGGCGCGCGCTTGTCGGGCGCCAGCGACTCCGGCAGCACGAATAGGCCATAGAGCGCGTTGGCGAAGCTCAGGGCCGCCGCGGCCCAGAACGGCAGGCGCGGATCGATATCGCCGAGCAGGCCGCCGAGCGCTGGCCCCAAGATGAAGCCGGCGCCGAAGGCCGCGCCGATCCGGCCGAAGACCGCCGCACGCCGTTCCGGCGGCGTGATGTCGGCGATATAGGCGAAGGCGGTCGAGATGCTCGCCGAGGTGATGCCGGAGATCACGCGGCCGATGAACAGCCACGCAAGCGACGGCGCCAGCGCCATCAAGACGTAATCGGCCGCGAGCCCGAAATTCGACAGCAGCACCACCGGCCGGCGTCCGAAACGATCGGACAGCGCACCAAGCACCGGCGAGAACACGAACTGCATCAAGGCCCAGGCGGTGCCGAACAGGCCGAAGATGCGCGCGGCATGTGCGGTGTCGTTGTCGACGAAGCTTTCGATCAGCTTCGGCAGGACCGGCATGATCACGCCGAGCGCGACCATGTCGAGCAGGATGGTGACGAAGATGAAGGCGACCGCGCCGCGCGGGGCCGGCGCTGCGTCCTGCACCACCGCCTCGCCGGCACCGTCGCTCACGATGGCCGCTTGCGCTTGTGCGCGAAGGGATTGGCCTTCTCGCGCAGCGTGATGCGCACCGGCGTGCCAGGCAGCTCGAAGGTCTCGCGCATGGAATTGGTGAGATAGCGCAAATAGGATTGCGGCACGGCGTCCGCACGCGAGCAGAACAATACGAAGCTCGGCGGCCGGGCCTTGGTCTGGGTGATGTAGTTCAGCTTCAGCCTGCGGCCGGAGACCGCCGGCGGCGGGTTGGCCTGGATCGCCTGCTCGAACCAGCGATTGAGCGCCGAGGTCGGCACGCGCCTGTTCCAGATCGCATAGGCGTCCTGGATCGCCTGCATCAGGCGATCGATGCCCTCGCCCATCAGGCCCGAGACGGCGACGATGGGCACGCCCTTGAGCTGCGGCAGCCAATGATCGGCATCGCGGCGCAGGCCGGAGATCGCGCCGCCGCCCTTGGTCTCTATCAGATCCCATTTGTTGACGGCGAGCACGACCGCCCGTCCCTCGCGCTCGATCAGGTCGGCAATGCGCAGGTCCTGCTCCTCGAAGCGGTTCTGCGAATCCATCATCAGCACGACGACCTCGGCAAAGCGCACCGCGCGCAGTGCGTCCGCAACCGACAGCTTTTCCAGCTTCTCCTCGATGCGCGAGCGCCGGCGCAGGCCCGCGGTGTCGAAGACGCGGAAATCGCGGCCCTTCCAGTTGATCTCGACTGCGATGGAATCGCGCGTGGTGCCGGCCTCCGGGCTGGTCAGCAGGCGCTCCTCGCCGAGCAGATGGTTGATCAGCGTCGACTTGCCGGCATTGGGCCGGCCGACGATCGCGACCCGAATCGGGCGCGTGGCCGCCTCTTCCTCGGAGATCGGCGCGTCGTCCTCATCGTCGTCTTCCTCGACGGGTTCGGGCATCAGCTTGGCCAGCGCATCGTAGAGCTCGCCCATGCCCTCGCCGTGCTCGGCCGAGATCTGGATGGGATCGCCGAGGCCGAGCGCGAATGCTTCCATTGCGCCGGCATCGCCGTGCTTGCCCTCGCTCTTGTTGGCGACCAGCAGCACCGGCTTGTCGGCCTTGCGGGCGAAATCGGCGAAGGCGCGATCGGTCGGCGTCAGGCCGATGCGGGCGTCGACCACGAAGAACAGCGCGTCGGCCTGCGCGATCGCGGTCTCGGTCTGCTCCTGCATGCGCGCGGTCAGCGAGCCCTTGGCGCCCTCGTCGAGGCCGGCGGTATCGATGATGGTGAAGCGGAGATCACCGAGCCTGGCCTCGCCTTCGCGGCGGTCGCGGGTGACGCCCGGCAGGTCATCGACCAGCGCGAGCTTCTGCCCAACCAGGCGGTTGAACAGCGTCGACTTGCCGACATTGGGCCGGCCGATGATGGCGATCGTGAAGGACATCGGTCATTCGTGCGCTGCCGAGGCTGCGCCTGTCAATGCAACGGGAAATATTGTTTGAGCATGATCTTTTCGGAAAACCGCTTCACACTTTGCGCTCGGCCCTCCGGGTCCGGATCATGCTCTAGCGCGAGAAGCTGCCGCTCGGCAGCGGTGCCGGGAAGGCGCTCTGCGATTGCTGCTGCGGGGGCTTGGCCGGCTGCGCCTGCTGGGTCGGCTGCGCCTGCTGGGCCGGCTGATCTGGCGGCGGCGCGGTGGTGCGCCTGCGGACGATCTTGTGCTTGGGCGGCGGAGCGGACGTCGCTGGTGCTGCCTCCGGCTGGGCCTCGCCGTCGACCTCGCCGACGGGTGCTTCGGCCGGCGCGGCGGACTGCTTGGTATTCTTTGCCTTGGCCCCCTTTGCCGGCTTGGCCGGCTCCGGCTCCGCAGGCAGGGCCGCGACGGCAGGTGCGTTCGGGTCGGGCTGCTGCTGCTGTGCGCCTTTGTAGAGATCCCTCGGCACGCCCTGCTCGAGCCCCGGCACCCCCTCGGGGAAGACCGGCTTGCGGTCGCCCGGCAGCTTCTTCTTGGTGTCGAGGAAGTCGAGCAGATCGCTCGGATCGAAGCTTGAGCAGCCGCCCAGGGCGCCGGTGAAGGCGATCAGGACGGCGGCTGCGATCAAGCGTGGCGTGCGGCGCATCTTGGTGTCTCGTTACGTCAGAGAACCGTCGTCAGCTTTTGGCGACGGGTGGCAACAAAGCCTGGAGCGCCTCGGCGCGAGAGCGCAGGCCGGGCGGCGTTTCGCCGTCTCCGTCAATCGCCTCGAGCCATTTGCGGGCTGCAGTCATGTCGTTGTTACGCCAGGCCGACAGCGCCAGCATCTCGCGGGCGGTGTGGCGGAAGGTCGATTTCGGCGCGGCGGAAGCTTCCAGCCGCTGCTGGATGTCGGCATAGCCGGCGCTGTCGAGCAGGAGCCCCGCGGCGCGGATCTTGGCCAGATCCTGCCACTCGCCGCCAATGCTGCGGTCCGCGGCGATGTCGTCATACATCTTCGCGGCCGCCTTGGGATCGCGGCTCGCGGCCTCGGCCGCAGCACGCAGCCGCGCCAGGGTGCGATAGCCGGACGGCGCCTTGGCGGCGAGCTCGGTGAAGGCTTTCTCGGCGTCCTCGTGCTTGCCCTGCTCGGACAGCTCGGCGGCCTTCTCGAAAGCGGCGCCGGCCGCGGCGGCCTTCTGGGCCTCCAGATACCTATAACCCTGCCAGCCACCAGCGCCGGCGACGATCAGCACCATCAGCGCGATGAAGTAGATCGAATACTTGTCCCACAGCTTCTTGAACTGTTCGCGACGTACTTCCTCGTTGACTTCGTCAAATAATTCAGACACTTATGCCAATCCCATGCCCGTCCGGGTGCGCGCGCCAAAGCGTTCGCGTCAGGAATCCCGTCCCCGTGTGGCGGCGAGGTAGCCTAACGATATGGCGGTGGCAAGGCAAAGCGAGCCCGATCAAGGCGTTAACCACCCGGGACATCCCCGGATGCCCCTGCCCGGCTCAAGCTCCCAGCAGCTCCCGCAGCTGGCGCTTCAGCACCTTGCCGTTGGCGTTGCGTGGCAGCGGGTCTGCCGTGATCGCCATGGTTTCGGGAACCTTGTAGTCGGACAGGCGCTCGGCGCACCAGGCGCGCAGGTCCGTATCGGTCACCGGCTGTCGCGTCACCACCACGGCATGGACGCGCTCGCCCAGCACCGGGCAAGGCCTGGCAATGATCGCGCTCTCGACCACGGCGGGATGGCCGGCCAGCACGGATTCGACCTCGGCCGAATAGATCTTCAGGCCGCCGCGATTGATCATGTCCTTCTGCCGGTCGAACACGCGAACGAAGCCTTCCGCATCGACCGAGCCGAGATCGCCGGAATGCCAGAATCCGCCCGTGAAGCTTTCGGCGGTGGCCTTCGGGTTATTCCAGTAGCCCCTGATGACGGAGGCGCTCTGGATCCAGAGCTCGCCGATCTCGCCGGGAGGCAGCTCGCGCCCGTCCGGGCCCATCACCGCGATGCGCGCGCCGGGACACGGCAGACCGACGCTGTCGATATGGCGCTCGGTCAGCTCGCCCGGCATGATGGTCGAGGGCGAGGTCGTCTCGGTCGCGCCGTAGCAGTTCATCAGCTTCAGGCCGGGAATCTTCGCCTTGAGCTTCTCGATGGTGGCGATCGGCATCGGCGCGCCGCCGAAGCCGCCGATGCGCCAGCTCGAGAGATCATAGCCGTCGAAATCGGGCTGGAGCAGGCAGAGATTGTACATCGCCGGCACCATCACCGTGTAGGTGACGCGCTCGCGCGAGGCGAGCTTGAGGTAATCGGCGGCCTTGAACTCGGGCATGATGATCAGCGTCCCGCCGCAGCGGATCATGGTCGTAATGTTGGCGACGACGCCGGTGACATGGCCGAGCGGCACAGCTGCGATCGAGCGATCGACCTCCGTCAATTGCAGGCAGGACACGAACACCATCGAGGAATGGACGATGTTGCAATGGGCCAGCATCGCGCCCTTCGGCTTCCCCGTGGTGCCGGAGGTGTAGAGGATCATCGCGGTGTCCTCTTCGCTCACTTCGATCGGTGCCGATGCCGGAGCGTTTTCGGCGAGCGAAGAGAAGCTCGACCGCGCGGCATCGTCATCGATGGCAATGCGATGGATCACATCGGGCACGTCCTTTACGTCGGGCAGTCGCTCGGCGAGCGAGGCCTCGTGGATCAGGATCTTCGCCCCGCAATCGGCGAGCACATAGGCGATCTCCGGCTTCTGCTGGCGCGTGCTGAGCAGCACGGTCACCAGCCCCTCATGCGCGGCGGCAAACAGCAGCAGCGGAAATTCGATGCGGTTGCCGAGCAGGATGGCGAGGCGATCGCCGCGCTGCAATCCTAGCTTGCGAAATCCGGCGGCGATCCGCGCGGCCTGCTCCATTGCTTGCCGCCAGCTCAGGCGGACATTGCCGCAGATCAACGCTTCGCCATCGGCATTGCGGCCGCGCGCCTCCGCGATCATCGCCCAGAGGCTCGATGGCCGATCGCAAAATGCCGGCACCACCCGATCGCCAGAGCGCGCCTCGCGCCGCATCGGCGGGATCTGAAATTGCGACCAGTCCATTGGGATGCCCTCGGCTTGTTGCTCTCGTTATCTTCCCCGCACGGTCAGGCGAGCGCCGTCTTGCGCCGATCGGCTAGACCCCGATCACGGGCACACCGATCACCACCGGATGGAAGGCGAAGGCCAGGGCCAGATAGGCGACCACGCCTACCGCGACCGCGATCAGATCGTTGGTGGGGCCGCCGACCGGAATCGGCGGGGCACCGGCGTCGGTGCGAGCTTTCAGCGAGATGCGGTCATAGATCGCCCAGGCGAGGAACGAGCCGAACAGGATTATGGAGCCGAGATCGCCATTGGCGAGCAGATGCGCGGCGGCCCACAGCTTGATGCCAGCCAGCATCGGATGCTTCAACGTCGCATAGATGCGGCCACGCATGTAGGACGCCACCACGAGGATGACTGCAGGCAGCATCGAGGCCAACGCGATGTGCTTCATCGCCTTCGGCGGATACCAGACGTCGATCCAGCCGGAGCTGCGGTAGTGGGCATAGCCCCAGATGATCAGCGCCAGCCCCGCGAGTGAGACCGCCGAATAGAGGAGCTTGTAGGTCCCCTCGCCCAGCCTCGCGATCGCCTGCGCGCGGGCCTTCCGTCTGGTTGTGAAAATATGGGATGCAAAAAACAGCACCAGCCCCAGGATCATGACCAGCAGACCCACGACATCCTCCCCGCAAAGCAGCCCCCGCCACTGAGGTATCATCGATCGGCCGATGCTCGCAACTCGCGCGCTATTTGCCGAGCTCCCGATTGTCGACATAACGGATCGCGATGGGCCGCCCGGCCAACGCCCCGCCGAGCCCGCTGGTCAATTTCAGCGGCAGACAGGCCTTCAGCGATGAATTGATGGCGTTCAGATAGGTCGTCCGGGTGTCCGCCGGCACGCCCGCAGTCGCGTATGTGAGGCGCGGCGGGCCGATCAGGCCGCCGGTCTTGTTGAAGCTGAAGCGCACCGACATCTGCATGCCTGCGCGCGCATGGTCCGATGGCGGCGACCAGCAGCTGCGCAGCGCGGCGAAGAGGTCGCCGATCGTGTCGAGATCGTGATCGGGCTTCCGGTATTTGGCGCGGTCGGCCTCGGCAGGCACGCTCTCGATCGTGAGCTGGAGGTTCTGGCCGTAAGGGTAGTCGATCTCGGGAATACAGGGGCCGGGCTCGAGCGGGCTGCAATAGGATGGCGTGCAGGGCTCGCCGTCGAGCACGCTGCAAGGCTCGTGCGCGAACGGAATCGGATTGATCTGGCGTCGCTGCGCGTCGGCGACGATCGAGGTCATTGCCAGCAAGGCAAGAACAAGAATGCAGCGCCACATGTACCGGGACCGCAATGGCATTTGCAACAGGTGGCGACGGCTATGAAAGCTTCAAGGCTGGCCGCGATGGTTCGCTTCACTCGACAATCTGATCCGCTTGCGCCACCAGCGTGGGCGGTAAATTCAGCCCCAACGCATTGGCTGTCTTGAGATTGAGCAGGAAC
This sequence comes from Bradyrhizobium sp. BRP20, assembly GCF_020194215.1. Classification (NCBI taxonomy): domain Bacteria; kingdom Pseudomonadati; phylum Pseudomonadota; class Alphaproteobacteria; order Hyphomicrobiales; family Nitrobacteraceae; genus Bradyrhizobium; species Bradyrhizobium sp. BRP20. The sequence continues at coordinate 363,444 of NZ_JADYVY010000002.1, read as the reverse complement.
TGGAATTCATTCGGTTGCTGGACTGGAAGGTCTGCGGGACGGGTTCCTCTCAAGACGCGGTCGACATAATCCGCCGAGCGACCGACGAGCTGCGTAATCGAGACTCCGTAAGACATCAGCCCGCCGTCCGTGACGAAGGACGGGAACGGATACATCGCCGGCAGACGATGCGCGGCCGCCAAGTTCAGAATCAATTGCCGATGAACGAGTGGAAATGCGTCGGGAAAGATCAGCAGCCCGCCGTCTGGCTGCTCTGCAAAGCGGGAAATCGCCTGTTCGAGCTCGGCGGCGTTGTGCGCCGGCGCCGGAACGAGCTGGAGCTGGACTGCCGGAATGGCCGCCTGCACGGACGGCATCAAGATCATGGGCGCCGTTCGCGGATTGAAGATTGCGGCAACCCTCCGTATCGCGGGTGCCGCCTGCTTGAGCAATTGCAGCCACTTGCCGGCCATTTCAGGCTCGAAAGTCGTGAAGCCCGTGATACTTCCGCCCGGCTTGCCCAGGCTTTGGACGAAACCGGCACCCACGGGATCGGCAACGACCGTGAAGATGATCGGCAAGGTCGGCGCGCGTCGCCTCAGGGCTTCCACAGAGGGAGTGCCGATTGCCAGAAGCACATCCGGCCCCCACTTCACGAGCTCCGCCGCCTGGGCATCGGCGACATTCGGATCGCCGGCCCACCAGCGATACTCGATATGGATGTTGCGCTCCTGTTCCCAACCGAGCTCGCCCAGACGCTGTCTCAGTTTCTGGTAGCCGGCCTGGCTCTCCGGATCGCTCGCCCTGCCTCCCGCCAACACACCGATCCGCCGCACATTCCCCTGCGCGGATGTGCTCAGCGGAAAGGCCGCCGCGCCTGCAGCGAGCATGATGAATTCGCGCCGCCTCATGACCGTCGACCTCGCTATGCGTTGCCGTCCTGCATCACGGAGAACGTCTGGGAAACATTACCCCTTTTTCTTGACGTCCTTGACGTTGCTGAACTCGATGCCCTCGGCACGCTCCTTGGTGTAGCCGAGGTAGAACTCGTTGCGGGCGAGATAGACAGGATCGCCGTCGACGTCGTCGGCAATGCTCGAATTATTGGCGGCGATGAAGCTGTCGAGCTTCTTGCGGTCCTCCGAGGAGACCCAGCGCGCCAGCTGGAACTCGCTGACCTCGAACTCGACCGGCAGCGAATATTCCGCCTCGAGCCGGGCCTTGAGCACGTCGAGCTGCAGCGCGCCGACCACGCCGACCAGCGCCGGGGCGCCGTCGCGGGGGCGGAACACCTGCACCACGCCCTCTTCCGACATCTGCTGCAGCGCTTCCTTCAGCTTCTTCGCCTTCATCGCGTCGGTGAGACGGACACGGCGGACGATTTCCGGCGCGAAGCTCGGCACGCCGACGAAGTTGAAATCCTCGCCCTCGGTCAGCGTATCGCCGATGCGCAGCGTGCCGTGGTTGGGAATGCCGACGACGTCGCCGGCGAAGGCTTCGTCCGCGACCGAGCGGTCCTGCGCGAAGAAGAATTGCGGGCTCGACAGCGGCATGCTCTTGCCGGTGCGCACGAGCTTGGCCTTCATGCCGCGGCTGAGCTTGCCCGAGCACAGGCGCGCAAACGCGATGCGGTCGCGGTGGTTGGGATCCATGTTGGCCTGGATCTTGAACACGAAGGCGCTCATCCTGGGATCGGTGGCCTCGACCTTGCGCTGGTCGCTGTCCTGCGCGCGCGGCTCGGGCGCAAACTTGCCGAGGCCCTCCAGGAGGTCTCCGACGCCGAAATTACGTAGCGCGCTGCCGAAATAGACCGGCGTCAGATGTCCCTCGCGGAACGCGTCCAGCTCGAACGGCTTCGACGCCTCGGTGACGAGCTCGAGCTCGTCCTTCACGGCGGAGACATCGAGATTGGCGTTGAGCTTGGCAAGCTCTTCGATCTCGATCTCGAGCGCCGCGCCGGTCTTGGCGCCACCGCCTTCGAGCAGGCGCACGCCGCCATTGACGACGTCATAGGTGCCGAGGAAGTCGCGGCCGCGGCCGACCGGCCAGGTCATCGGCGTGGTGTCGAGCGCCAGCGTCTTCTCGATCTCGTCGAGCAGCTCGAACACGTCGCGGCTCTCGCGGTCCATCTTGTTGATGAAGGTGATGATCGGGATGTCGCGCAGACGGCACACCTCGAACAGCTTTCGGGTGCGCGCCTCGATACCCTTGGCCGCGTCGATCACCATCACGGCGGAATCGACCGCCGTCAGCGTGCGATAGGTATCTTCCGAAAAGTCCTCGTGGCCCGGCGTGTCCAAGAGGTTGAAGACGAGGCCTTCGAACTCGAAGGTCATCACCGAGGTCACCACCGAGATGCCGCGTTCGCGCTCGATCTTCATCCAGTCCGAACGCGTGTTGCGCCGCTCGCCTTTGGCCTTGACCTGGCCGGCGAGGTTGATGGCGCCGCCGAACAGCAGCAGCTTTTCGGTCAGCGTGGTCTTGCCGGCGTCGGGATGGGAGATGATCGCAAAGGTCCGCCGCCTCGCCACCTCGGCGGCAAGCGGGGAACGGGCCGGCGATTCGGCTGTGGTGGCGGCGATGTCGGACATGGCGGGAGCGTGTGGCAGGGAAAACGGGCCTGATCAAGCCTCATTTGGTGATTGCGAAGGTTTCCGGCCAGCCCCATATCCCCCTTTTGGGAGGACGACCTCCCTGCCCATCAGCACACCAGCCGCGGGGACGACCCTGCCTTGAATGGAGGGTCGTCATGGCCTGGAGCATCCTGTTCGTCGCCGGTCTCCTCGAGATCACCTGGGCCATCGGCCTGAAATACACCGAGGGCTTTAGCAAGCTTGTCCCGTCCGCGGTCACGCTCGCGGCCATGGCCGGCAGCGTCATCCTGCTCGGATTTGCGCTCAAATCCCTGCCCGTCGGAACCGCCTATGCGGTCTGGACCGGCATCGGCGCGGTCGGCACCGCGACGCTCGGCATGGTTCTGTTCGGCGAGCCGGCGACGGCCTTCCGCCTCGCCAGCATCGGCCTGATCGTCGCCGGCATCATCGGACTGAAGCTCGTCACTTGACGAGCTGGACCACCCACCAGGTCAGCGCGGCCACGATGCCTGAGGCCGGGATCGTGATCACCCAGGCATAGACGATCGAGCTTGCGACGTTCCAGCGCACGGCCGAGACGCGGCGGGCGGCACCGACGCCGACGATGGCGCCGGTGATGGTGTGGGTGGTCGAGACGGGAACCCCGAGATAGGTCGCCATGAACAGGGTCACCGCGCCTCCCGTCTCGGCGCAAAAGCCCTGCATCGGGGTCAATTTCGTGATGCGCAGGCCCATGGTGCGGACGATGCGCCATCCGCCCATCAGCGTGCCCAGCGCCATCGCCGCCTGGCACGACAGCACCACCCAGAACGGCACCGAGAACTCGCTGCCGAGATGGCCCTGCGAATAGAGCAACACCGCGATGATGCCCATGGTCTTCTGCGCGTCGTTGCCGCCATGGCCGAGCGAATAGAGCGAAGCGGAGACGAATTGCAGGATGCGGAAGGCGCGGTCGACCGCGAACGGCGTCGAGCGCACCGAGGCCCAGGACACGATCGCAACCAGCGCCATTGCGAGCAGGAAGCCAACCAGCGGCGACAGCACGATCGCCAGCACGGTCTTGGACAGGCCGCTCCACACCGCGGCCGAAATACCGGCCTTGGCCAAGCCGCCGCCGACGAGCCCGCCGATCAGCGCGTGCGACGACGACGATGGAATGCCGAGCGCCCAGGTCACGAGGTTCCAGACGATGGCGCCGACGAGGGCTGCGAAGATCACCTGGGCGTCGACGACCGCGGGATCGATGATGCCGGTGCCGATGGTCTGGGCGACGTGCAGCCCGAACACCAGGAACGCGATGAAATTGAAGAAGGCGGCCCAGAACACCGCGAATTGCGGCCGCAGCACGCGGGTCGAGACGATGGTCGCGATCGAATTGGCGGCGTCGTGCAGGCCGTTCAGGAAATCGAACAGCAGCGCGACGGCGATCAAGCCGACCAGGACGGGAAAAGCCAACGCAGCATCCACGGCGGCCCTGCCCTACACTTGCTCGATGACGATGCTGTTGATCTCGTTGGCGACGTCATCGAAACGGTCGGCCACCTTCTCGAGATGGTCGTAGATCTCGACCCCTACGATGAAATCCATCGCATTGCCGTCGCGATGCTTGAGGAACAGCTCCTTCAGGCCGATGTCGTGGAGATCGTCGACACGGCCCTCAAGCTTGCCGAGCTCCTCGGTGATCGCGGTCAGCATGGCGACGTTCTTGCCGATCTCCTGCATCAGCGGCAGCGCACGGCCGACCAGATTGGCGCATTCGATCAAGAGTCCGCCGATCTCGCGCATCGGCGGCTCGAAGCTGCGCACCTCGAACAGCATCACGGCCTTGGCCGTCTGCTGCATCTGGTCGATGGCATCATCCAGCGACGTGATCAGGTTCTTGATGTCGCCGCGGTCGAACGGGGTGATGAAGGTGCGGCGCACCGCCGTCAGCACCTCGCGGGTGATATTGTCGGCGTCGTTCTCGAACTGGTTGACGCGCTGGCAATAGACCGGCGTCTCCTCGCCCCCGTTAAGCATGCCCTGGAGCGCGACCGCGCCCTGGATCACGGTCTGGGCATGGCGGTCGAACAGGTCGAAGAACCGCTCTTCCCTGGGCAGGAACGCACGAAACCATCGCATCATGGGGGTAGGCTACCGGTTGGAAATGGTCAGGCCCGTGAGGGCTGTCATAAAACTGTCATAGACCATTTTCGATCCGCGCGCGTGTCGCCTCACGCCCGCGGAGCCGGGTCATCCACCGCTTTCATGCATCAATGAAACTGATGCAACATCAGTTACTTAGAGCGAACGTCGGAAGTAATGCGCGATTTCGCCGACGACGCCGCGGCGGAAGGTGAGCACGCAGACCACGAAGATCGCGCCTTGGATCACCGTCACCCACTGGCCGAAGCCGGCCAGATATTGCTGCATGGCGATGATCACGAAGGCGCCGACCACGGGACCGAAAACGGCGCCGAGCCCGCCGACCAGCGTCATCAGCACGACCTCGCCCGACATCGTCCAGTGCACGTCGGTGAGCGAAGCGTTCTGCGCCACGAACACCTTCAGCGCACCGGCAAGGCCGGCGAGCGTCCCCGACAGCACGAAGGCCAGGAACTTGTATTGGTCAGTACGGTAGCCGAGCGAGATCGCGCGCTGCTCGTTCTCGCGGATCGACTTCAGCACCTCGCCGAACGGCGAGTTGATGATGCGGAAGATCAGGAGGAAGCCGGCGAGGAAGCCGACCAGCACCACATAGTACAGCACCGTCGGCTTGGACAGATCGAGCAGGCCGAACATGCGCCCCTGTGGGATGCCCTGGATGCCGTCCTCACCATGGGTGAACGGGGCCTGGAGATAGATGAAGTACAGGAGCTGCGACAGCGCCAGCGTGATCATCGAGAAATAGATGCCCTGGCGGCGGATCGAGATGTAGCCGGTGACGATCGACAGCACGAATGCCGCGGCGACGCCGACGAGAATGCCGAGCTCCGGCGGCAGCGCCCAGACCTTCAACGCATGCGCGCTGCAATAGCCGGCCGTCCCCAGAAACATCGCGTGGCCGAACGACAGCAAGCCGCCATAGCCGACCAGCAGGTTGAAGGCGCAGGCGAGCAGCGCAAAGCACAGCGCCTGCATCACGAAGAACGGGTAGACGCCCGTGAACGGCACCGCTGCGAGCAGCAGCGCCATCACTGCGAATACAATCATCTCGTCGCGCATCGCGCGCGGGGTCACAGGAAGCGTGTCGTCCGTCAGGGTTGTCATCTTTAGGCCGCCCTTCCCGTCAATCCCGTCGGCTTCACCAGCAGCACCAGCACCATCAGCACGAACACGACGGTGTTGGACGCCTCGGGGTAGAAATATTTGGTCAGGCCCTCGATCACGCCGAGCGCGAAGCCGGTGATGATGGAGCCCATGATCGAACCCATGCCGCCGATCACCACCACCGCGAACACCACGATGATGAGATCGGCGCCCATCAGCGGCCGCACCTGGTTGATCGGCGCCGAGAGCACGCCGGCCAGCGCGGCAAGGCCGACGCCGAGACCGTAGGTGAGCGTGATCATGCGCGGCACGTTGATGCCGAAGGCACGCACCAGCGTCGGATTTTCAGTGGCGGCGCGCAGGTAGGCGCCGAGCTGCGTCTTCTCGATGAGAAACCAGGTCGCAAGGCACACCGCCAGCGAGAACACGACGACCCAGCCGCGGTAGATCGGCAGGAACATGAAGCCGAGATTCATGCCGCCCCTGAGCTGGTCGGGAATGGCGTAAGGCAGGCCCGAGGAGCCGAAATAGTTCTGGAACACGCCCTGCACGATCAGCGCGATGCCGAAGGTCAGGAGCAGGCCGTAGAGATGATCGAGCCCGGTCAGCCATTGCAGCATGGTCCGTTCCAGGATCATGCCGAAGATGCCGACGATGATCGGCGCCAGCAGCAGCGCCCACCAATAATTGATGCCACCGAGGTTCAACAGGAAATAGGCGACGAAGGCGCCCATCATGTAGAGCGCGCCGTGGGCGAAATTGATGATGTTGAGCATGCCGAAGATGACGGCAAGCCCGAGACTGAGCAGCGCGTAGAACGAGCCGTTGATCAATCCCACCAGTAGCTGAGCGTAGAGAGCCTGCATCGATCCCGCACCCGGTCCCTTCTATTCCTCAACAACAGGCCGGCGCGGCTGCGCGCCGGCCTGCATCGTTCACCGTTACTTCTTCACCAGCGGACAGGCGCTTTCCGACAGCGGCCGGAAGGCCTGGTCGCCGGCGGTCGTGCCGATCAGCTTATAATAGTCCCAGGGCGCCTTGGATTCCTCGGGCTTCTTGACCTCGAAAAGATAGGCCGGATGCAGCTTGCGACCGTCGGCGCGGATCGAGCCCTTGCCGAACAGCGCATCATCCGTCGGCATCTCCTTCATCTTGGCGACGACCTTGGCCCCGTCATGCGGGTTGCCGCCCATCGCCTCCAGGGTCTTGAAATAGTGCAGCAGGCCCGAGTAGACGCCGGCCTGCACCATCGAGGGCATTGCCTTGTTCTTCATGCGCTCGGAAAAGCGTTTGGAGAAGGCGCGCGTGCCGTCATTCAGGTCCCAGTAGAAGGTCTCGGTGAAGTTCAGGCCCTGCGCCACCTTCAGACCGAGCGAGTGCACGTCGGTGATGAAGAGCAGCAGGCCCGCAAGCCTCTGGCCGCCCGAGACGATGCCGAACTCCGCCGCCTGCTTGATGGTGTTGGTGGTGTCGCCGCCGGCATTGGCCATGCCGATGATCTTGGCTTTGGAGGCCTGCGCCTGCAGCAGGAACGAGGAGAAGTCGGCAGTGTTCAGGGGATGCTTGACGTTGCCGATCACCTTGCCGCCCGACTTCACCACGACCGCGGCGGTGTCGCGCTCGAGGGCATGTCCAAAGGCGTAGTCCGCGGTCAGAAAGTACCAGGTGTCGCCGCCCGCCTTCACCAGCGCCTGCCCGGTGCTGTTGGCGAGCATATAGGTATCATAGACCCAGTGGACCGTGTTCGGCGAGCATTGCGCGTTGGTGAGATCCGACGTCGCAGCACCGGTGTTGATCAGGATCGAATTCTTCTCTTTGACGATGTTGTTCACCGCCAGCGCAACGCCGGAGTTCAGGACATCCATGAAGATGTCGACCTTCTCGACGTCGATCCATTGCCGTGCAATCGTGGAGCCGATATCGGGCTTGTTCTGGTGGTCGGCAGAGATCAGGTCGAGCTTCCAGCCCTTGGCAGCGAGCCCGGAATCCTCAATCGCCATCTGGGCTGCGACGGTCGAGCCGGCGCCGCCGAGGTCGGCATAGAGTCCCGAATTGTCGGTCAGCACGCCGATCTTGACGTTCTTGTCCTGTGCGACTGCGCCGCCTGCCGCGCCGAGCGCCAGGGCCGTCGCGAGCAACATTGCCGAAATGCCGTGCTTCATAATCTGCCTCCCAATATTCCTTTGATAGTTACTCTCGATCGTCCCGCCTGCTCGGCTACACGCCGAGATAGGTGTGGAGCTTGTCCATGTTGGCGGCAAGCTCCGAATTGGAAAACCCGTCAATGATCTTGCCGTGCTCGACCACGTAGTAGCGGTCGGCGACGGTGGAGGCGAAGCGGAAATTCTGCTCGACCAGGAGGATGGTGAAGCCCTCCTTCTTGAGCCGCGCGATGGTGTGGCCGATCTGCTGGATGATGACGGGGGCAAGGCCCTCGGTGGGCTCGTCCAGCATCAGGAAGCTCGCGCCGGTGCGCAGGATGCGCGCGATCGCGAGCATCTGCTGCTCGCCGCCCGACAGCTTGGTGCCCTGGCTGTTCAGCCGCTCCTTCAGATTCGGGAACAGCTCGAAGATCTGCTCGAGCGACAATCCGCCTTCGCGGATCACCGGCGGCAGCATCAAATTCTCGCGGACATCGAGGCTGGAGAATATGCCCCGCTCTTCCGGGCAGAAGGCGACGCCCATGCGCGCGATCTTGTCGGAGGTCGCGCGGATGATCTCCTGGTTGTTGAACTTCACCGAGCCGGTGCGCTTGCCGATGATGCCCATGATCGACTTCAGCGTTGTCGTCTTGCCGGCGCCGTTGCGCCCGAGCAGGGTGACGACCTCGCCCGCGTTCACGTCGAAGTTGATCCCGTGCAGGATGTGAGACTCGCCGTACCAGGCTTCCAGGTTGCGGACTTGCAGGATGTTCCCGCCGGTCGCAGCCCTGGCCGGAGCCTCGGCGATCGCAGTGTCAGGCATGACCGGCTCCCAGGTAAGCTTCCTTGACGCGCTCGTCCTTGGTGAGCTCGGAGTAATGGCCCTGCGCGAGCACCTGCCCGCGCGTCAGCACGGTGATGATGTCGGAGAGGTTGGCCACGACACTCAAGTTATGCTCGACCATCAGGATGGTGTATTTCGCGGAGATGCGCTTGATCAGCGCCGCGATCTTGTCGATGTCCTCATGGCCCATGCCGGCCATCGGCTCGTCGAGCAGCATCATCTCCGGGTCGAGCGCCAGCGTGGTCGCGATCTCGAGCGCGCGCTTGCGCCCATAGGGCATCTCGACCGCGGGCGTGTTGGCGAACTCGCTGAGGCCGACGTCGTTCAAAAGCTCGCGCGCCCGATCGTTGAAGCGGTTGAGCACCGACTTGGAGCGCCAGAAATCGAACGAGGAGCCATGCTGGCGCTGCAGCGCGACACGGACGTTCTCGAGCGCGGTGAGATGGGGAAACACCGCCGAAATCTGGAACGAACGGACCAGCCCCAGGCGGGCCACATCCGCCGGCGCCATCGCGGTGATGTCCTGCCCCTTGTACAGGATTTTCCCGGCCGACGGCTTGAGGAACTTGGTCAGGAGATTGAAGCAGGTCGTCTTGCCGGCCCCGTTCGGGCCGATCAACGCATGAATGCTCCCACGGCGAACCTTGAGCGCAACGTCGCGGACGGCGAAGAAGCCCGCGAACTCCTTGGTCAAGCCTTCCGTTTCGAGAATGAACTCATCGGCCAAACAGTTTTCCCCCTGCCCGCGCGGCGCGTGGCTGTGCTTGTTGCTTCGGCTGTCCGGAGGACTTGCAGCCCACCGGGGCGCCGCCTCCGGGCGCGGAATATGCCGGAGGTGACGGGGGTTAGGCAAGGCGGAAAGCTGAGCAGGTCAGGCCTCCGGCCGGGGTACAAATGCTCCCTTAGTCGGAGACGTTTCGATGCGTGCCTGCCCGGCCACCCGGTTCGCAAGGCACCGGCCATCAAGCCGTCGTTAACGGTCTTTCGTCTCCCGCGCCAGCCTTCATCAAAAATTTTCCCGTTGGCACGATCATCCCAGGGTTTTCTCGTCGCGGAGAATATTGCTTTGGATTTTGCAAGCGCGGCTCCCTCGATCGTCAAGTCGATCCGCCAGCGTGATCTCCTCAACACGTGGCTGCGACTTTATGCGCGCCAGCAGATCGCTCCGGCGATCTGGGAGTATCAGCCCGCACGGCTCGAGGAGGAGCTGTCGGATCTAATCTACTACACGGTGGAGCTTTCGACGCCGACGCGTCTCGTCATCCAGAGCGAAGGCACCCGCGTCTCGCGCGCCTATGGACATACCGGCAAGGGCGTTTCGCTCGATGATTACGTCGGGCCGCGGCTCGCACCTTACGTGTTGCCGATCTATCATGAATGCGTCGCGCGCGGCCTTCCGGTCTACAGCGTTGCCGACGTTGATGACACCTATGGCCGCATCGTCGCGTATGAGCGGCTGCTGCTGCCGTTCCTGACCGACGGCAGGGTCAGCCACGTCATCGCGTCAGTAAAGACCTTCTGCGAGGACGGCGGCTTCGAGATCAAGAATCTGATGCGCGGAAATGACGCGCTGCCGCGCCCGAAGCTGCGGGCCGTGATCGATCGCGAGTTGTTTCATCGCGCCCCCGGCCGCATCGCTCCCGCCGAGCCGGTCGAGTTCTCCGAGCCGGGCCCCGCCATCTCCAACGAGATCATCGAGCTGAACTAAAGCGCGATGAGATTTGGAGGAATCATCATCGCGTTTTAGATTGTTGTTTACGCATGATCTTTCCGGAAAACCGCTGAGCACTTTTCCGGATCATGCTTTGACGTCAGCGCGCCTTGCCGCCGACCTCTTTGGCATAGATATCCGGCTTGAAGCCGACCAGCAGCTTGCCGCCGATTTCGAGCACCGGCCGCTTGATCATCGATGGTTGCGCTAGCATCAAGGCGAGCGCCTTCTTCTCGGTGAGGCCTTCCTTTTCGGAGTCGGGGAGCTTCTTGAACGTCGTTCCGGCGCGATTGAGCAGGGTCTCCCAACCGACCTTGTCGCTCCACTGCTTCAGCCTGTCCTTGTCGACTCCCGCCGCCTTGTAGTCGTGAAACGCGTAAGCCACGCCGTGGGCATCGAGCCAAGCGCGGGCCTTCTTCATGGTGTCGCAGTTCTTGATGCCGTAGATGATGGTGGGCAAGACGGTCCTCGCGCATGACGTAGCGGTGATGTGCGTGGCGTTGTACGAAACTCCGCGTCGCGCGACAATGTCGCGAGACGAGTCACCCACCGAACGGACATCCCATGCACGTCACCCACGATCCCGCGGCGGCGGCCGCACCGACCATCGACTTCGACGCTTTCCTCGCGGTCGACGTCCGTGTCGGCACCATCGTCGACGCCAAACCGTTTCCGGAAGCGCGCAAGCCGGCCTGGCGGCTGTGGATCGATTTCGGCCCCGCCATCGGCGTGCGCAAGAGCTCGGCCCAGATCACCGAAAACCACCCGCTCGAGACCCTCGTGGGCCAACAGGTCGCGGCCGTCGTCAATTTCCCGCCGCGCCAGATCGGCCCGGTCGTCTCCGAGGTGCTGACGCTCGGCTTCCCCGATGCCGACGGCAAGGTCGTGCTGGTGCAGCCGAGCAAGCCGGTGCCGAACGGCGGACGGCTGTTCTAGAGCATGATCCGGAAAAGTGTGTAGCGGTTTTCCGAAAAGATCATGCTCAAACACTAACCTAAAGCGACTTAGGGCCGCTGCGGAATGTTCAATCCGCGCTGCACCGCGGGGCGGGCAAGCCCGCGCTCGAGCCAGGCGCCGACCGCCTTGAATTGGGTGAACTCGACGAGATCGCCGGCGCCATAGAAGCCAATGAGATTGCGCACCCAGCCGAGCATGGAGATGTCGGCGATGGTGTAGTCGTCATCCATGAACCATTGCCGGCCGGCGAGATGCACCTCCATCACGCCGAGCAGGCGCTTGGCTTCGGCGACGTAGCGGTCGCGAGGCCGCTTGTCCTCGTAATCCTTGCCGGCGAATTTGTGGAAGAAGCCGACCTGGCCGAACATCGGCCCGACGCCGCCCATCTGGAAGTGCAGCCATTGCAGGGTCTGATAACGCCGCGCGGCATCCTGCGGCAGCAGCTTGCCGGTCTTCTCCGCGAGATATTGCAGGATCGCCCCGGACTCGAACAACGGCAGCGGCCTGCCGCCGGGGCCGTTCGGATCGAGGATCGCCGGGATCTTGCCGTTCGGATTGAGCGAGATGAATTCGGCCGTCTTCTGATCGTCCTTGCCGAAATCAACCAGGTGGACTTCGTAAGGAAGCCCGATCTCCTCCAGCATGATCGAGACCTTGACGCCGTTCGGCGTCGGCAACGAATAGAGCTGGAGCAGTTCGGGGTGCTTGGCGGGCCAACGTTTGGTGATGGGGAAGACGGACAGAGCGGACATCGGGATCCTGGGCGCATGGACTGAGGCGTGCTCAATCTAGGCAAGATACCGCACCGCGCAAGTGACTTCCGGCTGTGCTTAGGGCGGCAGCGTCGCCATCGTTACGAACGGGGGCAATGCGTCACGCTGCAGCCGAGACTCGATGAATCGTTGACCCGTCACCAACAGCAGGGCCGTAAAGGCGATCGCGAGCATCGCGGTCGCCAATTGGCACACGTCGTACATGGTATTATGTCCCTCACAGCCTCTGGCGTAGAACGTCGGCTCAGGCGCCATGTTCCGAGGCGGCACTAAAATATTGCCGTTTTTTCCCGATCCTACTGCGAAGCGATCGTGCTGTTCCGGCGGCTTGCGCGGGGACCAATGGTCCCCTCGCGCGTTGTCACGCGATGAACATCGAGAAGCGCGCCCTGCTCGACCACGCTGAACGCTGTCGCCGCGTCGCGAACGATCTCGCGCACAGCAAAGCCGCGCAGCGGTTGCGGACGATGGCCGACGAGTATGAAGCGAGAGCAACGAGGCTGGACGACGACAGCGGCAGCGCGCATCCAGGTCACAGCAGCCGCGTGCACCTCGAAGGCGACGTCGAGGGCTGATCGCCGTCAGAAGTTGATCTCCATCCGTAGTCCGCGCGTATCGACCGCGCCGTCACCAACGGAACGCGTGCTGTCGCGCGCTGCGACGGCGCAGGCACAGGCGTCGATGAGATCGTCGCGACCGATCCCGGTGCCGTGGCGAAGCGTGAGCCATCTCTCGACCTCAGTGAAGCCGCGCTCTCTCAAAAGCGCGATGCGCTGCTCTCGCCCGCGCGGCGAGGTCTTCGGTTCGAGCTGCACGCGCCGTGCCAGATTCCAGAAGATCAATTCCGGATGCGCTTCGCCGATCGTCGCCTGCCGCGCCGGCGTCATGGCCTCGTCGACCTCCCTCATCTTGTCCCTGATATTCCACAGTTGCGCCGATACGCCCCTGCCCTCGCCTTCGCGCTTCCAGTAATGGCGATTGGCCGCCGCCATGTCCGGGAATCTCCAGAGGTCGCGACGCGCACCGAGAAACACCGCAGGGCCGATCAGTTCGCGCGCCCGCACATCGCAGGCGCGGTAGCCGCTCGGGTTCAGTCCGATCGGCATGTCGATCATCGCGCGGGCGTGCGGCATTGCGAGCAGACGCGTCAGGCCAGGCGAATAATCGAAGCCTTGATCGCCACGCTCGTCGATCCACGCTGCGACCCACCCGAAACGAAATCCGTCGAGCCCCAAATAGGTTTGGCAAGTCATGCGTCCATCAATTTCAATTTCCGCGCGCGTCTCGCTTGACATCCGCAAGTTGCGGGCGTATGTCCCGCGCCCTCGCAAGCACTTCCGTTTGCGACAGACACCATGAACCGAGCGATGTCGTACCGCTACGAAAGAATTGTCCACACGCCGAATAGCCCCAAGCTATTCGATTGCGCATGCCCGGCTCATGGGAGCGATCTTGCCTGACCGCAAGATCGATCGTCCGCTTCTCACGGACCCTCCCGAGCCTGCCGCTCCGGAGGGTTTTTTGTTGCCCGCCGCGCGGCCCAACCGAACAACCCGGCATCGGCCGGAACGGGAGACCCGGATCCCGGGGCTCGCGCTGGAGAGGCGCGTGTCCAAGTGCGCGGGGCCTGCCGGAGGGAACGAGGCGATGAGCCGGACACCGATGGCAGAGCGAACCCAGCGGGTTCGCAATGTGCGGCGCGTCGACAGCGCCGCGATCGAATTTTTGTAACTCGGTTTGCCGCGACGATCGCGGCTCAACCGATGCTGGTGGTGAAGATGTCGGATACTTCTCCACACGGCACAGCGGGTATGCCTCCCGCCTTTGACACACGCACCGGGATGCGGCCTCGGAAAAGGTACGCACGCGGCCCGGCGCAGGATCTGTCCGTTCGGGACGGAGACTGTGTTGTCGTCACTGAAAGCCGATATCGCCCGTTCCCCAGCGTACCCATCAACGGCCGATGCGAAAAGCGCCGGCCTGGCGGTGGTGAAGATGTCTGTTACTTCGTGGTGAAGGCGCGAAAGCGCCGAGCAGGTTCGAACCCTGCGCGCCGAAAGGCGGATCGCCCGCAAGGGCAGCAACAGCATCGCTCGTTCCCCGCCAACCCCATCACGATCCGTGGTGAAGATTTCTGTTACTTCGCCTGCAACGCGAGAGGTCGCGGGTTCGAATCCCGCCCGGTGTCCCATGCACCGGTAGCTCAGAGGATAGAGCGCTTTCCGGCGAGCTTCGGCTCGTCGGGTACAGCAATCGCCTGTTCCCGGATCGTGTTTCCTTAGCCACCGCCGGTGGTGAAGAGTGCTGTTACTTCGTAATCACACTGTCGAAGGTTCGACTCCTTCCGGACGAAAGTCCGTAGCTCAGCGGTAGAGCATGTGGAGCCCCTCGTGGGCAGGACAGCCTCGCTTGTTCCCCGGCACCCCTTTCATGTCCCCGTCAACCCAAGAGGAGGCCGTCATGGTCAGGCTCAACAAGATCACTCGTGCCTTCACGCGGGAGGGCGCCCGCGCCGTGCGCTTCACGCCCGAGATGGAGCTGAAGCGGGCGCTGATGAACTGCCTCCTGTGGGAGGACCAGTTTTACGAGGATGGCGTCGCCATCGCCGACCGCATCAAGGCCCTCGTGCCCAAGGTCGCGCCCGCGCGCGTCGCGCAGCTTGCGATCGAGGCGCGCGAGGTGATGAAGCTGCGGCACGCACCGCTCCTCGTCATCCGCGAGATGGCGCGGAACGAGAAGCACCGCACCCTCGTTGCCCACACGCTCGCCCAGGTGATCCAGCGTCCCGACGAGATGACGGAGCTGCTCGCGATCTACTGGGCGGATGCGCTGGGGCCGATGCAGCAGCGCAAGCGCCAGCCGGTCTCGGCACAGGTGAAGAAGGGTCTTGCCCGCGCGCTGACCAAGTTCGACGCCTATCAGCTCGCCAAGTGGGACCGCGACGGCGCGGTGCGGATCAGGGACGTTCTGTTCCTGGTGCACGCCAAGCCGAAAGACGCCGATCAGGCGAAGGTGTGGAAGCAGCTCGTCGATGGCGAGCTCGCCTCCCCCGACACCTGGGAGGTTTCGCTCTCGGCCGGCAAGAACAAGCGCGAGACCTTCGAGCGGCTGATCGCCGAGCGAAAGCTCGGCGGCCTGGCGCTACTGCGCAATCTGCGCCTGATGCAGAACGCGCAGGTCCCGCGCGAGATCATCGCAGGCGCGATCGAGGCGATGCGGACGGATCGTATCCTGCCCTATCGCTTCATCACGGCGGCACGCTATGCGCCGGACTTCGAGCCCGAGCTCGAGGCCGCGATGCTCAAGTCAATCAAGGACCATGTGCGGCTTCCGGGCCGCACCCGGCTCCTGATCGACGTGTCCGGCTCGATGTTCGCAACGCTCTCCGCGCAGTCGGAAATGACGCGCGCGGAGGCGGCGTGTGGCCTTGCCATTCTCGCCCGCGAGATCTGCGACGAGGTCGAGATCTTCACCTTCTCCAACGAGGTCGTGAAGGTCCCTCCCCGCCGCGGTTTCGCGCTGCGGGATGCGATCATCAACTCGCAGCCGCATGGCGGAACCTATCTCGGCAATGCGGTGACGGAGATCGACTGCAAGGGCGATCGCCTCATCGTCTTCACCGACGAGCAGAGCCACGACCAGGTGCCCGAGCCGAGGGCGCGCGGCACCATGGTCAACGTGGCCTCGTATCAGCACGGCGTCGGTCACGGCGCCTGGACCCGCGTCAACGGCTTCTCCGAGGCCGTGGTCGCGTGGATCGCGGCGTCCGAGACGGCGTTGAACTGACGCGCAACAACAATGGCCCCGGACGCGAGATGCGCCCGGGGCCAGCGAAATCTCTGAAATGATCCGCCCGCCCCCGTTATGGTGCGCGCGGAATGACAAGGATCTACGACCATGCGACGACCCGATCCCTACATGGAACGCGCCCGCGAGCTCTGCCTCGCCGCCGGTGTCGACCCCGACTCGCGCGTCGGCGAAGGACGCGGCCAGCCGGCCTGGTGCCTGTACAAGGACGCCGCGCGCAAGGAGCATCTTGCCCGCGAGGCCAATGCGACCGCGAGCTCGATTGCCGCGTTCCGGACGCAGGACGCCCGTTTCCAGAATGCGCCGCTGAAGGTGTTCGGCCCGCATGAGGAGGCGACGATCGCGCAGATGCGCAATTGCATGGCCATCGGCAATGTCGTCTCCGGCGTGATCTGCGCCGACGGCCATCTCGGCTATGCGCAGCCGGTCGGCGGGGTGATCGCCTATGAGAAGCAGATCAGCATCTCCGGCGTCGGCTTCGACATTGGCTGCGGCAACATGGCGGCTCGGCTCGACACGCGCTTCGACGACATCGCGGGGATCGCTCCCACGATCATCCGCGACGTCGCCAAGGTGATCTCGTTCGGCGTCGGACGTGCCAACGCGGAACGGGCCGAGCACGACCTGTTCGACGACGGCGAGGCCTGGCGCGAAAGCGACATGGAGGACTACCGTCAGAAGGCGGTGAAGCAGCTCGGCACGGTCGGATCGGGCAACCACTATGTCGACCTCATGCGCGACGAGGAAGGCTTCGTCTGGATCGGCGTCCACTTCGGCAGCCGCGGTCTCGGGCACACCTCCGCGACGCGCTACCTCAAGGCCGCCGGCGGCAAGGACGGCATGAACGTCCCGCCCGCCGTCGTCGACGAGGACAGCGAGCTCGGCCGCCGCTACATCGCGGCGATGCAGCTCGCCGGGCGCTATGCCTATGCGGGCCGCGAATGGGTCGTCGAGCGCGTCCGCCAGATCATCGGCGGCAGCGTGACCGAGAGCGTGCACAACCACCACAATTATGCCTGGCGTGAGACCCACGACGGCAAGGATCTGTGGGTGGTGCGCAAGGGCGCGACGCCGGCGTTTCCCGGCCAGAAGGGGTTCGTCGGCGGCTCGATGGGCGACGACGCCGTCATCCTCGAAGGCGTCGACAGCCCGGAAGCCAAGGCCTCGCTCTACTCGACCGTGCACGGCGCCGGCCGCCTGTTCGGACGACGTGAGGCGAAGCGGCGCTTCTCGCGCGAGGAGATGGACCGTTGGCTGAACGAGCGCGGCGTCACCTTGATCGGTGCCGACCTCGACGAGAGCCCGATGGCCTATCGCCGCCTGCCGGACGTGCTGGCCCAGCACGCCGGCACCGTGCGCGTGCTGCACACGCTGCGGCCATTCGCCGTCGCCATGGCCGGCGAAGGCGAGTTCGTCCGTGGAAGGACTAAAGCGAAACCGTGGGCGGGAGGCGACGTCTCCCGCCCACGTCACTCCGTTTTTTTCCTTTGAATCTGGTTGTCTCTCATCTCGTCAGATATTCGCGCATCAAGGCGCGGGCGCGATGCAGCCGCGCCTTCACGGTCTGCCTGGTCGCGCCGAGCGCGGCGGCAATCTCATCGATCGTCATCTCCTTGACGTCGCGCATCAGCGCGACATCGCGATAGTGCGGCGGCAGGGCCTCGAACGCCGCGGCGACGTCGAGCCGCAGATCGGCCTCAGGGCGCAACAGCAGTGCGGCCTCCGCCTCGCCCTGATCGACTGCCGGTACAACGCCGGCCCGGCGCGCGAGCCGCAGGCATTCGCGCCGGACCACGCTGAACAGCCAGGCCGACAACGCCAGCAGCGAACGGATCGTGCCGACGTGGCGGAACAGGATCCACAGCGCCTCCTGCGTCGCATCCTCGGCGTCCGCCGAGCTGCGGCAGGTCGCGCGCGCATAGCGACGAATATCCGGCTGCGTCGTCTCGAGCAGACGCGCAATCGCCTCGGCATCGCCGAGCCGCGCGGCCTCGAACAGGTTTGGCGAGATCGCCGCCGCGCTCACGACATCCCTCCCTTGCCGATGCCTGCCATCGCGCACATCGGGCAATAACCGACGAAACCGGTCAGCGCGAAGCCGGCGCCACCGAGCGCGACCAGCCATGCTGTCGCGCCGGCAAGATAAACGAACGCCGCAGCCGCCACCGCAATCCCCAGGACGACCCGCACCACCTGATGCAGTCCGCCGATGTTCTTCCGATAGAATCCCATCACATCCTCCGATATGGGCCGAGACCGATTGCCTCGACCAACAAGAGGACGCGATGGCCAAGAAGGATTCGCGCTGACGGAAGATTTTTTTGCGATCAGGCTCCGACCGCCTGATAGGCCAGGCGCTTGAACTCGAAGAAGAACGGATTCCAGAAGCCCATATAGCGCTGGGCCATCAGCACGCCCGCCGTATTGGCTTCCGGACAGATCCACCAATGGGTCCCGGCCAGGCCGCCCCATTGGAATTCACCGGTCGAGTTCGGCGGATCGAACGGTGTCGGCGCGAAGGTGACGGCGCCGCCGAGGCCAAAGCCCTTGCCGGGAATCGGGCCGAGATTGGCAAAGCGGATGGTCTGGCCTGCGGGCAGCTGGTTCGTCATCATCTGCCGCAGCGTTTCCGGCTTCAGCAACGCATCGGACCCGGGCAGCAGCGCACACACCAGCGCGAGCATGTCTGGCAAGGTCGAGACCAGACCGCCGCCGCCCGAGAGCCGCGGCAGCGGCCGCCGATAGGCTTGCGGGTAAGGCAGATGGTCGGCCCGCGTGAGGCCGGGCTTCATGGGGTCGAGCACGTCGGCGCCGTTGTAGAGCGCGACCAGCCTGCCCTGCTGTGTCTCGGGGACATAAAAGCCGGTGTCGGTCATGCCGAGGGAATCGAAGATGCGCGCCTTCAGGAAGGCGTCGAGCGGCTGGCCCGAGACGACCTCGACCACACGGCCGAGCACGTCGGTCGCCACGGAATATTCCCAGGCCGTGCCAGGGTGATAGGACAGCGGCAGGTCGGCGAGCCTGTCGATCATGTCGCTGAGCGGCGTTAGCGGATTGAGCACGCGCGCCTCGTTGTAAGCCTTGAACAGCACCGTGCCGGGATCGAAGATACCGTAGCTGAGACCGGAGGTGTGGGTCAGGAGCTGGCGGATCGTGATCGGACTCTTCGCCGGCTCGACATCGGCAAGGCTCGAAGCGCCCTGCTTCAGCACCTTGCGATTGCCGAGCTGCGGCAGGAATTTTTCGACTGCGTCATCGAGCCCGATGCCGCCTTGCTCGACCAGCAGCATGATCGCGCAGGTGACGAAGATCTTGGTGTTGGAGAACGCGCGGAAGATGTGGTCGGGCCGCAATGCGGTGTTGGCCTCTCGGTCGGCAAAGCCCACGCATTGCTGATCGACCACCTCGCGGCCGCGCAGCACGGCCCAGGATACGCCGGGAATGATCTCCTGATCGACGTAGCGCTGCATCGCCGTCCGTACGGCGGAAAAATCAGTCGTTCTGGCGTCCATGTGCTCCCCCCCGATTTGTGGTTGGAATCGATATAGCGCGATTTCTCAGGATATGAAGCCCACGGTGCAGCTCATCCCTGCTTCATCAGCACGGTGACCTGCAGCCGGCGCCGAATCCGCATGCCCTGCCGCTGGTACAGCGCGATGGCAGACGTATTGCTCGCGAACACGTGCAGGAACGGAATTTCGCCGCGCGCCTCGATCTGGCGCGCGATGGCGGCGAGCAACGCCTGTGCGTAACCGCGACCGCGATGATCGGGATGCACGCAGACCGCCGTCATCTCGGTGAAATTGCCCGGCTTCATCCGCTCGCCGGCCATGGCGACCAGCTCGCCGCGTGCACGGATGCCGAGGAATGTGCCGAGCTCGTGCGTCCGCGCCGCAAACGGCCCGGGCTTGGTCAGCTCGGTCAGCGCCATCATGGCGGGAACGTCAGTCGCGCCGAGGCGGACGATCTCGGCATCGCGCAGCGAAGTGTCGGCGGGCGAGCCGATCAACTGCTCGCCGGGCTCCGCGAGCAGCACCTTGAAGCTGGCGGGAATTTCGACGGGCTCGGGCGTGAACAGCACCGCGACTTGCGAGCCCGACATGAGATCGCCGAGCGCCGCAAAACTTGCCGCGGACATGTCCGCCATATCGGCAAACGGCGTCATGTCCACGGGATAGCGCAGAGCCCGCGGGCCGCCCTCGGCCAGATGCTTCTGGCTCGTCGTCAACGCGCTCCAGATCGGGCGATCCAGCAGCGCCTCATCGCTCGCGGACATCGGCCTAATCCTTGTCGAAGCTGACGATGACGGCGGCATTGGCGATCAGGATGGGATCGTTGGCCACTTCCGTGGCCGAGGGGATCTCCAGCCCGCCCTTGACCGCGGTGACGGTCACGGTGCCGTAAGGCAGCTCCTTGGCGACGGCTTCCTTGTCGACGGCTTCTGGATTCGGCACGCCGATCGTGACGTCCACGTACATGTCGTTCGCGGTCTTGCCGATCATCCGGAAGAAGCCGAGGCTGGAATGCCTGATGGCATCGGAGACCGCGCGCTTGGCCGCCTTGGTGGCGTCCCTGCCGTGGACGTCGACGCCCATGCCCATCTCGGTGACACAACGAACGCGAGGCATGCTTTATTCCTGTGGCTGGTTGGGTAGTGGAGAGTTTCGACGATCGGCACGCCCAACACAAGTGTGGTTGTCATGTTGAACCGAGACGTGCGCCACAGGCTCCGTCATTGCGAGCGCAGCGAAGCAATCCAGAATCTTTCCGCGGTGACAGTCTGGATTGTTTCGTCGCAAGGGCTCCTCGCAATGACGAACGGTGAGAGCGTCGCACAAAATTCACGCCTTCGCCTTCTCGTGCGCCCGCAGCTCGTCGACCAGCACCCGTACGTTCTCCGAATAATCGATCGGGACCACGACCAGATGCACGCCGCCTTCCCTGAAGGCGGCATCGAGCGTCGTGCCGAAGCTGTCGATGCTTTCGATTCGATGACCCTTGGCGCCATAAGCCTTGGCGTATAGTGCAAAATCCGGATTGCCAAACGTCATGCCGTAATCGGCAAAGCGGTCGACGGCCTGCTTCCAGCGGATCATGCCGTAGGCCTTGTCCTCCAGCACCAGCACGACCAGGTTGAGCTTGAGGCGGACCGCCGTCTCTATCTCCTGGCTGTTCATCATGAAGCCGCCGTCGCCGGCAACCGCAAGCACGCGGCGGTCGGGATAGAGCATCGCGGCCATCATCGCCGACGGCAGGCCGGCGCCCATGGTCGCCAGCGCATTGTCGAGCAGCAGCGTGTTGGCGACGCGGGTGCGGTAGTTGCGCGCAAACCAGATCTTGTACATGCCGTTGTCCAGGGCGACGATGCCGTTCTCCGGAATCACCTGGCGGATGTCGTGCACGATGCGCTGCGGCGTCGGCGGCCAGCGCGCTTCGGTGGCGCGGTCGGCGATGTGCTTCAGTATCTCTTCGCGCAGCGGCAGCAGCGCCGCGGCCTGCGGCAGCTTGCCTTCGAGGCGATCCGCCAGCAGCTCCAGGCTCGGGCCAACATCCCCGACGACCTCGGCATCCGGGAAATAGACCTGCTCGACGCTTGCCGGCGTGTAGCTGACGTGAATGACCTTTGGCCCTGACGGCCCCATGATGAATGGCGGTTTCTCGATCGGGTCGTGACCGATCGCAACGATCAGGTCGGCAGCGTCAATGGCATCATGCACATAGTCGCGCTCGGATAAGGCGGCAGTGCCCATGTAGAGATTGGTGCCGCCGGGCACGGTGCCCTTGCCCATCTGAGTCGTGAAGAACGGAATGCCGGTCCGCCGCACGAAGCTTGCGATGCCGTGTGTCGACCGCGGCCGGCTGGTCGCAGCGCCCATCATCACCAGCGGCCGCTTGGCGGCCATGATCATCTCGGCGGCGCGGTCGAGCGCGGCGCGATGGGCGACCGGGATTTCGATCGGATGGACCGGGATCACGGGGACCGCAGGCACCTCGTCCCCGGCAACGTCCTCGGGCAGTTCGAGATGCACCGGCCCGGGCCGCTCCTCCATCGCGACGCGAAAGGCGTCGCGCACCACGGTCGGGATGCTGGAGGCGCTGACGATCTGGCGCGACAGTTTCGTGAGCGGCTTCATGGTCGCCACCACGTCCACGATCTGAAAGCGGGCCTGCCGGCTGCTCATGATCGGCTTCTGGCCGGTGATCAGGATCATCGGCATGCCACCGAGATGCGCGTAGGCGGCGCCCGTCGACAGGTTGAGAGCACCCGGGCCGAGCGTCGACAGACAAACGCCGGGCTTGCCGGTCAGCCGCCCGTGGGTGGCGGCCATGAAGGCCGCGGCCTGCTCGTGGCGGGTCAGGATCAGCTCGATCCTCGAAGCACGCAGCGATTCGACCAGATCGAGATTCTCTTCGCCGGGGATGCCGAAGATGCGGTCAACACCCTCATTCTCCAACGCCGCGACAAACAGGTCCGATCCCTTCGCTTTGCGTTCCATCCCGCCCAATGCCGCCTCCGCTCGTTGTGAATTCAGACTCCCCGAGCGGCCGCATGGTAACGGCTCCCGACACGGGAACAACTCACAAAGAGGCGCGCAACTGCAACTCGATCAGCTCTCGCACGATTGACAAGCCGCGATATCTGACTAAAGTCAGATATCATGCTCAATCCCGTCTCCCGCGTTCGCCGCTTCAACCGCGCCGTCACCTCTGCCGTCGGAGCACTCGATACGTCGTTTCTCGGGCGCGGCCGGCCGCTGGGTGCCGCGCGCGTGCTCAATGCGATCGGGCACGGGCGATCGGACGTGGCGGAGATCCGCGACTATCTCGGTCTCGATTCCGGGCTGATGAGCCGGCTGCTCCGCAGCCTCGAGGACGAAGGGCTGATCGAGACCGCCGCACGCGAGGACGATGCGCGGCGGCGCATGGCAACGCTCACACGGGCGGGCCGGCGCGAGTTCGCAGCCTACGAGGCGCTGTCCAACGCGCAGGCCGAAGGCCTCCTCGCGCAACATTCGCAACGCGAGGCGTTGCTGGCGGCGATGGACCTGATCGCCTCCGCGCTGACGCGCGAGCGCGTCGCGCTGGAGGAGACGGATCCGCGCTGCGAGCAAGCGCGCTACTGCCTCGGCGAGTACTATGCCGAGCTCGGCCGCCGCTTCAGCCAGGGCTTTGACGTCTCGCTGTCACGCGACCCCGACGCCAAGGACATGCGCCGGCCGCGCGGCACATTCCTCGTTGCGATGTCGGACACGCTGCCGATCGGCTGCGTCGGCTTGAAGGGCACCGATCACGGCTACGCCGAGATCAAGCGGCTGTGGGTCGCGCCCGCCGCGCGCGGGCTGCGGCTCGGCCGCCGCCTGATGGATGCGGCCGAGAGCGCCGCGCGCGAGCTCGGCATCGCACTGCTGCGGCTCGACACCAACAGCGCACTGCCCGAAGCCGGTCAGCTCTATCGCAGCACGGGCTGGCGCGAGATCCCGCGGTTCAACGACGATCCCTATCCGGACCTCTTCTTCGAAAAGCGCCTCTGACGCTGGACCGGTTCGCGGTCCTCGCGCGTTGGTCGAGGCCGTGGGAGCTTCGATAATGATGAGAGACGACCTCGCCGACATCTACCGCGCCTACATCGCTTGCCTGAATCGGCGGGATTGGCCGGCACTCGGACAATTCGTGCATGAGGAGGCCACCCACAACGCGCGGCCCCTTGGGCTTGCGGGCTATCGCGCGATGCTGGAACGGGATGTTCGGGAGATCCCCGATCTGCAGTTCCATATCGAGATGCTGATCTCCGATCCTCCCCGCATCGCCGCCCGATTGAAGTTTGACTGCACACCGGTCGGGACATTCGTTGGTCTTGCGGTCAACGGGCGGCGCGTGTCCTTCTGCGAAAACGTCTTCTACGAATTTCTCGACGGCAAGATCCGGCAGGTCTGGTCGGTGATCGACAAGGCCGCGATCGAGGCGCAGCTCTGACGCCACGCCTCGATCTCGAATTCACGCCGCCGCGGGCGCCACCTCGCCTTGCGGCTTTGCGAAGGGGCGGAACGTCATGGCCATCAGGAAGGCCCCTAAGCCCATCGCCCAGGAGGCGATGTAGAGCCAGGCATAGCTGGAGAAGGCATCGTAGATCAGGCCGCCGGCGAGCGGGCCGGTCGCCATGCCGAGGCTGCCTGCCATCGCCGTGCCGCCGATCACCGTGCCCATCATCTTGAGCGGGAAGTTCTCGCGGATCAGAACGGCATAGAGTGGCATAGTGCCGGCATAGATGAAGCCGAAGATCGCGCCGACCGCATAGAACGTCGTCAGCTGTTGCGCGAAGACATAGGCGAGCGCGCCGAAGGCCTGCAGCAGCAGGCCCGAGACCAGCACGCGCTTGGCGCCGAAGCGGTCGCCCATCAGGCCGAAGGCGATGCGCCCGCCGAGGCCGGCAAATCCCTCGATGCTGTAGATCGTCACCGCTGCGACCAGCGGGATGCCGCAACTCACGGCATAGCTGACGGTGTGGATGATCGGGCCGGAATGCGTCGCGCAGCAGAAGAAGTTGGTGGCGAGGAGGATCAGGAATTGCGGCGAGCGCAACGCCTCGCCCATCGACATCTCGTTTTGTCCGGCGGTTTCGCCGGCGGGCGCGGCCGGACCTTGCGCGAGCGCCGGAGGACGGCGCACCAGGAACGAGACCGGGATCATGATGGCGCCGACCACGAGCGCGATGATCTGCATCGAGGTGCGCCAGTCGTGGCCGGAGACGAGCCAGGCCGCCAGCGGCGACATCGTCATCGGCGCCATGCCCATGCCGGCCGAGACCAGCGACACGGCGAGGCCGCGATTGGTGTCGAACCAGCCCGTGACGGTCGCCATCATGGGCGCGAAGATCGCCGCGCAGGCGGCGCCGACCAGCAGGCCGAACACGATCTGGAACACGAGAAGCGAGGTGGCGTGGCTCGCCGCAAACAGGCTGAGCGTCAGCACGACCGATCCCGTCACCACCACCGGCAGCGGCCCGAACCGGTCGGACAGCGTGCCCCAAGCCATGCTGGTGAAGGCCATGGCCAGAAAGCCGATCGTCATCGCGCTGGAGATGCCGGTCACCGACCAGCCGGTGTCCTTGGTGATCGGCTGCAGGAACACCGGCAGCGAAAACATGCCGCCGATCGCGACGCAGCCAAGCACGCCGCCGGCGGCGACGATCACCCAGCGATAGTTGGACGAAGTCATTTCAGTCTCCCGTCAGGTCTGTCTCGCGTGAAAGACGAACGGGAACTGCGCCCGCCGACAGGCCGACGTCATTTTTGCCGCACGCTTTCGTGAGCGGCCAGCAAAACTCGAAAAACAACCCCATGCACAGTAGCCGGCGCTAGCGGGATCAATGACTTACCTACCAGGAACGACAGCTCAGCGGCTCCCTGTCCTCGCGCGACATCATCACAGATCGGTTTGACACGTCGGGCAAAACAGCCGCAGAATGACAGCATCCCACACATATTGATCTGGTCCGCGATGTTCATCGTGATGATGCTTCGCGCCGCCGGTCTGTTGGTGGATTGCAGGGAGTCCCACATGCCAAAGATCGACGTCGCCGCCGTGCCGGCCCGCAAGGGCTCCGGCTATCCGGCGCCTTTCAATGCGCCTTGCGCCGAGCGCATTCGCAAGCGGCTCGGCGATGCCGGAGGCTTGTCGGATTTCGGCGTCAACCTGATGCGCCTGCCGCCGGGCACCTGGTCGAGCCAGCGGCACTGGCATTCGCACGAGGACGAGTTCGTCTACATTCTCGAAGGCGAAGTGACGCTGATCGAGGATGGCGGCGAAACCGTGCTGCACGCCGGCGATTGCGCCGCCTTCCCCAAGGCCAGCGGCAACGGCCATCACATGATCAACAGGTCGAGCGTGACGGCGGTCTATCTCGAGATCGGCTCACGCTCGCCAGCCGACCTCATCACCTGCTCCGACATCGACATGATGAGCCCGGCATCGGATGGCCGCTTCCTGCACAAGGACGGCACGCCCTATCCGTAAGTGACATTGCGGCTCACAGGGCCGCACTACGGCGCCAGTCGCCGACCGTGAGCCAGACCGCCGAGACCAGGAAGTAGATCGCGCCGACGGCGGCATAGCCCGCGACATTCGCAATCGACGGCACCGCAGGCGTCGCGGCCTGGAAGATGAAGAAGCCGCCCGCCAGGGCCGACTGGCCACCGCTGAGCACCATGGCCCATTGCGCGCCGAGACGCTTCCAGCGCCGCACGGCCGTGCCGAGCTGGAGCAATCCGGACAGGATCGCCCAGGCTCCGAAGATTCCGAGCACCCAGTTCATGCTGACCTGCAAGGCCAGGATGACCGCAATGGTGGTGGCGAGGCTGACCAGCACGTTCAGGCCCTGCGTGCGGTTCTGGTTCAAGCCACCGCTCCAGAGCGCGTCGAGATAATTGGCGGCAGCGTCCCAGGCCGGATAGGCAACGAGCAACGTCGCTGCGATCACTGCCGATGACGGCGCGATCGCGAGGGCCGCAATGACCCAAGCGACGGAAAACGCGGCACGCATGAAGTAGTACCGTTTCAGCCATTCCGCCTGGTCGGCGCCCAATGCCATCTCCCTGGTTCTCATTTTCTGCTCCTTACCTACTAGTTGGTAGTTTACGTACGACGCCGAAGCACCGCCCTGCCCTGCCTGTGCCGATCTCGTCAGTGCCTGGTGGAAAGCCGCTCCAGCAGCGGCCGGGTGATTGTCCCGAAGATTTTTGGATCGCCATAGGCCCGCGCCGACAGCATCGCGCCGTGAACGGTTGCCATGAATCCCTCCGCCTCGGCCCGCGCGGTGCCGGAGAGATGGAGCCGGCCTTGCCGCTTGCCGCGCTCCATCACCAAAGCCAGCCACGACGACACGGAGCGGAAATGCGCGCGGACTTCGAGCGCCACTTCCTCGGGCAGAATCGGAAGCTCACTGGCAAGGAGCGCGCAGACGCAGAAGGGAGCCGTCGCATCCTTGATGCACGCCTCCCAATAGGCGATGTAGCTTTTGAGCTGCTCGGCGGGGTCGGCGACATTGCGCTCGAGCGCCGACAGCCCTGCCTGGGCCTCCTCGCGATAGCGCGACACCAGGGTGCGGACCAGATCGACCTTGCTGGCAAAGTGGTGGTGGATGCTCGGCTTGCGGATGCCGACGACATCGGCGATGTCGGCGTAACTGAAGCCGTTGTAGCCGCCCGCGATGATCAGCGTACGGGCGCAGCCAAGAATGTCGTCTGCGGTCGAGGAAGCGGTGCTCATGGCGCTTAGCTACCTTCCAGTAGGTAGGCGGTCAAGCGAGGATGCTTCAATGATCCGTGAGTGAGTGGTAGGAGCCCTGCATGACCATCCGCCCGATCGTGCGCTATCCCGACCGCCGGCTTGCGCTGCCGGCCCGCCCCGTCACCGCGTTCGACGATTCCTTGCGCGAGCTCGCGCAGGATCTGCTCGACACAATGCGCGCCGCGCCCGGCATCGGCATCACCGCGCCGCATATCGGCGTGCCCTTGCGCGTCGTGGTGCTGGAGCTCGACGCGAAGGACGGCCCGCAGACCTACGTCAATCCGGAGATCACATGGGTCTCGCCGGAGATGATCATGCACCGCGAAGGCAGCGTCTCGATGCCGGGGATCAACGACGAGGTGCAGCGACACGCGCGGGTGCGGATCAGCTATCGGGATCTCGACGGCAACATGCACACCGAGGAGTCCGAAGCCCTGCGAGCTGTCTGCCATCAGCACGAGATCGACCAGCTCGACGGCATGTTCTGGATTCAGCGGCTGTCGCGGCTGAAGCGGGAGCGGCTGGTGAAGAAGTTCGAGAAGATGTCGCGGAATTCGTAGGGTGGATTAGCGCAGCGTAATCCACCTGAGTACGACAAAATGAGAGAGATGGTGGATTACGCCGCCCGCTGCGCTTCGCGGCGGCCTGCTAATCCACCCTACGCTACTGCCTGTGTGGGACACCCCGGATTACGCTGCGCTCCATCCGGGCTACGGAGCCCGATTACGCCCTCTTCCCTGTCCGCTTGATGATCGGCGCCTTGCGACGCTCGCGCTTGCCGCGCGCGATCTCGGTGGCGAGCGCGTCCAGCTTCGGCTCCCAGAAGATCCTGAACTGGCCGACCCAGGCATCGACCGCTTGCAGCCCGGCGGCGTCGACCGAATAGAGGCGCCTTTGCGCCTCCGCCCGGACGCTCGCAAAGCCGCTCTCGCGCAGCACCTTGAGGTGCTGCGAGACGGCGGCCTGGGTGATGCCGAACTCGGCTCCGATGACTTCGACGACCTCGCCGGACGCCATCTCCTTGAGGCCGAGCAGCTCGAGGATGCGGCGGCGCACGGGATCGGCGAGGACCTCGAAGGCGTGCATCAGCTTCCGGTGCCGGGATGAACGATGTCGGGCGGCATCTCGCCGCGATAGAATGCGATGGTGCGGTCCGAGCGCTGCTTCGCCTCGTCAGGATCGACCCCGCTTGCGACATGCGCCGCACGCCAATATTCGCCGCTCGTCGTCATGAAGTCCTTGCCCTCGGGCGAGACCATCCACGCCTCCGCCGTTTCATGATCGACCGATGCCCCGGTCGCAAGATATCGCTCAAGTCCCGCAAGCGCGAGGTCCCAACCGATACCGACCGCACCCGGACCGAACTGATTCCAATGATCCTCGATGATCGCGGTGTGCTCAAGCGTCAGGCGCGCCTGGCTCCGCTCGGCTTTCAGGCTGACGTCGATCCAGCTCGTGGCGCCGCCGAATTCCCAGGTCGCGGCGAAATGGGTGGGCGGCGTGCAGGACGTGATGGTGCCGCCGGCATTGCCCTTGACCTGGTAGCGTCCGCCGAGCCGGAGGTCGCCCTCGACCGGCGCAAACCAGCGCGGGATCCGCTCCCTGCTGGTCACGGCGTCCCAGAGATCGTCGACGCTGGTGTCGTAGAGCCGCGTTAGCGTCACCGCGCTAGCCGGCTTGCCGTCTCTCTCCAAGCTCCTCACCGAGCGCGTCACAAGCCCCAAGACCCTGGCGACGTCGATCTGCATTTTCGGTTCTCCCTGTGGTTCATCCGCCGAACAAATATCGATCGCGACTAATATAAGTCAATACTTATATTGCGCGACGTTCCGCTGCGTCAAACCGCCCGCGAGGCGGAACCAAACAACGGCCACGGCGTCTATCGGTGCCCTCCCCCAGCCCCACAAGACGGAATGACCTCATGAAAGTTCGCAAATTCGCCATCGCCGACGCCTCGCTCGAGCGCTCACCGGGACAGGATGGCGATATTTTCGTCGCCAACATGGTCGACCAGCGCCACGGCGGACCTATCACGATCGGCTTCGGCCGCTACGCGCCGAACCAAAATCTCAAGGAGACGATGAAGGTCGACGATGTCATGATCGTGCTCGAAGGGAAGCTGTCGGTCACGAGCGACGGCAGCACCGTGACCGCGGGGCCCGGCGAGATCGTCCATATGCCGAAGGGCGAGACGGTCACGATCCGCTCGCACGAGCAAGGCGCCGTCACCGCCTATGTCACTTATCCGCATTGGCAGGAGGCGCATGAGTGAGGCACGAGCTGCGACGCCCTACCCGCCGGGCATCAGCGCCTTCGCCAGCTCGTAGGGCGGATTAGCCGAAGGCGTAATCCGCCATCTGCCAACACGGCGCGGCGAGAGATGGTGGATTACGCCGGCGGGCTGCGCTTCGCGCAACCGCAGGCTAATCCACCCTACCCGCCCGTCACTAGCGCCTTCGCCAGCGCCATATAGGCCGGCAGCGTCACGGGATCGTTGGCGGCGTTACCCGCCATCGGATGCGAGGCGTAGCGTGCGATCACCATCTCGGCCTTGGGATCGATGTAGATGCCCTGGCCGTAGACGCCGCGCGCCATGTAGGCGCCGTGCTCATTGTGCGTGATCCACCATTGATTGCGGTAGGAGGCGCCCGGCAGTGTGGTGTAGCCGGCCGGCTTGAATTTTTCGGGATCGCCGCCGCGCGCGATGTCCTCGACCACCTGCGACGGCACGATCTGGCGGCCGTTGAAGCGGCCGTGGTTGCGCATGGTCTCGCCGAAGCGGGCGAGATCGCGCAACGTGGTGGAGAGGCCGCCGCCGCCGCTCTCGGTGCCGATGCGATCGACGTGATAATGCGCATCCTCCTCCGCGCCCATCGGCTGCCAGATCCGCTCCGACAAGAGATCGGACAGCGTCAGGCCGCTGGCGCGCCTGATTATCCACGCGAGCACGTCGGTGTTGACGGTCTTGTAGGCAAAGGCCGTGCCGTGCTCGCCTTGCTTCTTCTGCGCGATGAGGAAATCGAAGATGGTGGTGGGGCCGTCATAGCCCGGAGGGATCGGCGCCATGCCGTTGGCGCGCCTGAGGCCCCACACGTCCGAGTTCTTGTCGGTGTAGACCTCGGTGTAGAGCAGCCCCGTGGTCATATCCATGACCTCGTGCACACGCGCATCGCCGAACGCGCTTGGCTTCAGCTCCGGAACATAGTCGACGACGGGCGCCTGCGGATCGACCTTGCCCTCAGCGACCAGAATCCCCGCGAGCACGCCGGTGAACGACTTCGTCACCGACATCGCGATATGCGGCTTGTGCGGCTTCAACGCGCCGAAATAGCGCTCATAGATCAGCCTGCCCCGGTGCAGCACGGCGATGCCGTCAGTGTAGGTCTCCTCCAGCATCTTTTCGAACGTCATGGGTCGGCCGTCCATCGTGACCGAGGCAACCCGGCCGATGTCCTGCTCCGCCCGCGGCAACACCGACGCCGGCCCTGCCCCGCGCCAGACGTTCACGGTCGGCACGAGCTGGCGGATGTTGCTCCAGGCCCAGCGCAGCTCGGGGAAGCTGCGGAAGGAGCCGTCCTGGAAGGTAATGAGGCGGTCGGGGGATGGCGGGAAGCCGCGCATATAGCCGAGGGTTTCGGGGTCGGTTTCAGCGGCAGCAGGCTGCTGGCTGGCGGCAGTCGCGACGGACATTAAGCGGGCTCCTTGGAGACGATGCGGATGTCGTATCACGGGAGCAGAGGTCGGGCATCCGACGTTTGTGCCGGGTAGCTACGCAAAGTCGAGATGACGTGGCCAAGCATGGCACGCGAACGGCTCGCAGCGCCGCACTATGCCGAAAGAGGAGTGGCAGCCTGCCGATCCTGCCCGCTCCGGATTCCTCATCCCGCCTTGAGCAACCACCGGATCGGCAATGCGACCACGAAGAGCGTGGTGACACCTGCAGCCCACAGCGTCACGAACCATAGCAGCTGCCTCCAAGTCCGCGATGCGCGCAGCATCAGTGATACCCCTCGCCGTGCCGCACCTTGCCGCGGAAGATCCAATAGACGTAGCCGGTATAGACAAGGAT
The DNA here is from genome assembly GCF_020194215.1 of Bradyrhizobium sp. BRP20. Taxonomy (NCBI): domain Bacteria; kingdom Pseudomonadati; phylum Pseudomonadota; class Alphaproteobacteria; order Hyphomicrobiales; family Nitrobacteraceae; genus Bradyrhizobium; species Bradyrhizobium sp. BRP20. The sequence continues at coordinate 332,034 of NZ_JADYVY010000002.1, read as the reverse complement.
CACCGGTACCAGCACCGCCGCGCCGACGAGCAGGAATAACTGGCTGCTGGGATGCGTGGCTGCCTGCCAGATCGTAATCGAGGGCGGCACGATCATCGGCCACATGCTGATGCCGAGCCCGACGTAGGACAGCACGAAAAAACCAAGTGCGCACAGGAACGGCACCCCATCCTCGCCCTTTGCGAGCGCGCGGTGAAAGCGCCATGCCAGCAGGGCCAAGAGAACTGGCACAGGCGCTGCGTAAAGCATGTTCGGCAGCGTCAGCCATCGCTCCCGGAACGCAGGGCTTTGGATGACCATCATCAGTGATATGAGGGCGATGAAGCCGAGTGTCGCAAATCCGAGAACGCGTGCGTAGTTGCGGCAGCGTGCCTGAAGCGCGCCGTCGGTCTTCCAGATCAGCCAGCATGCGCCGAGCAGGCCGTAGCCGACGACAAGAGCAATACCGGTCAAAACCGAGAAAGGCGTCAGCCAGTCCCACCACCCGCCGGCGTAAGCACGCCCCTCCACGCGGATGCCCTGCACGATGGCACCAAGGCAAACGCCCTGGAGCAATGCGGCCGCAAAGCTGCCCCACGAGAAGGCGCGGTCCCACCATATTTCACCAGCCGACGTCCGCGCTCGAAACCGCATTTCGAAGGCTACTCCGCGGAACACCAGCGCCAGCAGCATCAGAATGAGCGGCATATAAAGCGCAGGAAAAATCGTCGCGTAGGCCAGTGGAAACACGGCGAACAATCCGCCGCCACCGAGGACGAGCCAGGTTTCGTTGCCGTCCCAGACCGGTGCCACCGAGTTGACCATGACATCGCGATCGGGCCTCGCCACCTCGGCCGGAAACAGGATGCCGACGCCGAGGTCGAAGCCGTCCATCACGACGTAGAGCAGCACGGCCGTGGCGATCAGGAGCGCCCAAATCAATGTGAGGTCGATGCTCATGGCCGGATCCCCGCTTGCCGCGGCTCTGGTCTGTGCGTGTCTGACCCTGCTATCAAGGCTGGCGCCGGCGTGATGCCGGCCGTGCGGACCGGCTGGCCTTGTGGCGGTCCGTGCTCGCCGGCTTCAGGGGTCTGGCGGAAGAGGTGAAACAGATAAGCAATCCCCGCGCCGAACACGACAAAGTACACGACAACGAATGCCGCCAGAGACGCGGCCACCGCCGGCGCTGCGATCGGCGCCACGCTATCGGCGGTCCTCAGCAGTCCATAAACCGTGAATGGCTGGCGTCCCGCTTCCGTCACTGTCCATCCAGCCGTCACAGCGATCAGCCCCGACGGCCCCATGGCCACGGCAAAGCGGTGCAGCCATGGCGTGTCGTACAGAGCGTCGCGCCAACGCAGAACGAGCGAGGCCATGCCGAGCACGATCATCAGAATCCCCAAGCCGACCATGATGCGGAACGCCCAGAAGACGAGCGGAATGTTGGTCGGCCAGGTGTCTTTCGGGAAAGCCTTGAGCCCCTTGACCTCTCCATCAAGGCTATGCGTGAGATAGAGGCTCGCAAAGCCAGGAATGGCAATTTGGCCGCGCGTCACCCCGGCTTCGGCGTCCGGCATTCCGAACAGGATGGAAGGCGCGCGGCGCTCGGTCTCGAAGTGACCCTCCATGGCGGCGACCTTGGTGGGCTGGTGGTGATACGAATTCACCCCATGCAGATCGCCGATCAGAAGCTGTAGCGGGGCCACGATCGCGGCCATCCACATCGCCATTGAGAACATGATGCGAGCGCGTTCGTTCATCCTGTTCCGCAGCAGGTGCCAGGCGCCCACGGCTCCCACGATCATCGCGGTGGTCAGGTAAGCCGCGGTGACCGTATGGGCGAACCGATAGGGGAACGACGGATTGAAGATGATCGCGAGCCAGCTCTCGGGGATGAATTGGCCGTCCGCTCCCATCGCGTGTCCTGCCGGCGTCTGCATCCAGGAATTTGCGGCTAGAATCCAGAAGGCCGAGAGCAAGGTGCCGCCCGCGACGAAACAGGTCGCGACGAAATGCAGGCGCGGGCCAACGCGTCCCAGGCCGAAGAGCATGACTCCAAGGAAGCCGGCCTCGAGAAAGAATGCCGTCAGCACCTCGTAGCCGAGGAGCGGCCCGAGCACCGGGGATGTCTTGTCGGCAAACACCGACCAGTTCGTGCCGAACTGGTATGACATGACCAAGCCCGACACCACGCCCATGGCGAAAGCGACGGCGAAAATCTTAAGCCAATAGCGGTAGGTATCGAGATAGGCGCCGCGGCCCGTCCACAGCCACAGCCCTTCGAGCACGGCAAGATAGCTCGCCAGTCCGATGGTGAAGGCCGGAAATAGGAAGTGCCAGACCACCGTGAAGGCAAACTGGAAGCGCGCGAGATCCAACGCGCTGGGTAATAAGTCGGACATAGCTCCGCCCCCGACATCAAGTGCGGCCCGCAGCTAACGCTTTCAACCTACGCTTGTTCCAGCTGCCTCGAACATCCGATGTCGAGGGTTTTAAGCATTCTCTGCGGGCGCTGTCCTTGAAGGCTATCCTCGGCACATTACCATCTCAATATGCCGGAATGTCCTACCCCGCGCACGGCCTGCAACGGACGAGTTGCGGTTGAGTTCGACGCGCAGAGGCCGTTCTGCCGGCTTCGAAGAGCCGGCGCCGAGCTTCTTTGATCAATGCAAGTTCTGGCGCGCTGCCGTTGGGCAAGCCTCACAAGAGGCCATTGTCCTTGAGCAGTTGAACTTCATCACCCGTAATCCAGCCGAAAACCTTCAGCAGCCCATCATTCCGCTCAAGCAGATAGGCATTGGTAAAAGGCACGTCGATACGCCTGCCATCTTTCTCGAATTCGCTGCTCCAGCCCACGTGGACAAGGCAATGTGTTTCATCGATCGAATGCATCTCGATCTCGGAGACGGTGACCACCTTGTTTCCGATCTGACGGTAGCGCTCGTATCCTTTTGAAATCCGCTCGACAAAAGCGTGATCGTTGTCCCCTGCCATGACACCCTTTGGTCCTGCAGCGATATATTGGGTGGAAAAAAGCGAACGAAAAAACTCCTCATCAAGAGTACCGTCCAAGCCATCTCTGAAGGCTTGGGCATATCGTTCAAAGAACTGTTCCACTTCGCTTGTCGAGATGGTCATCGCAACTCCTCCTTCGACTTCGAGAAAATGTTGCCAGATCCGCCGCAAGCTGACGGTGCGCTACCTATCGATCTTGGCAAAGATGGACCCTGTGCCAGCGACGCGAGTCTTGCCGGCGCTCGCAAGCACCAGCTTGAAAACGAAGAAGCCCGCATCTCTGCGGGCGTTCCAGGGTTTCACCTTTCTGGTTCCGGGCCGTGCCAACCAACCAGATCACTCCCACTCGATCGTCCCCGGCGGCTTGCTGGTCACATCATACACCACGCGGTTCACGCCCTTCACCTCGTTGATGATCCGCGTCGCGGTCTCCCCTAAGAACTTCATGTCGAACTGGTAGAAGTCCGCGGTCATTCCGTCGGTCGAGGTCACGGCGCGCAGGCCAACGACGTAATCGTAAGTGCGGCCGTCGCCCATGACGCCGACGGTCTTCACGGGAAGCAGCACGGCGAACGCCTGCCAGATTTCGTCGTAGAGGCCGTGCTTGCGGATCTGGTCGATGTAGACGGCGTCGGCCTTGCGCAGGATGTCGAGCTTGTCCCGGGTGATGTCGCCGGGGCAGCGGATGGCGAGGCCCGGGCCCGGGAACGGGTGGCGACCGACGAAGATTTCGGGCAGGCCGAGCTCACGGCCGAGCTTGCGCACCTCGTCCTTGAACAGCTCGCGCAGGGGCTCGACGAGCTTCATGTTCATGCGCTCAGGAAGGCCGCCGACATTGTGGTGCGACTTGATCGTGACGGAAGGTCCGCCGGTGAAGGAGACGCTCTCGATCACATCAGGATAGAGCGTGCCTTGCGCCAGGAAATCGGCGCCGCCGATCTTCTTGGCTTCCTGCTCGAACACCTCGATGAAGAGGCGGCCGATGGTCTTGCGCTTGGCTTCGGGGTCGGTGACGCCCTCGAGCTCGCCGAGGAATTGCTTGGAAGCGTCCACGTGGACGAGCGGGATGTTGTAGTGGTGGCGGAAGAGGTCGACGACCTGCTCGGCCTCGTTGAGGCGCATCAAGCCGTGATCGACGAACACACACGTCAGCTGATCGCCAATGGCCTCGTGGATCAGGACGGCCGCCACGGCCGAATCGACGCCTCCGGAGAGGCCGCAGATCACCCTGCCCTTGCCGACCTGTGCACGGATTTTTGCGATCTCCTCCTCGCGGAAGGCGCGCATGGTCCAGTCGCCGGTGAGGCCGGCGATCTTGCGCACGAAGTTGCGGATGAGCTTTGCGCCGTCGGGCGTGTGCACCACTTCGGGGTGGAACATCAGGCCGTAATATTTGCGCTTCTCGTCCTGGATGATTGCGAAGGGCGCATTCGGCGAGGTGCCGGCGACGGAGAAGCCCGGCGGCATCCTGGTGATGCGGTCGCCATGGCTCATCCAGACCTGGTTCTTGCTGCCTGACGACCAGACGTCTGCGAACAGCTGGCTCTCGGCCTTCACCTCGACATCGGCGCGGCCGAATTCGCGGTGATGGCCGCCCTCGACCTCGCCCCCTAACTGGGCCGCCATGGTCATCTGGCCGTAGCAGATGCCCATCACCGGCACGCCGGAATCGAAGATGAGTTGCGGGGCGCGGGGTGATCCGGCTTCATGCACCGACTCGGGGCCGCCGGAGAGGATCACCGCTTTCGGCTTCATCTCCTCGAAGGCGGCTTCCGCCTTGTTGAACGGGACGATCTCGCAATAGACGCCGTCCTCGCGCACGCGACGCGCGATCAGCTGCGTCACCTGGCTGCCGAAGTCGACGATGAGAATCTTGTCGTGCGCCGAGGCCACCGAGGGCGTCGACGCGGAGCGGTCGTTCTGTGCTGCTGTCATGGCCAGCCAATACGCTGGCGGCGCGCGGGCCGCAACCGCGGTGGTGGAGCGCCCACATGCTTCTTTGGGCATGGACACCAGGGCTTAGGTAAGTAATATTTACCTAATTTGTTCAACGCAAACGTCGTCGCAACGCTAACGAGCGCTCCAAGAAAAAGCGGCCACATCGGGGCGACGATCAACGCCTCGCGCCCGCAATGACGGAGGCAACAGCGTGCGCTAACAAAAGCGGCGCCGGCTCCGAGACAGGATCGCCCCCATGAAACTCCCCACCTCCCCCTTCACCGTCACCGACTGGAGCAAGGTTGAGCCGACCACGCATCCCGGCGAGAGCGGCGAGGCCACATGGCGCACGCTCAACATCGGCGAACTCCGCGTGCGGATGGTGGAGTACTCGCCGGGCTATCTCGCCGATCACTGGTGCGATCGCGGCCACGTGCTCTATGTGCTGAAGGGCGAGCCCGACTCTGAGTTGCGCGACGGGCGCAAATTCAAGCTCACGGCGGGGATGAGCTACCAGGTATCGGACTTCGGCGACGCCGCGCACCGGTCCTCGACGACGACGGGGGCGACGCTCTTCATCGTCGACTGAAGCGCGCCGACGGTTAATTTGCACCGCGAAATAGCAAAGTGGCGGGACGTTTCGGGCCACGGGTGGTGCCTTGAAGTGGCCCCAAATTCTCGCTATATTGTGATCATCGATACTTGGCCGAACGACTGGGCCGCTTCGCTTCGTTGCTGACGGGCGCGCACGCTTCAGATGAATTCTCCAAACATCGACTCATCAGGGACTATGGGCGCAATGCTGCGTACCGGTCTGCGTGCGTACCTCTCTAACTAAACAAGGAAATTCCCATGGCTATGGGCACCGTGAAGTGGTTCAACACCCAAAAGGGTTATGGTTTCATCCAGCCGGATGACGGCCAGAAGGACGTGTTCGTTCACATCAGCGCCGTCGAGCGCGCTGGCCTCTCCTCCCTCAACGAGGGTCAGAAGGTCTCGTTCGACATCGTCGCCGACCGCCGCAGCGGCAAGTCGTCGGCTGACAATCTCCGCGTCGGCTAACGCCCTCGCACCGTTCTGACCGCGGACGTACCGGCAGAACGTTGGAACTCGAAAGCCCCGCGACCGGGATCGGTCTGCGGGGCTTTTGTTTTTGATGTCATTCCGGGGCGCCCGCAGGGCGAACCCGGAACCCATGGACCCGCGGAGACCGCCGCACGATGGATTCCGGGCTCGCGCTACGCGCGCCCCGGAATGACAACGTCGATCAGCCGGTCTTTTTCAGCACCGACACGAAAAACCCATCCGTCCCGGTCCGGCGCGGCGTCATCAGCCAGCCCTCGGCTGACTGCAGCGCAGCCTCGCCAAAGGCTTCCGCCTTGTCCCAGAGCACGCTTGCGGTCTGCTCGGGCGGGACAACCGAGAACTCGCCATGTCGGCCGACGAACGCCCTCACCTGCTCGCCGTTCTCCTCCGCCAGCACCGAGCAGGTGATGTAGGCGATGCGGCCGCCCGGCTTGACCAGCGGAACCGCGCGCTCCAGCACCTCGGCCTGGTCACGCAGGCGGATCTCCAGCGCACCGGGGCGCATCCGCCATTTGGCATCGGGGTTGCGGCGCCAGGTGCCGGTTCCGGTGCAGGGCGCGTCGATCACGACGAGGTCGGCGGTGCTGCGGATGTCGGCAAGCGAATCGGCGTCGCCCTTGGGCGTGCGGATTTCGGCGTTGTGGACGCCGGCGCGCGACAGCCGCTCATGGATCGGCGCGAGCTGGCGCTTGTCGCGGTCGGTTGCGATCAGCCGACCCTTGCCCTGCATCAGGGCGGCCAGCGCCAGCGTCTTGCCGCCGGCGCCGGCGCAGAGATCGATCACCTGCTCGCCGGGTTTTGCCGCGGTGAACTGGGCCGCAAGCTGCGATCCCTCATCCTGCACTTCAATTGCGCCCTTGATGAAATCCTCTTCCGCCTGGATGCCGGGGTTGCGCGCATCGGCCGAAAGCTCGATGCGCAGGCCGGTTGCGGACCAGGGCGTCGGTTTTGCATGAAGATGAGAAAGCGCCTTCAGCGCCTTGTCGCGGTTGGATTTTAGCGTGTTGACGCGCAGGTCCAGCGGCGCCCGGCTCGCCATGGCGGCCGCCTCCGCGGCGCGGTCCTCGCCGAACACTTTTGCAAGGTGCGGGTCGAGCCATTCCGGGTAGTCGCCGGCGACGGCGGCAGGTGCGTCCTGGAGGGAGCGCGAGGCGAGCGCAGCCTGCTCGGCCTCGGTCAGCGGCGCCGGCGCAAAGCGGCTGCCGTCGAACAAGGCGCCCATGGTCGCCGTGTCCATGTTGCGCTCGAGGCGGAGCATGCCGATCAGCCGGGCCCGTGCGGTATCGGAATCCATCAGCCAGGCGCTCGAGGCGTAGCGGCGCAGCACATCCCAGACGAGGCCGGCGATGGCGGCGCGGTCGCCGGAACCGGCGAAGCGGTGCGCGGTGCCCCACTCCTTCAGCGCCTTCGCCGCGGGCACGCGGTCCCTCTCGATGGTGTCGATCAGTTCGATGGCTGCGGACAGCCGGGCAGCAGGGGTCATTCGCGTTCTTTCAAGTGGTGCGCAGCGCCTAGATCAGCAGCAAAAGCTTCAGCGCGAAGTAAATCCACATCGCGAGCAGCACCAGCACGCCGGCGAGCCAGACCGTGGAGCGGCGGCCGAGATCGTTGGAGGAAACGAACACGCCGGCATGGGCAAAGCGCGTCACCACGAACACCCAGGACATCAGCACGATGAAGAGATCGGCGCGGCGCAAGGGCAATGCCAGCGCAATCAGGACATAGAACAGCACCGGCAGCTCGAACTGGTTGCGGTAGCAATTGGCGATTTGTGTGGCGCCCTTCGGCCAGTTCGGCTCGCCGAGCGCAATGTCACGGATCTTGGTCTCGCCGGAGACCAAGGTCTTGCGGCGCGCCAGGACCATGCCGATCAGCAGCGCGAAGGTGAGAGCGACCTGCACGAAGACCGGCAGCAGGACCATTTGAACGGACATCGGAACTTTCCCGGGAGGCGAAATGCCGCCGACGTCATTAGCCGCGACTTTTGGCGCTGACAATGAACGACTTGAACCGGCATTCCCGCTTCCCCGACCAACCCCAGATTGTTGAAGCGATTTCGGCCCCTTGGGCCCCGAGGCGAGACAGCCATGAATTCCTTGTCCAGCTTGTTCAGCGAAGCCGCCGCGGGCCAGCTCGGCCTCCTGATGTCGGCACTGTCGGGGATCGCGGCAGCGCTCGCGGTCGCGCTGGCCATGACGGTCTACTTCCGCCTGAGCTATCGGACCTGGCGCGACGTCATCAGGCATGGCCTGGCGACCTTGGCCGCGCTCGCGCTGTTCGCCTTTGCCGCCTACGACATGCGCCATGCGGCGCTCGCCTATCTCGGCCTCAATCCCTCCAAGCCCGCCGTCGAGTTCGAGATCCGCATGCCCCGGGAGATGCTGACGGCGGTGAACGACAGCCAGATCGAGCTGCACACCGACCGCAACCAGACATTGGCGCTGGTGGACGGCGTGCGCGACCTCTCGGACGGCCGGGCCGTGCTGCGCGGCGCAGTGGTGCTCAACCACCGCACGGCCGATCGCGTTCTGGTCGTGAACCTCTCAGGCAAGGGCGTCTTCGAGTTCCGCCTCCGCCTGCCGGCCGAGCCGCATCGCTCCGGCCAGTTCGGCCCCTGGCACCTCGCCGACCGCATCGCTTCCCCGCTCGCCGGAGCCGTCGCCCCGCAGGACGGCTACACCATCCGCTACCGCGTGCTTTAAACTTTGTTCGCTGCGATCCATACCCGCGCCGTCATCGTTCCGACGCGCGGCGACGGGTAGGATGATCGCATGTCCGAATTTCGTCTCACGCAGATTTCCGACACCCATCTTGGCCGGCGCTTTCCCGGCCTGATCGCCAACTTCGCGGCGATCAGCGAGCATATCGACGCCGGTAGGCCCGATCTCGTCGTCAACACCGGCGATGTCTCGTTCGACGGGCCGACCAGCCGCGACGACCTTGAATTCGCGAAAGGCCTGCACGACGCCCTGCCGGTCACCTGCCGCTATCTCCCCGGCAATCACGATATCGGGGACAATCCGACCGCGATCGGGCCGGCGCCGAAGCCGCCGGTCAGCGAGACGCACCGCCAGCAGTTCTGCGACATCATCGGCGAAGATCATTGGGTGTTTGACGCCGCGGGCTGGCGCTTCATCGGCCTCAATTCGCTGGTGATGAATTCGGGCCTCGCCTTCGAGGCCGAGCAGCTCGACTGGCTGTCTCAGGAAATCTCGCGCGTGAACGGCAGGCCGGTCGCGCTGTTCCTGCACAAGCCGCTGTTCCTCAACCTGCCCGACGATCCCGAGACGCCGGAGACGTCGATCCGCTACGTGCCGCAGCCGGCGCGGGCGCGGCTGATCGAGATGTTCGGCAAGGTCGACCTGCGTCTCATCGCCAGCGGGCACGTGCACCAGCGCCGCGACTTCACCTTCCGCCACACCCGCCACGTCTGGGCGCCGTCAGCGGGCTTCGTCATCAACGATCAGCGCCAGGACCGGATCGCGATCAAGGAAGTCGGCCTGGTCGAATACCGCTTCCAGGCCGACAGTCTCGAGGTCCGCCACATCAGGGCGGCCGGCCAGGTCGATGTCGATATCGAGGAGCTGCTCATCCAGATGGGCGACGGGCACTGATAAAATCGGCTGCGTGCAGTAGGCGCGCTTGATGTCCGCCTGTCACTCAACACCTAGCGCAGAGCCGGACACGCGTGCTCCACATCCCGACCCCGTAAGCGAGGCCTGTCTCGTGGTTCTGGAGCTTCGGCTTGCGACCAACAGGAACATCGCTGGCTCCGCGCGCATTGAAGGACGATCAGACTACGTCGATGGAGGCCCCATGACCAGGACAACGCTGAATGAAGCGAGGCTGACCAATTTGGCCACGGCTTGCGCGGCCTTGGCACTCGTCCTCACGATGGTTCCGGCAACGGCGCAGGAGGCTGGGCGCTCGAGAGTCGGCACACTCACGTGCAACATATCGCCCGGAGTCGGCATGATTGTTGCGGGACAACGGCAGCTGAGCTGCATCTATGCATCGGCACGAGGCAGGGCGCGCGAGGCTTACGAAGGCACCGTCAGCACGCTTGGTCTGGACATAGGAGCCACGTCCGGCGGTCAGCTCGTTTGGACCGTGTTTGCGCCAACGACAGTTCGCCGGGCAGCCTTGGCCGGAACTTATGCGGGCGCGACCGCCGGCGGCACTGTCGGCGCCGGAGTTGGTGCCAACCTCCTGGTGGGCGGCTCGGATCGTACGATTGCCTTGCAGCCGGTGTCCGTCCAGGCGCAGACAGGTGTGAACGTCGCAGCAGGCATATCAAGAATGGAATTGCGGCCGGTTGCTGCGCCTGCACGCGGCAAGGCCCAGTGACGGCCGTCGCTGCCGATCTCAGGAGTTCGTCATTGAGTTGACGACCTCCACGATGGCGGCGGGGTCTGCGTACGTGACCATATGCCCGGCATTTGGAACAAGGTGAAGATCGGACCGAGGCAGTGCTTGATGTAAATCCTGCGCTTGTCTGAATTCGACCACTTGGTCCTCTGTTCCGTGGAATATCTGCACTCGCTCGCCGATGGCTGGATAATAAGCTTGGAATTGTGTTGCAGTTGGAATGAGGAGTGCACTTTCCTCCGCAGCCGCCCTCAACTGTGTGGGCCTGAGCACCAAAGACGCTGGAAATTCATTCCTGAACGTCTGCGGGACAGAACGGGGCGCAAAGATCTTGCGAAGAGCTCCTGGCAGGACGGCCCACGAAACGATCGGCGCGACAGTGTAACTGACCAGGTCGCCCAGGACCGGTATGGCTGGACCTGACATCAGCCACACGTCCAATCGGCCGGTCGGGAAATAGTACCCTGACGCAAGCACAAGACCCTGGGTCGGATAATCCTTTCGCACGGCGAGAGCGATAGCGACCAAGGCGCCCCAAGAATGGCCGAGCACAACCGGATTGCGGATTCCAAGTTGATTGAGCGCCTTCGCCAACAGAGCGGCTTGAGCTGCCGCGGTCCATATTCGGAGCCGCGGCCGCTGACTATAGCCAAAGCCTGGGCGATCGAAGCACACCACGCGATTGGTGCGGGCAAGAAGATCGACCAGACCGCTGATCGTGAAGTCGTGGATCATGGATCCGTTGCCATGGAGCAGCACGACGCAAGGAGCGGCCGGATCCCCTCGATCGACATAGTGGAGCACTACGCCGTCGCATTCGAGGAACTTGCCGATTGGTGGATTCCTCCACTCGGCCAGTTTGGAGAAGCCGATGTTACCGACGATGAGAAGCGCCAATAACAAGGCAGCGATGAGCAACACGGTTTCAGCGGTGGTCATTACTGACCCTTGATGATCGAGGGTATGAACATGAGACCCGCGGTGCCAAGCAAGTGAACCAATCCATGGAGTAATTGGAAGTTGAAGCGCTCGTTCCTGCGCGCGATCGCGGAGGATTGATTAAAAATCACGTGCCCCGGAACGGTCCAGAAATGCCCACGTTGGCCGCTAAGGATCGCACCTGTGACGGAGAGGATCCGACGTCACCAACAATAATCAAGGAGCAACAGATGGCTAATCCACGCCAGGAGGAAAAGTCTACGCAAAGCCCTGAGGACACAATGCGCCGCGCCGCCGAAAGGACCGCTGAGCAAACCAGACGGATCGGCTTAGCTACCGCTGAGGCCAGCGAGGAGGTGGCCCAAGCCAGCAGTCACCTGCTGCAACAGAATGCCGAGATGTTGCAAAACAGTTGGCGCTTCGGCGTCGACATGGCCACTGTGATGTTGGGCCGGTCTGCTGATCAGCTTGGTCGCACGTTCGGTGTGACGGGCAATGAAACGGAGCAGGCAACAGAACGATCGGTCCGCAACGCTGAAGCAATCATGTACTCTACAACCGCGGTCGTCAAAGGAATGAACGGCGTCTCACGCGAGTACTTCGATTTCGTTCGACAGCAGATCGAGAGGACCATGGACCGTATGAATGAACTCTGGCGCTGCCGAACTCCGCAGGATTTGGCGGCTGTGCAGACCGATCTGATGCGCGATTCGATCAGAAGCGCCCTCGATACCAGCCGCCGGATGGCGGACATGTCTTTGAAGGTCGCTGACGATGCAGGAAACCATATTACTCAGAGTATCGAACGCATGCGGCACGCCGCCTAAAGCGCGATGCGACTAGGATGAATCGTCATCGCGCTTTGGGTTACTGTTTGAGCATGAGCTTTTCGGAAAACCGCTACCCACTTTTCCGAATCATGCTGTAGCGGGCTGTCACAGCCATGGCGCACATGTGCGGCTGAACCTCAGCCGCTCTTGTGTTGCGGCCTCGCGGAAGACTCAAGCCACGCTTTTGAGATCCTGCTGGATCGCGGCGAGCAGCGATTGCAGTGCGGCGCTGTTCACCGGCTTGGCCTCGGTGCTGGCTGGCTGGGCAGCGGGGCGCTGCGCAGCTTTCACGGGACGCTTCGGGAATGGCGGAGGCGCAGGCATTGCGGCCGGGGCGAATTCGCCCTCGTCCTCGGCGTGAACGAACTTGCCATGGATGACGTCGTCGCGACGGCCCATGATGAACATGGTCGCCCAATAGCCGACGGCCAGGAGGATGACGCAGAAAATACCAATCTCTAACATCGCAGCACCTAAAATATGCGCGATGATTCAATGCCTTCGTCCGGCCGTCAATGAACAGGCGGTCACACCCGCGGCTTTTGCGGGCAGGTGTGACCATTTGGTGACTCTTTCTTAACTATCCCCACGCGGCGTGTGGCCGCGGGGCCACGTGAGTCCCATTCCCTGTCGCCTAAAGCGCGATAAATGCGCTCGCGCTTTAGGTTGTTGTTTGGGCATGATCTTTCCGGAAAACCGCTTCGCACTTTTCCGGAGCATGCCTAGGCCTTGTCCGGCCCGACCCGGACCAGCTGCTTGCCGAAATTGGCCCCCTTCAGCAGGCCTATGAAGGCGCCGGGGGCGCTTTCCAGGCCCTCGGTGACGAACTCCTTGTACTTGACCTTGCCGTCGCGAACCCAGCCGGACATGTCGCGCAGGAAGTCTCCGTGGCGGGCGGCGAAGTCGGAGACGATGAAGCCGCGGAAGGTCAGCCGCTTGGTCAGCGTGGCGCGCATCAGGCTGGCGGCCCATTTCGGCGGCTTGGCCTCGGTGTCGTTGTAATGGGCGATCAGGCCGCACACCGGCACGCGCGCAAACGGGTTGAGCAGCGGGAACACCGCCTCGAACACGGCACCGCCCACATTTTCGAAATAGACGTCGATGCCCTTTGGGCAGGCTTCCTTCAGCTTGGCGGCGAGATCGGGATCGCGGTGATCGATGCAGGCATCGAAACCGAGCTCCTTCACGACGTAGTCGCACTTGTCCTTGCCGCCGGCGATGCCGACCGCGCGTGCGCCCTTGATCTTCGCGATCTGCCCCACCGCCGAACCGACCGCGCCGGACGCACCGGCAACGACGACAGTCTCGCCCGGTTGCGGCTTGCCGATGTCGAGCAGGCCGGTATAGGCGGTCATGCCGGGCATGCCGAGCACGCCGATCGAGGTCGAGATCGGCCCGAGCTTGGGGTCCACCTTGATCAGGCCCTTGCCGTTCGAGATCGCATGAGTCTGCCAGCCCGAGCGGATGCGCACGATGTCGCCGACCGCGAAATCGGGATTGTTGGAGGCCGCGACCTCGCTGACCGCCTCGCCTTCCATCACGCCGCCGACGGGCACCGGAGCTGCATACGAAGGCCCCTCGCTCATGCGGCCGCGCATATAGGGATCGAGCGACAACCAGATCGTGCGCAGCAGGACTTCGCCCTGCCCTGGCGTCGGAACGGCGAATTCCTCCAAACGGAAATCAGACGGCTTGGGTTCGCCGACGGGACGCGCGGCGAGAACGATGCGTTTGGCTTGGGCCATGGCTTCCTCCTTTTGTCTTTCGACATGGACGGAAGCGGAGGCAGGTAGCTGCGTCAACACAAAAGCGGTGGAGCGGTTGGCTCCTCGGCGCCGAGGGCGCGTCGGCGTCTAATCAAGGCCTATCGCCGATCAAGCCTGTTCAGATCTATTGTCGCCGTTTCCAGCACTTGTGCCGACACGGCGCTCTTCATTCGGGTAGCCCGGCCATCCGCATGCCCTCCGAGGCAAGCGCGAAATCCTGCGGACGGCGGACGAGCAGCCAATCCTCCAAAACGCCAACCCGTAAAGTCGGATCCAGCCTGCGAACGTGGGCCATCGCTTCTCGGGCGTCGTCCATCCGCCCGGCCAGCGCATGGCTCGCCGCCATGAAGGCGGCCACCCGCAGGACGTTCGGCATCTGCCGCGACGCCCGCTGCAGTGACGCCACCGCCTCGTCGAAGCGGCGGCAATACAGATGTCCCATCGCGATCCCGGTCTGCATCTGAAATATCTCGGGGTCGAGCGGGCTGAGCCGCATGGCGCGACTGAAATAGTCGATCGCGCTGTCGTGTTCGCCCATCGAGATTCGTTGATACCCGCCGAGATACCAGATCGTCGACGAATTCGGATTGAGCACCAGCGCGCGGTCTACATGGGCGACGCAGGTGTCCAGATCGCCGCCGAAATGGGGCCATGCGTGGCCGCCACGGCACAATGCAACTGCGTCGTTCTTGTTCAGCGTCACCGCGCGCTGGCACAACCGCGCCGCCTCGGCGCCATCGGCGGCGCGGTCTGCGAGCCAGCGATTCATCTTGCGCCAGTAAAAGCACCACGCCGCCATGCCATAAGCCGCAGCAAAGTCCGGATCGCGATCGATCGCCCCGTAGAACAGTGGCAACGCCGCATCGATTCCGTCGCGGGTCGCGGTGTGGAATTGCGCCAGCCCGCGGAGATAATAGTCGTAGGCATCGAGGCTTTCGGTCGGTTTGCGCTTGGCGCGTTCGATTTCGGCGAGTTCGAGCTGCGGCGCAATCGCGCCGACGACGCTGGCGGTGATCTGGTCCTGCAGTTCGAAGATGTCGTCCATCGCGCTCTCGAACCGCTCAGCCCACAGATGAGCGCCGGTAGAGGCGTCGATCAATTGTCCGGTGATGCGCACGCGGCCAGCGGAGCGGCGCACGCTGCCTTCCAGGACGTAGCGCACGCCCAGTTCGCGGCCAATTTGCTTCACATCGACCGCGCGGCCCTTGTAGGTGAAGCTGGAATTGCGGGCGATCACGAACAGCCAGCGGATTCGCGACAGACCGAAGATGATGTCTTCGACGACGCCGTCGGCGAAGTAGTCCTGAGCGGGGTCCCCGCTCAGGTTCAGAAACGGCAGCACAGCGATCGAGGGCCGGTCGGGCAGGTCGAGCGCGGCAACCGGCTTCTCCGCCGACGGCACGATCGCGATGCGCTGATCGGCCGCTACGTGCACCTCGCCGACAAAGCGGAACCCCTTGCGCGGAACGGTTCGAATCAGCCGCTGCCCCTCTCCACTGTCTTCCAGCGCCTTGCGCACAGCGTTGATGTGGCTGGCCAGCGTCGATTCCGAGACGATCCGCCCGCCCCAGACCGTGTCGAACAGATCATTCTTGCTAACGACGTGGTCGCGGTTGCGCACCAGATACAGCAGCAGATCGAAAGCCTGCGGCGTGAGGCTGACAGCCCCGGAGTCCCGCCGCAACTCCCGCCGGTCCTCATCGAGGACATAGGCTTCGAAGGTGAACCGCACCACAAAGACCCTGATTGAAATCGAGCGGCATCCCGCTCTCGGCGCACCCCAGCCGAGGCTGCTGCGCCCTGTTTGGACGAAACTGCAAGCAGATTTCAAGCGAAAACCAAGGGCGCTGCACGTCCCTACCAAGGTCTTGGGCCGGATTCCGGCGCATCCTTGCCGCCTCTGGAGCGAACGAGACGCGAGGGCACAATGAAGATCGTGGTGATCGGCGGCAGCGGCCTGATCGGAAGCAATGTGGTGCGCAGGCTTCAGGCCAAAGGCCACCAGGTGGTCGCGGCCTCGCCCTCCTCCGGCGTCAACACGTTGACCCGCGAGGGCCTCGCCGAAGCAGTCGACGGTGCACAAGTCGTAATCGACGTCGCGAACTCGCCGGCCTTCGACGACAAGACCGCGATGGATTTCTTCCGGACCTCGGGCCGCAACCTGCTGGCGGCCGAAACCGCCGCCGAGGTGAAGCATCATCTCGCGCTGTCGGTGGTGGGTACCGACCGACTGCAGACGAGCGGCTATTTTCGCGCAAAGCTTGTGCAAGAGGAGCTCATCCAAGCATCAAGCCTTCCATACACCATCCTGCGCGCGACCCAGTTCTTCGAATTCATCGACGCGATCATCGCAGGCGGCGCTGAGGGCGACGTGATCCGGCTGTCGCCGGCGCATCTCCAGCCCGTCGCTGCCGACAACGTCGCGGCCACACTGACCGAATTGGCGCTCGGTCCGCCCCGCAACCGCATAATCGAGATCGCTGGTCCCGAAAGGCGTGGCCTCGATGAGTTTGCACAGCAGGTTCTGGCCGCCAGGGGCGACACACGCAGAGTGATCCCCGATATCCGGGCGGACTATTTCGGCCTGCCCCTGAACGATCAGTCGCTGACGCCGGGCGACGAGCCGCAGCTCGGGCGGACCCGGCTCGCCGACTGGCTCCACAACTCTCTCCTCACCCCAAAGGACGCAAAACGATGAGCACGATCACCACTAGGGACGGCACCGAGATCTATTACAAGGACTGGGGCCAAGGCCCCGTCGTGACCTTCTCGCACGGCTGGCCGCTGAATGCAGACGCCTGGGACGGCCAGATGCTGTTCCTTGCCCAGCACGGCTTTCGCGTCGTCGCGCACGACCGGCGCGGGCATGGTCGCTCCAGCCAGGCCTCGGAGCACAACGACATGAACGGCTATGCCGACGATCTCGCCGCGGTGATCGAAGCGCTTGATTTACGGGACGCCACGCTGATCGGCCATTCCACCGGCGGTGGCGAGGTCGCGCGCTATATCGGCCGCCATGGTACCGGTCGCGTCGCCAAGGCGGTGCTGATCGCGGCGGTGCCGCCGATCATGCTGAAGACCGAAGCCAACCCGGAGGGACTTCCGGTCGAGGTGTTCGATGCCATTCGTGCAGGCGTCGCCGGCGACCGGTCGCAATACTACAAGGATCTGGCGATTGCCTTCTACGGCGCAAACCGGCCGGGTGCAAAAGTCTCGCAGGGCACGCTCGACCAGTTCTGGCTGTGGAGCATGCAGGCAGGCGCCAAGAATGCCTATGAGAGCGTCAAAGCTTTCTCGGAAACTGATTTCACCGAGGACCTGAAGAAGTTCGACGTGCCGACCCTGGTCCTGCACGGCGAAGACGACCAGATCGTGCCGGTCAAGGACTCCGCGCGCAAATCGGCGAAGCTCATCAAAGGCGCCAAGGACGTCTACTACCCGGGAGCCCCGCACGGCCTGACGGCCACCCATCAGGATCAGATCAACGCCGAGCTGCTGAAATTCATCCGGAGCTAGCGATCTCGTTCACCTGAATTGCAGACCTCAACGAGAAAGACAGCAGCATGGACAAACCTGCCCACCGCACCCTCGCGGGCGTCGTCGTTCCCGACACTCCCATAGTCGATGCCGCAATCGAACATGCGCGGCAGCACTGCGCGCCGTATCTGTTCAACCACGTCGTCCGCTCGTGGCTGTTCGCGGCAAGGCTCGGACAATTGCAGAACGTGGTGCACGATGAGGAGGTGCTCGCGGTCGGCACCCTGCTGCACGACATCACGCTGAATGAAAGCTTCGCCGGACCGCGCCGCTTCGAGGTCGAAGGCGCGGACCTGGCGCGGCACTTTGCCGCCGAGCGCGGCTTCGACCGGCGCCGCGCCCAGCTGATCTGGGACAGCGTCGCGTTGAACTCGACCCCGTCGATCGCTCTCTACAAAGAGAGCGAGGTTGCACTCGCCACGGCCGGCATCTGCTTCGACGTCATCGGGCTGCAATACGACATCATCCCCGCCGCCGAAGTGTCGCGGATCGTCGCCGAATTCCCGCGAATGCAGATCAAGCGGCAATTCCGCCGCTGCTTCTGCCATATTGCAAGCACCAGGCCGGAAACAAGCTACGACAATTTCATCCGGGATTTCGGCGAACGCTTTGTCGAAGGATACAGCGCGCCTTCGGTGGTTGATCTGGTGGATGCAGCGCCATTCGCCGAGTAGGATTGCATCTCAACCTTACCTGAGCGACAGCGACGACGAGCTTATCCGAAATCCGGTCGCGGGCCGCTCCGGTCGAATTAAGCACGGCAGTATCTTATCGCGCGCAAAACGCGCGCGCGACCGAAGCGCCTAACCCCCGCCCGGATAATTCGGGCTCTCGCGCGTGATGGTGACGTCGTGGACGTGGCTTTCGCGCAGGCCCGCGCCGGTGATGCGGACGAACTGGGCCTTGTCGTGCAGCTCCTTCATGTCGCGCGCGCCGACATAGCCCATCGCGGCGCGCAAGCCGCCGGCGAGCTGGTGCATGACGTTACCGACCGGGCCCTTGTAGGGCACCTGCCCCTCGATGCCCTCGGGCACGAGCTTGAGCGTGTCCTTGATGTCCTGCTGGAAGTAGCGGTCGGCAGATCCCCGCGCCATCGCGCCGACCGAGCCCATGCCGCGATAGGCCTTGTAGGAACGGCCCTGCCACAAAAACACTTCGCCGGGCGTCTCGTCGGTGCCGGCGAGCAGCGAGCCGACCATGGCAATGTCGGCGCCGGCCGCGAGCGCTTTCGCAAGGTCGCCGGAATATTTGATGCCACCGTCGGCGATGACGGGGATGTCGGCCTTCTTCGCCGCTTCGACCGCATCCATGATCGCGGTGAGCTGGGGCACGCCGACGCCGGCGACGATGCGCGTGGTGCAGATCGAGCCCGGGCCGATGCCGACCTTGATGCAATCCGCGCCCGCATCGATCAGCGCCTGCGCGCCTTCCGTGGTGGCAACGTTGCCGGCGACGACCTGCACCGAATTGGACAGGCGCTTGATGCGGTTCACCGCCTGCAGCACGTGACGGGAATGGCCGTGCGCGGTGTCGACGACGACAAGGTCGACGCCGGCATCGATCAGCCGCTCGGTGCGCTCGAATCCGGTATCGCCGACCGTGGTGGCGGCAGCGACGCGAAGACGCCCCTGCCCGTCCTTGCAGGCGAGCGGATGAGCAACCGCCTTCTCCATGTCCTTCACGGTGATGAGCCCGACGCAGCGATATTGATCGTCGACCACCAGCAGCTTCTCGATGCGGTGCTGGTGCAGCATCCGCCGCGCCTCATCTTGGTTGACATTCTCACGGACCGTGACGAGCCCTTCACGGGTCATCAGCTCGGAGACTTTTTGCCGGCGGTCGGTGGCAAAGCGCACGTCGCGGTTGGTGAGGATGCCGACCAGCTTGCCGGGCGTGTTCTTGCCGGCGCCGGTGACGACGGGAATGCCGGAGATGCCGTGATCGCTCATCAGCTTGAGCGCGTCGTCGAGCGTGGCGTCGGGGCTGATGGTGAGCGGGTTCACCACCATGCCGGACTCGTAGCGCTTGACCTGCCGCACCTGGGCGGCCTGCCCTTCGGGATCGAAATTGCGGTGGATGACGCCAAGGCCGCCGGCCTGCGCCATGGCGATCGCCATGCGGGCCTCGGTGACGGTGTCCATGGCCGAGGCCATGATCGGGATGTTGAGCGGAATGGCGCGGGTGACGCGAGAGCGAATGTCGACCTCGCCCGGCATGACGTCGGACAGGCCCGGCTTCAACAGCACGTCGTCGAACGTAAAGGCTTCGCGGATGCCCTGAAGTTGCACCGTGGCCATCTGCCAACTCCTTCCTGCGGCCCTGCCGCAAATGCTAATGGATGAGCGCCGCCCTCGGCGTCCCTTGCGGCAACGCCTTGAGAATCGGAGCCCATCGGTGGGGTTGACGCGGGTCGATAGCACGGCCGCGTGACGAATCAAAGCAATTCGGGCCGCTGGCCAGCCATGCACAGGGGTTTTTTGGCCGATTCAGCGGGGTTGGGCTCGGTACGCCGTCCCTCCACCGGTCATTCCGGTGCGCGACGAAGTCGCGAGCCCGGAATCCATCGCGCAGCGGATGCTGCAGTCCGATGGATTCCGCGTTCGCGCCAAGTGGGCGCGCCCCGGAATGACGAAAGACGGTCACACCGTTGTTACGCGGGATTTAGGTACCATGCATGGATCCGCAATGGTCGGCGGCGGACGGCGGTGATAAGCCGCAACTCCACTCCTCCTTCCGATTTCATTGCCCTCATGGTCGACAAACAACGCGTCATTCCGCTGATCGTGGCCACGGCTCTCTTTATGGAGAACATGGATTCGACCGTGATCGCCACCTCGCTGCCGGCGATCGCGGCCGACATCGGCACCAGCCCGCTGACGCTGAAGCTCGCGATCACCTCCTATCTGCTGTCGCTCGCGGTTTTCATTCCGGCGAGCGGCTGGACCGCCGACCGGTTTGGCGCGCGGATGGTGTTCGCGATCGCCGTCGGCGTGTTCATGGTCGGCTCGGTCGGCTGCGCGCTCTCGACCTCGGTCACCGACTTCGTGTTCGCGCGCATCCTGCAAGGCATGGGCGGCGCCATGATGACGCCGGTCGGGCGCCTCGTGCTGCTGCGTTCGGTCGATAAGAGCGCGCTGGTCAACGCCATGGCTTGGGTGACGGTCCCTGCCCTGATCGGTCCCGTGATCGGCCCGCCGCTCGGCGGCTTCATCACGACCTATGCGTCCTGGCACTGGATCTTCCTGATCAACATCCCGATCGGGCTGCTCGGGATCTTCATGGCGCTGAAGTACATCGACCCGATCAAGAGCGAGGAACGCGAGCCGTTCGATCTCTACGGCATGGTGCTCTCTGGGCTGGGGCTCGCAGGCATCGCCTTCGGCCTTTCCGTCGCCGGCCTCAACCTGTTGCCGTGGAGCACCGTCGCCGCGTTGATCGTGGGCGGTGCGATCTCGATGACGCTCTACGTCATCCATGCGCGGCGGACCGGATCGCCGGTGCTGGACTTCTCGCTCCTGAAGCTGCCGACGCTGCGCGCCGCCGTGTTCGGCGGCTTCCTGTTCCGGCTCGGCATCGGCGCACTACCGTTCCTGCTGCCGCTCCTGATGCAGATCGGCTTCGGCCTGTCGCCGTTCCATTCCGGCCTCGTCACCTTTGCCTCCTCGCTCGGGGCGATGGGCATGAAGACGCTGGCGGCGCGCATCATCCGCACCTTCGGCTTCCGCAATTTGATGACGGTGAACGCGATCGTCAGCGCGTTCTTCCTCGGCGTCTGCGCGCTGTTCACGGTGACGACGCCGCTGCTCATCATCATGGTGATCCTGGTGGTCGGCGGCTTCTTCCGCTCGCTGCAGTTCACCGCGATCAACACGGTCGCCTATGCCGACGTCGAGACCGCGCAGATGAGCCGCGCCACCACCCTCGTCAGCGTCAACCAGCAGCTCGCGATCTCGGCCGGCGTCGCCGTCGGCGCGGCCTGTGTCGAGACCACGATGTGGTTCAGCCATGTCAGCGAGCTCAACGCCACGGTGTTCGCGCCCGCCTTCGTCGTGGTGGCGCTGACCTCGGCGGCCTCGAGCTGGTTCTTCTGGCAGATGCCCGCGGACGCAGGCCACGAGATTTCGGGGCGCAAGGCGGTGGAGATCGCGAGCCGCAAGGGCGCCGGCAAGGGCGCAGAGAAGGCCGCGGTCAAGGCGGCGTCCGAGGATACGCAGGACGTGCGGGATCAGCGGCTGGGGTAGTCTCCTCCCGTCATTGCGAGCGAAGCGAAGCAATCCAGAATCTCTCCGCAGAAGCACTCTGGATTGCTTCGTCGCAAGAGCTCCTCGCAATGACGGAGTACGTAGCTACGCCGCTCCGCCGCCTCGAAATCCCGTCGCCAGCACATAGCGTTCGGACGAATCCTGCCGGCTCGCCGCCGGCTTGACGTGACGCACCGTTGCAAAGTCGCGCTTGAGCTGGGCGAGCAGCTCGGCATCAGCGCCGCTCTGGAACGTTTTCGCCAGGAACGTGCCGCCGGGTTTGAGCACGTCGCAGGCAAAGGCCGCCGCGGTCTCGACCAGGCCGACGATGCGGAGCTGGTCGGTCTTGCGGTGGCCGGTGGTGTTGGCGGCCATGTCGGACATCACGACGTCGGCTTTGCCGTCCAGCATCGCGGTGAGCTTCTCGGGCGCGTCGTTGTCCATGAAGTCGAGCTGCGCGAAATCGACCCCGGGAATCTCCGGCATCTCCAACAGATCGATGGCGACGACCTTGCCCTTGCCTTCCAATGATCCGACGCGCTTTGCTGCGATCTGGCTCCACCCGCCGGGTGCCGCGCCGAGATCGACCACGGCCATGCCGGGCTTCAAGAGCCGGAACTTGTCGTCAATCTCCAAGAGCTTGAACGCGGCGCGCGAGCGATAGCCCGCCGCCTTGGCCTTGGCGACATAGGGATCGTTGAGCTGCCGCTCCAGCCACAGCTTCGACGACAATTTGCGCTTGCCGCCGGTCTTGACCTGAACGTGCAAGCGGCCGGTGGTGTCCTTGGCCATACTCACCAGCTCCTGAGCGCGCCGTCCTCGCGCATCATCTCGACCAGCATGCCCTCGCGCAAGCCGCGGTCGGCGACGCGCAGGCGCGGCAGCGGAAAGGCGCGGCGGATAGCGTCGAGGATGGCGCAGCCCGCCAGGACGAGATCGGCGCGCTCGACGCTGATGCAGCTGTTGGCGGCACGCTCCTCGTAGCTCATGCCGAGCAGCTTGTTGATGGTCGCGGTGATGTCGGCATCGTTCATCCAGATGCTGTCGATGCGGCGGCGGTCATAGCGCGCGAGGTTGAGATGGATGCCGGCCAGCGTCGTCACCGTGCCCGACGTGCCGAGCAGGTGCATGTCGGCGAGATCGCGGCCGTGCTCCTCGGCGAATGGCGCGACGTGGCTTGCGACCTCCTGCTCCATGGCGGCATAGATCTCTGGCGTGACGTCGCGTCCGCCGAACTGCTCAGCGAGCGTGACCACACCATAGGGAATCGACATCCAGGCTTTTATGCGCGGCTCCGGATTGGTGGCGTCGCGCTCGATCCGCACCAGCTCGGTGGAGCCGCCGCCGATGTCGAACAGGATCGCGCCCCGCCCCCTGGGGTCGACCAGCGGCGAGCAACCCAGCACGGCGAGCGCGGCCTCGGTCTCGCGGTCGATCACCTCGAGCTCGATGCCGGTCTCGGCCGCAACGCGGCTGCGGAAACCTTCCGCGTTCGAAGCCGCGCGGCAGGCTTCGGTCGCGATCAGCCGCAGCCGACGCGCCTTCCGCAGATTGATCTTGTCGCGGCAGATGCTGAGCGCGGCGATGGCGCGCTCGATCGCGGCGTCGCTAATGCACCCCGTCGCCGAGACGCCCTCCCCGAGCCGGATGATGCGCGAGAAGGAATCGACCACACGAAAGCCGTCCTGAGTCGGACAGGCGATCAGCAGCCTGCAATTGTTGGTGCCGAGGTCCAGCGCCGCATAGACGCCGGTTCCCGGCGCCTGCGCGCCGACGGCCGGATTGGTGGCCAATGCCACCGCCGCCATCGACCCCTCCAGCTCGCTATGCGGCGCATGGCCGTCGCGGAGCCGCGTGTGGTCATTCATACAAACTGTCTTTCCGCGGCCGGTCGGGCCGGTCTGGAATTGATTATTCGCCTGAAACATTAGCAGCGCGGCAGGCCTGCGCAACAACGCATCACATGGGACCATGTCCAATCGTGCGTTGTCGTGAACGGGGGTGGTGGGTTATTTGAGGGAGTCCGGTGCTCCGCTGCCGCGAAAATGCGCAAATGCCGGCTTTTCAGGTCAATTCCCATGCAAGAACACACCAAATCGTCGACGCTCGAGAACGCTATTGCACTGCAAAAGTATGGCGTCGGGCAACCGGTCCGCCGCAAGGAGGATGACACGCTGGTGCGCGGCAAGGGCCGCTACACCGACGATTTCAACCTGCCGAACCAGGCCCATGCCGTAGTCGTCCGCTCGACCCATGCCCATGGCATCATCCGCAGCATCGGCCTCGATGCCGCCAAGGCCATGCCGGGCGTGCTGGGGGCGTGGTCCGGGAAGGATCTTGATGCCGCCGGCTATGGCCCCTTCACCTGCGGCCTGCCGCTGAAGAGCCGCGACGGCTCGCCCCTGCTCCAGACCAACCGCCAGCCCCTGGCGACCGACAAGGTCCGCTTCGTCGGCGATCCCGTCGCCTTCGTGGTGGCCGAGACGCTGGCTCAGGCGCGCGACGCGGCCGAGGCGGTCGAGCTCGACATCGAGCCGCTGCCGGCGGTGACGGACCCGGAGCAAGCCGCCAAGCCCGGCGCGCCGCAGCTCTATGACCACATTCCTGGTAACGTCGCGCTCGACTACCACTATGGCGACATGGACAAGGTGAACGCCGCCTTCGCCAGCGCCGCTCATGTGACCAAGCTCGACATCGAGAACACCCGCGTTGCCGTGGTCTCGATGGAGCCGCGCGTGGGGCTTGCCTCCTACGACAAGAAGACCGAGCGCTACACGCTTCAGGTGCCGACGCAGGGCGTTGCCGGCAACCGCGCCAACCTCGCCAAGAACCTGAAGGTGCCGAACGAGAAGGTGCGCATTCTCACCGCCAATGTCGGCGGCTCCTTCGGCATGAAGAACATCAACTATCCCGAGTACATGTGCATTCTGTATGCGGCGAAGGCACTGGGACGCCCGGTGAAGTGGCTGGACGAGCGCTCCACCAGCTTCCTCTCCGACAGCCACGGCCGCGCCCAGAAGATCCACGCCGAGCTCGCGCTCGATGCCGAGGGGCAGTTCCTCGCGGCAAAGCTATCCGGCTACGGCAATCTCGGCGCCTACATCACCGGCGTCGCGCCGGGGCCGCTTTCGCTCAATACCGGCAAGAACTTCTCCAGCGTCTATCGCACGCCGCTGATGGCGGTCGACATCAAGGTGGTGCTCACCAACACCACGCTGATGGGGGCCTATCGCGGCGCCGGCCGGCCCGAGGCGAACTATTACATGGAGCGGCTGATCGACCGCGCCGCCGACGAGATGGGCATTAACCGGCTGACCTTGCGCAAGCGCAACTTCATCAAGCCGAACCAGATCCCGTTCGCGGCGTCCTCCGGCGTCACCTATGACAGCGGCGACTTCCAGGCCGTGTTCAACAAGGCGCTCGAAATCTCCGACCACGAGAACTTCGCCAAGCGCAAGAAGGAGAGCAAGAAGGCGGGCAAGCTGCGCGGCATTGCGGTCGGCTCCTATCTCGAGGTCACGGCGCCGCCGAGCCCCGAGCTCGGCAAGATCGTGTTCGATCCTGACGGCACCGTGCAGCTCATCACCGGCACGCTCGACTACGGCCAGGGCCACGCCACCCCGTTCGCGCAGGTGCTGTGCGATCAGCTCGGCGTCCCCTTCGAGAGCGTCAAGCTCGTGCAGGGCGACAGCGATATCGTCCACACCGGCAACGGCACCGGCGGCTCACGCTCGATCACCGCGACGGGCCAGGCCATCGTGGGGGCCGCAAAGCTCGTCATCGAGAAGGGCAAACGCGCCGCTGCACATATGCTGGAAGCATCCGAAGCCGATATCGAGTTTGCCGACGGCAGCTTTACGATCGCCGGCACCGATCGCAGCATCGACATCATGGAGCTCGCCAAGCGTCTGCATGACGGCAAGGTGCCGGAGGGCGTGCCTGACAGCCTCGATGTCGACCACACCAGCGAACCGGTCGCCTCGGCGTTCCCGAACGGCTGCCACGTCGCCGAGGTCGAGATCGACCCGGACACCGGTGTGGTGCAGATCGTGCGCTACAGCGCGGTCAACGATTTCGGCACGGTGATCAACCCGATGCTGGTCGCGGGCCAGCTCCATGGCGGCGTGGTCCAGGGCATCGGCCAGGCCCTGATGGAGCACATTCGCTACGACGACAATGGCCAGCCGATCACGGGCTCGCTGATGGACTACGCCCTGCCCCGCGCGGAGGACGTCCCCAACATGACGGTCGGCGACCACCCGGTGCCCGCCACCACCAACCCGCTCGGCAGCAAGGGCTGCGGCGAAGCGGGCTGCGCCGGCAGCCTGTCGACGGTGGTGAACGCGGTGCTCGACGCGCTGTCGGAGTACGGCATCAAGCACATCGACATGCCGCTGACCCCCGAGCGGGTGTGGCGCGCGATCCAGGAGGCGAAGGCCAAGGCGGCGTAAGGGGCACTGTCGTCGCCACAAACTCTACTGTCATCGCCCGGCTTGACCGGGCGATCCAGTACTCCGAGACGGCAGCGATTGACCGAGAAGCTGCGGCGTACTGGATTCCCCGCCTTCGCGGGGAATGACGACGTCCTTGATTGACGGGCGTGGGCTTTCCCAACTGTCCGCTACGCCGCCGCCTGCTCGCGCGGCTGGTAGATCGCGGTGTGCTGGCAATGCGCGAGCGGCGTCGTGCCGTTGGCGACGACCAGCGCGTCGAACTCGACGAAGCGGTGGCCCTTCTTCTCGTAATTCGCAGTGACCTTGGCCCGCGCCGTGATCTCGTCGCCGGCGCGCGCGGCGGACAGCAGCTGCATGCGGCTGCCCACGTGGATCCAGGGACCCAGGATGGTGTTGTCCACCAGGACGCGGTTCATGACGCGCTGGATCAGGCCGGGATGGCCGAGGCTCTCGCGGGCAAAAATCGGATCGGCCTCCCTGACGTCAGTGAGATAGTCGGCCGCATCCTGCCCGGCCCACCGGCGCGGCGTCGTGCCCAGCCATTTGCCCAGCTCGAATGTCGCAGGACTGACAGGCTTGCGCTCGGCGGCGGCGGGGACTTCGACATAGTCGCTCAACGACAATGCCGGCACCGCCGCCGGCAGCGACGCCGTTCCCGTGGCACACAGCTCGGTGCGACTGAACACCTCGATGGTCAGCAGGCCGTTGTGCTCGGTGGCATCGACATCGGCGGTCTCGCCGTCATAGACCGGCTTGATGAAGCGGGCCTCGACCAGCCCGCGCGACAGGAAGTCCCGCCCCCAGCGCGCGATCGGCACGTGCATCATGTAGGCGAAGACGTCGACGCCGGGGACCAGCCCGCCGGAAAAGCCGAAGCGGCGGGCCACATTGTCGTCGTGCATCTTGTTTTCGGATTGTTTGGCGGTGTTGTAGGCCGTGACGCGATAGGTTTCGAGCCGGTTCGGCATGACTGGCCTTTCCCTGTTCTTGTTGTTTCAGGAGCGATCGTAGGGCCTGAGGAACTGGGGTCAATCCCCTCGCCTTTGCGGCCCGAATGCGGTACCACGCGGCGGAATGACCGAGACCCCGACCCGCATCTTTGTCGACGCCGACGCCTGTCCGGTGAAGGACGAAATCTATCGCGTCGCGATCCGGCACGGCGTGCCCGTGAGCGTGGTCGCCGGCAATTTCATCCGCGTGCCGCAGGACCCTCTGATCGAGCGCATCGCCGCGGGCAGCGGCATGGACGCCGCGGACGACTGGATCGCCGAGCGCGCCAGGCCCGGCGACGTGGTTGTGACCTCGGACATTCCGCTGGCGAGCCGCTGTGTGAAGGCGGGCGCCGACGTGATCGCGCCGAACGGCAAGCCGTTCACCGAAGAATCGATCGGGATGACGCTGGCGGTGCGCAATCTGATGACGGACCTGCGATCGGCCGGCGAAGTCACCGGCGGCCCGCGCTCGTTCTCGCCGCGAGACCGCTCCAGCTTCCTCTCGGCGCTCGACCAGACACTGCGCCGGATCCAGCGCCGCCGCGCAGATCAGGCCGCAACGAGCCAAAGTTAGCCATGGCCCCGCCGCTGATCCAACTCAAAGACATCAGGCTGACCTTCGGCGGCACGTCGCTGCTGTCGGGCGTCGAGCTCAACGTCGCGCCATCCGAACGGGTCTGCCTGATCGGCCGCAACGGCTCCGGCAAATCGACCCTGCTGAAGATCGCGGCCGGCCTGGTCGAGCCTGACGCCGGCACACGCTTCGTGCAGCCCGGCGCAACGGTGCGCTACCTGCCGCAGGAGCCGGATTTCGGCGCGCACAAGAGCACGCTCGCCTATGTCGAGTCCGGGCTCGCGCCGGGGGACGACCAGCACCAGGCGCGCTATCTCCTGGAGCAGCTCGGCCTCACCGGCGAGGAGAACCCGCACAACCTCTCCGGTGGCGAGGCGCGCCGCGCGGCGCTGGCCTTCGTGCTGGCGCCCTCGCCCGACATCCTGCTGCTGGACGAGCCGACCAACCATCTCGATCTCGCCACCATCGAATGGCTGGAGCAGGAGCTCGACTCCAGGCGCAGCGCGCTCGTCATCATCAGCCACGACCGTCGCTTCCTGACCAATCTCTCGCGCTCCACCGCTTGGCTCGATCGCGGCCGGATCAAGCAGATCGATCGCGGCTTTGCCTCGTTCGAGAGCTGGCGCGACGAGGTGCTGGCCGAGGAGGAGCGCGACCAGCACAAGCTCGACCGCAAGATCGTCGACGAGGAGCACTGGCTGCGCCACGGCGTCTCCGGCCGCCGCAAGCGCAACGTCAAGCGGCTCGCCAATCTGCATGCGCTGCGCGCCCAGCGCCGCAACTATCGCGGCACCGCCGGCAGCGCCAACCTCGCAGCCAGCGGAGCCGAGCAGTCCGGCAAGCTGGTGATCGAGGCCAAGGGCATCACGAAATCCTACGGCGAGCGCAAGATCGTCGAGAATTTCTCCACCCGCATCCAGCGCGGCGACCGGCTCGGCATCATCGGGCCGAACGGCGCCGGCAAGACCACGCTGGTCAACCTGCTCACCGGCGGCATGCAGCCGGATTCCGGGACGATACGTCTCGGCGCCAATCTGGAGATGGCGACGCTCGACCAGCATCGCGAAAGCCTCGATCCGAAATCGACACTGGCGGAAGCGCTCACAGGCGGCCGCGGCGATCAAATCATGGTCGGCGGCAAGCCGAAGCACGTCGTCGGCTACATGAAGGACTTCCTGTTCGCGCAGGAGCAACGCGGCACACCGCTGGAGGTGCTCTCGGGCGGCGAGCGCGGCCGGCTGATGCTGGCGCGAGCGCTGGCAAAGCCGTCGAACCTCCTGGTGCTGGACGAGCCGACCAACGATCTCGACCTCGAAACGCTCGACGTGCTCGAGGAGATGCTTGGCGACTACGAAGGCACCGTCATCCTGATCAGTCACGACCGCGACTTCCTCGACCGCGTCGTCACCTCGGTGATTGCGCCGGAGGGTAACGGCAAGTGGACCGAATATGCCGGTGGCTACAGCGACATGCTGAGCCAACGTGGCGCCGATTTGAAGCGCGAGGCGCCGAAAGCGCCACCGCTGGCGGAGAAGAAGGACGAGCGCGCAGCGGTCCCCTCGTCCGCGCCCAAGCGCAAGCTCAGCTTCAACGAGAAGCACGCGCTGGAAACGCTGCCGAAGAAGATGGAAACGCTGCACGCCGATATTGCAAAATTGCAGCGTGTGCTCGACGACCCCGGTCTCTATGCGAAAGATCGCAAAAAATTCGACGACACCTCGGCTGCCATCGCCAAGGCGCACGAAGAACTGTCCGCCGCCGAAGAGCGCTGGCTCGAACTCGAAATGCTCCGCGAAGAGATTGAACAGGCATAACTCATGACAACAACTCTTGCAGCCAAGATCGCCCGCGAATACGGCACACCGTGTGCCGTCATCGACATGGACAGGGTCGAGCGCAACATCGCGCGGATCCAGAAGGCCTGCGACGACGCCGGAATCGCCAATCGCCCCCACATCAAGACGCACAAGAACCCGACCATTGCCAAGATGCAGGTCGCGGCCGGCGCCAAGGGCATCACCTGCCAGAAACTGGGCGAAGCCGAGATCATGGCCAATGCCGGCATCGACGACATCCTGATCAGCTACAATCTGCTGGGCGATGAGAAGATGGCGCGGCTCGGCGCGCTGCAGGCGAAGGCCAACATGACGGTGGCGGCCGACAATTCGACCGTCGTCGCCGGCCTGCCCAAGGCGGCTGCGGCGTCAGGCCGCCCGCTCTCGGTCGTGGTCGAGTGCGACACCGGGCGCAAGCGCGCAGGCGTCGAGACCCCGGCCGAGGCCATTGCGCTGGCGCGCGAGATCGCGGCCTCCAAGGGCCTCGAGTTCGCCGGCTTCATGCTGTATCCGACCGAGACCGGCTGGGCTGAGGCCCAAAAGTTCTACGACGAGGCGCTGGCTGGCGTGCGCGCGCACGGGCTCGACGCCAAGATCGTCTCGACCGGCGGCACGCCGAACCTCGTCAATATCGGCAAGCTCAAGGGCGGCACCGAGCACCGCTTCGGCACCTACATCTACAACGATCGCATGCAGGTCGCCGCGGGCTCGGCGACCTGGGACGATTGCGCGCTGCACATCTATTCGACCGTGGTGAGCCGCGCCGCGCCCGAGCGCGGCATTCTCGACGCCGGCTCGAAGACGCTGACCACGGACACCGGCGGGCTCGACGGCCACGGTCTGATCCTGGAACACCCCGAAGTCAAAATCGCGAAGTTCGCCGAGGAGCACGGCTTCCTCGACCTCTCCCGCAGCAACACACGGCCCAATGTCGGCGACGTCGTGCGCATCGTGCCGAACCATGTCTGCGTCGTCGTCAACATGATGGACGAGGTGGTGATGGTACGCGGCGAGGAGATCATCGGCACGCTGCCGGTGGCGGCGCGGGGGAAGCTGCGGTAACGACACTCTGCTTCCGCGACGTCATTGCGAGGAGCTCTTGCGACGAAGCAATCCAGACTTCCGCGGAGGAGGGATTCTGGATTGCTTCGCTGCGCTCGCAATGACGGGGGTTAGCGTTTGAGCCACTCCAGCGCGCCCCTGCCCGCGGCAGCCCCAGTCGCGAAGGACGCCTGCAAGAGATAGCCGCCGGTCGGCGCCTCCCAATCCAGCATCTCGCCGGCGGCGAACACACCTTGCAATTTGCGCAGCATGAATTGCTCGTCGAGCTCGTCGAACATAATTCCACCCGCGGTCGAGATCGCGCGATCGATCGGCGCCACTCCGGTGAGCTGAACTGGAATGGCATTGATCAGCCCTGCGAGCTCCGCCGGCGAGTACGATGCGAGCGGGCGGCTGGAGGCGATGGCGGCCTCCTGCATGAGGCCGATGCCGACCGGCGACAGCTGCGCTGCCTTGCGCAAAAAGTTCGCCAGCGATTGCTTGCCACGCACGCCTGACAGCCGCGTGGTCAGCGCAGCGGCGTCGAGATCGGGCCGCAACCCGATCATCAGCGTCGCCTGTCCGAGATTCAGCACAGCCTCGCGCAGTTCCGCCGACAACGCGTAGATCGCGCCGCCTTCGATGCCGCTGCGGGTGATCATCGCCTCTCCGCGCACCGTGTGCGCACGAAGCGTCAGCGCCACGCCCTTGAGCGGCTGGCCTTCGAAACGGTCACGGAACACTTTGGACCATGCGACCGTGAAGCCGGAATTGGCCGGCCGCAGCTTCGAGACGGCAATGCCCTTTGCAGCGAGGATGTCGACCCAGCCGGCGTCCGAGCCGAGCCGCGGCCAGCTTGCGCCGCCGAGCGCGAGCAGCGTGGCGTTCGCTTCGATGGCGGAGACGCCTTTCGGCGTCTGAAAGATCAACCGACCCTCGCCGTCCCAGCCGATCCAGCGATGGCGAAAAGCAAAGCGGACACCGGCGGCATCGAGCCGCCGCAGCCAGGCGCGCAGCAAGGGCGAGGCCTTGAACGTTTTCGGAAACACGCGTCCGCTGCTGCCGACGAAGGTCGGCTCGCCCAGCGCCTCGCTCCAGGCACGCAGCGCATCGGGCGAAAATGCCTCGACCGCCGCCTGCAGCTTCGGTGCGGCCTCGCGGTAGCGCGCCATGAATTGCGGCAGCGGTTCGCTGTGAGTGAGGTTGAGTCCGCCGCGGCCGGCCATCAGGAATTTGCGTCCCGCCGACGGCATCGCGTCGTAGACAGTGACGCGGGCGCCGCCTGACGCCAGCACCTCCGCCGCCATCAGCCCGGCGGGACCTGCGCCGATGACGGCGACGTCGGTCAGAGCTTGATCCCCGCCCGCGCCGCGGCCTGGGCGACGTATTTCTGCGTCTGCTCGAACGCGCCCTGCAGCGCCCTGGCCTTCGACATGTCGCTGATCTCGGCGAAATGCGCGGCGATCGCATCCGGCGTCCACTCGCTCTCCGGCAGGTTGATACCTTCGCTCTCCAAAATCTTGATCACCGCAAACGAGCCGGCGCCCGCGCCCATGATGGTGCGGGTCGGTGCATCCTCGCTCAGCATGTACTCGACCGCAGGCGTGATCGCGTTCGGCTTCATCAGCTGCAGCGCCTGCGGCGGCAACAGCTCCTCGGTCATGCGGGTCGCCGCGGTCGGCGAGATGATGTTGACGCGAATGTCGTTCTTGCGGCCCTCCTCGGCGAGCACGTTCATCAAGCCGACCATGCCGGATTTCGCGGCGCCGTAATTGGCCTGGCCGAAATTGCCGTAGAGGCCCGAGGACGACGTCGTCAGCACGATGCGGCCGTAATTGCGGTCACGCATGCCGGCCCAGGCTGCCTTGCAGCAATAGAAGGTGCCGACGAGATGCACGTCGAGCACCTTCTGGAAATCGGCCACCTCCATCTTGCCGAACGACTTGTCGCGCAGGATGCCGGCATTGGCGCACAAGAGATCGACGCTGCCCCACTCCTTGGTAGCGCGCTCGACCATGGCGGTGACCTGCTCGAAATTGGAGACGTCGGCGCCGTCGGCCATCGCGATGCCGCCGGCCTTGCGGATCTCCTCGACCACGGCCTCGGCCGGCGACAGCGAGCCTCCGGTGCCGTCGCGCGCGCCACCGAAATCGTTGACCACGACCTTGGCGCCGCGGCTCGCCAGCCCCAGCGCATGCGCGCGTCCGAGACCATTGCCCGCGCCGGTGACGATGGCGACGCGTCCGTCGAACCTGATTGGCATAGTGGGTTTCCCAGATGTTAGCCGTCATGGCGGGGTTTGACCCGGCCATCCATCAAAATCGACAGGCTTTTGAGCAGCGATGGGTTGCCGGGTCAAGCCCGGCAAGGACGGCACGGGCCTACTCGAAATAGATCAGGCCGAGCCAGTCGGCGACGAGCGCCGGTTTATCCTCGCCCTCGATCTCGACCGTGACGTTGGTGCGGGACTGGAGCTCGCCTGGCTTGCGGAGCTTGGCTTCCGCCAGCACGAAACGGCCACGCACGCGCTTGCCTGAGCGCACCGGCGAGATGAAGCGCAGCCTGTCGAAGCCGTAATTCACGCCCATCGTGGTGCCCGCAATCACGGGCATCACCTCGTAGGACATGATCGACAGCAGCGACATCGTGAGAAAACCATGCGCAATGGTAGTGCCGAACGCGGTTTCCTTCTTCGCGCGTTCCGGATCGACGTGGATGAACTGGTGATCTTCGATCACGTCGGCATAGCTGTCGATGCGGGGCTGATCGATCAGGTGCCACGACGATACGCCGATCTCCTTGCCGATCATGGCCTGATAGGCCTCGAGCGTAACAGGCGGCTTCTTCCAGACTTCGTTCACTTAGGTCTCACTCCGTGTCTTCGCCAGCTCCGGAAAATCCTCCTCACGGAATTCCCGGCCGCGCAAGGGATCGCTGCGATCGTCGTCGCGTTCGAGCCGTCGTAGCTGGACGCGGCGGATCTTTCCAGAGATCGTCTTCGGCAGCTCGGTGACGATTTCGAGGCGGCGGATGCGCTTGAACGGGGCCAGACGCGCGTGCAGGTGCTTGAAGATCGATAGCGCGGTTTCCGGCGAGCGTTCTGCACCCGCGGTCAGCAGCACGAACGCCTTGGGGATCGCGAGCCGGATTGGATCCGGGCTCGGCACCACCGCAGCTTCCGCGACCAGCTCGTGCTCGAGCAGGACGCTCTCCAGTTCGAACGGGCTGATGCGATAATCGGAGGATTTGAAGACGTCGTCAGAGCGGCCGACGAAGGTCAAGTAGCCGTCCTCATCCGCGAATACGACGTCGCCACTGCGATAGAGCGCGCCTGCGGCGCCGGACAATTTGCCGTCGTCGCCCTGATAGCCCTGCATCAGGCCGGCGGGGCGGTCGGCGCCGAGCACCAGCGTCACCTCGCCCTCCTTTGCGGGATGGCCGTCGGCATCGCTGATCTGCACGCGATAGCCCGGCAACGGACGGCCCATCGAGCCGATCTTGATCGGCTGGCCCGGCGAATTGCCGGCGAGCGCCGTGGTCTCGGTCTGGCCGTAGCCGTCGCGAATGGTGAGGCCCCAGGCCGCCTGCACCTGATCAATCACCTCGGGATTGAGCGGCTCGCCGGCGCCGCAGACCTCGCGAAGCGCCACCTTGAACGAGGCGAGGTTCTCCTGGATGAACAGCCGCCACACCGTCGGCGGCGCGCACAGCGTGGTGACGCCGCAGCGGCCGATGGTGGCAAGCAGCGACTTGGCATCAAAGCGCGGCTGGTTGACCACGAACACGGTCGCACCCGCATTCCACGGCGCGAAGAAGCAGCTCCAGGCATGCTTGGCCCAGCCGGGCGAGGAGATGTTGAGATGGACGTCGCCGGGCTTCAGCCCGATCCAGTACATCGTCGAGAGATGGCCGACGGGATAGCTGCGCTGACTGTGTCGCACCAATTTTGGTTTTGCTGTCGTACCCGAGGTGAAATACAGCAGCATCGGATCGTCGGCATTGGTCGGACCATCAGGCGCGAAGCTTTCGGAAGCTTTTGCTGCTTCGTCATATGCCAGCCAACCGTCGGAGGCCGCGCCGACGACGATGCGAACGACATTCTCGGCGCCTAGGCTCGTGAATTTCGCGACCTGGTCCTGCGCGGCGACCACTGCCCTTGCCTTGCCGCGATCGAGCCGGTCGCGCAGCTCGTCGGCGGTCAGCAGCGTCGTGGCGGGAATGACGACCACGCCGAGCTTCATCGCGGCAAGCATCGTCTCCCACAGCGGAACCACGTTGCCGAGCAGCAGCAGGAGATGGTCGCCGCGCCGGAGGCCCTGCGCGCGGAGGAAGTTGGCGACCTGGTTGGAGCGGCGCGACAGCGCCGCAAAGGACAGCTTCGTCTGCTTGTCCTGGGCGGCATCGACGATCCAGAGCGCGGGCCGATCCTTGCTGTCCGCATTGGCCGCGAGCTCGGCGTCGAACCAGTCGAGCGCCCAGTTGAAAGGAACCGGATCAGGCCAGCGGAAACCTTTGACCGCAGCCTCGTATTCCGTGCGGTGTTGCAGAAGGAACGCGCGTGCTTCCTGGAATGTGGTCATCAAGCTTTCCCGGCTAAACTCCTAACGTGCTTGATAATTCCGGAAAAATCCACCCCGCCCTGGCCGGCTGCGTCGAAAGACTGATAGATCTCCTGCGCATGCTTGCCGAGCGGCGTCGCCGCGCCCGCAGCCTTGGCCGCATCCTGCGCCAGGGTGAGGTCCTTCACCATCAGCGCCGAGGCAAAGCCCGGCTTGTAATCGTTGTTGGCCGGCGAGGTCGGCACCGGGCCCGGCACCGGGCAATAGGTCGTCAGCGACCAGCACTGGCCGGACGAGGTCGAGGCCACATCGAACAGCGCCTGATGCGAGAGCCCGAGCTTTTCACCGAGCGCAAAGGCCTCGCTCACCGCGATCATGGAAATGCCGAGGATCATGTTGTTGCAGATCTTTGCGGCCTGGCCGGCACCGGCACCGCCGCAATGCACGATCTTCTTGCCCATGTTCTCGAGCACGGGCTTGGCCGCGGCAAATGCCTTCTCCTCGCCGCCGCACATGAAGGTGAGCGTCGCACCCTTGGCACCGCCCGTGCCGCCGGAGACCGGCGCATCGACCGAGAGCACGCCGTGCTTGGCGGCGAGCGCATGCGCGGCCCGCGCGCTTTCAACATCGATGGTGGAGCTGTCGATGATCAGCGCACCCTTGGTCATGGCGGGCACGACCTCGTTCCAGACGCCGAGCACGTGCTTGCCTGCGGGCAGCATGGTGACGACGACATCGGCGCCCTTCACCGCGGCCGGGGCGCTGTCGGCGATGCTGGCGCCATCGGCCTTGGCCTGATTGCGCGAGGCTTCGACAAGATCGAACGCCACCACCTTGTGGCCGGCCTTGACGAGGTTGGCCGCCATCGGGCCGCCCATGTTGCCGAGACCGATGAATGCGATCGTGGCCATTGTCGTTTCCTCCGCTACAGCGTTGTTAATTGAACTTCAGCTCGTCCGCGCCGATCTCCGCGAGATAGGGCGCAAGCATGTCCGGCGTCACATCCTCGATCCGCGGCGGCGACCAGGTCGGGTTGCGGTCCTTGTCGATCACGGCGGCGCGCACGCCCTCGCGAAAATCATCGCTCCGAAACACCTCCAGCGCGGCGCGGTATTCGCGAACCAGGCACTCTTCCAGGCTCGATCCGCGCGCAAGGCGCAGTAGCTTCAGCGTGACCACCATGCCGCGCGGCGATTTTTCGTTCAGCGTCTTCAGCGTGGCCAGCGCGAACTCGGAACCATCGCGCTTCAGCGCAGCGACAATGTCCTCCATGCGGTCGAAGCCGAACAACGCATCGATGACCGGCTCCCTGGCGGCGACCGGCCCCGCAGTCTCGCCGGAGGCGAAGCCGTCGATGAGCTTGCTGACATCGGCTGCGGTCGCACCGGACCGCAGCTTGGTCAGCGCCTCGCGCAGCTCCGGCAATCTCGCCGCCGGCACCACCCAATCGGCAAACTTCGCGTGGATCGCGTCCGGCCCGTTCATGGTCTGGCCGGTCAGCCCGAAATAGGTGCCGATCTCGCCCGGCGAATGCGACAGCAGATAGGTGCCGCCGACATCGGGGAAGAAGCCGAGGCCGACTTCGGGCATCGCGAGCTTGGTCCGATCGGTGACGATACGATGGCTGGCATGCGCTGAAAGCCCGACGCCGCCGCCCATCACGATGCCGTCCATGAAGGCGACATAGGGCTTTGGAAACTTCTTGATCCGGGCATTGAGGATGTACTCCTCGCGCCACAGGATCTTGCCGAGATCGCCACAAGCCTTCGAGCTTTCCCAGAGCGTGCGGATGTCGCCGCCGGCGCAAAGGCCGCGCTCGCCGGCGCCTTCCAGCAGGATCACGGCAATTGCAGGATCAACTTCGAAGCGATCGAGCGCCTTGTCGATGTCGCGAAACATCTCCAGCGTCACGGCATTGATCGCCTTGGGACGATTGAGCCTGATGATGCCGGCGGCGCCTTCGACGCGCGCGACGAGATCGCCCTCTTCCGCTCCGCTCATCGCGCGCCCTCGATCAGTTTGCGCGCCACGATGAGCCGCATGATTTCATTGGTGCCTTCGAGTATCTGGTGCACGCGTAAGTCGCGCACGATCTTCTCAATGCCGTATTCACTGAGGTAGCCGTAGCCGCCGTGAAGCTGCAACGCATGGTTGGCAACCTCGAACCCGACATCGGTGCCGAAGCGTTTAGCCATGGCGCAGAGCATGGTGGCGTCGGGGTCTTTGCGATCGAGCGCCGCGGCGGCGCGCCACAGGAAAGTGCGCGCAGCCTCCAGCTCGATGGCCATGTCGGCGAGACGGAATTGCAGCGCCTGGAATTCGTCGAGCCGCTTCCCGAACGCCTTGCGCTCCTTCATGTAGGCGCGCGCCTTGTCGAGTGCTGCTTGCGCGCCGCCGAGCGAGCACGCCGTAATGTTGAGACGGCCGCCGTCGAGGCCGGCCATCGCGATCTTGAAGCCTGTGCCCTCCTCGCTCAGGCGATTGGCCACAGGCACGCGGGCGTTCTCGAATATCACCGCGCGGGTCGGCTGCGCGTTCCAGCCCATCTTTCGCTCATTGGCACCGAAGGAGACACCCGGCGCCTTGCCGTCGATGACGAGGGTCGAGATGCCGCCGGGACCGTCGCCACCGGTACGTACCATCGCGACCAGAATATCCGTGCCGCCAGCGCCGGAGATGAATTGCTTCTGGCCGTTTAGGACGTAGTGGTCGCCGTCGCGCACGGCGCGCGTGCGCAGCGCCGCGGCGTCCGAGCCGGCACCCGGCTCGGTCAGGCAGTAGCTTGCGATCAGCTCCATGGTGCAGAGCTTCGGCAGCCATTGGTGGCGCTGGGTGTCGCTGCCGAAGGCATCGATCATCCAGCTCGCCATATTGTGGATGGAGATGAAGGCCGAGGTGGTCGGGCAGCCCGTCGCCAGCGCCTCGAAGATCAGCGCTGCGTCGAACCGCGTCATGGCGGAGCCGCCAACATCGTCGCGGATATAGATGCCGCCCATGCCGAGCTTGGCGGCTTCGCGCATCACCTCGACTGGAAAATACTTCTCCTCGTCCCAACGCAGCGCGTGCGGCGCGATCTTCTCGGCCGCAAACGCCAATGCCATGTCGCGAACCGCGATCTGATCCTCATTCAGAGCGAACTGCATGCCGGGCTGCTCTTTCTTTCGTCATTGCGAGCAAAGCGAAGCAATCCAGACCGTCTCCGCGGAAAGATACTGGATTGCTTCGTCGCTACGCTCCTCGCAATGACAGGCTGGGCTACAGCCTTACTTCATCAGCGGGATCGAGAACTCCGCACCTTCCTTGACGCCGGACGGCCAGCGCGAGGTCACCGTCTTGGTCTTGGTGTAGAAGCGGATCGAATCCGGGCCGTGCTGGTTGAGATCGCCGAAGCCCGACTTCTTCCAGCCGCCGAAGGTGTAATAAGCGATCGGCACCGGGATCGGCACGTTGATGCCGACCATGCCGACGTTGACTCTGGCCGCGAAGTCGCGCGCGGCATCGCCGTCGCGGGTGAAGATGGCAACGCCGTTGCCGTAATCGTGGTCGGAAGGCAGCGCCAGCGCCTCCTTGTAGTCGTGCGCGCGCACCACCGAGAGCACCGGGCCAAAGATCTCTTCCTTGTAGATCCGCATGTCCTTGGTGACGTTGTCGAACAGCGAACCGCCGAGATAGAAGCCGTTCTCGTAGCCCTGCATCTTGAAGCCGCGGCCGTCGACGGCGAGCGTCGCGCCTTCCTTGACGCCGATGTCGATGTAGCTCTTGACCTTCTCGACCGCCTCGCGGGTCACGAGCGGACCATAGTCGGCCGACGGATCGATCGAGGTGCCGATCTTGAGCGACTCGACGCGCGGGATCAGCTTTTCCATCAGGCGGTCGGCGGTGGACTTGCCGACGGGGACCGCGACGGAAACGGCCATGCAGCGCTCGCCGGCCGAGCCGTAGCCGGCGCCGATCAGCGCGTCGACGGCCTGGTCCATGTCCGCGTCCGGCATGACGATGGCGTGGTTCTTGGCGCCGCCGAAGCACTGGCAGCGCTTGCCGGTCTGCGCGGCGCGCTCGTAGATGTATTGCGCGATCGGCGTCGAGCCGACGAAGCCGATGGCCTTGATGTCGGGATCGTCGAGGATGGCGTCGACCGCCTCCTTGTCGCCGTTGACGACGTTGAGGATGCCGGCCGGCAGGCCCGCTTCTATCATGAGTTCAGCGAGCAGCATCGGCACGCCGGGGTCGCGCTCCGAGGGCTTGAGAATGAAAGCGTTGCCGCAGGCGATCGCCGGCGCAAACTTCCACATCGGGATCATCGCCGGGAAATTGAACGGCGTGATGCCTGCGACGACGCCGAGCGGCTGGCGCATCGAATAGATGTCGATGCCGGGGCCAGCGCCTTCGGTGTATTCGCCCTTCATCAGATGCGGAATGCCGCAAGCGAATTCCGCGACTTCTAGGCCGCGCTGGATGTCGCCCTTGGCGTCGGGGACGGTCTTGCCGTGCTCGCGCGCGAGCAGCTCGGCGAGCTTGTCGTAATCGCGCTGGACCAGCTCCACAAATTTCATCATGACGCGGGCGCGGCGCTGCGGATTGGTCGCGGCCCATTCGGGCTGTGCCGCGCGCGCGTTCTCGACAGCGGCGCGGACTTCGGCCTTGGACGCCAGCGCCACCTTGGCCTGGACGTCACCGGTCATCGGCTCGAAGACGTCGGCAGTGCGGCCCGAGGTGCCCTTGACCTCCTTGCCACCGATGAAATGTCCGATTGAACGCATGGAATGGTCTCCTTCAGGCGAGCGTGGTCGCTTTGACAAATCCTATTGACCTGCATTTTATAGGATTCAAGTCTGAGATAATGCACCATAGATGTGCGAAAATGCTGGATCAAGGCGCTATCGATTGGGACGACTTTCGCTTCGTGCTGGCCATCGTGCGGGGCGGCTCGGTGTCGGCTGCGGCAAAACAGCTGGGGGTCGACCATGCCACCGTGATCCGCCGCGTCGACCGGCTGGAGAAGCACCTCTCGGCCAAGCTGTTCGACCGGCGCAAGACCGGCTACCTCCTCACCGAGGCCGGCCAGCGCGTCGCCGACAGCGCCGAAGCCATGGAATCGACCATTGTTGCCAATCAGGAGCAGGTCGGCGGCTCCGTGGCGCGGCTGACCGGGACGGTGCGGATCGGCGCGCCTGATGGGTTCGGCACCGCCTTCCTGGCGCCGCGGCTGACGCCGTTCGCGGACCGCTATCCCGATCTCGACTTGCAACTTGTAGCAACCGCGCGGCTGTTCAGCCTCTCCAAGCGCGAGGCCGACATCGCCATCAGCCTGACCATGCCGAAGGAAGGTCGCATCGTCGGGCGCAAGCTGCTCGACTACCGCCTCGGGCTCTACGCAGCCCCCGCCTATCTCGACCGCTTCCCGAAAATCGCCTCGCGGCAGGATCTGACGCAGCACCGCTTCGTCGGCTACATCGAGGAACTCTTGTTCACGCCTGAGCTCGACTATCTGCCGCAGGTGTCGCCGCGGATCTCGGCGCGCTTCCGCAGCGCCAATCTGATCGCGCAGCTCAACGCCACCCTCTCCGGCTTCGGCATCGCGGTGCTGCCGCATTTCATGGCGAGCGACTATCCGCAGCTTGTCGCCGTGCTGCCCGAAGAGATCTCGATCACGCGGACGTTCTGGATGCTGATGCACGCCGACAGTAAGGACCTGGCGCGGATCAGGGCCGTGGCGGATTACATCTCGGAGATTGTCGAGCGCGAGCGGGCGTTGTTTGCTGGGCGGTGAACGGCGGTCTCGTAGGGTGGGTTAGCCGAAGGCGTAACCCACCTCTTCCGTCTCCGCGGACGAACACAGTGGTGGGTTACGCCAAGCGAATGCGCTTCGCGCAATCGCATGGCTAACCCACCCTACACGGCATTTCGCCTAGTTCTGTTTCGCCTTCTTCGCGGCCGCCACCTTCGACTCACGCTTCGCTCCCTCGAGCGCGTGGTCCCGGCCGGCCTTCAGCATCTCGTCGGACAATTCGCTCGAGCCGGCGATGCGCGCCAGCAGCATGGTTCCGGCCATCGTCGCGAGCGTCGCGATCGCCTGCTTGCGTGCCGCCTTGCGGGGCATGTTCGGGATGGTGTCGGTCAGGGCCTCGATCATCTCATCCAGCTTGCCGGCAAAGGCCTTGCGTGTCTTCGGACTCTCGCGGGCGATCTCGGCTCCCAGCGCGGGAATCGAGCAGCCGTGACCGGGATTGTCGCGATGCAGCGTGGACAAATAGCTTTCCGCGATCAGCGCCAGCCGCTTTTCCGGAGCGACCTCGCCGGTGAGCTTGCGCCAGTGTTCCATCGAACGGTCCATCGCGTAGGCAAAAGCCTCGATCACCAGCGCCTCGCGGGAATCGAAATGCGCGTAAAAGCCGCCGTGGGTCAGGCCCGCCTCCTTCATGAGGTCGGCGACGCCGATACCGTGGGCGCCCTTCTCCCGCAGCCGCACCGAGGCCTTCTTCACGATGCGATCGTGGGTTTCCTGCTTGTGTTCCCGGGAATAGCGCATGCGGATCTCATTGAATGTCGGAGATCATCTCATAACACGCAAATGCCGCGATGGGTGCATTAATTCATGTCAAGTTGCTTCCGATCATGGAGAACGTTGCAGTTGCGTGCACCGCGAGGGCCCCCTTCCCGTCGCGAACGAAACCCTCGGTATAGCTGGTCTGCCGCCCCAGCTTGATGATCTTGCCCTCGGCCGAGATCAGCCCCGAGCGAACCGACAGGGGGCGGAGAAACGTCAGCTTCAGATCGAGGGTCACCGAGCTTTGTCCGGCCTCGAGCCGGGTCGAGATGGCACATCCCATCGCGGTATCGAGCAGCGCCGCGGCGGTCGCGCCGTGGAGAAGACCGATGGTGTTTTCGAGATCCTCGCGCGGCTGCAGTTCCATGACGATACGGCCCGGCTCGACCACGGCCATGGTGAAACCTATCAGCTTGGCGAAGGGCGGCGGCGGCAGGCGGCCGTCACGGATGCCCAGCATGGCATCCATGCCCGACAGGCCCATCGCCGCCCGCGCCACCGGCGCAGGCACCTGCCAGTCCACTACGCGTTCCCGCCTCTGCGCGGGCGAAAACAGGTCGGGTTGATCGTCACCGGTCATGGCAGCCTCTTTAGATGATATTCGTCATACTATGCCACGGACTTCACGCTGGCAACCCGCCCTCCCCGCCGCTTGACAAGACGTACGTTTCGGCCCGGAAGTGATCCCGACCGGCGCGCCCCGCGCATGTCCACGAAACCTTTCGAGATCCCACGATGGAAATGCTCAACAATCATTGCGGCGTGACGCGCGATGCGCGCGGCGTCGTTCATGTCGCGATCTGCAACGCCGGCCCGCTCAACATCCTCGGCTCGCCCGTGACCGACGCCGTGCGCGAAGGCCTGCAGCAGTTCGCATCCGACCGCAGCATCCGCGTCGTGGTGCTGCGCGGACAGAGCGAGAAGAGCCTGATCGGCGGAGCCGACATCAAGGAGATGGCCGGGCTCGACCAGATATCCGCCGAGGCCTTCATCAGCCGCCTGCGCGATCTCTGCGAGGCGGTGCGCGCCTTCCCTGCCCCGATCATCGCA
The DNA here is from genome assembly GCF_020194215.1 of Bradyrhizobium sp. BRP20. NCBI lineage: Bacteria > Pseudomonadati > Pseudomonadota > Alphaproteobacteria > Hyphomicrobiales > Nitrobacteraceae > Bradyrhizobium > Bradyrhizobium sp. BRP20. The sequence continues at coordinate 289,283 of NZ_JADYVY010000002.1, read as the reverse complement.
CGCATGCCGGGCTGGTGCCTCGGCGGCGGGCTCGAAGTGGCGGCGGCCTGCGACTTCCGCGTCGCCGCGCATGATGCCCATTTCGGCATGCCCGAGGTGCGTGTCGGCATCCCCTCGGTGATCCATGCCGCGCTGTTGCCGCGCCTGATCGGTTGGGCCCGCGCGCGCTGGCTGGTGATGACGGCGGAGAACATCGATGCAGCCACGGCCCTGGCATGGGGCCTGGTCGACAAGGTCGCTGCGCCCGGCGAGCTCGATGCCGAGGTCGAGCATCTAGTGAAGGCCTTGCTCGAATGCGGCCCCGAGGCGCTGCGCTCGCAAAAGGCGCTGCTGCGGCAATGGGAGGAACTGCCGCTGACCGAGTCGGTGAATTTGAGCGTGAAAGTGTTCGGCGAGTCATTCCTGACGGACGAGCCGACGCGGCTGATGGGCGCGTTTGTCAACCGGAAGCGGTAGGATGCAGGTTGCCGTGCCCCGGACGCAGCGCAGCGCCCGCTTGGCGGTGCGCTGCTGAGCCGGGGCCCATGCACCGATGAGGTCGGCGCGATCTGGGTCCCGGCTCTGCGTCGCAACGTTGCACGTCGCGCCGCGTCCGGGACACGGACGAGGGAGTGACCAAATCTCATCCGACCCACGACATTTTCTCATCCCAACCGCGGTTGCATTTTTTGCGCCGCATCATATGATGGTCATCATCTTACACGTCATCGCCAGGGAGTTCTCGTCATGGCCGAAGCCGCCGATCCCGTCGTCATCGTCTCCGCCGCACGCACCCCGCTCGGCCGCTTCATGGGCGAGTTGTCGCCGCTCCCGGCCCACAAGCTCGGCTCACACGTAATCGGGGCGGTGCTCGAACGCGCCAAGCTCGCGCCCGAGAAGGTCGACGAGGTCTTCATGGGCTGCGTGCTGCCGGCAGGCCAAGGCCAGGCGCCGGCGCGCCAGGCCGCACGCAGCGCCGGTCTGCCTGATGCGACCGGTGCCACCACCGTCAACAAGGTCTGCGGTTCCGGCATGAAGGCGACCATGCTGGCGCACGACATCATCCGCGCCGGCTCGGCCGACATCGTCGTCTCCGGCGGCATGGAGAGCATGAGCAACGCGCCCTACCTGCTCGCCAAGGCGCGCGGCGGCTATCGCGTCGGCCACGACCGCATCATCGACCACATGATGATGGACGGCCTGGAGGACGCCTACGAGACCGGCCGTTCCATGGGCGATTTCGGCGAAGCCACGGCGGAAGCCTATCAATTCACCCGCAAGGATCAGGACGCCTATGCGATGGAGACGCTGAGCCGCGCCCGCAAGGCCGTCGAGGGCGGCGCGTTCAAGGCCGAGATTGCGCCGATCACGCTGACCGAAAAGGCCGGACCGCGCGTGATCGCCAATGACGAGCATCCGCTCAAGGTCGACCCCGCCAAGATCCCCGGATTGAAGCCGGCGTTCCGCGCCAACGGCACCATCACGCCGGCCGCCTCCTCCGCCAATGCCGACGGCGCCGCCGCGCTGGTGCTGACGAAGCGCGCGCTTGCCGACCGGGGCGGCCTGCCTGTTCTCGCCGAGATCAAGGGCCACGCCACCCATAGCCAGGAGCCGCAATGGTTCACCACGGCGCCGATCCCGGCGATCCGCAAGCTGCTGGACAAGGTCGGCTGGAGCGCGGGCGACGTCGACCTGTTCGAGATCAACGAGGCCTTTGCCGTGGTGGCGATGGCGGCGCAGCGCGACCTCGGCATTCCCCGCGACAAGCTGAACGTCAATGGCGGCGCCTGCGCGCTGGGCCACCCGATCGGCGCCACCGGCGCGCGGCTGATCGTGACGCTGCTGCATGCGCTGGAGGCCAACAACCTCAAGCGCGGCATCGCCGCACTCTGCATCGGCGGCGGTGAAGCCACGGCCATCGCGGTGGAACGCCGCTGACGCGGACGTCCGGAAACGAGGGAACTCTGTCATTTGCGACAGATACATCCCGTGTCATTCTCTAGACTGACGCAGGTCTGTCTCGGCCTGCCCATCAATGTTGAGGCCCAATGATCTCGAACTGGCTCGCGGCAGCACTGTCCCGCCGTAACATTCATTACGGTTGGGTGATGGTCGGCGTGACTTTCCTCACCGCGCTGATCAGCGCCGGCACGGTCGGCGCGCCCGGCGTGTTCATCGTTCCCCTGCAGAAGGAGTTCGGCTGGAGCACGGCGGAGATCTCGTCCGCGCTGTCGATCCGCTTCATCCTGTTCGGACTGATGGCGCCGTTCGCGGCCGCCCTGCTCAACCGCTATGGCCTGCGCAACGTCACGCTGGCCGCCCAGCTGATCGTGGTCTCGGCGCTCGTGCTCTCGCTCGGCATGACGGAGGTCTGGCAGCTCATTGCCCTCTGGGGCGTGGTGATCGGGATCGGCACCGGCATGACGGCCTTGGTGCTCGGCGCGACCATCGCCACGCGCTGGTTCGCGGCACGACGCGGCCTCGTCATCGGCATCATGACGGCGAGCGTTGCCACCGGCCAGCTCGTGTTCCTGCCGCTGCTGGCAAGCCTCACCGAGCGCTATGGCTGGCGCCTCGCGCTCGGTCTCGTCTGCATCATGCTCGGTGTTTCCGCGCTGGCCGTGCTGCTCGCGATGCGTGACCGCCCCAGCGACGTCGGCCTGAAGCCGTTCGGCGACGAAGGCACCGCACCCTTGCCCGCGCCGCCCGTCAGCCACGGCTCGATCACGGGCGTTGCACTCGGCACGCTGCGCGACGCCTCGACGTCGATGACGTTCTGGATCCTGTTCGCGACCTTCTTCATCTGCGGCGCCTCCACCAACGGGCTGGTGCAGGTGCACCTGATCCCGATGTGCCTCGATTTCGGCATCCCGCAGGTGCAGGCGGCGAGCCTGCTGGCGGCGATGGGCATCTTCGACTTCTTCGGCACGATCATGTCGGGCTGGCTGTCCGACCGCTACGACAATCGCTGGCTCCTGTTCTGGTACTACGGCCTGCGCGGGCTCTCGCTGATCTTCCTGCCGTTCAGCGATTTCTCCTTCTACGGCCTCTCGGTCTTCGCGATGTTCTATGGTCTCGACTGGATCGCGACGGTGCCGCCGACGGTGCGGCTCACCGCGCAAAAGTTCGGGCCCGAGCGCGCCAATCTGGTGTTCGGCTGGATATTCGCCGGCCATCAGCTCGGCGCCGGCGCCGCGGCGTTCGGCGCGGGGTTCTCGCGCACAGTCTACCAGAGCTACCTGCCCGCCTTCTTCATCGCCGGCGCGCTCTGCGCGTTCGCGGCCCTGATCGTGCTGGCGCTGTCGCGGCAGCCGAAGCCGCAAGTGGCGATGGCGTGAGAAGGAACCACGTCTTCTGCCTTCCGGTTTGACAGAAGAAACAGAGCCCCGCAGTGTCGTGAAGGCGGGCCAAATCGTTCCGACATGACCACGCCGCAAAGATGCCTCCTATGCTGTGGCGATGACAGACAGGCCTGGACGGACGCGCAAGCATGCCCTTCGGATTGGCACGGCGGGATGGAACGTGCCGTCCCAGCATGCGGATGCGTTCAAGGCCGAGGGCTCCCACCTTGAGCGCTACGCCTCAGTGCTGAACTGCACCGAGATCAACACGTCGTTCTATCGTCCGCATCGGCGCACGACATATGAGCGATGGAGCGCTGCGGTGCCGGCCGGCTTCCGTTTTGCGGTCAAGGTCCCGCAATCGATCAGCCATGCGCCGGAGCTGAGGTTCGATCGCGCGGACGTCGATCGGTTCTGCGAGGAGATTTCCGGCCTTGGGCAAAAGCTCGGCGTGCTGCTGCTGCAATTGCCTTCGTCGACAATCTTCGCAAGGCGCGGCGCCGGGAAGCTCGTAATAGCGCTGCAGAAAGGGGGGCAGGTGCCGGTGGTTTGCGAGCCACGGCACGCGAGCTGGTTCACCAGGCCGGCCGACGACTGGCTGGCGCAACGAGGCGTCGCGCGGGTGGCCGCGGATCCACCGCGTGCCGCCAATGGCGCTGCGCCCGGCGGCTGGACCGGGCTGGCCTATTTTCGGCTTCACGGTTCACCGAGGGTCTATTATTCCAGCTATGACGCGGCTGCCTTGGCGGCGCTCAAGGTGCGGCTGGCCGGAGCGCGGCGGCCTCGGTCTGGTGCATTTTCGACAACACCGCTTCGGGCGCAGCCATGGCCAATGCCCGCCAGCTGGTTGAAGCCCGATAGCGCGAGACCGTTCGCTCGCGGATTACTCCGTGAAAGTCTTTGAGGATTCTTCGGCATTTGCGCCGGCGTCGTTTGATAATTCGCGCTCGGCTTCTCGCCAGAACTCGTCCTGGCGGCCCTCCGGCTTGCCTGCGAGTTCCCAAAGCTGGTGGGCTCTCACCCGGATGAGCTCCTCGTCAACCTTCGCCATGCGGCTCTCCTGTTGTGCCGAGAAGCAAACGTCGTGCTGCTGCGGACCGTTCCAAGCGGTCAGGCCGACCCAAACTCCCCACACGCGTGGCGCATTGCCGTTAGACTCGGCAGCCTAAACGTGGACAATGGCTGCGGCGCTTCGCGCGCTCAGTACACACAAAGATGTGCCAGAGGAAACAAATGCCGCTCCCGACGTCCCTGCCCACCATCCCGACCGCTCCCGTGACCGAACCATTGCGCGATGCGTTGCGCGCGATCGTCGGCGACAAAGGCCTGATCGAGGACGAGCATGGCAAGCAGCCGTTTGTGACGGATTGGCGGGGATTGCTGGTCGGCAACGCCGGAGCCGTCGTTCGCCCTGGCAGCACCGAGGAGGTCTCGAAAGTGGTCCGGCTCTGCCACGAGCACGGCGTCGCGATCGTGCCGCAGGGCGGCAACACCGGCCTGATGGGCGGGGCGACGCCCTGGCCTGCGCACACCGGCATCGTGCTGTCGCTCGGCCGGATGAACCGCGTGCTGGATGTCGATCCCGTCGGCTATTCGATGACGGTCGAGGCCGGCTGCGTGTTACAGACGCTTCAGGAGACCGCAAGCGAGCACGACCGCTTCCTGCCGCTGAGCCTCGGTGCCCAGGGCTCCTGCATGATCGGCGGCAATCTCTCCACCAACGCCGGCGGCGTGCAGGTGCTGCGCTACGGCAATGCCCGCAATCTCGTGCTGGGGCTCGAGGTCGTGCTGCCGAATGGCGAGGTCTGGGACGGATTGCGCGCGCTCAAGAAGGACAACACCGGCTACGACCTCAAGCACCTGTTCATGGGCGCCGAGGGGACGCTGGGCATCATCACCAAGGCCGTGCTCAAGCTGTGGCCGGCACCGAAGGACGTCTGCACGGCGTGGCTGGCAATCCGCGATCCCCGCGCGGCGCTGGAAATCCTGTCCGAGGCGCACGCGGCATCCGAGGACAATGTCGGCTCCTGCGAGCTGCTCAGCCGGGCGGCCATCGACCTTTCCCTGCGCCACATTCCCGGGACGCAGGATCCGCTGAAGGCGGATACGCCCTGGTACCTGCTGCTGGAATGGTCGTCGGCGCGCCCGCGGCAGGACGGAACCGAGGGCATGTCCGGCAAGATGGAGCAGTTTCTCGCCGATCAACTCGAGGCCGGCCGCGTGCTGGATGCGGCGATCGCGCACACATTCGGTCAATCGCGCAACATGTGGCGCATCCGCGAAGCAATGGCGGAGGCCTCACGCGCCGAGGGACCGGGGATCAGTTTCGACGTGTCGGTGGCGATTTCAGGGATTCCGGAGTTCATCGACAAGGGCCTCAAGGCCGTGCTCGACATTCTCCCGACCATCCGGCCCTATCCGCTCGGCCATATCGGCGACGGCAATCTGCATTTCTCGTTCATGGGACCGAAGGGCATGGACCAGCAGACGCTGAACCAATACGCGCCCGCCATCACGCGCGCCGTGAACGATCTCGTCACCTCCATGGGCGGCTCGATCTCGGCGGAGCACGGCATCGGCATCGACAAGCTCGACGAGCTCAGCCACTACCGTTCCAAGACCGAGCTCGACATCATGCGCACCATCAAACGCGCGCTCGATCCGCACAACATCATGAATCCCGGCAAGGTGCTCCGGCTGTGATCGGCTCGGCGTTCGGCGTTGGCGGGTCGCAAAGATGTTGCGACCCGTCCGCCGTTTTTGGAGCGCTATCCGCTGCCCTCAAGCCACCGAGCCGCCGCGCGGGTTGACAATCGTATACCCTCGCAGCGAACGCGCGTGGATTCGCGTCGCGCGCCCACCCGAGTTGGCGTCATAGGCCATCCAGACGTCGCCTCCGAGGTGCTGTTCAAGGACGAAAACGTGTCCTCGTCGCGCAGCAACCATTCCCGGTGCGGGTGATGTCCTGGGAAAGCGGAGCCAATTGGACGCAAGATTCAATTCCGGCACGATACGGCCGAACACGCGCAGAGCCGCGCCGCAGCCGCAGAACGACGAAGGGCAACCGGCCGGACGGCCACCGACAATGCGAGCGCCGTGGGCACCGGAGACGGCCGCCGGCGTGGTCGTGCTCCCAGCATCAGTCACCGTCAGTTGTGTCGAGCGGTACGCTTGCAGTGTGGACCTGGAAATCAGCGAAGATCTGGAAGCCAGTGAGGGCCTGGCAACCCGCTCGCGTCGCGTCTGCGAATACGAGAAGTCGCAGGGCATGGTGACGTTGCATTCAGGAGCTTGATGAATGCGATAAGGGCGCGCTTCCGAAGCGACAGAACCCAGGGCAACGAAGACGCACGCAGAAAATACTCGCTTGAACATTGCAGGACTCCAAATGAGAGACCCTGCCCCGGGCAAAGAGACCAATAACAGTTTGGCTGAAATGGGCCTAAAGCGCGGCTGAAACTGGCTGCGATCGCGCGCCACGACTGCACGATCTCATAGCCTACACGTAGCGCCTGAGATGATTAACTCGCAGCGCTCGAATGCTCGATCAGCGCGTCAAGCTGGCGGCATGCAACCAAGTATCCATCAGCGCTCCTCCTCACCGCACTGCCCGGATCGCCAGAACTCGCTGCCGCTCATTGCATCATTGCGGCCGCGATCTTCTCCGCCGACATCAACACCGGAAAGTTGGTGTTGGCGCATGGCACCACCGGGAAGATCGAGGCATCGACGACGCGCAGGCCCTGCACGCCCTTGACGCGGCCCTGATTGTCGACCACCGCCATCGGATCCTCAGTGCGGCCCATGCGGCACGAGCACGAGGCGTGCCAGACGCCGATCGTCGCCTTGCGCACGAAGGCTTCCAGCGCCTCGTCATCGTTCATCACCTGATCGAAGGTGAAGCCTTCGACGACGAAATTGTCGATCATGTAGTGACGCAGCGCCGCCGGCCCGTCCATCAGGGCCGCGGCGATCGTGGTGAGAATCTTGTTCCTGGTGTTGACCACGCCGATCTTGCGGACGCGATCGGTATAGGCGGCCGGAAACGGCTTGTCCGTCACCTTCCTGACTACCTCGCTCATCTGGATCGCTGCCATCTTGCGGAAACCGCTCATCAGGCGATCGAGATCGCGGCGGTCGGACAGCAGGTTGAACTCGACGATCGGCTCTGCCGAGGGATCGCGCGAGGCGAGCTTGACCTGTCCGGTCTCGGAATAGGTCTTGTTGACGAAGGTCAGGAGCGAGCCGATCTGCGCGCCGACGGCGTGCCAGGCTGATTTGCTGATGACGACGACGAACATGTCGCCCTTGGGCACATCAGGCAGCCCGGAGGAGTAGCGCAGGCCCAGCTGCATGTGCCGCCTGGTGTGCTCGTTCATGCGCGCGCCGCGGCGGACAAAGGAGGACAGCGAGATCGAGGGATGATCCATCAAGCGTTGGCCCACCCCCGGCAAGGCCGCCAGCACGGGAATGCCCAGCTCCTTGAGGTGACCGACGGGGCCGATGCCGGCGCGGAGCAGATGCGCCGGCGAATGAATGGCGCCGCTGGAGAGGATGATCTCGCGTCCGCGGAATTCCTGCTCGCGGCCGTCGACCATCGCCTTCACGCCGACGCAGCGCGTGCCTTCGAACAGCAGCTCTCGCACCTGCGTGTTGGTCGAAATCGCAAGGTTCGCACGCGCGCGGGTGTCGCGATCGAGATACCCCATCGCGGCCGAGACGCGCTGCTCGGCCTGATTGGAATGCGTCACCGGGAAGAAGCCGTCGACGAATTCGCCGTTCTGGTCGGCCACGAATTGATGGCCGGCCTGCTGGAAGGCCTGCGCGAACGCCTCCGAATGCCGCGTCCAGTGCTCGCGCGGGATGCGGCGGACAGGGATCCTTCCGTCCTTGCCGTGATACGGTCCGTCGAAATCGAGGTCGCGCTCCACCTTCTTGAAGAACGGCAGCACGTCAGCCCACGACCACCCCTCGGCGCCGCGCGCCTCCCATTCATCGTAGTCGGTCGGCGCGCCGCGGTTGGCCATCTGCCCGTTGATCGACGAGCCCCCGCCCAGCACGCGCGCCTGCTCGTATTTGCGCAAAGGAGGCCGCGACTCCTCGGGATTGTTGTGGCTGACGACCTGGGTCGTCACCTTGAGCTCGGTCCAGTGAAAGCGCGGATCGAAATAGGCGGTGCCGGGATAGCTGTCCCTGATTTCGGCTGGCTCGTTGCCGGGTGGCGTGTCCTGACCGGCTTCGCAGAGCAGGACCTTGTTGGCGCTCCTGGCGGAGAGCCGGTGGGCCAGCACGGACCCCGCCGAGCCGCCGCCCACGATGATGAAGTCGTACACGATTGGCGCTTCCTCTTGTTCTTGTTGGCGGAGCTTAGCGCGTTATTGTTTTGCCGTGGAAGTGTCTTGGATTGTGTCGATGCCGCACCTCGTGTCCCGGACGCACTGCAACGCTTCAAGCGTTGCGGCGCTGAGCCGGGACCCAGGAGGCTCCAGATTCGCTGTGGCATGGGCCCCAGCTCTGCAGCGCACCGCTGAACTGGACGATGCTTCGCATCGCCAGGGCAGCGGCGCGCTGCGTCCGGGGCACGAGCGTCATGACTTGGCACAAGGATGCTACGGCCTGATCGTCATATTCTCCGGCGGCCCCGGCTTTCGCAGCGGCTCCGCGAGCCGGGCAAACTCGCACAGGAGCGATCGCGTCTTCCTCGGATCGATGATCTCCTCGACCCAGAATTTTTCGGCCGAGCGGAACGGCGAGCGGAGCTTGTTGAGCCGCTCCTCGATCTCCTTCAGCTTCGCCGCCTTGTCTTCCGCCGCGTCGATGTCGGCGCGGTAGGCGGCTTCGATGCCGCCTTCGAGCGGCAGCGAGCCCCAATAGGCCGAGGGCCAGGCATAGCGGATCGAGAAGCGGTCGGCCGGCTGGTGCACGACACCGGCGACGCCGAACGCGTTGCGCAGGATCACGGTGCACCAGGGCACGGTGGTCTGGTTCACCGCCGCCATGGCACGCACGCCGTGGCGAATGGTGGCCGCCTTCTCCGCATCGAGGCCGATCATGAAGCCGGGGCAATCCATGAGATAGACGACCGGCAGGTGGAAGGTCTCGGCGAAGTCGACCCAGCGCACCACTTTCTGGCAGGCATCCGCGGTCCAGGATCCGCCATAGTGGAAGCTATCGCTGGCGAGCAGCAGCACCGCCCTGCCCTCGAGCCGCGCGAGGCCGACGATGATCGGCTTGCCGAAGTTTTTTGCGACCTCGAAGAACGAGCCCTTGTCGACGACGGACTCGATGATGGGCCGCATCTTGTAGACCTGCTTGCGGTTGCGCGGCACCGCGTTCATCAGCGCTTCGTCGCTGCGTTCAGGACTGTCCGTGCAGGGCAAGGTCGGCGGCAGCTCGTAGACCGATGACGGCAGGTAGGAGAGGAAGCGCCGCGCGCAGGCGAACGCCTCCTCCTCGGTGTCGACCGCATGATCCACCGCGCCGGCGCGGGTCTGGATGTCGGCGCCGCCGAGCTCCTCCTTGGTAAGGTCCTGCCCCAGCGCCTTCACCACCGGCGGACCCGCGACGAACATCGCGGACTTCCGCGTCATGATGGAATAGTGGCTGGCGGCAAGACGCGCGGCGCCCAGGCCCGCCACCGAGCCGAGGCCGAGCGCGACCACCGGCACGCGCGACAGATTCTCCGTCGTGAAGCGATACCAGCGCGTGCCGCCGATGCCGCCGGGCAGATTGGCCGCGCCCTTGGTCTCGATGGTCTTGACCGAGCCGCCGCCGCCGGAGCCTTCGATGATGCGGACGATGGGCAGCCGGAAATCGTGCGCCATCTCCTCCGCCATCAGCGGCTTGGCCGAGATCGACGCATCCGCCGAGCCGCCGCGCACGGTGAAATCGTCGCCGACCACGACCAATGTGCGGCCGTCGACGCGCGCGCGGCCGAACACGCAATTGGCCGGCGTGAGCTTCTTCAGATCGCCGCTGGAATCGTACTCGCCGATGCCGGAGACGGCACCGATCTCGTGAAAGCTGCCTTTGTCGATCAGCTTGTCGATACGCTCCCGAACAGTCAGCCGGCCCTGGTCATGCTGTCGCTTGACCTTGTCAACGCCGCCCATCTCCCGCGCGAAGGCTTCGCGCCGGGCGAGCTCGTCGAGTTCCGGCTTCCAGTTCATTCACTCCCTCCGAATGGATCGGCTTGTTATTGTTGTGCACGGCCATGGCGACCGGCTTACGCGAGATACGGTTGTTGAAGGCGTCGCCTTCCGCGCCTTCCATCAGGCTGCCGAGCGAGCGGCCAAGCTGGAGCATCAGCGGTGCGACTTCGTCGTGCAGACGCTGCTCGTCATACATCGCCGACAGAAGACCGATCGTGATGACCACGAAGGTCTGGTACTGCGGCGACCAGATCGGCACCGCGAGACCGTTGATGTGCGGGCTCCAGAGGCCGCAGGCGACGACATAGCCGCGCTCGCGCAACATCTGCCGGTTGGCCTCGATGCGGGGCTTGAGAATCTTCGCAGCTTCGGGGGCTTCCCGCTCCATGTCCGCGACGAAGGCATCACCGACTTCCGGCGCGAGCGCCGCGGTGTAGGCCGCGCCCGCGGCGGTCGAGGCCATCGAGATGCGGCTGCCGGTGCCCTCGTGCAAGCCGAGCGCCGTCGCCGAACGCGCGAACTGGAGATAGACGAGATGGAAGCGGTCGGGGACGACGAACCCGACCGTGCCCGGCAGCTGCTCGGCGACTTCCTGCAGCCGCTGGCGAATCATGCTGCGCAGCTGCGCGCCCTTCATCATCGAAGCACTCATCGCCACCGCGCTGGGGCCGATGCGATACTTCTGGTCGCGCGGGAGATACACGAGCTGGCCCATGCGGGTCAGCGTATGCGTGAGCCGCGATACCGTCGAGCGCGGCAGACCGCAGCGATTTGAAATCTCGAGATTGCCGAGTCGCGCCTCGTGGCCCTCGAAGCATCGCAATACGTCGAACGCGCGCGACACCACCTGGATCACATCACCCTCACCGGCTTCGCCAGCGAGCGCACCTTGCCTGCTCAACCGCTCCGAACGTCGTCCCATGATCCCTACCGTTGTGTTCCGCTATGCGGAATTAAATTCCACTTGCAGACGACGCTACCTCAGGCATTTTGCGACGACAACAAAAAGGCGATGGCATGCCAGAAATTAAGATCGTCACGGAGGTCGCGGGACGCATCTGCGCAACTCCCGTGCAAGTTGGAGGAACCGTCGCGGATGGCGATGACGTTGTGGTGGTCGAAGCGATGAAGATGGAGATCCCAGTGCCCTCGCCCGCAAACGGCACCATCACATCGCTTCTGGTAAAGGTCGATGACTTCGTTGCGGAGGGACAGGCGATAGCGATCGTCGCGAGCTGAGCGTCTTATCCGGTCTTTTCCGCGACAATGTGTCAGTCGCATTCCCACGCGCGCTGTATGGCGTTGCCATCGCTTGATCGCGGTGACATGATCGGTTTCAAACAAAACGTTGTTTCAAACAAAGAATGAAAATCTTCGCGGCAAAGCGAAGATCATTGGAGGGAAACATGCTTCGTGGGCTGCTCGTGCTCGCGCCTGCTCTGGTGGCGGGCATTTCTTTTGCGTCTACACGCTATTCGTTCGCCGAAGACATCAAGCTGCCGGCGACATTGACCTTCACCGCCTATGACACCGGCACCGCCGGATTCAACATCGCGGTCGGCGTCGGCAAGATGATGAAGGACAAGTACGGCACCGACGTGCGCGTGCTCCCCGCAGGCAACGACGTCGCGCGCCTCGCGCCTCTGCGCGCCAAGCGCGCGGTTTCCGCGGCGATGGGGTCGGGCACCTACTTCGCGCAGGAAGGCGTGTTCGAGTTCGGCTCGAAGGAATGGGGTCCGCAGCCGCTGCAGACCCTGCTCTCGACCGTCGACTGCAATTGCGCCTCGCTTGCGGTGGCCGCCGACACCGGCGTGAAGGAGCTGAAGGACCTCAAGGGCAAGCGCGTCGGCTTCGTGGTCGGCTCACCCGCGCTGAACCAGAACTCGCTCGCGGTGCTCGCCTTCGCCGGGCTGACGCAAAAGGACGTCAAGGCTGTCGAATTCGCCAGCTACGGCGCGATGTGGAAAGGGCTGATCAATAACGACGTCGATGCCGCCTTCGGCACCACCATCACCGGTCCCGCCAAGGAGGCCGAGGCTTCGCCGCGCGGGTTGATCTGGCCGCCGCTGCCTGCCAAGGACAAGGAGGGTTGGGCGCGGATGCAGAAGGTCGGCTCGTTCTTCTTCCCGCAGCTGGCGACCTGCGGTGCCGGCATCTCGCCGGAGAAGCCGATCGAGCTCGGCAATTATCCCTACCCGATCTTCGTCGCCTACGCCTCGCAACCGGCCGACCAGGTCTATGCGATCACCAAGGCGATGATCGTCAACTACGACGCTTATAAGGACTCCGCGCCCGGCGCCGGCGGACTCGCGGCCAACCGCCAGACCAAGAACTGGGTGGTGCCGGTGCATCCCGGCGCGGTGAAGGCGTTGAAAGAGGCCGGCCAATGGAGCGACGCTCAGGAGGCACACAACAACCAGCTGATCAAGCGGCAGGAGGTGCTGGCGGCCGCCTGGGCCGATTACGGCAAGTCCAATCCGCCGTCGGACGACAAGGCGTTCCTCGAAGGCTGGACGAAGGCGCGTGCCGCGGCGCTAGCGAAAGCGGGCATGCCGAACGGGTTCGAGGAATAGAGCGAGGTGTTGTTAGGCGTGATCGTTGCCTCGCGAGAAGTGCGCCCCCTCTCCCGCTTGCGGGAGAGGGTTGGGGAGAGGGTGCCTCCGCGGTGGGATTCCCCCAGAGGAGAAAGCCCTCACCCGGCGCTTCGCGCCGACCTCTCCCGCACGCGGGAGAGGTTGAGCGCGCGGCCAGAGCGGTTCAAACAACTGCCGTTTGCCTGATTGCGTTCACCAGCCCACGCGCGGGATCGATGATGTCCTCTCCCACTTCCACCGTCCCGCAAGACGAGCCCAAGCGCGTCGTGTTCGATGATCCCCATGGCGCCGCCGGCAACATGCAGGAAGCGGAAGTCACGCGCGTTCGCACGTTGCGCGGCGCGTGGCGCTGGACGCTGATCGTTGCGACCGCCGCGACGATCCTGCTCTGCATCAACCAGCAATTCTCGCTGCGCTTCTTCGTCGGATACACCCAGCTCAACACGGAATATTTCTATCTCCTGATCGCGTTGATGCTGCCGTTCACCTTCCTGATCTTTCCGGGCACCGAACGCGCGCCGCTCGACCGCATGCCCTGGTATGACCTCGTCCTGTTCGTCGTGACCTTCGCGGCGGCGATCATACTGATGGTTAACGTGCGCAAGGCGGCGGAGGCCGGCTGGGAATTCGGCGGCGCGCCCAACACGGTGATCGCCGCAGGCCTCGTGATGTGGGTGATGCTGATGGAAGCGTTGCGCCGCACCGGCGGCTGGAGCCTGCTCCTCAGCGTTCTGCCCTTCACTGTCTATCCCCTGTTCGCCGAAGCCCGCTGGCTCGGGCCGTTTCGTGGCACGCAATCGACGCTCGAACAGGCGACCGCCTATCACGTGCTCTCGGGCGAGAGCCTGCTCGGCATCCCCATCCAGGCCTTCGCCGACACCGTGATCGGCTTTTTGGTGTTCGGCACCGCGCTGATGATGACGGGCGCCGGAAAGTTCTTCATCAACCTGGCCTTCGCGCTGTGTGGCACCTTTCGCGGCGGCGCGGCAAAAGTCTGTATCTTTGCCAGCGGCCTGCTCGGCATGATGTCGGGTTCGATCATCTCCAACGTGCTCACCGCCGGCACCATGACCATCCCGGTGATGAAGAAGAGCGGCTTTCGCGCCTCCTATGCCGCCGCGATCGAGGCCTGCGCCTCGACCGGCGCCGTGCTGGCGCCGCCAGTGATGGGTGCGACCGCCTTCGTGATCGCCCAGTTCCTCAACGTCAGCTACGCCGATGTCGCCCTCGCCGCAATCATTCCGGCCGTGCTCTACTACGTCGGCCTCTTCATGCAGGTCGACGCTTACGCGGCGCGCCACAAGCTGAAAGGTATTCCCCGCGCCGAGCTGCCGCGGATCATGGATACGATCAAGGACGGCTGGTACTACGTCTTCGTCATCGCGCTTCTGATCGTGATGCTGCTCTACTTCAAGCGCGAGAGCCACGCGCCGTTCTACGCCACCGCGCTGCTTCTCGTGCTCAACCAGTTCTTCTCGAAGGACACGCGCTGGACATTTGCGACGATCGGCAAGTTCCTGGAGGTCAACGGCCGCACCTTCGTCGAGCTGGTCGGCATCCTCGCCGGCTGCGGCCTGCTGATCGGCGCGTTCTCGATGACGGGCGTGGTGTCGAGCCTTGCCAACGACCTCCTGCACATCGCCGGCGACAATGCCTTCCTGCTGCTCGGCATGTGCGCCCTCACCAGCCTCATTCTCGGCCTTGGGCTGACGACGACGGCCTGCTACATCTTCCTCGCCATCCTGGTCGCGCCTGCGCTGGAGAAGCTCGGGCTCAACCGCATGGCGGTGCACATGTTCATCTTCTATTGGGGCATGCTGTCGTCGATCACCCCGCCGGTCGCGATCGCTTCCTTCGCAGCTGCCGGCATCGCCGGATCGCCGGCCATGAAGACCGGCTGGGAATCGATGTGGGTCGGCAGCATCATCTATTTCCTGCCGTTCTTCTTCGTGCTCAATCCGGCGCTGGTGCTGCAGGGTTCGAGCCCATACCTCGCCGGGCTCGGCCTGATGGGCCTCGCCGCCTTCGGTACGCTGTTCATCTGCGGCGGCATCCAGGGCTACCAGCCTTTCGTCGGGGACTTGCGCGGCACAGGCAGCCTGGAATGGCCCATCCGTGTGCTGCTGGTGATCGGCGGCTTCGTGGTGGCGACCCCCGGCGGCGGCATCATGCCGCTGTCGCAGATGCAAGTGACGCTGCTCGGCCTTGGCATCCTGCTGCCGACGATCCTGATCGCGCTTCTCTTGGTCCGGCGCCCGCCTGTGATGCCGGACGGGTTGCGCGTGCTCTGATTGCGTTGCACAAGGGAGGCGATGAAACCGCTCTCGCCTCTCGCCACCGCCTGGACTCGCTCGAAGCCGCCCTTGCTGCGGTTTTTGGACAATTGCCTCAGCGAATTCTCCGCCGAAACGTCGGGCCATGTCGCCGATTACATTCCCGAGCTCGGCAAGGCGGACCCTGCCTATTTCGGCATCAGCCTGGCGACGCTTGACGGCCATGTCTATGAAGTCGGGGACAGCCGGGTGCCCTTCACCATCCAGTCGATGTCGAAACCCTTCGTGTTCGCGCTGGCGCTGGACCTGCTCGGCGCCGGCAAGGTCGAAGGTGCGATCGGCGTCGAGCCCTCCGGCGATCCGTTCAACTCGATCCGGCTCAATTCCGAGAACCATCCGTTCAACCCGATGGTCAATGCCGGCGCGATCGCCTGCACCGGGTTGATCTACGACAGCAAGGGCGCGGAGGCTTTCGAGCAGATCCGCCTTGCGCTCAGCCGTTTTGCAGGCCGCGACCTTTCCGTCGACGACGCCGTCTATTCTTCCGAGAGCCAGACCGGCGACCGCAACCGCGCCATCGGCTATCTGCTCAAGACCAACGCGGTGATCTCGGACAACGTCGCCGGCGTGCTCGACGTCTATTTCCGGCAATGCGCCGTGCTGGTGACCGCGCGCGATATCGCGGTGATGGCAGCAACGCTCGCCAATCGCGGCATCAATCCGGTCACCGGCGAGCAGGTGCTGAGCGCCTACGCGATCTCGCGCACACTTTCGGTGATGACGTCGTCGGGCATGTACGACTATGCCGGCGAGTGGATCTACCGCATCGGCATCCCCGCCAAGAGCGGCGTCGGCGGCGGCATCCTGGCCGCGCTCCCTGCCCGCCTCGGCCTCGGCAGCTATTCGCCAAAGCTCGACAAGCACGGCAACAGCGTGCGCGGCATCAAGGTCTGCGAGGCGCTGTCCTCGCATTACGACCTGCACATGCTCAACCGCAGCGACGACGCACGCAACGCCGTCATCGCCGACTACGACATCGGCAAGAGCCCGTCGCGCCGCGTGCGCCGCCCGCAGGAGCGCGAGATCCTGGCGGCCCACGAGCAGGAGGTGCGCATCATCGAACTGGTCGGCACGCTGTCGCTGTCGGCGGTGGATTACGTCTCGCGCCGGCTCGCGGGACGACCGCGGCCGCAATTCGTGATCTTCGATCTCCACCGCGTGACCTCGACTACGCGGGCCGGCGCACGACTTGTGGCCGAAGCGTTCGAGGAATTGGCCGCGCTGAATGTCACGGTGGTCTTGTCGGGCGTCCGGCGCGCCTCCAAGGAATGGAATACGTTACGCGAATGGACCGCTGAGCTGAAGAACGTGCGCGATTTCTATCTGCTCGACACTGCGATCGAATGGGCCGAAGACCAGATCGTCTATCGCTACGGCGGCTCGATCGATTTTCACGAGACCACCGAGCTAGCCGAACAGCCGCTGTTGACCGGGCTGAGCGAGGAAGAGCTGACGGATCTCGCCTCGCTCTGCACCATCAGGACCTATCAATCCGGCGCCAAAATCCTCACGGCCGGCGACCCCGCCGATGCCCTGTACTTCCTGCGCAGCGGCGCTGTGCACGTCACCTTGCCCGATGGCGTCAGGCTGGCGACGCTCACCGCCGGCATGGCGTTCGGCGAGATGGCGCTGCTGGAACAAACCCGCTCCGCCGACGTGTTCGCCGACATGGCAGCGACGGCATGCGAGGTCCCGCTGAAGGATTTCGAGCGCTTCCGCAAGCAGCACCCCCGCGCCAGCGAATGCATCATGCGTAACCTGGCCCAGCTTCTGGCCGATCGCCTGATCGTCGCCAACGCCAAGGTGGATATTCTGACCTCGACGTGAGCGGTTCATGCGCAACAGATCGTCATGCCCGGGCTTGTCCCGGGCATCAACGTTCTTCGTGCTGCGCGGCAAGTCGTGGATGGCCGGGACAAGCCCGGCCATGACGCCGGAGCTCCCAGCTTTCACTTGCTCTACCGGCTCGCCGCTTCGCTGATGCGTCGCCTGATCTTGGCGGCACTGGCGTTGAGCAGCGCGGACGGCTGCTGGCCGGTGGCGGCGCACAGGCAGGCCCAGTAGTAGACGACATCGCCAAGCTCTTCGACGAGACCGGCCTTGTCGAGCCAGTCGTCGCGCAGGAGCTTCTTGATGTGCTCGGCGACCTCGCCCGCCTCAGCGGCAAGGCCCAGCCCGAGATAAGACAACCGCTCGTTCGACGGATGCTCGTCGACTTTGGCAATGGTTGCGGCCCAGGCCGCATATTCATCGATTGTCATGAGCATCCCTCGCAAGCCGAGCTTTGGATCAGCCCACCACTTCGGTGACGGGCTGGAGGTCGATCTCGAACGTCTCCAGGAATTTTGACGTCATGATGTAGAAGCCGACCGAGAGCTGGAGCTCGACCAGCGCCGCTGGCGTCAGCTTCGATGCGATCGCCTTGAAGGTCGCATCCGTCGGCTTCGTCAGCTTCACGATCTCGTCGGTGAAGGCGAGCGCGGCGCGCTGCACCTCGTTGAAGCAGGATGCGGCCTGCCAGTTCTCGAGCGCCTCGTTCTGCTCGTCGGTGACGCCGACATTCTTGCCGATGCGCTTGTGCGCGACGATCTCATAGGGTGCCTCGCACAGAATGCCGGTACGGGTGATCGCAAGCTCGCGCACGACGGGGTCGAGCTCGCCCTTGTGCCTGATTGCGCCCCCGAGGCGGCAATATTGCTCAAAGTAACTCGGCGAATGCGCCATCATCCGGAAGATGTTGGCATGGCGGTTCTTGTCGAGGATTTCGCGGGTGCGGTCGGATGCCTTGGACGGGTCGCTGTACTGAATGCGGGCCATGATTTTCCTGAAGTTTTCCCTGATCTTTTGATGCTTTTTGTCGCCATTGGCGAAGGTTCCCGAAGACTCTATTCGCGTGGGGACGCACGAGCAACATCATCGAGTCAAATTGCCGCCGCATTGCTGATCGACCCTGGCACAGTCGATATTCGCCGCGGGGGGACAAATCGCGGCGGATACTCGCAAGGGGTGTTCCGAGTAAAAACAATTGGCCGGCGTATGCGCTCACCGCGCAACGATGAGTCATGCCCAAGTCTAGGGAGAAAACGGCATGAAGGAAGCCACCAAGGGGGCAGCCTCGGGAGCGCTCGCGCATATGCTGGCGGTGACGGCGATGCTCGTCATCGCCAGCATCTTGTTCTACGGGCGTTAGAGTATTTCGATTGCGCATGATCTTTTCGGAAAACCGCTTCACACTTTTCCGGATCAGGCGCTCAGCGTTCTCGTCATTCCGGGGTGGCTCTCGCACAAGCCAAGCCCAGAATTCCCGTTCCAGGCTCGGTCGCATGACCGCCCCCGAATGACGGATCCCTCGGTTGGCGTGTAGCCCGGATGAAGCGCAGCGCAATCCGGGAAGTCTGTCCGCGAGGTGCGAATCCCGGATTTCGCTGCGCGCCATCCGGGCTACATTCACGTTTCCCTATTTGGTTTTGGCAAAGAACGGCACCAGCTTGCCGGCAAAGGGCTTGAAGCTCGCAATGACCGAATCGCCGATGGCGAGGTCATTCTCGCCGTGGGCCATCATGCGAAAACCCTCGGCGCAATCGACCAGCAGGATGTTGTAGGGCACGTGCGCGCGCGTCTCGGGCGTTGCCGCGCGGCAGACCAGCGAGGTCGCATACACCCTGCCCTTGCCACTGGCGCGCTGCTCGCGCGTGTCCGATTCGCCACAAGCTGCGCAGAAGGCCCGATGAAAATACTGCACATGCCCGCATGCGGTGCAGGCCTGGTAGGTGATGCCCGCTTCGCCCTTGATCCAGTCCGCTAGACGCTCACTCATCGCACCCGCTCCAGGAACATGCTGACGTGAGACGACAGCACGCCGCCATCGCCGTGCAGCAGTACAATCGAGGCGTCGCGCACCTGGCGGGTGGCCGCCCGTTCCGTCATCTGCAAATGCGCCTCGACGAGATGCGCCATGGCGCCGCCGACGCCGCAATGGCCGTAACTGAGCAGACCGCCATGGGTATTCAGCGGCATCGCGCCATCACGGCTGAAATGGCCGGCGCGCACGCGCGCGGCCGCCTCGCCGCGGCCGGCGAGACCGAGGTCTTCCAGCAGCATCGCGAGCGTGATCGTAAAGCTGTCATAGATCGCGGCGTAGCGCACGTCGGAGATCGCGAGACCCGTGGCCGCCTTTGCACGCGCGATGGAGATCTCGGCGCCAAGCTCGCTGAGGGCGGGCGCTGCCGTGACATGCTGATGCGTGTGGGCCTGGGCGCAGCCGCGGATACGCACGCCCGCTTCCCCGGTTCGCTCGCGGCTGACAACGAACGCCGCGCCGCCGTCGGAGACCGGGCAGCAATCGAGCAGCTTGAGCGGCAGCGCCACTGGCTTGGAGGCCATGACGTCGGCGACATTGATGGGATCGTGGAATTGCGCGCCGGGATGGGTGCAGGCGTGGGCACGCATCAGCACCGCGAATTCGGCGAGATCCTCTTCGGTCACGCCGTATTCGTGCATGTATCGGTTGGCAACGAGGCCGTAATAAGCGGGAATGGTCGGTCCTAACGGCACCTCGTAGTCGGGATGGCCGACCTGCGCCAGCGCCTGGATCGAGGCATCGCGGCTCTGCCCGGTGAGCCGGTTCTCGCCAGCGACCACCAGAACGTTCCGGCAGACACCTGACGCGACGAGATGATGTGCAAGCATCGTCATCGCAAGACCCGTGGCGCCGCCGACCTGCACGGCATGAGCGTAGGACGGGCGGATGCCGAAATGCTCGGCAAAGACGGTGGCGAGCATGATGTGCGGGGAGACCGTGGAATAGCCGCAGAGGATGCCGTCGATGTCGGTGCGCTCTAGGCCGGCATCGTCGAGCGCGGCTTGCGCGGCCTCGCTCATCAGGTCGAGCGAGGACGAGCCTTCATGCTTGCCGAACGACGTGAGGCCGACGCCGGTGATGAAGCTCATGGCGTTCTCT
The DNA here is from genome assembly GCF_020194215.1 of Bradyrhizobium sp. BRP20. Taxonomy (NCBI): domain Bacteria; kingdom Pseudomonadati; phylum Pseudomonadota; class Alphaproteobacteria; order Hyphomicrobiales; family Nitrobacteraceae; genus Bradyrhizobium; species Bradyrhizobium sp. BRP20. The sequence continues at coordinate 268,925 of NZ_JADYVY010000002.1, read as the reverse complement.
CTCCACTGTCATTCCGGGGCGGCCCTAAGGGCCGAGCCCGGAATCCATAACCACCATCGTGAGTATGGATTCCGGGCTCGCGCCAAGAGGCGCGATCCGGAATGACGGATGAGAGAAGCGTGGTCATCTCCACTCTCCCTACTCCGGCGCCACGCGCGTGACGCCGTCGCGCACCATGGCTGCGATCTCGTCAGCGGAATAGCCGATCTCGCGCAAGATCTCGGCGCCGTGCTCGTTGAGCCGCGGCGCCAGGCGTACCGGCTCGGCTTCGGTCTCGGACCAGGTCGCCGTCACTTTCATGCTGCGGATCGGACCTTCGGTCGGATGGGTCACCACCGGGAAAAAGCCGGTCGCCTCCAGATGCTCATCGTGCAGGATCGAGGCGAGATCGTGCATCGGCATGACAGGCACGTCGGCTTTCGTCAGCAGGTCGATCCATTCCGCCGTGGTCCGCGTCTCGAAGATGCGGGCGAGCTCGGCATACACCACATTGATATTGGCGGCCCGGCCGGCGAAGGTTGCAAATTTGGGATCGGCGCGCAGGTCGTCGCGCCCCGTGGCCTGGAAGAAGTTCTCCCACTGCTTGTCGTTGTAGACGATGACGCTGAGATAGCCGTCCGAGGTCTTGTAGGGCCTGCGGTCGCGCGAGAGATGGCGGGCATAGCCGCCCTTGTCGAGCGGCGGCTCGAACGTGAGCCCGCCCATGTGATCACCCATGACGAAGCCGGCCATGGTCTCGAACATCGGAATGTCCAGACGCTGGCCGCGGCCGGTGCGGTCGCGGTGCACGAGGCTGGCGCAGATCGCGCCGACCGCGGTGAGGCCGACGATACGGTCGACGAGCGCATTCGGCACGTAGCGCGGCACGCCGTCGCCGGTCTGCGCCATCAGCGCCGGCAGCGCCGTGGCGCCCTGGATCAGGTCGTCGTAAGCGGGTTTTGCGGCATAGGGCCCGTCCTGGCCGAAGCCGAACACGCCGGCATAGACCAGGCGCGGGTTGATGGCGGAGACGACGTCGTAGCCGAGCTGAAGCCGCGCCATCGCCTGCGGGCGGACGTTGTAGACCAGGACGTCGGCGTCCTTCAAAAGCCGCAGCACGGCTTCGCGCCCCGCAGCCTTCTTCAGATCGAGGCAGATCGAGCGCTTGCTGCGGTTGGTGTTGAGAAACACCGGCCCCATGCCGGCGTGACGCATCGGGCCGATCAGGCGGGTGACGTCGCCGTCCAGCGATTCCACCTTGACGACGTCGGCACCGTAATCGCCGAGCATTTGGGTCGCATAAGGGCCCATCAGCACGGTGGTCATGTCGACGACCTTGATGCCTTTCAGCGGCCCCATCGTTCGCTCCCGATTGCGCCGAGCCCAACTGCCCACGCGATTTCGGTCCAGCTAACGGCAGTGCCGCCGCTCGCGCAAGGGCGGGCGGCGTATGGCGGCATGCGCCGCGGGGCGACGTCGGCCGCTATTTCTTCTGACGGGATTCCCGGATCTTCAGGAGCCGGTCGAGTTCGTCATTCTGCTGATTGATCCGGTCGGCGATGCGCGACTCGTTCTGCTCGCCGGAGGCGGCAGCGGCCTGCTCGATGAGCTGGCGGATATTGTCTTCGAGGATCGCGATACGATCGTTGAGTGCGTCCATCGACAGTGAATCTTCGTAGTTAGTGCTCATGATGCATTTCCCGCAAAATCAATCAGAGCATTAAGGGGGGCCGCGCGAGCCCACCATGATCTAACGCAAAGAAATAAGGCGGGCATGGCGTATGGCGCCTTTGCCCACCCTACAGGATCAAACTACTTCAGCGGCTCCAGGACGGAGACGTAGTTGGCGACGGCCGCACCACCCATGTTGAAGATGCCGCCGAGCTTGGCGTTCTTGAGCTGCATGCCCTCGGGCGCCTGGCCCGCGAGCTGCATCGCGGTCATCACATGCATTGAGACGCCGGTGGCACCGATCGGATGGCCCTTGGCCTTGAGGCCGCCGGACGGATTGACCGGCAGCTTGCCGTCCTTGAGCGTCCAGCCTTCTTTGATGGCGCGGGCGCCCTGCCCCTTCGGCGTCAGACCCATCGCTTCGTACTCGATCAGCTCGGCGACGGTGAAGCAGTCATGGGTCTCGACGAAGGAGAGATCGGACAGCGTGACACCGGCCTTCTCCAGCGCCCGCTGCCAGGCGACCGTGCAGCCCTCGAACTGCAGGATGTCGCGCTTACTCATCGGCAGGAAGTCCTGGGCGTGCGCAGTGGCGCGGAAGCCGATCGACTTGGTCATGCCCTTGGCCGTCTCGGCATCGGCCAGCACCAGCGCAGCGGCGCCGTCGGAGACCAGCGAGCAGTCCGTCCGCTTCAGCGGGCCGGCGACATAGGGGTTCTTCTCGCTCTCGGCGCGGCAGAAGTCGAAGCCAAAGTCCTTGCGCATCTGGGCGAAGGGATTGGCGACGCCGTTCTTGTGGTTCTTGGCCGCGATCAGCGCCAGCGCATCGGACTGGTCGCCGTATTTCTGGAAGTAGGAGCTGGCGATCTTGCCGAAAACGCCGGCGAAACCGCCGACCGTGTCGCCGTCCTCAGGGAGGTAGGAAGCCTTGAGCAGGTTCTTGCCGATCTCGGCGCTCGGCGTGCGCGTCATCTGCTCGACGCCGACGACCAGCACAATCTTGGCCGCCCCTGCGGCAATCGCGCGCAGGCCCTGATGCACGGCGGCAGATCCCGTGGCGCAGGCGTTCTCGACACGGGTCGCCGGCTTGAAGCGCAGCTTGGGATCGGCCTGCAGTACCAGCGACGCCGTGAAATCCTGCGGCGAGAAGCCGGCGTTGAAATGGCCGAGCACGATCTCGTCGACATCACCGGCCGAGATGCCGGCATCCGCCAGCGCCTCATTGGCGACGCGGGTGACGAGGCTTTCGACGGTTTCGGTGTCGAACTTGCCGAACGGCGTATGCGCCCATCCGACGATGCTGGCGGTCATGGTCATTTCTCCCTGGAGGCCTCTTCCTGAGCTAAGTCTTAGCCCAGGGATGGCAAGACTTCACGCGGCTTTCAGCGCCTTGAGGGTCCGCTCGCAGATGGCAGTTATGCCGGCCCAGTTCCCGGCCCGGATTTCCGCCGTCGGGCACAGCCAGGACCCGCCAACCGCAACGACATTGGGTTCAGCCAGCCAGGTCGCGGCATTGGCCTCGCCCACCCCGCCGGTCGGGCAGAACCGCACGTTCGGGAACGGCCCGCCGAGGGCGCGCAGGCCCTTGATGCCGCCGGCCTGCTCCGCCGGGAAGAGCTTTGCGACGTCGAAACCGTAGGACAGCGCCATCATCAGTTCCGAGGCCGTGGCAATCCCCGGCGCGAACGGCAATGAGCTGTCGGTCGCGGCCTTGAGCAGATCGGGGGTCAGGCCCGGGCTGATGCCGAACGCGACGCCGAGCTTCTCGACGCGGCTGAAGTCGGACGGGTTGAGAATGGTCCCGATGCCGACGACCGCCTCGGGGACCTCGGTCATCATCGCGCGCGCCGCCTCGATCGCAACGGGGGTGCGCAAGGTCACCTCCAGCGTGCGGACCCCGCCGGCAACCAGCGCGCGCGCCAGCGGCACCGCATCCTGGATGCGCTCGATGGTGAGGACGGGAATGACAGTCGCAGCCTTGAACAGCGCGACGAGGTGGTTCTGTTGGGCAGCCGTGGTCATGGGTCTCGATTCATTTGGTCGCTGTCTAATTGTTGGCCTGGCGGGACGCCGCCGGCCGGTGCCGCTTCTTCGGCGGCATGGCATAGCCCGGAATGATGGCGCCGGGATAGCAGATCACGAGGCTGGCGAGCCGATGTCCTGATAGGGCCGCCTCCACCGGCTCGGCGCCGGCGAGCCGGGCCGCGATATAGGCCGCGGCGAAGCTGTCGCCGGCGGCGGTGGTATCGACCACGGGCTTGGTCATGGGCTCGGCGCGGACCTCGCTGGCGCCGCCGGGGTAGCGCAACAGGCTCACCGGCTCGGGCAGACGGAACACCAGTTCCGGGGTTGGGATGCGCGCCATCAGCTGGTCGTGACTTTCGCCGGGATGGAGCGCGAGCAGATCCTCAGTCGAGGTCAGCACGATGTCGGCGGCCGCGAAGGCGGTCGCAAACACCTCCCGCGCGATATCGCGGTCCGGCCAGCCGCGCGCGCGGAAATTGGTGTCGAACACGAAGCGAGTGCCGAGCAGGCGCGCGCGCTTGATGGCGCCGAACAGGCGCTCGCGCCCGGCCGCGTCGTAGATCGAGAGCGTGATCGCAGAGAGATAGACGACGTCGTAGCTCATCAGCGAGTTGAGCAGCTCGTCCGTCTCCGGCAGGCTCATCAGCTGGCGCGCGGCCGCACTGTCGCGCCAATGGAAGAACTGGCGCTCGCCCTCCGCATCCGTCTGGATGATGTAGAGGCCGGGCAGCTTGCCCGCGAGCCGCACGACACGCCGCGTGCCGACGCCTTCCGCATTCCAGGCCGCGACCATCTCGTCGCTCAGGGCGTCATCGCCGAGCGCGGTGAGATAATCGACCTTGACGTCCAGCCGCGCCAGATACACCGCCGTGTTGAGGGTGTCGCCGCCGAAGCCGCGTGAGTACAGGCCACCGCCCTGCCCCTGCCCGGCGGACGCGCCGCCCTGGGCCTGCCGCAGCTCGACCATGCATTCGCCGATGCAAGCAACGCTCGCCATCATCAGGGCCCGCTCAGTCCGAGCTCAGGCGACGAAATTGCCGCCGAGCTCGTCTTCGATGTGAATGCGGATGATATCGTCGAACGTCTTCTCGGCGGTGGTGAAGCCGAGTTCGCGCGACCGCCTGGCATCGAAATTGCGCGGCCAGCCGCCGACGATGCCGACGATGAAGGGATCGGGCTCGCGCTTGATGCGCGCGGCGACCTTCTCGCCCGCAACCCGCTTCAAGGCGGCGATCTGCTCGCCGACCGTGGCCGACAGGCCCGGCATGGTCAGGTTGCGGCGCGGGCCGACAGTGGCGAGATCCATGGTGCCGGCGTGAAGCAGGAAGCCGACGGCCGAGCGAGGCGTCGCGTGCCAGTGGCGGACGTCCTCGGAGACCGGGAGGATCGCTTCCTTGCCGGCGAGCGGTTCGCGCAGAATGTTGGAGAAGAAGCCCGATGCCGCCTTGTTAGGCAGGCCCGGCCGGATGCAGATGGTCGGCAGGCGGATGCCGATGCCGTCGAGGAAGCCGCGGCGGGAATAATCGGCGAGCAGAAGTTCGCCGATCGCCTTCTGCGTGCCGTAGCTGAGCAGCGGGGTATGGAAGAACTCGTCGCTGATCGCATCGGGAAACGGCGCGCCGAACACTGCGATCGAGGACGTGAACACCACGCGCGGCTTGTAGCCGCCGCCCGCAAGGCGGATCGCATCGAGCAGCATCCGCGTGCCGTCGAGATTGATGCGATAGCCCTTGTCGAAGTCGAGCTCGGCCTCGCCGGAGACGATCGCGGCGAGATGGAAGATCACGTCGGGGCGACCTGCGATCAGTTTCTCGGCCGCGCCCGGGACGGCGAAATCGCCCGAGACGGTCTCGACGGCAAAACCGGCCTGCTCCGGCTTCTTCGGCTCGACCACGTCATGCATGGTCAGCTTGGTGATATCGCTCTTGCCGAGCCGGCCGTCGCGCAGCAGCCGTTCACAGAGCTTGCGGCCGACCATGCCGGCGGCGCCGAGAACCAGAATGTGCAAGAGCTCAACTCCTTCTTATTGGCCGGACTTATTGGCCGGAGCGCGCCGCTCTTGAAACCATTGGCGCGCCCTCGGCAAGCCCCGCGATCATTCCTTCACGGCGCCGGTCATCGCCGACACATAATGCTCCACGAAGAAGGCGTAAAGGATCACGAGCGGCAGCGAGCCGGCCAGCGCGCCCGCCATCAGCGAGCCCCAGCGGTAGATGTCACCGTCCACGAACTCGTTCACGATCGCGACCGGCACCGTCTTGTTGCTGGTCGATTGCAGGAAGGTCAGGGCGTAGATGAACTCGTTCCAGCACAGCGTGAAGCAGAAGATGAAGGCCGAGATCAGGCCGGGAATGGCCAGCGGCACGACGATCTTGATCAGGATCTGCCAGCGGCTCGCCCCGTCGATCAGCGCGCATTCCTCGAGCTCGAAGGGGATGGTCTTGAAATAGCCCATCAACAGCCAGGTCGAGAACGGGATCAGGATGGTCGGATAGGTCAGGATCAGCGCCAGCGGCGAATCGAACAGGCCGTACTGATACACGACCGTGGCGAGCGGAATGAACAGGATCGACGGCGGCACCAGATAGGCGAGGAAGATCAGCCCGCCGACGAGATTGGCGCCCTTGTAACGCAAGCGCACGATGGCGTAGGCGGCGAACACCGAGGCGATGATCGAGAGCACCGTCGCGCAGATCGCCACATACATCGTGTTCCAGAGCCAGTACGGATAGTAGCTCTCGAACAGCAGCTTGTGGAAGTGCTTGAAGGTCGGATTCCAGGTCCAGAACGGATTGTACTTGTCGAGGTCGAGCAGCTGCTCGTCGGGTTTCACCGAGGTCAGCGCCATCCAGTAGAACGGGAACAGCAGGACGACGACGATGATCGCGAGCGGCAGATACAGCGTCACCAGCCTGCGCGGCACCGACTGCAGATAGCTCATGCCCTCGCTGTGATCATCCTTCGCGACTGTCGGAGCCGAGCTATGCAGGACGGCCTTGAGATCGATCCGCGAGGTGGGGAGATCAGTCATTGTTTTCTCCCTGCTGCCACTTGCGGCGCTGCAATCCGAACCAGGACACCATGATCGCGGCGAGCAGGAACGGAATCATCGCGCTGGAGATCGCGGCCCCCTCGCCGAGCTGCCCGGCGATGATCGCACGCTGATAGGACAGGGTCGCCATCAGATGAGTGGCGTTGACGGGGCCGCCACGCGTCATCGCCCAGATCAGCTGGAAATCGGTGAAGGTGAACAGCACCGAGAAGGTCATCACGACGGCGATGATCGGCGTCAAGAGCGGATAGGTGATGTAGCGGAAATTCTGCCAGCGCGTGGCGCCGTCGAGCGTCGCGGCTTCATAGAGCGACGGCGAGACGGTCTGGAGGCCTGCGAGCAGCGTGATCGCGACGAACGGCACGCCGCGCCAGATATTGGCGAAGATCACGCAAATGCGTGCCCAGGTCGTGTCGCCGAGGAAGTTGATGTTTTGGTTGATGATCCCGAGATGCTTCAGCGACCAGGAGATGATCGAGAATTGCGAGTCGAAGATCCACCAGAAAGCGAGCGCGGAGAGCACCGTCGGAACGATGAAGGGGATGAGCACCATCGCGCGCAGCATCGCCTTGAACGGCATGTGCTCGTTGAGCAGCAGCGCAAGGTAGAGGCCGATGCCGAATTTGAAGGCGCTGGCGACGAAGGTGTAGAGCAGCGTATTGAACACCGACAGCCAGAAGATGGAATCGTCCCACAGCCACTCGTAGTTCTCGAAGGCGATGAACTGTCCGACCCTGCCGATGCGCGTGTCCGTGAAGGACAGCCAGATGCCCAGCCCAAGCGGATAGGCCAGGAAGAAGATCAGGAACACCATGGCCGGCACCATGAACCAGAAGCCGAGCCAGTTGCGATTGTATTTGAGCTGGGTCCAGGCGCCAGCCTCGGTCATCTGAGGCTTGGCCCGGGGAATTGCGACATCAGCCATGCCCGATATCCCTGATCGAAATGTTGACGAGCGGGCGACCCCAAGAGCCGCCCGCTCCGTGACTGTTCAGCGATAGATGCGCTTCAGCTGGCGCTCGGCTTCCGCCATCGCGCCCTTCACATCCTTGGCGCCGGTGCAGTAATTGGCGAACATGTCGACGACGATGAAGTCGGCGATCGCGGTTGCCGCCTTCTCGCCGACGGTGCCGATGCCGGACGCCGGTAGCGTGCGCTTGGAGGCCTGCGAGAACACGGCGTTCTTGGGATCGGCCGTCCAGATCGGCGCCGATTCATAGGCGTTCAGGGTCTGCGTCAGATAACCTTGCGCGCCGGCCAGCCACTTCTCGTAGTTCTCCTTCTCCAGCATGAAGGCGACGAAGGCCTTTGCCGCATTCGGATATTTGGTGAAGTTGAAGGCGAGGATCGGCAGCGCCAGCTGCAGCTCGGTCGGCTTGCCGACAGGACCGACCGGCCAGAGCGCGTGATAGGTGTCCTCGGTGAGCTCCTTCTTGCTGGCATCGGTCTTGGCGGCAACGTAGATCGAGATGCCGTTCGCCGTGCAATAGAGCTCGCCGGCGAGGTACGCCTTGTTGTTGGAGGAATCGTTCCAGGACGCCGTGCCCGGAATGAAGCTGTCGTACAGCGCCTTGCAATATTCCAGCGCCTTCGCCGTCTCCGGCGAATTGATGACGATCTTGTCGTTCTGGTCGACCGTGTAGGCACCGTGGCCCCACAGCACCCAGTGCAGCCAGGAATTGCCGTCGCCCGAGGCGTGACCGAGCGCAAAGCCGGCCGGCGTATTGTTGGCCTTGAGCGCCTTGCACATCTCGAGGAAGCCGGGAAAGTCCTTCGGGAATTCCTTGAAGCCAGCCTTGTCGAGCGCCGACTTGCGGTAGGTCATGTAACCGCCGTTGGTGGCGACGGGAATGCCGAGCCAGTCGTTGCCGAGCTTGCAGGTCTTGGCCGCCGCATCGGTCCAGCCGCCGTATTTGTTGCCGAGATAATCGGCGACATCGTTCATCTTCAGCACTTTGGTCGGGAACAGCTGCGGCAGGGTGTGCAGACCCCAGGCGAGATCGAGGCCGGAGCCGGTGTTGGCCGCAACCGAGGCCTTCGGCTGCACGTCCTCGAAGGACTCGCTGAAGGTGTTCATCTCGGTGCCGGTCGCGGCCTTGAACGCCGCCACCATCGCGTTGAACGCATCGTCCTCCGCCGGCACGAAGCGCTTCCAGCGCATCACCGTCAGCTTGGCGCCGGGCTCGGCCTTCCAGGGCGCGCTCTGCGCCCAGGCCTTGGCGAAGTCGAACAGTGCCGGCCCCGTCAGCATGCCGGTCGCAGCCAAAGCGGTGCCGCCTTGAAGCAGAGACCGGCGGGTAAAGTCTTGCATGTTGTCCTCCCTGTGATGCTTTTTGTCGTCTTATGCCTTGTCGTCTGATGCGTTAGGCGTTCATGCGTTTGCCCGTCGCATCGTCGAACAGATGGACCAGCGATGGCTCGGGCTTCAGCCGCACCTTGTCGCCCGGATTGAACTGGTGACGCTCGCGGAAGACCGCGACGACCTGCTCGCCGCCGAGCTTGGCAAACACCTGCGTCTCCGAGCCGGTCGGCTCGACGACGATGATCTCGGCCTCGGCGCCGTCATCGGCGATGGTGAAGTGCTCCGGCCGCACGCCATAGACCGCAGGACGGCCGTCGGAATTGGCGGGCGCGGTCTTGAGCGGGAGCTTGACGCCGTTCGGTCCTTCGAAGCTCGCAACGCCGTTGACGCGCACATGGCCTTTGAGGAAGTTCATGGCAGGCGAGCCGATGAAGCCGGCGACGAACTGGTTGTCGGGCTTGTCGTAGAGCTCGAGCGGGGTGCCCATCTGCTCGACGATGCCGTCATGCATGACAACGATCTTGTCGGCCATGGTCATGGCCTCGATCTGGTCGTGGGTGACGTAGACGGTCGTCGTCTTCAGCCGCTGGTGCAGCTCCTTGATCTCGGTGCGCATGGCCACGCGCAGCTTGGCGTCCAGGTTCGACAACGGCTCGTCGAACAGGAACACCTGCGGATCGCGCACGATGGCGCGGCCCATGGCGACGCGCTGGCGCTGACCGCCGGAGAGCTGTCGCGGATAGCGGTCGAGCAGCGGCGACAGCGCGAGGATCTCGGCGGCGCGCTTGACGCGCTTGTTGATCTCGTCCGAGCTGGCATTCCGCAGCTTGAGCGAGAAGCCCATGTTGTCGGCGACCGTCATGTGCGGATAGAGCGCGTAGTTCTGGAAGACCATCGCAATGTCCCGCTCCTTGGGCTGGACATTGTTGACGACGCGGTCGCCGATCGAGATCGTCCCGGAAGTGATGTTCTCGAGGCCGGCGAGCATGCGCAGAAGCGTCGACTTGCCGCAGCCGGAGGGGCCGACCAGGACGACGAACTGGCCGTCCTCGATCGGAATCGTCACGCCGTGCAGGACTTCAAAATTGCCGAACGATTTCCGCACGTCGCGGATTTGCACAGACGACATCTAGCTCCCTCCTCGAAAGTCCACGGCGCCTCTCGCGCCGCGACCGTCTTGTTTTTCGGACTTTACCGAACCAGGCCCGATATTAGCGGGCAACATTGTCGGTAGTTTGTGCGGTTTTGGCAATTTGTCTTTGGTTAGTCGTTGCTGGTAGCGCTGTCAACGTTCCTTTGTTTGCGGGACTGACTGTGTTAAGAGCAGCAAATGGGTCGAAAACGCACCAAGTCAGGCAAAATCCGGCTGGCCGAAGTGGCCGAGCTCGCCGGCGTCAGCCCGATTACCGCGTCGCGCTTTTTCCGCAATCCGGAGGCCCTGTCGGTCGCCAAGCGGACGCGGGTCGAGAGCGCCGCCAAGGAGCTCGGCTATGTGCCCAACCTTGCCGCGCGCGCCCTCGCCTCGCAACGCACCGAGGTCATCGGTGTCCTGATCCCATCGCTCACCAACAACGTGTTCTCGGACGTGCTGCGCGGCATCTATGACGCCTCCGAAGGCAGCCGCTACTCGATCCAGTTGTCCAACACGCGCTACAGCATTCTCCAGGAAGAGAAGTTGCTGCGTCTGTTTCTGGCACAGAAGCCGGCCGGGCTGATCGTCACCGGCATCGACCAGACCGCGGAGTCCCGCGCGATGCTTCAGGCCGCGGACTGTCCGATCGTGCAGATCATGGAGATCGGCCCGGACCCGGTCGACATGATGATCGGCTTTTCGCACTATGATGCGGCCCGCGCGGCGATCGCGCATCTGTTCGAGCAAGGTCACCGCAAGGTCGGCTTCGTCGGCGCGAGGATGGATCCCAGGGTGCAGCGGCGGCTGGACGGATATGTCTCGGCCATGAAGGACGCCGGATCGTTCGACCAGCGCCTGGTGGTCACGACGGCGACGCCGACCTCGGTGACGCTCGGCGGCGCCCTGTTCACCGATCTGCTGGCGCGCGAGCCGGACATCGATGCGGTGTTCTGCGCCAACGACGACCTCGCGCTCGGCGTGCTGTTCGAATGCCGGCGCCGGGAGATCACAGTCCCCGGGCAGATCGCGATCGTCGGCTTCAACGATCTCGAATTCATGGCCGCCGCCGTCCCCACCCTCACCAGCGTCCGCACCAACCGCTATGAGATGGGCAAGACGGCCGCCACCATGCTGATCGACGCGATCGAGGGCCGCCGCCCGGAGCAGCCGGTGCTCGATCTCGGCTTCAAGGTGATCGAGCGGCAAAGCTCGTCGGCGCGACGTTCGGACAGCAGGCCAGCCGTATCAGGCGCGGGCGCGGCGAACAAAATGATAGCGTTACCAAGCAGCCACGACTAGTATCGGAATCGTGAGGAAACGACCCGCCAGCGGGAAGGCAGATCATCGCGCGCGCCGTTGGGCACCGCACATGCCGACACCATGAGACGGACGGTAGTCGCGTTTGCATTGCAGGAGAAACCAATGACAAAGAAACCAACCAACGGGCATGCCGCCGGCAGCAACGGTACCCGCCGCCATCTTCGCTCGCAGGAATGGTTCAACAACCCGCACAATCCGGGCATGACCGCGCTCTACATGGAGCGTTACCTGAATTACGGCCTCACCCGCGCCGAGCTGCAATCCGGCAAGCCGATCATCGGCATCGCCCAGACCGGCAACGATCTGTCCCCCTGCAACCGCCATCATCTCGAGCTCGCGCACCGCGTCCGCGAAGGCATCCGCGAGGCCGGCGGCATCGCGATGGAATTCCCGACCCATCCCATTCAGGAGACCGGCAAGCGACCGACCGCGGCGCTCGACCGTAACCTCGCTTATCTCGGCCTCGTCGAAATTCTCTACGGCTATCCGCTCGACGGCGTGGTGCTGACCACCGGCTGCGACAAGACCACGCCGGCCTGCATGATGGCGGCGGCGACGGTGAACCTGCCCGCGATCGTGCTGTCGGGCGGCCCGATGCTGAACGGCTGGCACAATGGCGAGCGCACCGGCTCCGGCACCATCGTCTGGAAATCGCGCGAGCGGCTCGCGGCCGGCGAGATCGACTATGAAGAGTTCATGGAGATCGTGGCCTCCTCGGCGCCCTCGGTCGGCCATTGCAACACCATGGGGACGGCCTCGACCATGAACGGGCTTGCCGAAGCGCTCGGCTTCTCGCTGCCGGGCTGCGCGGCGATCCCGGCGCCCTATCGCGAGCGCGGCCAGATCGCTTACGAGACCGGAAAACGCATCGTCGAGATGGTCTGGGAGGATTTGAAGCCTTCCGACATCCTGACCCGCAAGGCGTTCGAGAACTGCATCGTGATCAATTCGGCGATCGGCGGCTCGACCAACGCGCCGATCCACATCAACGCCCTCGCCCGCCATATCGGCGTCGAGCTGTCGATCGAGGACTGGCAGAAGTTCGGCCACGACGTGCCGCTCCTGGTCAACATGCAGCCGGCCGGCTTCTATCTCGGCGAGGAATTTCACCGCGCCGGCGGCGTGCCCGCCGTGGTGCGCGAGTTGATGAAGCACAAGCGCATCCATGAGGACGCGGTCACGGTCAACGGCCGCGGCATCGGCGAGAACTGCAAGAACGCGCCCGCTCCCGACAACGACGTGATCTGGGCTTACGACAAGCCGCTGGTGAAGGACGCCGGCTTCCTGGTGCTGAAGGGCAATCTGTTCGATTCCGCGATCATGAAGACAAGCGTGATCTCCAAGGAATTCCGCGACCGCTACCTCAGCAACCCGAAGGACCTCAATGCCTTCGAGGGCCGCGCCATCGTGTTCGAGGGGCCGGAGGATTATCACGAGCGGATCGACGATCCCTCGCTCGACATCGACGAGCGCTGCGTGCTGTTCATCCGCGGCACCGGCCCGATCGGCTACCCCGGTGGCGCCGAGGTTGTGAACATGCAGCCGCCGGCGGCGCTGATCAAACGCGGCATCCTGTCCCTGCCCTGCATCGGCGACGGTCGCCAGTCCGGCACCTCGGGCTCGCCCTCGATCCTGAACGCCTCGCCGGAAGCTGCCGCCAATGGCGGTCTTGCCGTCCTAAAGACCGGCGACAAGGTGCGCATCGACCTCAACAAGGGCAGCGCCAACATCCTGATCTCGGACGAGGAGCTGAAGAAGCGCCATGCCGAGCTCAAGGCCAGCGGCGGCTTCAAGCATCCGCCGAACCAGACGCCGTGGCAGGAGATCTATCGCAACACCGTCGGCCAGCAATCGACCGGCGCCTGCATGGAGCTCGCCACGCGCTACCAGAACGTCGCCGGTACGTTCGGTGTGGCGCGGGACAATCACTGACACGGTCATTCCGGGGCGCGACGCAGTCGCGAGCCCGGAATCCATTCATCCACCGGCGCTGTGGCGCGATGGATTCCGGGTTCGCGCCAAGAGGCGCGCCCCGGAATGACGAAGGAAAATTCGCAGGAGAAACAACATGGCAGACCGCCTCAAGGGAAAGCGCGCCGTCGTCACGGCTGCCGCGGCAGGCATTGGGCGCGCTTGCGCCATCGCGTTCGCGCGTGAAGGCGCAACCGTCATCGCCACCGACATCAACGAAGCCGGCATCGCGAGCCTGACGAAGGAAGGCATCGCCGAGGTCGCAAAGCTCGACGTCCGCAACACCGCCGACGTCAACGCCTTCGCCAAGCGCGTCGGCAAGATCGACATCCTGCTCAACGCCGCCGGCTTCGTGCATCACGGCACCATCCTGGAATGTTCGGAAGAGGACTTCGACTTCTCGTTCGACCTCAACGTCAAGTCGATGCACCGGACCATCAAGGCTTTCCTGCCCGACATGATCGCCGGCGGCGGCGGCAGCATCGTCAACATCTCGTCCTGCGCAGCCTTGCGGCCGCCGGCGAACCGCTACGTCTACAGCTCGTCGAAGGCGGCGGTGTCGCTGCTGTCGCGCGCGGTCGCGCTCGACTTCATCACCAAGGGCATCCGCTGCAACTCGATCTGTCCCGGCACCGTCGAGACGCCTTCGATGCTCGACCGCGCGGCAGCCCAGGGCCCGCAGGGCAAGGAGATGTTCATCTCGCGCCAGAAGATGGGCCGGCTCGGCACCGCCGAGGAGATCGCCGCGATGGCGGTCTATCTCGGCAGCGACGAGAGCGCCTTCACCACCGGCGTCGATCTCGTCGTCGACGGCGGCTACATGCTCTGACGCAGGAAGGCCTCCGGCATGAACAAGATCGATCTCAACGGCCGCATCGCTATCGTCACCGGCGGCGCGCAGGGCTTTGGCCGCGCCATCACCGAGCGCTTCGTCGCCTCCGGCGCCAAGGTCGCGATCTGGGACTTTGACGCCGCGCTGGCCGAGAAGACGGCAAAGGAGATCGGCGGCGAAACGAAAGTCTTCAAGGTCGACGTCACCGACACGGCGGCCGTCGAGCAGGCACGCGATGCGACGCTCAAGGCCTTCGGCAAGATCGACATTCTCGTCAACAACGCCGGCATCGCCGGCGTCAACAAGCCGGTCTGGGAGACCGACCTGGAGGAATGGCGCAAGGTGCTGCGCATCAACCTCGACGGCCCCTTCATCGTCTCCAAGGCGATCGTGCCCGAAATGCTCAAGCAGAAATACGGGCGGATCGTGAACATCGCCTCGATCGCCGGCAAGGAAGGCAACCCGAACGCCGCGCATTATTCGGCGTCCAAGGCCGGCCTGATCGCGCTGACGAAGTCGCTCGGCAAGGAGCTCGCCGCCCATGACATCCTCGTCAACGCGGTGACACCGGCGGCGGCGAAGACGGCGATCTTCGACCAGATGACGCAGCAGCATATCGACTTCATGCTGTCGAAGATCCCGAAGGGGCGCTTCGTGCTGGTGGAAGAGCTCGCCGCGATGGTGAGCTGGCTCGCATCCCAGGATTGCGCCTTCTCGACCGGTGCGGTGTTCGACATCTCGGGCGGGCGCGCGACCTATTGAGGACATCATGATCCGGGAAGGTGGTTGCCTGTGCGGCGCGGTGCGTTTTAAGGCGGAGGGCGAGCCGCTCAACGTCCGCATCTGCCATTGCCGCATCTGCCAGAAGGCGATGGGCTCGCCCTACTTCGCCCGCGCCCAGTTCGACCAGCGCGCGCTCAGCGTCGAGGGCGAGACTGCACGCTACGCCTCCTCGGAGAATATCGATCGCGTGTTCTGCAAGCGCTGCGGCACGCGGCTTTTCGCCTGGCGCCGCAACGGCACGCTAGCGGGCGTTGCGCTCGCCACCTTCGATGATCGTAACGCCTTTGCGCCGACCGAGCACATCTGGGTGTCGGAAAAGCTCGCCTGGGTGAAGCTCGACGACGGCTTGGTGCAATATCCCGGGACGATCCCGGCGTGACTTTGCGCGACTGCACGGCGGCCGGCCGAAGCATCCATCTGCAGCGTGGCAATTCGGAACCGGCCACCCTATGTTGAGCCGAAGCGTTGCTGCGCCGGTTTGGTCAGGACGGTTGCAAGGCCGCTAGCTAACCGAAATGGATGAGCTGTGAACATTTCCTTGTACGACCTGTCGGTGTGGGTGCTTCCCCTCGTGCTCGCCATCACCTTCCATGAGGCCGCGCATGCCTTCGTCGCGGACCGGCTCGGGGACAACACGGCCGCGCAGCTCGGCCGCGTCAGCTTCAATCCTATCAGGCATATCGACCCGTTCGGCACCGTCATCCTGCCGGCGATGCTGCTGTTCGCGCATTCGCCGTTCCTGTTCGGCTACGCCAAGCCGGTGCCGGTAAACTTCCGCAAGCTGAACAATCCCAGGCTCGACATGGTCTGGGTAGCGCTGGCCGGACCCGCCACCAACATCCTGCTGGCGCTCGCCACCGCCCTCGCCTTCCATGCCCTGCCGCTGGTGCCCGCGAGCGCGGCGAAATGGGTTGCCGACAACCTCAAGAATGCCCTCATCATCAACGCCATCCTGGCCGTCTTCAACATGATGCCGATCCCGCCGCTGGACGGCGGCCGCGTCGCGGTCGGGCTGCTGCCGCGCCCCCTGGCCTTGCCGCTCGCCCGGCTCGAGCCGTTCGGTATGTTGATCCTGATCGGGCTCTTGATCCTGCTGCCGCTGGCGGGCTCGCAGTTAGGTCTAAATCTTGATGTTATTTCAGCAATACTGCGGACGTTGACCGGTTATGTGATTCAGGCTGTTCTCTTCCTGACCGGCAATGCGTAGTTGAACCGGAACACCCGAACACGAGCCGAAAGGCCAGAGGCCGACTTGGTCAAAGCTGCCGATATGCTGATCGCGCGACGCGCCGACACCCGCGCCCGCGCCGATTTTGCCACCTGGAAGATGATGGCTAAGCTCAACGGGGCGTCCGCGCTGCCTCCGGAGGCCCAGGAGTTCCTGAGCAGCTACAGGAACCTGCTGGCGCAGATGAGCGAAGGCGAAGCCACCGAGGCCACCATCGGTGCGATCTACAAGGCCTATTACGTCGAGATGGGTGGCGCTGGAACGCCGCCCGACGTGCGTCCGCGCGAGGCCGAGCCGGCAGCGGATAATGTTACCGCTTTCCGGCGCCCGGCGCCGAAGCCGAAAAGCGCTGGTTTCTTCGGGACAGGCGCGGCCAGCGGAGCCCAGAAACGGCCCCTGCCCGTGGCGCTGATCTTCGCCTGCCTGGTGGTGGTCTATGTCGGGATCCGGCTCTACTGGCGTTGAGCCGACTTCTTGTTGGCGGTCTTCTTCGATTTCTCAGGGGCGAAGCTGATCTCGAGGGTGCGCTCGAAACGCTCCTCGGTCAGTTGAACCGGAGGCGGCTCGAAAGGATCCGCCTTGCGAACCATCGAGATCGCAGCTGCATCGTAGGCGGCGTCGCCGGACGACGCGATCACGTCGACCGAGACCACATTTCCCTTTCGGTTGAGCGCGAAACTCACCGTGACCTTCTGATTGGCGTTCTCTCTGCCTTCCGGATTGATCTGGTGCTGCTTGATACGCGCACTGATTTTCTTGTTCCAGTCCACCGTGATCTTCAGGATGTCCTTGCCGAGCCCAACCACCGGCGCCAGGGCCTTTTCGGCCTCGCGCGTTGCGTCCTCGAACGTTTGCCGGGCCATATCAACCTGCTTTGGGGCAGCCTCCATGGCGGGCGTTTCAACGGCAGCCGCCTTCGGATCGTCGTCCTGCTCCTTCTTCGCAACCTTTTCGCTGACAATGCGATCGGGATCCTCGGCCTCTTGCGGTCGATCTTGAGGAAGTTCCGTCTCCTTCAGTTCGGCCTTCTGCTCTGGAAGCTCCGGGCGCTCCTCTTGTGCCGCGGAGTCGTTTGGTCCGGTCGGCAAATCGGATTCCTGAGCCTCCGGCGAAGCCATCTCGACGGCGAACTCGGCTCCGGCCGCGCCGAGACCATCGCCGTCGTCGTCGCCGTGCAAATGCGCCAGCGCGAGCGCAGCACCGCCGAGATGCAGGGCGAGCGCGGCCGCCGCCGCCAGGATCCAGAGCTTCCGGGATGGTCTCGGTTCGTCCGCCATCGTTCCGTCTTCTTAAGGCTGGGCGGCGCCTGCCACAGGCGCCCCCGGTGCGCCTTCCAGCGCGACCAGCTTCACCCGCGTATAGCCGCCCGAGCGCAAGAGCTCCATCACGCCCATCAACTCGCCATAGGGCACCGAGCGATCAGCGCGCAGGAAAACGTACTTATCCTTGCTCATCTCGGAAAGGCCGTCGAGGGTTCCGATCAACTCGGCCCGGTGAACGGCGTTCTCCCCGATCGCGAGCGTCAGATCGGGCTTGATGCTGAGATAAGTCGGCTTGTCCGGCTTCTTCTGCGGCGTCGCACTCGACGTCGGCAGATCGATCGGCAGGTCGACCGTGGACAGCGGCGCGGCGACCATGAAGATGATCAGCAGCACCAGGATGACGTCGATGAACGGCGTGACGTTGATGTCATGCGTTTCCGAGAAATCGTCGTCGTCATCATTGTCAGCGAGCGAAACGGCCATGGTCTACTCCGCCGCGCGCGAATGCACGCTGCCGTGGCTGCGGTCGAGATCACGCGACAGCAGTCGCCCCGCCGCGCCCGAGGCGCGGCTGACGAGCTCGAGATAGCCTTTCGTCACGCGCGAGAAGTGGTTGTAGATGATGACGGCGGGAATGGCGGCGACGAGGCCGATCGCGGTGGCGAGCAGCGCCTCGGCGATGCCGGGCGCGACCACGGCGAGGTTCGTGGTCTGCGACTTCGAGATGCCGATGAAGCTGTTCATGATGCCCCAGACCGTGCCGAACAGGCCGACGAAGGGCGAGGTCGAGCCGATGGTCGCGAGCACGCCCATGCCGATCCGGATGCGCCGTTGCTCCGCGCGCACGATCTCGGAAAAGCTCGAGGCGGCGCGTTCCTTGATGCCGGCATCGCTGGACAGGCCAGCCGACATCCGCGCTTCGCGCAACGCCGCCGCAAGGAACGACGGCAGGATGCCCTCCTTGGTGCCGAGCGCCATCTGCGCTTCGGCAAGCGAGCGCGCCTCCGCAATCTTCTTCAACGCCGCACGCAGCTTGCCGGAGGCGACCGACAGCTCGATCGACTTGGCGATGAAGACGGTCCAGGTCATCAGCGAAGCGAAGGCGAGCCCGATCATCACCGCCTTCACGATGACGTCCGCCGACATGAACATCACCCAGGGCGACAATTCCTTCATGGCCGCAGCCTCGGGCTTCGCACCCGCGGGATTGGCGGCCACCGGGGCGGCGCCCACGACGGCGGGAGCCGTCGAGGCCGCAGGCGCAGCTGCCGGGGGGACGGTCCCGGCAGCGGACGGCTGAGCCGTCGATGGGGCCGGTGCCGGCGGGCTCTGCGTCTGGGCGGAAACGGGGGATGCGAGCCAGGCAGACGCCAGCATCAAGGCTGCGGCAAGGCTTGCTTGGAAGGAGATGGTCTTCATACTTCGGCCCAGTAGCGAATGAGATTGTGATAGATACCCGTCAATTTGACCGTTTCGGGATCGTCACGCCCGAGCCGTTCCACCAGCGCCTGTATCGCGGTGTCGAGGCCATAGATCATGCTCCGGGCTTGATCGTCCCGTATCATGCTCTGAAGCCAGAAGAAAGACGCAACCCGCGTCCCCCTGGTCACGGGGGCGACGAGAGGTGCTGGAGGATAGAGCACAAGGCCCTCCAATTCCTGTCGTTCACACGCGTCGAACGAATGTCGCCTGTTGGTATCGGCCACACAATTGCGGGTCAATGCGTGCCGTTCGCGAGAACCCTTGAATAGATCAAGATCAAAACGATTCTAAACTGCCCCGCTCTCTGAGCGAAGGATGCGTCCTAAACGCAAATCGATTGCTGGCCACTCGATCGCCGCTCTGGGTTTCATCAGCCACAGCAACTCGTCGACGGTCTTCGCAACGGCGCGCACGCGATCGGTGCTGTCCATGCCGGCGATGTTGGCGCCGTTGACAACGGCTTTGATCTCGTCGCGAAAGTCGGTGAGGAAGCACAAGGGATCGCGCTGCTCGTTGGTGACACGCGATCAATCCCTCGATCAGCATCTGGCACGCGATCAGCTTGCCGTTCAGCTCGTCCATGCTTTGCTCCGTCGCTGCGGCGCCGAAATGGACGATGCCGAAATCCATGGTAACCGAAACGGCTACGAGGCGACTTAGAACCGTTCTTGCGGCAGATCCGAAAGGCAGCGCGGCGCGGGGCCGATCGGTCCCGAGCACACTGCTCCGCGTGCTACGCAAGACTTGCACGCCGGCCGATCGCGGCGGGAAAACGCGGCATTGCACGTCGCCGCGCCAACGAGCTGCCTACACGGTGCAAAGCTTTCCAATTGTTTAGGATTCTCACCCGATAGTGCTGTTTACTCTGGAAGTTGGCGTGTATTATACATCATGCTGGAACCGTACGATTGCCCCGATATTCGTAGCCGAGGGCATACGAGCCGACACGAGACGACATGAACAAGTCCCGGCCGATCCTTTGGCTTCTGATCATCGCGGCCGTGGCTTCTGCGAGCTATTATGGTTGGCAGAAATTCGGCACGTCCGAGGCGGGAAAAACCCAGACCGCACAAAAAGGCCCGCCTCGCCCCTCCGCCGTCCCGGTCAGCGTTGCGCCGGTTCAGAAGACCGACTTTCCGGTCTATCTCACTGGTCTCGGCACGGTTCAGGGCTTTAACACGGTCCAGGTCCGAAGCCGTGTGGATGGCCAGATCGACAAGCTCGAATTCAGGGAAGGCCAGATCGTCAAGCAGGGCGATCTCCTGGTTTCGATCGATCCCCGTCCCTATCAGGCCGCGCTTGACCAGGCCAAGGCCAAGAAGGCGCAGGACGAGGCCAGTCTCGCCAACGCCAATCTCGAGCTCCAGCGCGCCACGAAGCTCGGCGAATTCGCCACCGCCCAGCGCGTCGACACACAGCGCTCCACCGTCGCTCAGCTCACCGCCCAGATCGCCGCCGACGATGCCGCGATCTCCAACGCCCAGACCCAGCTCGATTACACCCAGATCAAGGCGCCGATCACCGGCGTGGCAGGCCTGCGTCAGGTCGACATCGGCAACATCGTCAACGCTTCGTCGCAGACCGCCATCGTCACGATCTCGCAGGTCGAGCCGATCGCGGTGATCTTCACCGCGCCGGAAGACCAGCTCCCCTATATCAGCGAAGGCCACAAGGCCGGCGCGCTCAAGGTGATCGCCTTCACCACCGACGGCAAGAGGACGCTGGCCGAGGGCAAGCTCGCGGTGATCAACAACCAGGTCGACGCGACCAGCGGCACGATCCGGCTCAAGGCGGTGTTCGACAACAAGGAAAGAACGCTGTGGCCGGGGCAATCGGTCTCGACGCGGCTCCTGGTGCGAACGCTGAAGGATGCGACGGTCGTTCCGGATGACGCGGTCCAGCGCTCCACCAACGGACTCTATGCCTATACGGTCAACCAGGACAACAAGGCCGAACTGCACAAGATCAAGGTCAGCTATGGCATCGACGGTCATTCGGTCATCGAGGAAGGATTGAGCCCCGGTCAGCAGGTGATCGTCGGCGGACAGTTCAAGGTGCAGCCCGGAAGCCTGGTGTCGACGGCGGTAGCAAGCTCGGATCCGACCCAGAACAAGGTTCGACAGCAATGATCGGGGGCGGGATTTCGGCGCCTTTCATCCGATATCCCATCGGCACCTCGCTGCTGATGGCCGGCATTCTCTTCGTCGGCCTGGTCGCCTATCCCCTGCTCCCGGTCGCGCCCCTGCCGCAGGTGGACTTTCCGACCATTCAGGTCACCGCCAATTTGCCCGGCGGCAGCCCCGAGACCATGGCTTCGTCGGTGGCGCAGCCGCTCGAGCGGCAATTCGCCCAGATTCCTGGCATCGCGCAGATGACCTCGACGAGCTATCTGGGCACGGCGTCGATCACCATCCAATTCGACCTCAACCGCAACATCGACGGCGCCGCCAACGACGTACAGGGTGCCATCAACGCGGCCAGCGGCCAGTTGCCGAGGAACCTGCCGTCGCCCCCGACCTACCGCAAGGTCAACCCCGCCGACGCGCCGATCCTGCTACTGTCGGCGACATCGGAGACGCTGCCGCTGACCAGCGTCAGCGATGCCGTCGACACCCAGCTCGCCCAGCAGATCAGCCAGCTCTCGGGCGTCGCCCAGGTCTTCATCGGCGGCCAGCAGAAACCCTCGATCCGCATTCAGGTCGATCCCGCAAAGCTGGTCGCCAAGGGCTTGTCGATGGAGGATATCCGCAGCCAGATCGCGATCACCACGGTCGACAGCCCCAAGGGCAATATCGACGGCGAGAAGCGGGCCTATACGATCTACGCCAACGACCAGCTCACCCACGCGAAGGACTGGAACGACGTCATCATCGCCTATCGCAACGGCGCTCCGTTGCGAATCCGCGATATCGGCCAAGCGGTCACCGCTGCCGAAGACGCCAAGCAGGCGGCGTGGGCCAACGGCAAGCGCGGCGTGTTCCTGGTGATCTTCAAGCAGCCCGGCGCCAACGTCATCGAAACCGTCGACAGGATCAAGGCGACCCTCCCTCGTCTCGTGGCGGCGATCCCGCCCGCGATCAAGATCGAGCTCATCAGCGACCGCACCGCGACCATCCGTGCCGCGGTCGAGGACGTCCAGTTCACGCTGCTCTTGACCATTGTGCTCGTGGTCATGGTCATCTTCATCTTCCTGCGCAGCTTCTGGGCGACGGTCATTCCCACCGTCACGGTTCCGCTGGCGTTGCTGGGCGCGTGCGCCCTGATGTGGCCGGTCGGCTATTCGCTCGACAATCTGTCGCTGATGGCACTCACCATCGCGGTCGGTTTCGTGGTGGACGACGCCATCGTGATGCTCGAGAACATCACGCGCTACATCGAGGAAGGCGACTCGCCGATGGAGGCCGCCTTCAAGGGTTCCAAGGAAATCGGCTTCACGATCGTCTCCATCAGCATCTCGCTGGTCGCGGTGCTGATCCCGCTGCTCCTGATGGGCGGCATTATCGGGCGCCTGTTCCGCGAATTCGCCGTGGTGCTGGCGATGACGATCTTCGTTTCGATGTTCGTATCGCTGACGCTGACGCCGATGATGGCCTCACGCTTCCTGCGCGCCCATGGTGAGGTGCAGCACGGCCGCTTCTATCAATGGAGCGAGCGCGCCTTCGACGCGATGCTGCGCGGCTACGAATATGTGCTCGATCACGCCCTCGCCTGGCGGCGCACCACGCTCGCGATCTTCTTCGTCACGCTCGGCCTGTCGATCTACCTGTTCGTGCTGATCCCCAAGGGCTTCTTCCCGCAGCAGGACGTCGGCCTGATCACGGCCACGTCCGAAGCCTCGCAGGACATCTCGTTCAAGGAGATGGTGAGACGCCAGGAGCAACTCGGCAAGATCATCCTGGCCGATCCCGACGTTGCCAGCGTTGCCATGTCGATCGGTGGCAGCGGCCGTGCCGGCAACAACGGCAACCTGTTCATCACGCTGAAGCCGCGCAATGAGCGTGACGCTTCGGCCCAGCAGATCATCGCGCGTCTGCGTCCGCAGTTCGACAAGGTCCAGGGCGCCCGCCTCTACATGCAGGCGGCCCAGGACGTGCGGCTCGGCGGTCGACCCACGCGCACTCAGTTCGAATTCACGCTGCAAGACGCCAATCTGGACGAGCTGAACGAATGGGCGCCGAAGATCCTTGGCAAGATGCAGACACTGCCGGAGCTGCGCGACGTCGCGACCGACCAGCAGACGCAGGGCACGACGGTCCAGCTCAAGATCAACCGCGACACCGCCGCCCGCTACGGCATCCAGCCCCAGCTGATCGACGATACGCTGTATGATTCCTTCGGACAGCGGCAGGTCACGCAATATTTCACGCAGCTCAACACCTACAAGGTGATCCTGGAAGTCCTGCCGGAGATGCAGGGCGATCTCGAGACGCTGAACAAGCTCTACGTGAAATCGCCGCTGACCGGCGACCAGGTGCCGCTGTCGACCTTCGCGAGCTGGACCACCGATCCGGTCCGCCCGCTCTCGATCAGCCATCAAGGCCAGTTCCCGTCGATCACGATCAGCTTCAATCTCGCGCAAGGCGTCGCGCTCGGCCAGGCCACCGAGGCCGTGCAGAAGGCGATGGCGGAGCTCGGGACGCCGCCCACGCTGAATTCGAGCTTCCAGGGCACCGCGCAGGCGTTCCAGCAATCGCTCGGCACCGTGCCGCTCCTGATCCTCGCCGCGCTGGTCGTGGTCTATCTGATCCTTGGCATTCTCTACGAGAGCTACATCCATCCGATCACGATTTTGTCGACGCTACCCTCGGCCGGCGTCGGCGCGCTCGCGATCCTGATGGCGGCCGGATTCGACTTCAGCCTGATCGCGCTGATCGGCATCATTCTCCTGATCGGCATCGTGAAGAAGAACGGCATCATGATGGTGGACTTCGCGATTGCCGCCGAGCGCGACGAGCACAAGACGCCGGAGGAATCGATCCGCCAGGCCGCACTGCTGCGCTTCCGCCCGATCATGATGACGACGATGGCGGCCCTGCTCGGCGGCGTGCCCCTCATGCTCGGCCACGGCACCGGCGCCGAAATCCGCCAGCCGCTCGGCTACGCCATGGTCGGCGGCCTGATCGTCAGCCAGGCGCTGACGCTGTTCACCACGCCGGTCGTCTATCTCTACCTCGACAAGCTCAACAACTGGTTCTCGACCTGGGGCCGTTCGGACGACGAAGGCGAGGAGACGCCCGAGCACGGCAGCGTCAAGGAAGCCGCCGAGTAAGCTTGCGCCGCGCCTGCCGCGACGCTACAGCGAGACCCCGGTTCGCAAATGCGGTTTCCCATGCCTGTGCAATCCAGACTTGTCGCCCTTGTCGCTGCTGTCCTGTTGTCAGCGGGCGCAGCACACGCCCAGCAGGGCGCCAAGAAGAACGCCGCGCCCGCCCCGGCCGCGCAGCCCGCGCCTGCCCCGACACAGGCGCAGGCTGACGGGGCTTCCGGACAGCCCGGCTGGATCGTCCGCTGCACCAGCGCAAACCGCGACGCGCCGCTCGAATGCGCGATGGAGCAGAACGCGGTGCTGACCAAGACGGGCCAGACCGTCGTCCTGATCAACATCCGCATCGCGCCCGACACCCGCACGCCGATCGCGCTTCTGCAATTGCCGCTCGGCCTCAACCTTCCGGTCGGGGCCAAGCTCCAGATCGACGAAGGCAAGACGTTCGATCTCCAGATCCAGACCTGCGAGAATCGCGGCTGCTACGCCTCGACCCCGGTTGCGCCGGACCTGCTCGCCGCCTTGCGGTCGGGCAAGCAGCTGAAGGTCTCTTTTCAGAACATGGCCAAGGAGACCATCGCGATCCCGATGCCGCTCGGCGATTTCGCGGCGGCCTACGACAAGATCAAGTAGCGGGCACGCCTCACGTCACGATGTCACTCGCCCGAAGCAGCGTTGTGAAGCCGCCATAGATCATGCGCTTGCCGTCGAACGGCATGCCCTCGAATTTGATGCGCGGGTCCGCCATCACCTTCTTGTTGATGGCATCGCGGCTCTCGCGGTCCCGATAGACGATCCAGGCGAACACCACGATCTCGTCCTCCTTCGCGATCACCGCGCGCGGAAACGAGGTGAGCTCTCCATAGGGAACGTCGTCGCCGATGCATTCGACGTAGTCGAGCGCGCCGTGCTCCATCCAGATGGCGCAGGCTTGCGTCGCCAGCGCCTTGTAGGCCTCGATATTGTCCTTCGGCACGGCGAGAACGAAACCATCGACATAGGGCATTTGCGGATCTCCTTGGGTTGTCCAGCCCAAGGACGATACAGCGCGCGGCGTTCCGACATTGAAATGCAAATGTCAGGTGAGGCAAACCGCCGCGTGTGGTGAGATGGCGATGCATGCCCCGAACGCCTCGCAAGCAAACCCTGGGAACGCGCTCGGAACTGGCTGCCCTTCGTGGATGATTGCGGATATCGGCTGCCCCCATCTCAATATTGACCTTGACCGTGCCACGTCGCTCCGCTGCTGAGCGAGCGCGGCGGTTCATAGCCCGCGAGGTGGAACCTGCGGAAGAACTCAATGGACTCCGCGCGCTGCAGTGACGTGCCCAGCATCGGGGGATCAGGCCTGATGACCTGCGAATTCCGGCGCTTGACGCGGAGCAAACAGGCCGGCCTGGGCGGCGCGCAGATAGCGCATTTCGCGGGGCCCGACAGCTAAAAATATGCCGATGACGGGCTTCTCGATGCGGGCAGCGTGTGAAACCGCGCCTGTGCTCGACCGTTGCCGGCGCCCGGCGCTCAATCCAGCCTGTCGCTGACGATTGGCGGGACGATCTTGTCGGCCTGGGCGCGTTGGATCGCGCATTCGCGGACGAAAAAGTCGATCAGCGCGCGAACCGAGGGGAGAAGTCCCCGGCGCGACGGGAATACGGCGTGCACGATGCCCGAACGGGGCCTCCAGTCAGGAAGGACGTGGACGAGGCGTCCCGCCTTGATGTCGTCGGCGACAAAGATGGTCGGGAGTTGGACAGCCCCTGCGCCGGCAATCGCCGCATCGCGGAGGACTGACATGTCGTCGGTGATCAGGCGCGGTGTATGCGGCACCAAGGTCGCTAGGCCATCTGCATGGTGCAGGTCCCAGGCATGGACCCGATCCGGTCGCTCCTGGTCGAGGCTGGGAAGGCCGTGGAGATCCGCGGGCGATTTTATTGCGCCGTGGATGAGTGAGGATGCAGCCACGAGACACTGGCTGCTTTCATCGAGCCAGCGCATCACGAGATCGCTGGTCTCAAGCGGCGGAAATCGCACACGGATCGAGAGGTCGAATCCTTCGGCGATCACATCGACGCGGCGGTTCGTGCTCTCCAGCCGCACCTGCACGCCGCGCTGCTGCATCATGAAGCGCGCGATCAGTTCGCCGAACTGGAAGGAGAGCAGGCCGCTCGGGCAACTCATGCGCACCACGCCGCGCGGCTCCGCCTGCACCGCGGCGACAATCTGCTCGGCCGCCTCGGCTTCGACGATCATCGCGACGCAGCGCTCATAAAAGTCCTGCCCGATGTCGGTCACCGAGAAGCGACGCGACGAGCGATTGAGGAGGCGAACGCCAAGGCGCTCCTCAAGCAGAAGGATACGGCGGCTCAGTTTCGATTTCTGAATCCCGAGGGCACGGCCCGCCGGCGCGAAGCCCCCATGCTCGACGACGGAGGCGAAATAGTAGAGGTCATTGAAGTCCTGCATCGTCCTAAGCATAGGACGCGGCGTCCCGTATGGCAATCTTTGAGCTTCATCGTCGCGCTTTTAGTCTTTTGTGGTGAAGCGACGCAGCTCGACCGCGTCAGGAGGGCAACATGGCCAAGACGGTACTCGGCCGGTACGGCAATGACCGGCAGCATTGGGTGGGCGACGGTTTTCCAGTGCGCTCGCTCTTTTCGTACAACACACTGGGCGCGCATATTAGCCCGTTCCTCCTGCTCGACTATGCGGGACCGTATACCTTCGCGCCGACCATGCATCGGCGAGGCGTGAGCGAGCATCCCCATCGCGGCTTCGAAACCGTCACCATCGTTTACGAAGGCGAGGTCGAGCACCGTGATTCCGCCGGCAATGGCGGGGTGATCGGGCCCGGCGATGTGCAATGGATGACGGCCGCAGGCGGCATTCTCCATGAGGAATATCACTCGGCGGGCTTTGCCAAGGCGGGTGGACCGCTCCGCATGGTGCAGCTCTGGGTCAACCTGCCGGCCAAGGACAAGATGGCACCGGGCGGGTATCAGGGCATCGCGAAGGCGGACATTCCCAACGTCTCGCTCCCGCATGGTGCGGGGAAGGCGCGGGTCATCGCCGGCGCGTATCGCGGCATCAAAGGACCGGCCCGCACGTTCACGCCGATCAATGTGTGGGACCTGAGCCTGAAGGCCGATGCGGACCTCACGCTCGACCTGCCCCAGGGGCATACCGCGATGATCGTGGTGTTGACCGGGCATGTCACGGTCGGCCGCAGTCTGGACGCGGGTGCGGCGGAAATGCTGCTGCTCGACCGCAAGGGCAGCGATGTCGCCATTCACGCGAACGGAGTGGCGAAGCTGCTGGTCCTCACCGGCGATCCGATCGACGAGCCGATCGTGGGCTACGGGCCATTCGTCATGAACAGCGAGGCGGAAATCCGCCAAGCCATCGACGACCTCAACAGCGGGCGCTTCGTCACCGCCGCGGCGTGACTGTGGGGCCGGACTCACGTGTGGGTCCGGCCCCTTTTCCTTGCGGAAGGGTGTGCGCTCACTCGTCCGCGCGATCCCGGGCTCCGGCCCATTCCCAGCGCAGAACCCCGACCGATAAGAGAGGCCCAGCAATGGCCAGTGAACCGATCCGCAATCCGCAGACCGACCATCTTCTGACGCCGCAGAACGCGGCATTCATCATCATCGACTATCAGCCGATTCAGGTGTCCTCGATCCGCTCGATTCCGCGCGACGAGCTGGTGTTCAACATCGTGAGCACCGCCAAGGCGGCCGTGCATTACAAGCTTCCGATCGTCCATTCGACGGTCAATGTTGCAACCGGCCGCAACAAGCCACCCATTCAGGAACTGCAGGCCGTCCTCGGGCACCTGCCGACATACGACCGGACCTCGATCAACAGCTGGGAGGACACAGCGTTCAAGCAGGCGGTGAAGGCGATCGGCCGCCACAAGCTGATCATGACCGCGCTCTGGACCGAAGCCTGCCTGACGTTCCCGGCGCTGGACGCAATCCAGGAGGGCTATGAGGTCTATGTGCCGGTCGACGCGGTCGGCGGGACGTCGCTGGCCGCGCATGAGGCGGCGCTGCGCCGCATCGAGCAGGCCGGTGCCAAGCTGATCAGCCGGGTGCAGATGTATTGCGAGCTCCAGCGCGACTGGGCGCGCGAAGCGACCGTCCCGGGATTCATGGGCGTCTTCGAAAGCTTCGACGGGTTCAACCCCGAGAAAGCTGCGGGAGCAGTTCGATAGCAGGCTACGACCAAGGGGCTTCGCCCTCAAGGGCCCGTGTCGCAGAGAGACACGGGCCGCGCCTGGACGGGACCAGATGAGCCGCCCTGCCCATACAAGGCGGAGCATATCGGGCGCCTGATATGAGGCCGTGCTCAAATTCGAAGATGAAAGAAAAGGACAACGATGATCCATCTGGACGGGAAGCGTGCGTTGGTGACTGGCGGGGCGCGGGGCATCGGAGCCGCAATTACCTTGGCGCTGGCTGAGAACGGCGCGCACGTGGCGTTCACCTTTCAGCGTTCGGTCGAACAAGCCAACGCGGTGGTCAAGTCCGTGGAGGCGACAGGACGGCGCTCGGTCGCAATCCAGGCCGACAGCGCGGACCCGGGCGCCATCGTACGCTCCGTGCAAGAAGCCGTCTCGGGGCTCGGCGGACTCGACATCCTCGTCAACAATGCGGCGATCGGTCAGTACGGACTGATCGCTGATCTTGACGTGGCCAAATACCAAACTCTGATGGACGTCAACGTGCGAGCGCCAGTTCTGTTTGCCAAGGCTGTCATTACCCATCTTTCCGCAGGAGGTCGCATCATCTCGATCGGATCGGATCTCGGCGAGCGCGTCCCGTTTCCCGGAGTGACCGCCTATGCGATGTCCAAGGCTGCCTTGATCTCCTTTACGCGCGGCTTGTCGCGTGAACTTGGCCCTAGGGGCATCACCGTGAATCTTGTCCAACCCGGGTCGGTAGACACGGATGCCAATCCGGCGGACGGGCCGACTTCCGCTGTCCAGAAGAGTCTTACATCGCTGGGGCGATTCGCTGAGCCGCGCGAAATCGCGAATGCTGTGGTCTTTCTGGCCAGCCCTTCGGCAAGCGTGATCACTGGCGCCACCCTGACCGTTGATGCAGGCGCAATCGCGTAAGGGAGGTCAATTGAAGCAACACTGACGCCTCGATTCCTAGAATTTCCTAAAGGAGGAACCCACCATGTCCACTCGTGCGCCCGCTCTTGCCCAGAGGTCGTCTACAGCCGAACCCGCCTCGACGGCATCGCCTTTGGCGGTACTGCGGTCGATTTTGTCGAATCCGACCGATCTGGATTTCGTCAAACAATTTACGACTGATGACTTCATCTATGTATCGCTCAACTATGAACACGCGGAACTGAAGCAGATCATGCCTTGGGCCGGAACAAACAAAGGCACCGAGGGACTGGTTCAGACCTTTATCGACGTCAGTCGTTATTGGACGATAGACGACTTCCAAATTCAGGACAGTTTTGAAAATAAGAACGGCGCCGCGATCTTTGGCTCCTTTACTTACACGTCAAACATTCTGGGTAAAACCGTCACATCACCTTTCGCGGTTCTGGCGCGCGGCGAGAACGGCAAGCTGTCCTACGTGCAGTTTATGGAAGATACCTTTGCAACAGTTCGCAGTTTCAGAGAAAGCGGCGAGTATCTCATCAAAGCAAGTCCAGACGGATCGGAAACCCTCGTCTGACAGCTTATAGCTGCCTACGCGACGTGATCATCGCATTCCCGTTCAGCTGGCGCGCCAAGCGGCGGGCGCCCCGGCGTCGATCGGGCGATTCTTCCTGCCGAGCTAGGCCGAGCATGTGAGCCAGCACGAGCGGGCGACGAAGCACGATCATGATGTTCACGCCCGGACGCACCGATTTCGCGGTCAACTCCTCCATCGCGCAGATGTCTAGTCCGGTTTGGCAAAGCTGCCATTCGCGCGTCGAGCGAACCTCTCCGCGAGGGCTCGGATTGGCTTACGCTTGGCTCTTGGCTGTCCCCATCCGGAGAAAATTGTCGGACAGATCGCTGAGGTCATCTCAAAGTGAGCAGAATCGACCGGGTGCCGGGAATAGTAGATCGTAGATGTGCGTACGTGGGAGTGCGTGGCTGGGGAACCTGGATTCGAACCAAGACAAACAGAGTCAGAGTCTGTTGTGCTACCGTTACACCATTCCCCAACGGAATAGTCGAGCAAATTCAAAGACTTAACCGATTTGCTCGACTGTGGCCGGGAAGCGCATCGCGCCAATCGCGGCTCAGGCGTGGCAGCCTTCTACCCGCTCGCATCTGGGCTGGCAAGCGCTGCGGTGGACGGATCGGGTCAGGGCGCGTTTGATCAGACGACGATGTGGTCGAAGTCTGCGGCGATCCGGGTGTTCGGGAAGATTTTTGCCGCCTCGGCGAGAATCTCTGCGTCTTCGTAGCGTCCCGACATATGCGTCAGCACGAGCTGTCCGACCTCGTTCGCGGCGGCAAAGGAGGCCGCTTCTGCCGCGGTGAGATGGCCGTAATTCCGCGCGGTCGGCGCGTCGCGATCGAGGAACGTCGCCTCGATCATCAGCATGTCGGCGCCGGCCACGTATTGCGACAATCCATCGGTGGTCTCGGTGTCGCCGATCACGACGAGCTTGCTGCCGCCGCTCGGCGGACCGAGGACGTCTTCCGGATCGATAGTTCGGTCGGCAAGCACGATCGGTCGGCCGGCGGCCAACTCGCCGCGCAACGGACCGTCGGGGACACCCAGCGCGATGAGGCGATCAGGCCGCAGATGACGGCGCGCGGGGCTTTGGAAGATGAAGCCGAAGCTGTCGGTGTCGCGGTGGCGGACCGGAAAACAGTCAACGGCGAATTCACCGGTATCGATAGCTCGTCCCTCGGTCAGCGCTTCGAACTGGACGGCGATCGGCGCCCTCCCCGCGCCCCACAGGCCGGCGAGCATGCGGGTGACGAGGTCGAGCGTGCCCGCGCCGCCGTGAACGGTCATTATCTCGGACGTCTGCCGCAAGCCGAGGGTCGAGAACAATCCGGGGATGCCGAGCACGTGGTCGAGATGGGCGTGGGTGAGCAGGATGCGGTCGAGCCGCCGGAAGCCGGCGCCGCTGCGCAGCAGCTGGCGCTGCGTGCCCTCGCCGCAATCGACCAGGACGCGCTTGCCTGCGGCTTCCACAAGGAGTGCCGGATGGTTGCGCTCCGCCGAGGGAACGCTCGCCGATGTCCCGAGAAACGTCAGGGCGAACATGGTCGTCGATGTCCAGCGACCGTCCTTCTCCGCGTCGATACGGTTGACGGTCTCACCGTCCCCAATGCCACGCGAGCAGCAGCGCGTACAGGCCCATCGACGCGGCATAGAGCACGGCAAGCAGCACGTACCCCGCGATCTGGCGACCGAGCGTCGCCTTCGGCGTCACCCACCAGTCGAGCGCCTTGAAGGCGGCGGGCACCAGCCACCAGCCGAGCAGCTGCGTGCTGACGAGATTGCCGATGAACAGCGACAGCCAGACCGGCACGCCGTTTCTGTCGATCAGGGGCGCGCTGATGAAATAGCCCCAGAGGTAGACCACGGGATAAAGCACCAGGAGAACGATCAGGTTGCTCTTCCAGATGAAACCGGACCCTTGCTCGGGCGCCGACGTCTTGCCGGCCGGGAACCAGAAATTGAAGCCGTAGCTCGCCCGTTTCACGTTCATGCCGGCGTTGAAGCGCGCGCCCTCCTTCAGCAGCGTCTGCCGCAACGGCGAGTCGAGCCAGGCATTGAGGTTGGCATCAGAATCGAACGACAGGATGATGATCCATTCGTCATGAAGGCCCGGAATCGGCCGCTCGATCTTGTGCCGCAGAAATCCCTTGAACTCGGCCTCCGCTGCCTGGATGCGCTGCTGCCATTTCAGGAACGCGTCCTCGAGTCCATCAGGGACTTTGAATGAGATGACGGCCGAGACCGCGCTGTCGCGCGGGACGCCGGTGTCGGGCAGGATATGGACGTCCTCCGAACCGACGAAGAAGCGCTGCACCTCCGCGATCAACTTCGCCCGCACCTCGCTCTGCAGCCAGGCACGTGCCGCAGCCGGGCTCGCGAAACGCAGGATCGTCACCCAGTCCACATGCGCCGGCGGTTGCGGCGGCACCACTTCAAGGCTGAGGAAGCCTGGCCAGGCCTTGAGCACCTCGCCGACCTCACCGTTCCACCGGGCGAACGCAGCAAAGCCGTCGTCGGCGATGCGGCGCTGAATGACAAGAGCGACCGGCTGGCCGGTTGTTTCAGGAGATGCGCTCATTGGCAGCGGTCCGCCTCAGCCTTTCTTGTAGAGCCGCTTGCCCATCACCCAGGTCTCGTCGACGCAGCGATCGTCGCCGACCATCATGACGGCGAACAGCATGCTCGCGGCCTCGTCCATCGTGCGCGGGCCGGCGCCGTCGGCGATCAGCGATTGATGCCACGCTTGCGCGACCTGCCCGCCGTTCGGATCGAGCGCGACGAAATCGGCCTCCTTGCCCGGCTCGAAGTTGCCGAGCTTGTCGTCGATGTAGAGGCCTTCGGCGCCGCCGAGCGTGATCGACCAGAAACCGCGATAGGGCGAGAGCTTGTTGCGCTCGGCTTCCGCGAGGTCCTTGCGCGCGGGATCGATGCTGCCGTCGAGCAGCGTGTTGTTGCACATGCCGACCTTGTAGGCGTCGTCGAGCACGGAGATCATCGAGAAGCGGTTGCCGCCGCCGACATCGGTGCCGAACGACATCTTGACGCGATGCTCGGGATCGGTGGCGCGGCCGAGGCGGAACAGGCCACTGCCGAGGAACAGATTCGAGCACGGGCAGAACACCACCGCCGCGCCCTTCTTCGACATGCGGCGGAACTCGTTGTTGGAGAGATAGACGCCGTGGCCGCCGGAGAATTTCGGACCGACCAGGTCGAACTTCTCGTAGACACCGAGATAATCCTGGCAGTCCGGATGCTCGACCAGCACGCCGCTGCATTCGGCCGGATTCTCGGAGATGTGAGTGTTGACCCAGCAATCCGGATGCTCGTGCTTGAGGCGCTGACACGCTCTCAGCAATTCCGGCGAGGCACCAAAGGCGAAGCGCGGCGTGATGGCGTAGAGATTGCGGCCCTTGTTGTGGTACTGCGCGATCAGCCGCTTGCTGTCGCGATAGAAATTCTCCGGTGTATCGATGAAATCGGCCGGCGCGTTGCGATCGATTCCGGTGAGGCCCGCGATGACGCGCATGTTGCGCCTGCTCGCTTCCTCGAACAACTCCTCGGTCGAAACGGGCGAGGAGCTCGTGAAGGCCTGGCAGGTGGTGGTGCCTGAGGCGAGCAGCGCATCGAGGAAACGCTTCACGCCCTCGCGCGCGTAATCGCGATCCCGGTATTTGAGCTCTTCCGGGTAGACCCATTTCTGCAGCCACGGCAGGAGCTGCTCACCATAGGCCCCTAACACGCGCGTCTGCGGCAGATGGATGTGTCCGTCGATGAAGCCGGGAACGATGATGCGGTCCTTGATGTGGGTGACCTCGACGCCCGGATGGGCGGCGGCAATCTTGTCATAAGGACCGAACGCCTTGATCACGCCGTCAGTGACGACCATGAGACCATCCTGGTGAAAGCGCGCGGCGGCCGGCTCGTTGCCGACGTGCTTCCAGGGATCGTCGACGAAATCGAAGAACGTGCCGCGAATTCCGACCGTGGTCATGATTTGGTTCCTTATTTAACTATGTGTCGCTTGCCGCGCCGACGGCAGCGAGATCGCGAGCAGCGTCCCCGCAATGGCGCAGAGCCCGAGATAAAGCCATCCGATCGGCGCCTGCGTCGCTTCGGGCAACACCGCCGTGATCGCCATGGCACCGCTCACGGCGAGATAGCAGAGCGCGCTGATGAGGCCGCCAACCAGGCCATGGTCGCGTTCGAACAGGCCAAGCGCCATGCCGTACATCATCGGGCACAGCACGCCGCAGCCGCCGAGCACCAGCGCGCCGCCGATCGTGATCGACGTAAAATCCAGACCTAGGGTCATGCCCGTTACGCTCAGGACCGCAGAGCCGGCGAGGAACAGCGCGAAGGCGCCGAAGCCCAGCATGCGCGCCGGCATGAAGCGTGCGAAATGCGCGCAGCCGAGCTCGCCGGCGAGATTGACCCCGCCAAGGCCGAGTGCGACGAGGCCGTAGATGGCCGCCGAATAGCCGAGCCCAGTCTGGTAGAAGAACGGCGCGACGACGCCGAACGCCAGCTGCGCGCTGGCCGCCGCGGCAAACACCAGCACGAAGGCGAGGAAGCCCGGGCGGACCAGCGCATCGCGCAAGATACCGGCAGTGCGGCGCGGATCGAACGGCGCGCGCCGCTCTGCCGGCAATGTTTCGGGCAGAAGAAATGCGACGATCACGGCGACGATCGCCGCGGCGACGGCAATGACGACGAAGACGCCGCGCCACGAGGTCAGCTCGACGATGAAGCCACCGGCTGCCGGCGCCAGCACCGGCGCAAGGCCCCAGGCGGCACCCAACAAGCCGGAGATCGCGGTGAGCTCGCGGCCGCGGAAACAATCGGCTGCGACCGCATAGGCGACGACGAGACAAGTGCAGCCGCCGATGCCTTGCAGGAAGCGCAAGCCGAGCAGCAGCGAGGCGCTGGTGGCCATCGCACAGGCGATGCTCATCGCGATCAGGACCGACAGGCCTGCGAGCAGCACGTTGCGGCGGCCGAGAGTGTCCGAGGCGATACCGACCGGCACCAGCGCCAGAGACATGCCGAGCATGTAAGCGGTGACGGTGTTCTGCATCGACGCCGCGTCAGCTGCGAGATCCACCACCATCTGCGGCAGGCCCGGCGTATAGGCATCGAGCGGAATCTGGCTGAACGGCACGACGCACAACAGGATCGGCACGATCCCACTCCTGGCGCGACCGGCGTCCGAAGCAAGTGCAGTCATGGCTTACGGCCCCTCGACTCCCGCCGGCTCCGTCTTTTCGTGCGCGCAATGAGACACGATGCAGGCTGCGGATATTGACGCGCGGAACGTGCCAGAACTGTATGTAAAAACTCTTAGGGGTTCCCGTATCGATACGGTTTGCGGCGCTGGATGATCAGGCTCCGGGCACGCTCAAACAAAAATGCGAAAACAACCCCATGCACAGTACGAATCATTGAAGAATTTCGCGCCGCATGGTGCGGGTCCTGCCGGCGAAGGCCGTTTGACACGTCGGGCAGAACAGGCGCAAAGTTGCATGATCGCCGATCGTGAATCCGCAACTCGCGCCGACGCCGTTAACCGGTCGGAAGCCATGGCTGCTATGAAACGTGAGCCGGCCTCGACATCGGCACCACTGTCGATGGCGCGAGGCTGAACTCTATGCACGCGCCCGATCGCAGTTTGCACGAGGCCATGCTTGTCCGGCAGATGGATCGAGCCACGGCAGGCATCGGCAATCGAGGTTGGAAATGACTCTCCTCAGAAGTGACGGCGTGTGGTTGAACGAACCGAAACGATGGACGGCAGAGGACGATCGCCTCCAGGTCGTGACGGACAAAGGCACCGATTTCTGGCGCGAAACCTACTACGGCTTTAATCGTGACAGCGGGCATTTCCTGGGCTTTCCAACCCGCGAGGCATTCACCGCCAGCTTACGTGTACAGGGCGACTTCCAGACGCTCTACGATCAGGCGGGCATCATGGTGCGCATCGACGCGCGACATTGGGTCAAGGCCGGCATCGAACTGTCGGACGGCCGCGCCATGCTTGCAAGCGTGCTAACCGACGGGCGATCGGACTGGGCAACGGCACCCTATGAGCATGATGCCGGAGACTTCTGGGTCCGCGCAACCGTCGCCGACGGCGTCCTTCGTCTACAAGTCTCGGCCGATGGCAAGACCTGGCCTCTCATGCGGCTAGCGCCGTTTCCGGCAGCAAGCTCCTATCTTGTGGGCCCGATGGCCTGCACGCCCGAGCGGGCGGGACTGGAAGTCGTGTTCTCGAACTTTCGTCTGACACCGCCGCTTGGAAAGGACCTTCACGATCTGAGCTAAGCGGCCTTGCGATCTATCGCGCTCCCGAGCGGGCAGATCGTCGTTCAGCGCAGCGCCCTGCCACTCGTCTCTATCGCCTCCGCCGACTGCGCCTCGACCGCCTGCACGGCGACATCAGCGACCTGCCGCAGCGCTTCACGATCCGCGCCCGAAGATGCCATCACGCCCATGCCGACCGACACCGCCGAGATATAGCGCGCGAGCGCGGCCGGATCGGCGCTCTCCTTGAGATCGCCCTCCGCCTTGGCGCGGATGAAGCGGTCGCGGAGCTGGTCCTCGTTCTGGGCGCGGCGGGCGGCGAGCTCGAAGGGGACGTTTTCTGAGCCGGTGCCGCAGGCGATGCCGCCCTGCACGAGCAGGCAGCCGGGCGGATTGGCGGGATCGGTCTGCTTGTCGGCGATGCCCATCAGCATCCGCTCCGCCACCTGGCGAGCGGTGGGCGCTGCGACCACCTCGTCCATCCAGATGTTGCGCAGCGTGGTGTAGCGGTCGAGCGCAGCCTTCAGCAGGCCTTCCTTGTTGCCGAAGCAGGCGTAGAGACTGGGCGGATTGATGCCCATGGCCTCCGTGAGCTGGGCAATGGTCGCGCCCTCATAGCCATGGCGCCAAAACACTTCCATCGCCTGGTCCAACGCCGTTTCGGCGTCGAATTCGCGGGGGCGTCCCATGCCCATGTGCCTGTCTCCTCGGATTCGGCGTGCTGTCTCAGCCTAACGCCGGATCCTATCTATTTGTTCTAGCTTTCTTTTTCTTGTGTCTTCCAATCGTCGCGGTATCGGCGTACAATTTTCTTAGTGATTGGTACATAAGTATCTTGCACTGCGGTATCCAGCTCCACATCTGTAGTGAACACTACATATCTGGAGCGCGCAAATGCATCCCTCCCAAAATACCTCCCGCACCGGCCATTTCCGCCGCCTTCTGGGCGGCGTCGCCATCGTGGGCGCCCTCGCCGCGGCCGGCTCGATCGTGACCGGCCGCTATTTTCATGCGGCGCAAGCGACCGCACCGGCGGCCGCAGCTGAACAAGCCGTTTCCGTCACCGTCGCGATGATCGAGCCGCGGCAGACCGTGCTGTGGGACGATTTCTCCGGCCGGCTCGAGGCGATCAACCGTGTCGAGCTCCGCCCCCGCGTTGCGGGTGCGATCATGTCGGCGAACTTCACCGAGGGCGCGCTGGTGAAGGCCGGCGACGTGCTGTTCAAGATTGATCCCGCCCCCTATGCGGCCGAGGTCGACAAAGCTGCCGCCCAGCTCGAGGCCGCCAAAGCGCGCGTCGTCTTCACCCAAAGCGAGCTCGAGCGTGGCGCACAGCTCGTCGGCAACGCCGTGGTCACCCGGCGGGACTACGACCAGCGCGACAACGCCAATCGCGAAGCAATCGCCAACGTCAAGGCGGCCGAGGCGACGCTGCAGACCGCAAAGCTCAATCTCGACTACACCGAAGTGCGCGCCCCCGTGGATGGCCGCGTCGGCAAGATCGAGGTCACCGTCGGCAATCTCGTCGCCGCCGGCACCGCCTCGCCGGTGTTGACCTCGCTGGTCTCGGTCAATCCGATCTACGCCTCGTTCGATGCGGACGAAGAGGTGGTGCTGCGCGCGCTGAACTCGATCGCCGATGCTTCCGGCCAACGCGGCAAGCTCGACCAGATCCCGGTCGAGATGACGACCTCGGGCGGCTTGTCCGCGAAGGGCAACATCCAGCTCATCGACAACCAGGTCAACGGCCAGAGCGGCACCATCCGTGTCCGCGCGGTGTTCCGCAACGACGATGGGCGTCTCATCCCCGGCCAGTTCGCGCGCGTGCGCATGGGCCAGCCGAAGCAACAGGCGCTGGTGATGATCGACGAGCGCGCGATCGGCACCGACCAGGACAAGAAGTTCGTGATGGCAGTCGGCGACGACAGCCGCGCCGTCTACCGGCCGGTCACGCTCGGCGGCGCGGTCGATGGGCTTCGCATCGTCACCTCGGGCCTGAAGTCCGGCGACCGCATCGTCGTCAATGGTCTGCAACGCGTGCGTCCGGGAGCCCTGCTCAAGACGGAGGTGGCGGCGATGGGCGCACGGGGGCCGCAGCAGGCGTCGAACCACAGCAACCAGGACGTGGTGCAGCGTTAATGCACCCCGTCATCCCGGGGCGCGCATCGCGCGAACTACGGTGCGCAATTGCGCACCTGAGAATCTCGAGCGTACGAAACTCCGAACACATCACCTCTGGATTCCGGGTTCGCGCTTCGCGCGCCCCGGAATGACGAGTGGCGGTCTCGGAGAACATCAGGATATTGCCCAGGGGCAAGGCCATGAATCTGTCAAAGTTCTTCATCGATCGTCCGATTTTCGCCGGCGTGCTGTCGGTCCTGATCTTCCTTGCCGGCCTGATCTCGCTGTTCGCGATGCCGATCTCGGAATATCCGGACGTCGTGCCGCCCTCCGTCGTGGTGCGCGCAACCTATCCCGGCGCCAACCCCAAGGTTATCGCGGAGACAGTGGCGACCCCGATCGAGGAGCAGATCAACGGCGTCGAGAACATGCTCTACATGTCGAGCCAGGCGACCACCGACGGCGCGATGACGCTGACGGTGACGTTCCGGCTCGGCACCGATCCCGACAAGGCGACGCAGCTGGTGCAGAACCGCGTGCAGCAGGCCGAGCCGCGCCTGCCGGCCGTGGTGCGCCAGCTCGGCATCATCACCAAGAAGTCCTCGCCCGACCTCACCATGGTGGTGCATCTGTTGTCGCCGAACGGCCGCTACGACATGACGTATTTGCGCAACTATGCCGTGCTCAACGTCAAGGACCGGCTGGCGCGGATCGACGGCGTCGGCGACGTCCAGCTCTATGGCGCCGGCGACTATTCGATGCGGGTCTGGGTCGATCCGCAGAAGGCGGCCGAGCACGGCCTGACCGCAAGCGACATCGTGCGCGCCATCCAGGCGCAGAACGTCGAGGCTGCCGCCGGCGTGGTCGGCGCCTCTCCGAACGTCAAAGGCATCGATCTCCAGCTCTCGGTCAATGCCGAAGGCCGGCTCGCCAACGAGGAGCAGTTCGGCGACATCGTGGTCAAGACCGGCCCGCGCGGCGAGGTCGTTCGTCTGCGCGATGTCGCGCGCATCGAGCTCGGCGCGTCCGAATACGGCCTGCGCTCGCTGCTCGACAACAAGCATGCGGTGGCAATCCCGATCTCCCAGGCGCCCGGCTCCAACGCGCTGCAGATCTCCGACAACGTCCGCGCCACCATGGCGGAGATCAAGAAGAACATGCCGGAGGGCGTGTCCTACCAGATCGTCTACGACCCGACTCAGTTCGTTCGCTCCTCGATCGAAGCCGTCATCCACACGCTGTTGGAAGCCATCGCTCTCGTGGTGCTGGTGGTGATCCTGTTCCTCCAGACCTGGCGGGCTTCGATCATCCCCCTGCTGGCCGTGCCGGTGTCGATCGTCGGCACCTTCGCCGTGATGCACGTGTTCGGCTTCTCGATCAACGCGCTCACCCTGTTCGGCCTGGTGCTCGCCATCGGCATCGTCGTCGACGACGCCATCGTCGTGGTCGAGAACGTGGAGCGCAACATCGAGTCCGGGCTGTCGCCGCGCGATGCCACCTATCAGGCCATGCGCGAGGTCTCGGGCCCGATCATCGCGATCGCGCTGGTGCTGATCGCGGTGTTCGTGCCGCTCGCCTTCATCTCCGGCCTCACGGGACAGTTCTACAAGCAGTTCGCGCTGACGATCGCGATCTCGACGGTGATCTCGGCCATCAATTCGTTGACGCTGTCTCCGGCATTGTCGGCGCTGCTGCTCAAGGGCCACAACGAGCCGAAGGACCGGCTGACGCTGATCATGGAGAAGAGCCTCGGCTGGTTCTTCCGCGGCTTCAACAAGGCGTTTACGCGGTCCTCGGAGAACTACAGCGGCAGCGTCGGCAAGGTGATCTCGCGTAAGTCCGCGATGATGGGTCTTTATGTGGTCCTCGTCGGGCTCACCGCATTTCTGTTCCAGCAGGTGCCGAGCGGCTTCGTGCCGGGCCAGGACAAGCAATATCTGGTCGGCTTCGCCCGCCTGCCCGACGGCGCCACGCTCGACCGCAGCGAAGAGGTGATCCGCAGGATGAGCGACATCGCGCTGACCCAGCCCGGTGTCGAGAGCTCGGTAGCCTTCCCGGGCCTGTCGATCTCCGGTTTCACCAACTCATCC
The DNA here is from genome assembly GCF_020194215.1 of Bradyrhizobium sp. BRP20. Lineage (NCBI taxonomy): Bacteria > Pseudomonadati > Pseudomonadota > Alphaproteobacteria > Hyphomicrobiales > Nitrobacteraceae > Bradyrhizobium > Bradyrhizobium sp. BRP20. The sequence goes on along the minus strand of NZ_JADYVY010000002.1, from coordinate 228,419 downwards.
AATGCCGGCATCGTGTTCTCGACGCTGAAGCCGTTCGACGAGCGCAAGGATCCCTCGCTCAGCGGCCCTGCGATCGCGGCCGAGCTGAACAAGAAATATGCCGGCATCCAGGAAGCCTTCATCGCCATGTTCCCGCCGCCGCCGGTCAACGGCCTCGGCACCATCGGCGGCTTCAAGCTGCAGATCGAGGACCGCGCCGGTCTCGGCTATGACGCCCTGAATGAGGCCACCAACGCCTTCATGGCGGCGATGCAGAAGGCGCCGGAGATCGCCGGCGTGTTCTCCAGCTTCCAGGTCAACGTGCCGCAGCTGTTCGCCGACATCGACCGCACCAAAGCGCTGCAGCTGGGCGTGCCCGTCACCGAGGTGTTCAACACGCTGCAAATCTACCTCGGCTCCTACTACGTCAACGACTTCAACAAGTTCGGCCGCACCTATTCGGTCCGCGTCCAGGCCGACGCACCGTTCCGCGCCCGCGCCGACGACATCAGGCAGTTGAAGGTGCGCTCGTCGTCCGGCGACATGGTGCCATTGTCGGCGCTGCTCAACATCCGCCAGAGCGCGGGGCCGGAGCGCGCGATCCGCTACAACGGCTTCCTGTCGTCCGACATCAACGCGGCGGCTGCGCCGGGCTTTTCATCGGGCCAGGCGCAGGAAGCGGCGACGCGGATCGCGGCGGAGGTGCTGCCGCCGGGCTTTGCCTTCGAATGGACCGACCTGACCTATCAGGAGTTCATCGCCGGCAATTCCGGCATCTGGGTGTTTCCGCTGGCGATCCTGCTGGTGTTCCTGGTGCTGGCCGCGCTCTATGAGAGCCTGACCCTGCCGCTATCGATCATCATGATCGTGCCGATGGGCTTGCTCGCCGCGATGTTCGGCGTCTGGATCTCCAAGGGCGACAACAACGTCTTCACCCAGATCGGCCTCATCGTGCTGGTCGGCCTCTCCGCCAAGAACGCGATCCTGATCGTCGAATTCGCGCGCGAGCTCGAATTCGCCGGGCGCACGCCGATCCGGGCTGCGATCGAAGCCAGCCGCTTGCGGCTACGCCCGATCCTGATGACGTCGATGGCGTTCATCATGGGCGTGCTGCCGCTGGTGCTCTCGACCGGCGCGGGCTCGGAGATGCGGCGCGCCATGGGCGTTGCCGTGTTCTCGGGCATGATCGGCGTCACCGTGTTCGGCCTGTTCCTGACGCCGGTGTTCTATGTGCTGCTTAGAACCGTCACCGGCATGAAGCCGCTGGTTCATCACGGCAGCGACATCAGCGCAGCGCCGGTCCAGGGGCCTGCCGAGTGAACAGCGTCCCGCCGCGGCACGCCCCCGGCGGGACCATCATTTCCGGTTCTCCTCGCAGAATTTCAGCGCCGCCAGCGCCTCGCCGGCCCGCGGGATCTGCATCTCGATGCTGTCATCGTCGTCGTCCTCGAAGTCCAGCGTGAGGCGCTTGGCCTTCGCGAGGCGGTCCATGATCGACTGGTCGTAGGCGAAGATGCCGCGCACCGTCGTCTTGTCCATGACCTCCCACTTGGCCTTCTTCATGATGTCGGCATCGTCGGTGCCGACATCGGCCCGGAGGATCTCACCGGCCTTGTCCCATTCCCAACCGTCGTAGATCATCACGATCACGATCGCCTGCTCGGAATAGGTGATCACGATGACGTAGTCGCGGTTCTCGTCATCCTTGTCCTTGTAGCCGCGGCTGGCATTGCAATGGGTGTCCTGCGCCCGCTTCTCGATGGTCCAGTCGCCGACTTTGGATTGTTGCGCAAGCGCGGGCCTCGAGCTCGAGGCGGTTGCGCTCAAGACGCAAGCGAGAATTCCGGCGGCAAGAAGAGATCGTTTCATGTCGGCCTCCAGCGCGTTCCCCGCGCCGAGATGACCACCTCTCCCGGCGGCTCGCAAGAGGGCGAGGCGAACGGCCGGCGGCCGTCCTATCCCCGCCGCGGCACGATCGCGATCGGAGTGAAGGTGTAAACCTCCTCGCCGTTCTGGTTGAACATGGTCCATTTCACCAGCGCGATGCCTTGCGGCTTCGATTTCGACGGCGTCAGGCTCATGACCTCGCCGACCAGATGCAGGCGGTCGTTGGGCCGCACCGGCATGGTCCAGCGCAGGCCGTCCACACCGGCGCCGATCAGCGGATGCGGGCCGAACGGACGGGTCTGGATCGCAAGGTTCATCGCGATCGCGGCGGTGTGCCATCCCGAGGCGGCAAGCCCCTTGAACAGGGTCTGCTTCGCCGCCTCGTGGTCGAGATGCATCGGCTGCGGATCGAACTCGGCGGCAAAGCGCTTGATGTCGGCCTCGGTGACCACGACTTCGGGGGATTTGAACTGCATTCCGATGGTGAGATCGTCGAACCACTCGACCTGCGCCATGATTTTGCCTCGCAAAATGACGTGCCGCTCCCGAAGAGACGGCTCAAAATCGACTGAGCCATGAGGGATATAGCGGGCCCGCAGCGCACAAACCAGCGCAAGGTTCCTGACGAAACCCCTTTCCCGATGCGACGAAACACGCCTGAAACAGATGGCCGCTTAAGTAGTTGTCAAAATAAATACAGGGACGGCCACCATGCAGTTCATCCTCGACCTGATCTACGAATATTCGTGCTGCCAGAATCTCGTTGCCCAGCCGCTGCGGGAGGACGAGCTATGATCGAGCTGATCTCAGCCCTGCTCGCGCTGTGCAGCATCGGCGTCTTCGCGGCGCATGCGTTCGACGCTTACCGCACTACGCATTCCTGACCGTTCTGACGCTAAAGCGCGATGCGATTAGGATAAATCGTCATCGCGCTTTAGGCTGTTGTTTGAGCATGATCTTTTTGGAAAACCGCTCCGCACTTTTCCTCCGGATCATGCTCTAGAAAGGTCGCCGGTAGAAGTGCTCGGAATGCGTCGCCGGCGGAAACCGGTTGGCGAGCGCAAGCGCCCCTCTCTCGTCCGTCTCGAGCGCGATCTTCTGCGCCAACATCACATCGCCCGGTACCAGGAAGCCTGACGGGACGAAGCACCACCCCATCGTCGCGCGCCCCTCACTATCGACCTCGTGGACGTTGGCGGCTGTGCCGTAGTGGATGCGATAGGTCCGGCCGGTGTCGCAACCGACGACGTCGAAATACCGAAACTGCTCGAATTGAGCGCGCTGCGCCGGTGACAGCCATTCGGCCAGAAGCCGGCGGCCGCGCGCATCCGGCGTGTTCTCGCCGAAGAAGCGGCGATAGAGTTCACGCAGCGCATGCAGGCGCGCACGCGCCGGCGCGCGGAGCCAAACTGCCGCGATCATGAGCAGCTCAGATCAACCGCCGACCAGGCGGGGATAGAACAGCGTTTCCTGCGCGGTCGGATCGAACGATCGGATCCGGGTCACTTCGCCGGGTCCGGTTCGAAGCGCGGCGGTAAAGCCCGCTCCGGTCAGCTCACGAAAGCGCCGTTCGGCTCGCGCCAGCGCCTCGGCGTTGCCAGGATCAAACTCGTGGCGCGTATCGCCAGTTTGGTCCATCACGATCTGGGTAGCCATGTTGAGTCTCCTCATGCCCAGCCCTGAACTTGATCAAAGCAAACCTCGTGCCGTCGGTTCCAGAAGGCAACAACTTTCTCTCGCCGTCGCATCACACGTCGCTGAGCAAGAGCTCAGCGTGAGGCCGCGGCACTCCCGCCCTCGTCGATCTGCCGGCCCATCAGCGCGATCGCCTTTTGATAGACACCAGCGGCATTCCAAGCCTCGATGGCAGCGAAATTGGGCTCGCCCGGCTGGTATCCGGCTCCCGCACGCCAACCATGGGCTTTGAGGAAATTCGCGGTCGAGTTCAGCGCATTGGCCGCAACTTCGAGATTGCCGGTGCCGTAGGCCAGAATGCTCTTGGGCATGAACTGGGTCTGGCCGACCTCGCCATGCATGGAGCCGCGGGTCGATCCCGACAGCGTACCGCGGTCGATCAGCTTCAGGGCGGCATAGAGCTGGTCGGTGAAGAATTCGGGACGGCGGCAGTCATAGGCGAGGGTCGCAATCGACGACAGCATGTTCTGGTTGCCGCGCTGGCTGCCGAAGCCGGTCTCCATGCCCCAGATCGCGATCAGCGGCCCGGGCGGGACGCCATAGCGCTGCTCGATCGAGGCGAACAAAGCGGCCTGCGACTGCTTGAGCTGCCGGCCCTTGGCGACGATGGTGGTGGCGCCGCGCTTGGCCAGGAACTGGTCCAGCGTCAGCGAGAAGCTGCGCTGGCCGCGGTCGGCCGCGATCGTGGCGCTGGCATAGTTCGTTTGCATCAGCGCCGACAGCGCGGTGGGGCCGATGCCCTTGCCCTGCGCCTCCGCGCTGAACTCGCGCTTCCAGGCCTCGAAGCCGGCCGGCGAGCTGCCGCATTGCGCAGCCTCGGCGGAGGATGCCAGGCAACCGAGCAGCGTCATTGCGCCAAGAACCGCTCCCGCAACAGCCCTGCCCCTGATCATGCCCGACCTCTCCTGTCCTGTACCGCTCGGCGGCGCAATCTTACCCGCTGGAATGCGCCGACTCCATGGCCCGATCATAGGACAATTCGAGGCCTTCCAGGTTGCCCTCTTTGCGCCATTTGTCGAGCAGCCGCAGGAATGCCACCGGCCCGCGCCAATATTGGCTGTTTCTTGCCGCGATCGGATCGAACACGCCTTCGTTATTGTAGTAGCCCGGCGTGCATTCGGCGAGATAGGTCTGCCGACCGAGCGCGGCCTTGACGACCTCCTCGACCCAGGCGTTCTCGGCCGCAAGCGTCGGCTCCAGGGTGCGTGCGTTGCGCTCGCGCGCCTGCTTGATGACATAGGCGATGTGCTGCGACTGCTCGTCGATGATGTGCGGAAAATTGGCGCTCTGGCCGGCCTGCACGGTGACGATCAGGAAGCAGTTCGGAAAGCCGCGGCTGTAGAAGCCGTGCAGCGTCTTGACGCCGTCCTGCCAGCGCTCGGACAGGCTCATGCCGTCGCGGCCATAGACCTCGAAGCCCATTCGGCGCGCGTAATCGGTGCCGACCTCGAAGCCGCTGGCATAGATCAGGCAGTCGAGCTCGTAGGCCTTGCCGCCGGCGACGACGGCATTCTCGGTGATGCGTTCGACGCCCTTCCCCCCGGTATCGACGAGATGCACATTGGGACGGTTGAAGGTGTCCAGATATTCGTCGTGGAAGCAGGGCCGCTTGCAGAACGCCTTGTACCACGGCTTGAGCGCAGCCGCGGTCGCCTCGTCCTTGACCACGGTGTCGACGCGCGCGCGGATCTCCTCCATCTTGCGGTAGTCGGCCTGCTCGATGACCTTCAGCGCTTCCTCAATCGAGGTCACCGGCTGCTTTTGCCGGCGCGGTGCCAGCAGGATTTCGCCGAGCAGGCCGGTCCAGCCGTCCTGCACCAGGTCCTGCTCGAACGGCTCGCCTGAAATCACGGCGGTAAAATTGTCCATGCGCTCGCGCTGCCAGCCTGGCTTGAGGCTCTGCGCCCAGGTCGGGTCCGTCGGACGATCGTCGCGAACGCCGATTGCGGACGGCGTGCGCTGGAACACATAGAGCTCCTTGGCGGAGCGGCCGAGATGCGGCACGCATTGCACGGCGGTGGCGCCGGTGCCGATGATGCCGACGCGCTTGCCGGCAAGACCGGTAAGGCCACCATCCGCGTTGCCGCCGGTGTAGCCGTAATCCCAGCGGCTGGTATGAAAGCTGTGACCTCTGAACGTCTCGATGCCGGCAATCCCCGGCAGCTTCGGACGGCTCAGCGGACCGCCGGCGAGGATGACGAAGCGCGCGCGGATCTGGTCGCCCCTGTTGGTCTCGACCAGCCACCGCGCCTCATGCTCCTGCCAGGTCATCCGCGAGATGACGGTCTGAAACAGCGCGCGCTCGTACAGGTCGAAATGACGGCCGATGCGGCGCGAGTGCTCGTAGATCTCCGGCGCCCGGGCATATTTGCGCACGGGCATGTAACCGGTCTCTTCCAGCAACGGCAGGTAGATATAGCTCTCGGTATCGCAGGCGGCGCCGGGATAACGATTCCAGTACCAGGTGCCGCCGAAGTCGGCGGCCTTTTCCACGATACGAAAATCCGCGATGCCGGCCTCGCGCAATCGCGCGCCACACAGCAGGCCGCCGAAGCCACCGCCGACGATGAGCACTTCGGTCGCTTCGTTGACGGCCGCGCGCGCAAATCCGGGATCGGCCCAGGGGTCGTCGAGATAACGGCCGAACTCGCCCGCAACCTCGACATACTGCGCCTTGCCCTCGGCGCGCAGACGGCGGTCGCGCTCGTCGCGATAACGGGCACGGAGGGCGGAAATATCGACCGTAGAAGCGCCGCTTGCATCGGTCTTGTGTCTTTCCGCTGACATTCGATTCCTCCCGGGCATGCTGCTTCGCCGGCAGCTCACCGCACGTTAGCGCCGAAAAAGCGCGGCATGCAATCACGCTGATTGTTTTTTGCGTGAACGCTGCGTGACGTTCCGCTAACCTCGAGCGCAAATCACGAGCCACGCAACGACGTGACCATCCGGAGGGAGACCATGCAGGGATTGATGATGGACATGCCGCTGCTGATCAGCGGCCTGATCCAGTATGCGGCCGATTATCATGGCGAAGCCGAGATCGTCGCACGCGAGATCGAGGGCGACATTCATCGCTACACCTACGCCGACGCCCATCCGCGCATCAAGCGCATGGCGCTGGCGCTGAAGCGGCTAGGCATGAAGCAAGGCGACCGCGTCGGAACGCTGGCCTGGAATACACACCGGCATTTCGAGATGTTCTACGCCGCGCCGGGCATGGGCTACGTGCTGCACACGGTCAATCCCAGGCTGTTTCCCGAGCAGCTCGTCTACATCATCAACCATGCCGAGGACCGCCTGCTCTACATCGACCGCGCCACGCTGCCGATCGTGGAGGCGATCGCGCCCCAGCTAACGACGGTCGAAGCCTATGTCGTGATGTCCTCGCGCGAGCGGATGCCGGAGACGAAGCTCGCGAACGTGCATTGTTACGAAGAGCTTCTGGAACGCGAGAACGATGCCGGCTTCGCCTGGCCGGAGTTCGACGAGAAGTCTGCCTCGACGATCTGCTACACGTCGGGCACGACGGGCAATCCAAAGGGCGTAATCTACTCGCACCGCGCCGCGATCCTGCAGACCATGACCTGCTGCAATTTCGACTTCCTGCCGGGACATGTCGAAGGTGTGCGCGAGGTGATGATGCCGATGGCGCCGCTCTTCCACGGCAATGGCTGGAACATGCCGTTCACAGCGCCCTATACGGGATCGAAGCTCGTGCTGCCCGGCCGCAACTACGAGCCGGACAAGCTCTATGAATTGCTGGAAGGCGAGAAGGTGACGCTGTCGGCGGGCGTGCCGAGCTTCTGGCTGATCCTGCTCGATTGGCTCGGGCGGACCGGCAACAAATTCTCGACCTTGCGCGCGACGTTGTCGTCGGGCTCGGCCCCGCCGCGCGCGATGGTGGAGAAGCTCAAGCGCGAGTACAATGTCGATTACATCCAGGCCTGGGGCATGACCGAGGCGCTGGGCTGCTCGATGCCGGGCCTGCGGCCGGGCTCGGAGCATCTCAGCGAGAAGGAGAAATTCGACCGCCGCCAGGTCTCCGGCCGCGCCTGCTTCGGCACGCATTTGCGCATCGTCGACGACGCCGGCATTGAGCTGCCACGCGACGGCAAGACGGTCGGCCATTTGCGCGCCCGCGGGCCCTGGGTTGCCTCCGGCTACATGAAGCTGGACGAAGGCCTCGACCGCGACGGCTGGCTGATCACCGGCGACATGGCCGTGATCGACCCACAAGGCCACGTCACGCTGACCGACCGTTCCAAGGACGTGATCAAGTCCGGCGGCGAGTGGATCTCCTCGATCCAGCTCGAGGACATCGCCCTGTCCCACCCCGACGTGCTGCAAGCGGCCGTCGTCGCGATCAGCCACGAGAAATGGCAGGAGCGCCCCCTGCTCCTCGTCGTCCGCAAGAAGGGCGCGACCGTCGACGGCAAGGCGCTGCTCGAGCACATGCGTCCGAAGATCGCGAGCTGGTGGCTGCCGGACGCCGTCGAATTCCTCGACGAATTCCCGATGACCGGCACCGGCAAGGTGCTGAAATCCGCTCTGCGCGATAGGTTCAAAGAGTACCGGGTCGCGTGACCCGCTCGCCGTCGATCAAGGAGACCAGAAAATGCTCTATCCGATGTCGCCGAAAGTCGTCGAGCTCAAGCGCAGGCTCGAAAGCTTCATGGACCGGCACATCTATCCGAACGAGGAGCGCTTCTACCGCGAGGCTGAAGAGCTCGGGCCGTGGAAGGTCTATCCGGTCGTCGAGGAGCTTAAGCCGCTGGCGCGCGCGGAGGGGCTGTGGAATCTGTTTCTGCCCGAGAGCGATCACGGCGCGGGCCTCTCCAATCTCGAATACGCGCCACTGTGCGAGGTGATGGGCCGTTCGCACCTTGCTCCTGAAGTCTTCAACTGCTCGGCGCCCGACACCGGCAACATGGAGGTGCTGGAGCGTTACGGCAGCGAGCAGGACAAGGAGCGCTGGCTGAAGCCGCTGCTCGCGGGCGAAATCCGCTCCTGCTTCGCCATGACCGAGCCGGCGGTCGCATCATCCGATGCGACCAACATCGAGAGCTCGATCGTACGCGACGGGGACCATTACGTCATCAACGGGCGCAAATGGTACACCACCAACGCGACCGACCCGCGCTGCAAGATCTGCATCTTCATGGGCAAGACCGACCCCGACAATCCCGACCGTCACAAGCAGCAATCCATGATCCTGGTGCCGATGGACACGCCGGGCATCGAGGTCAAGCGTCCCCTGCCCGTGTTCGGCTTCTACGGAGTGCCCGACCGCGCCTCCGAAGTGGTGTTCACCAATGTGCGCGTGCCCAAGGAGAACATGCTGCTCGGCGAGGGCCGCGGCTTCGAGATTGCGCAGGGCCGTCTCGGGCCCGGCCGCATCCATCATTGCATGCGGCTGATCGGCCTTTCCGAACGCACGCTGGAGAAGATGTGCCGCCGCGCGCGGAGCCGGGTCGCCTTCGGCAAGCCGGTCTCGGAGCAGACGGTGACGCAGGAGCGCATTGCGGAGGCGCGCATCATGATCGAGCAGGCGCGGCTACTGACGCTGAACGCGGCCCATGCGATGGACACGGTCGGCAACAAGGTGGCGAAGGCAGAGATCGCAATGATCAAGGTCGCCGTGCCCAACATGGCCTGTCAGATCATCGACTGGGCCATTCAGGCCCATGGCGGCGGCGGCACCTCGAACGATTTCGGCCTGACGCAGGCCTACGCCACCGCGCGCTTGCTGCGACTTGCCGATGGACCCGATGAGGTCCATCGCAACCAGATCGCGCGGCTCGAGCTGAAGAAATACTCGAACGCCTAAGAAAGGCGCTCTTCCTTCGCTTCAGTTCACCACATAGACGTCAGGATCGGCGCTCGAGCTCGGTTTCTTGAAGGCGTTGCGCAAGGCTGATGACATCGGGACGTTGTAGTTGAGGCCGTTCGGCGGCGTCGGCGATTGCAGCCACTTCTTGTAGAGCACCTCGATCTCGGGGCTGGCATAAAGCTCCGCGGTGGCGCGATCGGCGAGCGCCTTGAACGGCGCATCCTCCCGCCGCAGCATGATGCCGTAGGGCTCAGGCTTGGAGAACGCTTCTTCGCTGATCATGTAAGCTTGCGGCTCCTTCGACCGCGCGATCGCGACCGCGAGCTGGACGTCGTCGAGCGCATAGGCCTGGGCGCGGTCGGTCTCCAGCAGCAGGAAGGCCTCGGCCTGGTCCTTGGCCGGCATGATGTTGATGCCGAGATTGCGCTCGGTGTTGACCTTGGCGAGCTGCGTCAAGTTCACGGATCCCGCGACCGCCGTGACCGCCTTGCCCTTGAGATCGTCGATGGTCTTGATGCTCGCCGCCTTCCTGGCCGCGAACCGCGTCGCGCTGAGGAAGTGCGTGTTGGTGAAGGCGACCTGCTTCTGGCGGTCGGCATTGTTGGTGGTCGCCGAGCAATGCAGGTCGAGCGTGCCGTTGACCATCAAGGGAATCCGGTTCGACGACGTCACCGCGAGCGTCTCGACCGAAATGTCTGATATGCCGAGCTGCTTCTTCACAGCATCGACGATACGGAGGCAGATGTCCATGGCAAAGCCGACCGGCTTCTGGTTGCCGTCGAGATAGCTGAATGGGACGGAGGCCTCCTGATAGCCCAGCGTGATCTTCTTGGTCTCCTTGACCTTCTGAAGCGTGCCCGTGAGCTCTTCGGCCGAAGCTGCGCCGGCAAGACATGTCAGGGCCAGGAGAATGGTCGGTAGGCGCATCAGGGGCTCCTCGAAGGGGATGGGTCTCGAGCTATCGAGGAGCTGATAGCCGACGGGCCGGTCAAGCGCCAGACGAGGCTGCGTCTACCTGCTATCGCTCTTTGATATGCGTTCCGTCGCGGCGCCCACCGGCACGTCACTCGCAGGTCAGCTGCTGCTCGAACCAGCCGCTCAACCGATCCGACAGGGACGGCCACATCCGCCGGAAGCTGTCGAGCTTGCCGACATTGGCGCGGTACATCGCCCGCAATTCCCGCTCGACGGCCACCAGGTCGACGCTCGTGCAGCCCCCTTCCCTCACGATGGTCTTGCCGGCGACGACGACCTCCTTCACCAGCGACGCATTGCCGCGCGCGAACAGCAGCGCCATGGGATCGACCGGCATGATCTGGTCTCGATCGAGCCGGTCAAGATCGATCACGACGTAGTCGGCGGGATTGCCCGCCGCGAGCTCACCATTCCCGGGCGCCCCGGTCGCATGGCGTCCGTTGCGGATGGCGAGCGAAAACATCTCGGCCGGCGTCCATGTCGCCTTGAAGCCGAGGCCGCCGTGGACCATCTGCACCAGCCGCATCTCGCGCAAAATGTCGTCGTCCTCGTCCAAAGCCAGCCCGTCGACGCCGACGGCGATGGCACAGCCGCATCCGTGCGCGGCGGCGATCGGGGCGAGGCCCGAACGCAGGTGCATGTTCGAGCTGAAATTGGTGACGATGCGCGCGCCGGAGGCCGCGATCATCTCGAGCTCTTCGGGACGGGCGTGAATGCAATGCGCCAGCGTCAGCCGCTCGGAGAGAAAGCCGACGTCGCGAAGCCAGCGCACCATGTCCGGAAAGTGCTGGTCGGCCCAGGCGCGCTGATAAACTGTTTCCAACAGATGCATGTGAATGCGGCGACCGGTCCGCGCGGAGTTCTCCGCGACGGCCTCCAGCAGCGGCTTCGAGCACCATTGCACACCGGCCGGCCCGAGCTGCACGTCGACCATCGGTCCGGCGATGGCTGCGGCAATTGCGTCGGTCAGCTCGATATAGACCTTCGGCGACAGCGGCGCGCGAACGAAGAGATCCTCGATCGTCTTGCGATCGTCCCCGGGAAGCCCTGAAAGCACCGGCTCGGCATCACCGTAGACGATGGGGTTCTGGTCGCGCACCGCCATTGCAAACGCCATGCGAATCCCGACGTCGGATGCGGCCTTCGCGATGGCCTTGGCCTCGTCCAGCAGCGGCATCGTCCCGCTCGGACGCGTGTAATGGACCATCATCGCCGCGCAGCCTGCCTTGGCGGAACGGGCCAATGCCGAGACGGCTGTCAGATAGGGATCGACCGGCGAGCCCAGCGCGGTGCGCAAAATCCAGCTTTCCAGGGGCATGCCGACCGCACCGAAGGACGACGCCGTGGCACGGGCATGATCATGGGCGTTGACGAAGGCGGGGATGACGAAGGAGCGAGGCGCCGGCCCCGCTCCTTCCGAGATTTCGGTGATGACGCCCTCGTCGTGCCGCAGCACGACGTTCTCGCTGACGCCACGGTCAGGGCCACGGAACAGGCTGGTTGCCGAGATCTCCGTGGCCATGGCTGTTCCTCCAATCTCAGTTGGCAGTGTACACCAGTTCCCGCTCCGCGCGCGGCGGCAGGAATTCGCGCGAGAACACCTCCGCCGGCGTCGGCGCACGGGCGAGCTGGTAGCCCTCGACCACGATGCCGATCGCGCGCGTCATCCGGTCGTCCTTGATGTCGCCGATGCCGATCTCCTTCATCTCGGACGAGACGATCAGCTTCTCGAAGGAATATTGCAGCCGGCGCTTCTCCACCTCGGCGTTGATGAGGTTGTCGTAGTTCAGTGCCGCCTTCATGCCGGCATTCTGGTCCTTGGCGATCGCGATCGCACCCTTGTTGACGGCGCGCACCAGGCCCGCCACGGCCTTCGGATTCGAGGCGATCAGCTTGCGGGAGACCATCACGCCGTTGGAGTAGAGATCGAGGCCATATTCACCGAAGGAGAACCATTTGAAGTCCTTGTCCGGATCCTGGCGGTTGAGCACCAGATTGAAATAGCTGGTGATGTTGAAGACGAGGGCCGCATCGATGTCGCCCTTGATCAGCATCGGCTCCTGCAGGTTCGGCGCCATGTTGGAGATCTTGATCTTCTCGCCGTCGAGCCCGTTCTTGCGGGTGAACACCGGCAACAAGCGCGTGGTCGGCGTGCCCTGCGCACCGCCGAGCGTGCGGCCTTCGAAATCCTTGATGGTGTTGATGCCGCTGCTCTTCTTGGCGACGATGGCAAACGGCGGCTGATTCCACATCATGTAGACCATGACGGGCGCCTCCTGCGGCTTGGTCGAGGCGTTCTGGATGATGGCGTTGACGTCGCCGAAGCCGGCGTCATAGGCGCCCGACATCACGCGCGTGACGGTGGCGCCGGAGCCCTCGCCCTGATCGATGACGACGTTGAGGCCTTCCTCTTTGAAGAATCCGTTGTCCTTGGCATAGAAGAAGGCAGCGTCGCTGCCCTGGGTTTTCCAGCCTAGCGTGAACTTGATCGTGGTCTCCTGCGCGGTGGCAGCGCCTGCGGACAGCGCCAATCCCAGCAGCGCGGCGGTTAACTTCCTCAACATCGAGACCTCCTCAGCTTCGTTGCGTGACGGTTCAAGAAATCAGGTGGCGATCACGTCGTTCTTGCGCGTGGCCCAGCCGGTGACCTGCCCTTCGATCAGCGAGAACACGACGTAGAGCGCGACACCGAGCCCGGCGAGCACGAACAAGCCCGCGAACACCAGCGGCACGTTGAAATTGGAGGACGCGGTCATCATGACGTTGCCGATGCCGCGGTTGGAGGCGACCGTCTCCGACAGCACCGCGCCGACGAAGGCGTAGGAGATCGCGACCTTCAGCGAAGCAAAGAAGAACGGCATGGTGCGCGGCAGACCGACATTCCAGAGGATGTCGAGCTTGCTGGCGCCGAGCGCCTTCAAGACGTCCTCGAGCTCGGGCTCGGTGGTGGCAAGGCCGGTCGCGATGTTGACCACGATCGGGAAGAAGCAGATCGACAGCGCGGTCAGCACCGCCGGCACCGTGCCGGAGCCGAACCACAGCACGAAGATCGGCACCACCGCGACCTTGGGGATCGAGGAGAAGCCGATCAGCAGCGGATAGCAGGTGTCGTAGGCCGTCTTCGACACGCCGATGATCGCGCCGAGGGCGACGCCGAGCGCGACGCCAAGCACGAAGCCGAGCATGGTGGTGGCGAGCGTCTGCACGATGTGCGGCCACAGCACCGGGAAGCGCTGGACCAGCGTCACGAAGACCTGCGAGGGCCGCGGCAGCACCAGGTCGGACATGCCGGTCATCAGGCAGAACAGCTCCCAGGCGACGAAGAACAGCACGATCAGCCCCGCCGACCACGCTTTCTGCCTGACATCGATCCCGAACATCAGCCTGCCCCCTGCTCAGCGGCGCTGCGCGCATCCTCGATGAAGGCGCGCAGCTTCTGGTTCAGCGCGACGAAATCCGGCTCGAACGTCATCGCGACCGTGCGCGGCCGCGCGAACTCCACGCGGCTGTCGTCGAGGATGCGGCCGGGACGCGCGCTCATCACACAGATGCGGCTGGCAAGGAAGCCGGCTTCGCGCAGATCGTGCGTGACCAGCAGCACCGTCGGCTTGTGCGTCATCCAGAGATTCTGGAGGATCGCCCAAAGCTCCTCGCGCGTGAACTGGTCGAGCGCACCGAAGGGCTCATCCAGCAGCAGCATGCGCGGCTCGTGGATCAGCGCACGGCAAAGATTGGCGCGCTGGAGCATGCCGCCGGAGAGCTGCCAGGGATAGCGGTTGCCGAACCCTTTGAGGCCGACCTGCTCCAGCAGCGCATTGGCCTTGTCGCGGAATTCGGTCTTGCGCAGCTTGCGGAACTTCGAGCGGAACGGCTCGACGATCTTCAGCGGCAGCATGATGTTCCGCTCGATCGTCATCCACGGCAGCATGGTCGGGTTCTGGAAGGCCATGCCGACCCGCATCGCCCGTGCCGCCACCTCGCGGCCGCCGACGATGACGACGCCGCTGGTCGGCTGCACCAGGCCGCTGACCAGCCGCAAAATGGTCGATTTGCCGCATCCGGATGGGCCGACCAATGCGACAAACTCGCCGTCGGCGATCTTGAGCGTGGTCTTCGACAAAGCAGGCACGGCGCGGTCGCCGCGCCCGAAGGTCACCGAGGCCTCCGACAGCTCGATCGCGATCGTCGCAGAGCCTTCGGGAACGGGCTGGCCGTCGAACTGGGCGTTGGGTTGCATGCGCATCACGGAAAAAAGTGCATGCAAGCTGGATGCCAGCGATCGAGCCCCGCGAAATCAAAGGCCTAGCCGAAACCCGCGCCAAACCGCCGGATTCGATTTAGGCAGTCCGAAGGCCAAACTGCATGCAATTGGAGCGCTGAATCGGCGCGAGCCTGTGCTAAAGAGAGATATCACTCCCATGGGATTCGCCGATGGCGGCGCGCGCCAGCAGCAAGACTTCTGAATCGTCGGACAAGGTCAGCGTAATCTGCCGCGCGCTCCGGCGCGCCATCATCGAGCAGGCGCTGGAGCCCGGCGCCAAGCTGCCGGAAGATGCGCTCGGCGAACGTTTCGGCGTCAGCCGCACCATTGCCCGCCATGCGCTGGGTCAACTCGCCGCCGAAGGCCTGGTCGAGCTCCGCCGCAACCGGATCGCCGTGGTGGCGACGCCGAGCTGGCAGGAGGCGCGCGATGCCTTCGACATCCGCATCGAGCTCGAACGCCTCGTCGTGCGCCAGCTCGCGGGCAAGCTGACCAAGGCGCAGATCGCCGAGCTGAACGCCCATGTCGACGCCGAGGATCGCGCCCGCGGCGGCACGGATGCGGTGTCGATCCGACTCGCGACCGAATTCCACATTCTGCTCGCCCATATGACGAACAGCCCGATTCTGGTGCGCTATGTCAGCGAGGTCGCCTATCGCTGCTGCCTGACGCTGTCGCTGTACAGCCGGCCGCATTCCACCGAATGCGCCATCAACGAGCACCGCGCCATCATCGCGGCGCTTGCCAAGGGCGATGCGGCCAAGGTGATGGAATTGATGCATCATCACCTGGATTCGGTGGCCAATCGTGCGCTGGTCGCTCCCACTCCGCAGCGTGGCCGCGATCTGCTCGACATCCTCGCACCCTATGCGGACGAGGTGACGAGCAATCGCGTCGTCAAGCTGCCGAAAATCGCGCGGAGGGGCTAAGCCTCGATGCCGCGCTGGACGAGGATGCGCTCGGCGCTGTCGTTCCAGACATCCATCTTCACGATCTGCCCGTCCCTCACGACGAAGCGATCGACGTAGCGGTTGCCCTCGAACGGCGTGCCGTCCATCCACTCGCCATAGAGCGTGCCGACGCTGTAGACGACGGTCTCGTCCGCGCCCGGGCAGACGTCGAACCGGTCCATCTTCTTCTTGACCCAGCGATAGCGTTTCGCGTTGAAGCCGGTCGGCCCGCGCGGATGGTCGAACGCGCGCCCGCCGGTGAACGTGATCACCGTGCCCGGCTTCATATAGGCCGCAGCGGCGTCGGGATCCGGTATCATCGAAGCGGTGAGATAGGCTTCGACAATCTCGGCGTCGGTCATCGGGCTTTCGGCTTTTGCGGCAGTAGACATCGCGGGATTCTCTCCGGATGCCGCTATCTTACAATCTGGGCCTCGAAGTGCATGCACAATTTTTGGACAATCCAGCCCCAACCTTGCACACAATCTGGAGCTGCCCGCCCCCACGGCTTCCGCTAGGCTGCCACGGCTGAATCCAACGCCATGACCACCCAAGCCACCTTCGACCTGGTCTTCCGCAACGCGCTGTTGCGCTCTTCCGCCGCACCGGTCGATATCGGGGTGAAGGACGGCCGCATCGCCGCGATCGCGCCAAAGCTGGCCTGCGAGGCCGCCGACGTCGATCTCGGCGGCCTCCTCGCCCTGCCCGGCTTCGTCGACACCCACATCCATCTCGACAAGGCCTGCCTGCTCGGCCGCTGCGGCCACGATCACGGCAGCGTCTCGGAGGCGATCCGCGCCGTCGCCGCGATGAAGAAGGATTTCACGATCGAGGACGTCTACGCACGCGGCGCAAGAGTGCTCGAACGCGCCATCGTCAACGGCACGACGCGCATGCGCACGCATGTCGAGATCGACCCTCGCATCGGCCTCCGCGGCTACGAGGCGGTCAAGGCGCTGAAGCGCGATTACGCCTGGGCGATCGATCTCGAGCTCTGCGTCTTCCCGCAGGAAGGCCTCACCAATGATCCCGGAGCGGAGGAGCTGCTGATCCAGGCGCTTCGCGAGGGTGGTGAAGCCATCGGCGGCTGCCCCTACATGGACACCGACCCGAACGCGCACCTTGCGCGCATCTTCGACCTTGCCGGGGAATTCGACATCGACGTCGACCTCCATCTCGACTTCGACCTCGATCCCTCCTGGTGGCATCTCGACGAGGTCTGTCGCCAGACCGAGCAGCGCAATTATGGCGGACGCGTCGCGATCGGCCATGCCACGAAACTGTCGGCCTTGCCCCGCGAACGGATGAAGGCGGCCACTGCGCAACTGGCAAGGTCAGGCGTTGCGGTCACCGTCCTGCCCGCGACCGATCTCTATCTGATGGGGCGCGAGGCCACGCACAACGCGCCGCGCGGGCTGACCCTCGCCCACAAGCTTGCCGGCGACGGCGTGCTCTGCTCGGTCGCGACCAACAACGTGCTCAATCCCTTCACGCCGTTCGGCGATGCCTCGCTGCTGCGGATGGCGAACTTCTACGCCAACGTCGCGCACGCCTCTGTCAGCGACTTCGACACCTGCCTGGACCTCGTGACCGAGCTGCCGGCCCGGCTGATGAACCTCGCCGACTACGGCATCGAGGTCGGCAATCCCGCCGATCTGATCGTGCTCGATACCAGGGACAGCCGACTCGCGATCGCCGAGCTGCCCGACGTCCTGATGGGCTTCAAGCGCGGCCGGCAGACATTTGCACGGCCGCGGCCGACCCTGTTCAAGAGCTGAGCGCGTTTCGCGGCCGATATTTCGGGCATCGCGCGCACGACCTGATCGGCCGCGGGGCCACGGCAGTTCGATTTTACCGCCGGTCCGCGCCGACCCGAGTTCGGTAGAATCCCGGACCGTAGCTCAACGCATTGCGAGGCAGGCCGCGCCGCCGTAACTAGGACGTGCACTGACAATCTGCGTTCAGTGGGGAAGTATGAGTCTGTTCAGCGCATTCAGCAGCATCGATGATTCCGTCCACGCCCGAACGCCGACCGATACGGCGGTGAAGCGGCTGGACGGCATCGGCCACGTTCTCTCGGGCCTCGACATCTCGGCCATCCAGACGCAGGCCGACGTGAACCGTACGCTCTGGACGCTCGATGCCGCCAGCAAGTGCGTTCGCGCCGTGCTGGCGGAGTTCCGCACCCAGCCGGCCACCGAGCAGCTCGTCCGTAAATCCCGCAATCTGATCGACCTCATCGAACGCGCGCGTGACCAGGTCGGGAGCTTCGAATCCCGCGACCCGGTCCTGAGCTGACTATTTCGTCCGATTGATCTTCGCCAGGATCCGGTCCGCCTCGGTGCGCCAGTCCGCACTGCGGGCGAATTCGCTGCTGCCCCTCAACCCGAACAGCCCCTCATCGGCGAGATCAGCCATCCAGGCCTGCCGCTCGGCCGTGCCTTGCGCCGACCATGGCGTCAGCCCCGCCTCGCGCACGGTCTCGGCAACCTCCCGCACCTCTTCGGCCCGGCGGCGGCCGTGCTCGATCACGCGCTGGAAGCAATAGGCGCCCAGCTCCTCCCAATCGATCCCGGGGAACGTTTCCGCAAGCGAAGGCAGCACCGCATCCTCGACGCCATAGGCACGCGCCGTCGTGAAGCTCTCGATGACCATGGCCTCCAGGCCCTTGATCATGATGCTGCGGCACATTTTGACGGCCGAGGACACGCCGAGCTTGTCACTGGCAACCTTGGCCGCGAAACCGATCGTATTCAGAAGCGGCTCGAGCTCCCTCGCGCCGGGTCCGCCGAGCAGCAAAGGCACCTTGATGCGATAAGGCGGCACCGAGGTCATCACCGCGCCCTCGACATAACGCCCGGCGGCACCGTCGATCAGCCCTGCCGCGCGCTGCTTGGCGCCGGGAGAGGCCGAGTTGAAATCGAGAAACCAGGTGCCCTGATTGATCGCTGCCGCACAGGCCTTTGCGACCGGCACGGCCTGGCTCGCCGTGACGGCGGAGATGATGAAGTCGGATTTCGCGGTCAGCTCCGCGTGGGAAGTTGCAAGAGCGACACCGAATTTCGCCGCATGCTCTTGCAGCGACGCGCCCTGCTCGCCTCCGAGCTTGATGTCGTAGGCTGAGACCTTGATGTCCTGCTGGCGCAAATCCTCGGCCAAAATCCTGCCGACCTCGCCATAGCCGACCAACCCGATCTGCCAGCGCCTGGGATCACCTGCCATCAGTTCAGTCCTCGTGTCGTCTCGTCAAAGAGCTCATCGACCGCATAGCGGCGCGGGATCAGCGCCTGCTGGAATGCGTAGTCGATGATCAGCTCGAGCGGTTTTCTGTTGGCCTCGATCCCGAACGGAACGAGGTCGGGCGTTGCCGCCGGCCCTGCCTGCGCCTTGCTCCGCTTCAAGAGATCATAAACGCCGGCGACCACGTCGGGGCGCGCCTTCGCGAGCTGCTCGGTCACGACCACGAGATGGTTGACCGGGACCACGCCACGTCGCGCATACCATCTGGCGGCCTCCGTGGCCGGATCGGGAAACAGCGGCTTCAGCTTGGGATCATCGGAGGTCTCGCCGAGGACGGCATCGAGCTCGCCGTCGCGCAGCATCTGCAGGATCTTCTTGTCCTTCGGCGCGCGCTCCGTGGTGTCGACATATTCGGCGACATGCGGATCCTCGAAGGTGATCCAGCGGATCCTGTCGAGATCGACGCCGTAGTCGTTGGCGAGGATACCCCTGATCCAGGCGCCCGTCGTGGTCGTGAAGGAGCGGATACCGACGCGCTTGCCTTCGAGATCGGTGGGCCCGAGCGTCCCATGCGCGGGATTATAGAGAGCGTAGGAATGCTGGAAGCGGCCGAGCATGGTCGCCGGCAGCAGCACCAGCGGCTTGCCGTGCGCTTTCGCCATCAAATAGGTGACGATCGCCATCTCGCAGACGTCAAAGGCCCGTTCGCGCACCATCGGCTTGAACGCCGTGTTGGTCGGCGTGTATTCGATGAAATCGAGATCGAACAGGTCGGAACGGAGCGCCCCGCTCTTCACCGCCTGCACATGGTGGTGACTGCCGAGTACGGCTTTCAGCTTGATTGTGCGGACCGGCTTCATGCCAGCTCGTCCGCAACCGTCGGGAATAGGCGCTGATAGGCCTCGCCATAGGTCATGGGAACACCGGTGTTGCGGCTGCCCTGGATGCCGCGGTTGAGCGCGACGCGCTCGTAATAGCCCCAGAGATGTTTTTGCGCGGCGAGAATCTGGAACGCCTCGTGTTTCTCCTTCCA
Organism: Bradyrhizobium sp. BRP20; assembly: GCF_020194215.1. Taxonomy (NCBI): domain Bacteria; kingdom Pseudomonadati; phylum Pseudomonadota; class Alphaproteobacteria; order Hyphomicrobiales; family Nitrobacteraceae; genus Bradyrhizobium; species Bradyrhizobium sp. BRP20. The sequence continues at coordinate 208,569 of NZ_JADYVY010000002.1, read as the reverse complement.
GACCTCGTCGATCTTGAGAATGGTGTCGGGCTTGTAGTTACACTGCTCGGGCTGGTGCGGCTCGAACAGGAACACCGGCGGCGCCGAATATTTGTACGGCACGCCGGGCTTGTGGCCCATGGCCTGCGCGACCACGCGCGTCTCCTGCGCGAAATGCGCCGCGTTCGGATGGTCGAAATTATAGGGGTCTTCCAGCGCATGCGTCAGGACGAAGCTCGGATTGAGCTCGCGGTAGATATCCACCATGCGGTCGAAATGCGCCTCGGTGAGCTTCAGCGGATAGTCACCGCAATCGAAGAACTCGATTTCGGCGCCAAGCAGCCTGGCCGCCCGCTCCGCTTCGTCCTTGCGGCCGGCCTTGACCGATTCCAGCGTCGCACCCTGCTCCTTCCAGGCGAACTGGCTCTCGCCGCGCTCCCCGAAGGACAGGCACACGATCTTCACGCGATAACCTTTGTTCGCATGCAGCGCGATGGCGCCGCCGGCGCGCCAGACGAAATCGCCGGGATGGGCGGTGACGACGAGGCCTGTTTTCATGGGCTACTCCTTTTTGTTTCGTATGCATGCGTCCACAGCACATGTCCTCCCAGCGTGCCGGTCGCGATGACGTCGTCACGCCTCGAACCCGAACAGGCGCGCGGGATTGTCGACCAGAATCTTCGTCTGCAGCTCCGGCTCCGGCGCGAACAGCGGGATCAAATCGACGAGATCGCCGTCATTCGGCATCACCTTGACGTTGGGATGCGGCCAGTCCGTACCCCAGATGACGCGATCCGGCGCGGTCTCGACGATCTTTCGCGCGAACGGCACCGCATCGGTGAACGGCGGACCGATAGAGGACACCCGCTCCGAGCCGCAGATCTTCACCCAGCACTTGTCATCGCGCTGCATCAGCTTGATCAGGATCTTGAACGGCAGCTGGTCGAGCCCGTCCCCTGCCTTCACCCGGCCCATATGGTCGATGGTGTAGCTCAGCGGCAGGCTTGTCAGCATGTCGGCATATTCGGGCAAATCGACCGCATCGAAATGCAGGTCGACGTGCCAGCCGAGCGGCGTGACCATCGCGACGATGCGGTCGAACACGCGCTTGTCGGGGACGCCGCCGAGATGGCGGACGAAATTGAAGCGGCAGCCGCGAAAACCGCCCTCGTGCAGCACGCGCAGGTCGGGCTCCGTGATGGTGCCATCGATATTGGCGACGGCACGGTAGGCGCCATTGCTCTCAGCGATCGCATCGAGCGCCACCCTGTTGTCGGTGCCGTGCACGCTGGCATTGACGATGACGGCCCGCTCCACGCCGAGCTTGGCATGCAGCGCGCGAAAATCCTCCAGCGGCGCATCCGGCGGCGTGTAGGAACGCTCCGGCGCGTAAGGGTATTTCGCGCCGGGCCCGAAGATGTGGCAATGCGCGTCACACGACAGCTTCGGCAGCCTGAACTTCGGCGTGCGCGTGTTCGGGTCGGGCGGTGGAATGGTCGGCGTGTACATCATCGTCATGAGGTGAACCGCCGAGGCGAGATTTCTTGCTTCACGCCTTGCCGGCGACGACGGGCCGCCGCCGCGCCGGCGCGGCCTGGTCCAGCGCCGGCGCCTGGAAAGCCGCGACGGTGGCCTGCACCAATTGCTCGATGGCGCAAGCGGCATCGCTGCCGTCGGCCTCGCCGCGCGACAGGCGCGACACGCGCTCCGGCGTCACCAGCGAATAATAGAGTGCGCCGAGCAGGAAGTGACTGCGCCAGACGATGTCCGTGCGCGGAATGTGCGGCAGGCTCTCGTGCACCGCGTCGATGAAGGCGTGGCTGGTGTCGTCGAAGGTCTGCGCGATGATCTTTCGCGCGACCTCGTTACCTTCCGCCGACATCACCGCGCGCAGCCGCGTGAAACGCGCCCCGCCGCCGGCGAGATCGCTGCCCGAGGTGAAGGCCGGCACCACATAGGCCCGAACGATCGCCTCCAGCCGGTCCTGGAGATCGCGCACGCGCTTTGCGGCCGCGAGCAGCTCGGAACGGCGCAGATTCATCGGCCCGCAATGACGCCGGTAGATCTCCAGCAGCAAACCGTCCTTGGTCTTGAAATGATAGGTCACGCTGCCCGGATTTGCCCCGGCAGCTTGCGCAATGTCGCGCACCGATACGGCATTGAAGCCGTTGGTGGCGAACAGCTCCTCCGCGGCGGCGAGGATCGCCTCGCGCATGTTCGGCTTGCGGGCCGCTTCCTTGCTGGTGGGCTTGCGTACCATGAGATTTGTACTATCGTACAAAAGATCAGGTCTCGTCAACAAGAACGTGGCAATGGCGGGACGGCGCAGGCGCGTAAGCGCCGTTCAGTGACTGGCGCTCGCCCGCATCTTCTCCGGCGGTGCGGGACGCAGTCCGAGATCGCCCTCTCCGTCTCCCGACGGGATCAGGATGGCGCGGTCGCGCGGCAGCGCCTCCGGCATCTCGTCGCGGATGAAGGCGATGAGCTTCTCCCTGATCTCGCAGCGCAGGTCCCACGACTGCGGTGCGTTCCTGGCACTGACCAGCGCCCGAAGCTCGATGGTGCGCGAATCGGCATCGATCACCTGGAGATTCACCACCTCCCCGTCCCACAGCTTCGACTGCTTCACCGCCTCCTCCAGCCAGCGTCGGATGCGCGGGACGTCGGCGCGATAGTCGACATGCAGCGCGACGACGCCGATGAGGGATGCGGTGTCGCGCGTCCAGTTCTGGAACGGCTTTTCGATGAAGTAGGACAGCGGCACCACCATGCGGCGCCAATCCCACAGCCGGATCACGACATAGGTCGAGGCGATATCCTCGATCCAGCCCCATTCGTTCTCGATGATCACGGCATCCTCGATGCGGATCGGCTGGGTGATCGCGATCTGCAGGCCGGCGATCAGATTGCTCAGCAGCGGGCGCGCGGCAAGGCCGACGATGATGCCGGCAGCACCTGCGGAGGCGAACAGGCTGACTCCGTATTGCTTCACGGAGTCGAACGTCATCAGCGCGGCGGAGACCGTGATGATGACGATGATGGTGTCGGTGACGCGCTTGAACACGCGCACCTGCGTGACGTGCTTGCGCGCGACGAAATTCTCGGTGACATCGCGAAAGTTCTGCAAGTAGCGCGCCGCGCTCATGTCGACGATCCGGATCGAGATCCAGCCGATCAGCGCGATGAAGGCCACGACGAACAGCCGCGTCAGGGGGGTGCGGATCGTATCGTCGAGCGGCGCCAGCGGCAGCACCATTGCGACGGCGGCAAGGCAAAGCGCCATTTGCGCGGGACCTGCCGTGCGCTCGATGAACACGCTCAAGAGCGGAAGCCGCGTTCCGAAAGCGCGGTTGAGAAGCCATGTGGCAACCCGGTAGACGAGCAGGGCAAGAAGGATCGCGCCGGCAACCAGGGTGAGGCCGATGAACCATGACGGTATCCAGCCGAACATCCTGTCGATATCGGCCGTCAGAGCCTGCCAATCCATGGATCGTCCCCATCATTGCACTCACGCAACCCGCACAACGCATCCCGGCCGGCTTCGCTCCCCCGCCCCGTGCAATGCAGCATCCCGCAGGTGCAACCGTCGCTGAGCTGCGCTAGGCTTGTCGCCATGACTCGACGAACCGGCAGCGCCGATCTTCCTCTTCACACCGGGCGGGTTCCGCCCTGGCTGGCAAGTCGCATGTCCTCGCTCGGGGCGATCGTCACCCAGGCGATCGTGCATCATTACGGCCGCGACGCATTTCTACAGCGCCTGTCGCATCCATTCTGGTTCCAGTCGTTTGGCGCCGTGATGGGAATGGACTGGCACTCCTCCGGCATCACCACCTCCGTGATCGGCGCGCTGAAGCGCGGGCTCGGACCGCTCCAGGACGAGCTCGGGATTTACGTCTGTGGCGGTCGCGGTCAGCATTCGCGCAAGACGCCGGACGAGCTGTTGCAGCTCGGCGACCGCGTCGGATTCGACGGCGTCAAGCTGACCCGGGCCAGCCGTCTGGTCGCCAAGGTCGACAGCGCCGCAGTCCAGGACGGCTTTGACCTTTACCTGCACGGCTTCTTCGTCACCACTGAGGGCAAATGGACGGTGGTGCAGCAGGGCATGAACGGCGACAAGCGGCAGGCGCGGCGCTATCACTGGCACTCCGAGGCACTGAAGAGCTTTGTCGATACGCCGCACAGCGCAATCGACGGGCCGCAGCAGGGGGAGATCGTCAATCTCACCGATCATCGCGCCGATCTATCTCGGACGGCACAGCTCGAGCTGCTCTCCGACCTCGGTCCGGATCGCATCGTCTCCGAATTCGAGCGGCTCACGGGGACCCCGTCCACGCCGGCGCAAGGCATGCTGCCGCATCTGATCATGCCTGCGCATCATGATGTGCGGCCGAAGGACGTGTTCGCGCGCCGCCTGCACGGCACACTCGCCGCTGCAGCCGAACGCGGCCCGGCGGATTTTCCGGAGCTGCTGCTGACGCCGGGCGTCGGCGCGCGCACGGTGCGCTCGCTCGCGATGGTTGCCGAGGTCGTGCACGGCGCGCCCTATCGCTTCACCGACCCCGCCCGTTTCTCGCTCGCCCATGGCGGCAAGGACCGGCATCCCTACCCCGTTCCGATCAAGGTCTATGACGAGACCATCCGGGTGCTGAAGGGCGCGATCCACAACGCGAACCTCGGGCGAGAGGAAGAGATGCAGGCGATCAAGCGCCTCGACGACCAGGCGCGGCGGTTGGAGCGGACCGCGCGCGGGCCTTCGGTCGAGGCTTTCATCGCCGGTGAACGAGCGGCCTCACCGGATCTCGACGGCCGCTCGGTGTTCGGCTGGGAGCGCCTTGCGCCCACAAAAAAGCGGACCGGCTGAACACCGGTCCGCAAGTCGGCGGAAGGAACGCCCTCTCAGGTCTCGTCGGCCTCCGGCTTCTCATCGAGCCGGTTTGCTGCGTGGTCCTGATATTGTTCGGTCTGGATGGACTTGCCGTCCATGCCGCGAATGTCCGAATGCTGTTTCTTGTCTCGGTTGGACAGGACCATGTTGTCGCCGATCATCTCCTTCGGCACGTCGGTCAATGCGCCGGTGCCGTCGCCCTTGCCATGCATGCCCGATCTGAAGTGCGTCTTGCTGCCATGCCCACCAGGCATCAGTCTCTCCTCTCTTCCGATGATTTAGTGCTTCTGTTGTGCCGTCGTCGGTTTGGGCGGCTTGTGGCCGCTCTGGCCGGGATCGTTGTGCTTGTTGTGATCGCTCTCCTGGTTGAGACCGCCGCGGCTCACTGGAAACTCGCTGTGACGAGCTTCGGGGTTGGCACGATGGACGCGCGTGTCTTGCGGGTTATGACCGGCGGCCTGCTCGAGTTCTCGCGCATCCGGAACATCTGGCTTCCGCTCGAGGATGCGCACTTGCTGTTCGTGAGTCTTCTTGCCCTGCATTGTGGGCCTCCAATCTTACCGGCCTCTTCGAGGCGAACCGCTCCGCGCGACATCCTTGTCGATACCGCCACCGGCGTTCACGTCGTTTTCGACGTCGCCTTCGATCGTGTTCTCGCCCAAGACGTCCTCGAGGTCGTCAGGCGAAACGCCTGCCCTGTTCACGCCCTTGGATCCGCCGATCAGGGGGTTGTCATGCAGGTCCTTCTCGGTCGGCGCGTACAGCTTGGGTTGCTTGTTGGCCATGTCACCTGCCTCCGCCCTTTCCGGCCTCGTCGTGCGTGTGATGGGAATCGCGCTCGCCACCGCCGCCGGAAACCCGGCTGTGGCTGCGCTGCGGATCGTCCGCCGGCGGCTTCTTCACCTGAAGCGGTGCCTTCGCGTTCTCATGCGAGGCGCCGGGTCCGCCCTGTCGAATGCTGTTCGGTGTCTTCGTGGATGTCGACATGAATGTCGTCCTCCTCAGCGATCTTGCTGATAGCCTTGGTTGGTCGTGTTCTGCTTGATGTTGCCCTGCTGTCCCTGCTGATCTGGATTCTGTACACGCTCCTGACCGTGCGGCATCTGATCGGCGGACATCTGCTTGCGATCGCCGGTTCCCTTGCGGCTCTGATTGTCCGGTGGAACAGGTGGCATCTTGCTGGCCATGATCTGGTCTCCCGTTAAGACGTCGATCTGCGACATGCGCCCCAAGGAACTCCCCTCCGCGTCATGTCGGGATGACAACAGCACGAACGGCACACCGTTCCTGGCCGATCACAACAGGCAAATATTTTCCGAAGGGCGCCGCCAACGTCAGTTTGCCGCGGTGAGGGAACGATCGCCCCTCGTTCCGCTGCGTGCAGTCGCCTCTGTTCCGCGGCCCTCTGCCGTGACAGGAAGCTTCGCGATCGCGCGCAAGCCCGGCCGCTTGCGCCAGCGGATTTCAGCGGCATCGACGGCAAGACTCAATTTCGGCCAACGCACGAACAGCGCCTCCAGCGCGCAGGCCGCCTCGATGCGCGCGAGCTGATGGCCGAGGCAGAAGTGGATTCCCGTGCCGAATGAGATATGGCGGTTCGGCTTGCGTTCGAGATCGAGGGTCTCGGGACGATCATGTACCGCGGGATCCATGTTCGCAGCGGCGAGCATCACCATGACGCGATCGCCCTTCTTCAGGCGCACGCCCTCGACCTCGACATCGCGCCGCACGTAGCGTGGCTTGGAGAATTGCACGGGCGAGACGAAGCGCAGAAACTCCTCGACCGCGAGCCCGACGCGGCTCCAATCCTGTTCCAGCCAGTCGCGCAGCTCGGGATTCCTGAGCAGCTCGTAGATGGAACCGCTGATGAGATGGGTGGTGGTTTCCGATCCCGCCCCGAGCAACAGAAACACCATCGAGACCATTTCATCCGGCGTGATCTGGCCGCCTTCGCGCTCGACCTGAATCAGCTCGGCAATCAGGCCCTCGCCGCCCTGGACACGCGCGATCTGCAACTGCTGCTCGAGGTAGGCGCGCATCTTGCGCACCGCGAACAGCAGGCGGAAGAAGCTGACGACATTCGTCAGCGAGGATATCGCGTTGGCCCAGGCGATGAACTTTGGACGATCTGCGAGCGGCAGGCCGAGCAGCTCCGAGATCACCGCGAGCGGCAGGATGCGCGCATAGCGCTGGACCAGATCGGCCGGGGATCCTTGCGCGAACAGCTCGTCGGCCAGACCGTCAGCGATGGCCCGGATGCGCGGCTCCATCGCAACGATCGCGCGGCGGCGAAACGCTTCGTCCACGATGCTGCGCAGCCGCGTGTGATCCGGCTCGTCCATCGTCAGCATGTTGTTGGCGATGGTCCTGACGAACCTCGGCATCCACCAGCGCAAGCCCGCGATATCGCCATCCTCCTTGCGCAAGGTGAAGGTCGCGCCGTCCTTCAGGACCTGCGCGGTGGCGTCATGGGTCGTGGTGATCCAGACATTGCCGACGATGGGAAACCGCGTCGCGACCACGGGTGCGGACATGCGCAATTTCGCGATCGCCTTGGGCGGATCGCGAAAGAAGGCCTCGCTGGTGAAATCGAGGCGCACTGTCATGGGATCACCGGAACGATTGGTGGCGTATCACCGAGATGGTGCGCGGCGCGGCCGGCGCAAGGGCGCGTCTGCTCGTCGGCCGCGGGCGTGGCGAGCCGCGGCTATCCGCGCCCGGAGGAGCGCTGGCCGCTCTTGCGCTGCTGTTGGGTGTAGGCGTCCCAATGGCTCCAGCTGCCGTTGCTGAGGCTCTGCAGGTCGGTTGCGAGTGGACGGCGCGTCCGTTTGTCGTGATCGGCGATAGCGCGCTCCGACTGTGCGATCTTGCGCTTGAGTTCCGCGATCGTCTTCTGCGTCTGGCCGTTGCGCTTCGAGGTGGCGATCTCGCCCATCGTGAAGCGCGCGGTCTCCAGCGCCTTCAGCTCGGCGCGGTTCTTCTTCAACTGAACCCGGTGCCAGGCGATGTTGCTGTCGCTGTCCGCAACCATGTGGGAACTCCGCTGATTCGGTCCCACATAGTATCGTGCGCCGAATCGGCGCCGCAACGCCCCGGCGGTGGCGAAAATGCGATCTTCTCGCGCAGAAATTCCGGATCTGGAGCCCCCGCAACGGGGCCCTAGATTCTTATTTGGGCGGGTCTTCTTGACGCGAACCGGTATCCACTTCGCTCGAAAACGCTTCAGCGCTCGGCGAAGGCCTTCTCTACCACGAACTGGGCAGGCTCGCCGTGATTGCCCTCGACGAAGCCGCGCTCACCCAGGAGGACACGGGTGTCCGCCACCAGGGCCGGGCTGCCGCAGATCATGACGCGGTCATGGGCGGCTTCCAGCACCGGCAGGCCGATATCGGCGAACAGCTTGCCTGAGGTGATGAGATCGGTGATGCGGCCGCGATTGCGGAAGGGATCGCGCGTCACGGTCGGATAGTAGATCAGCTGGTTCTGGATGTACTCGCCGAGCAGCTCGTCCTTCGGCAGATGCTCGGTGATCATCTCGCCATAGGCGAGCTCCTTGACGTGCCGGCAGCCGTGCAGCAGCACCACCTTCTCGAACCGCTCATAGGTCTCGGGATCCTTGATCACGCTCAGGAACGGCGCAAGGCCCGTGCCGGTGCCGACGAGGTAGAGGTTGCGGCCCTCTTCCAGATTGTCGATCACCAGCGTGCCGGTGGCCTTGCGGCTGACGATGATCTCGTCGCCTTCTTTCAAATGCTGGAGGCGCGAAGTCAGCGGGCCGTCCGGCACCTTGATCGAGAAGAACTCCAGCGTGTCCTCGTAATTGGCGCTGGCGACGCTGTAGGCCCGCAGCAGCGGCTTCTCGCCGACCTTGAGCCCGATCATGGTGAATTCGCCGTTGCGGAAGCGGAAGGTCGGGCTGCGGGTGGTCTTGAAGGAGAACAGCGTATCGGTCCAGTGGTGGACGCTCAAAACGCTTTCCTGATTGAAATTGCTCATTTCACCTTCCCTGTCGCGTCAATTGCGGTTCCGAGGCCGGCAGCTATGCGTCGTTTGTACACGATCATTCGTATACTAATGAATAATCCGGCTTGATCCCGCGGTCAAGGCTGCCCAAGATCGCAAGCGTTGCAGCTAGGAATAAGGAGCCCCTTCCATGGCGCATGACGCACCCCAGGCCACCGGACCCTCGAAGCTGGTGATCCGCAATATCGGCCTGATCCTGTCCGGCGCTTTGGAAAAGCCGATCCTGGACGGCGACACCATCGTCGCCGAGAACGGCAAGATCAGCGCGATCGGCCGCTTCAAGGAGGTCAATACCGAAGGCGCCACCACCATCGTCGACGCCAACGGCACCACGGTGGCGCCGGGCCTGATCGACAGCCACGTCCACCCTGTCGCCGGCGACTGGACGCCGCGGCAGAACCAGATCAACTGGATCGACAGCTATCTCCACGGCGGCGTCACCACCATGATCTCCGCCGGCGAGGTGCACATGCCTGGCCGCCCCCGCGACGTCGTCGGCCTCAAGGCCATGGCCGTGTTCGCCCAGCGCGCATTCTGGACCTTGCGTCCTGGCGGGGTGAAGGTTCACGCCGGCGCGCCGGTGATCGAATGCGAGATGGTGGAAGAGGACTTCAAGGAGATGGCGGCCAACGGCGTCAAGCTGCTCGGCGAGGTCGGCCTCGGCGGCGTCAAGGACGGCCCGACCGCGCGGAAGATGGTCGGCTGGGCGCGCAAATACGGTATCCAGAGCACCATCCACACCGGCGGCCCGTCGATCCCCGGCTCCGGCCTGATCGACAAGGACGTGGTGCTTGAGGCCGACACCGACGTGGTCGGCCACATCAACGGCGGCCACACTGCTCTGCCCGACGACCAGATCCGCTGCATCTGCGAGGGCTGCAAGCGCGGCCTCGAGCTCGTGCACAACGGCAATGAGCGCTCGGCCCTGTTCACGCTGCGCACCGCCCGCGAGATGGGCGACCTGCATCGCGTCATCCTTGGTACCGACGCGCCCGCCGGCTCCGGCGTGCAGCCGCTCGGCATTCTGCGCATGGTCTCGATGCTGTCCTCGCTCGGCGACCTCCCGGCCGAGATCGCATTCTGCCTTGCCACCGGCAACACCGCCCGGATGCGCCAGCTCGACTGCGGCCTGATCGAGGTCGGCCGCTCCGCCGACTTCGTCATCATGGACAAGGCCCAGCACTCGCCGGGCAAGAACATCCTTGAGAGCGTTCAGCTCGGCGATCTCCCCGGCATCGGAATGACCATCATCGACGGCATCGTGCGCACCCAGCGCAGCCGCAACACGCCGCCCGCCGGCAAGGTGCCGGAGGTGGTGGCGAAGTGATGCAGCCGGAGCGGCCCGCCGCTCGCACCGTCCCTCGAAGGCATTGAACAAGTCGCAAGCCTGTTGCGTCTAACGCAGGCAGCCCTCGGCGGCGGCAGTTCATTGTTCGACCATCGAGGCAGACATGAAGGACCCATCACGGATAGCCGTGGGCGTCGCTGGGGCGGTGGCGGGCTATATCGCGATCTTTGTGCTGTTTTCTCTGCTCGATGTCGGCAACCGTGCGGACCCGATCACATCGGGTCTGCTGGGACTGTTCGTCTACTCGCCCACCGGTGCAATCGCCGGCGCGGTCCTCGCCAATTGGCTCGTGACGCGTTCAGGCAAAAATGCAGGGCAGGACGCAGGCGTCGGCGGCGTCGCGCGGAACAGCTTGAAGTCGCTCGGCATCGTCGCCCTGCTCTGCACCGCCGGCCTCGGCGCCTACATTGCGTACGCATACGCGACCGCAACGCCCTGGCTCAACCGCAACGGCGCCAATCCCCTGCTCGTGTTCGAGGTCCGCTTTCCGGCGGGAGTAACGGTGCCAACATCGGCGCAGGACATCACCATCGAACTGCAAACCGACATCAACACCATGCCGGGCGAAGTCAGTCCGGCCGCGTTCTATTCCGATGGCGACCAGGCGGTTATCGCCGGCGAAGTCGAGCTGGCGTTTCGAACCTCGCACCGGCAGCTCGCCATCACCATCCAGGGCCAGCCGAGCCGGATCTATCCGATCGATTTGACGGCCCGGGCGCCGCATACGCCGGAATTCGGAACGTGGCGGCGGCTTGGTGACGGCAGCGAAATCCGCTACCGCGCCAAATGGCCGGGAAAGACGTAAGAGATCAGCGCTTCTTCGCAATCTCACAGCGCACATAGGTCTGGCGCTTGGCCCGCCCAACCGGACCGTTGTCCATCACCAGCCTGCCATCCGCAGCGACAGAGACGCGAGGATTGGAGCGAAATTTTTCGCCCTCGCCTTCGCAGGCCAGCTTCATTTTCCAGCCGAGCCTTCCGTCGGCCGTGATCTGGCTGGCGCGGCACCGCGTCTCATACCAGTACAGGCGATTGCCGCCCTCGATGCTCATGCGGTTGGGACTGTCGTCGTCGCGACAGTCCTTTTTGGTCGAGGCCCAGAAGCCTTCGTAAGGCTGCGCCGCCAAGGCGGGAGCGCATTGGCCGGCGAGCACGGCACCAAGACTCAAGACAACCGCAAAGCGCGTCGCAACTCTCATGACCAAAACCTCGATAAACCCTTCATCAAGGTTAGTCGCCAGTTCCGGCACCTTGTTCAACTGCCGTACGGTGGTCAACGCGCGAAGTGCCGTGCCCACGATTTTTGCGACTCGAGAAAGGATGGCGGGCACGCTTCGCATTGCCCGCCCTACGAAACCTTCACCTGAGCTTGTTCAGCAGCATCATCAGCGTCTCGCGCTCTTTCGCCTCGAGCGGCGCCAGCGTCTCGCGGGTGATCGCCAGCGCGTTCGGCGCCAGCTTTTCGGCAAGCTGCTGTCCGGCGCGGGTCAGGCTCACCAGCAGGCGGCGGCCGTCCTCGGGATCCTGGCTCGTCTCGGTGAGGCCGCGCGCGGTGAGACGATCGATCACGCCCTTGATGGTCGCGACGTCCATCGCCGTCAGGCGCCCGAGCTGATTCTGCGAGCACGGCCCGGTCTCGGCCAGTTTCGACAGCGCCGCCCATTGCGTCGGCGTCAGATTGGTGCCGATGTCGCGGGCGAAGATCGAGCTGTGGCGCTGCCAGACCTGGCGCAGGATGAAGCCGACCTGTTCGTCGAGCACGTAAGGCGGTTTCGCTGGTTTGACACTTTTCTTTGCCGCAACGCTTCTCGCCATCCGTTCGCAGCCCTTCCCCTTGCCTCACAACGACAGATGCGCGTCGCGGATATCCGGGCGCGCGTCGAGCTCGGCCATGGTGCCGCCGAAGCAGATGCGGCCGCGCTCGATGATGTAGGCGCGATCCGAAATCAGCCGCGCGAAATGCAGATTTTGCTCGGAGACGACGATGCTGACGCCTTCCTTCTTCATGGTCAGGATGGCGTCGACCATCTGCTCCACGATCTTCGGCGACAGGCCCTCCGACGGCTCGTCCAGCAGCACCAGCGAGGGATTGCCCATCAGCGTGCGCGCGATGGTGAGCATCTGCTGCTCGCCGCCGCTCATGCGTCCGCCCGGGCGGTTCTTCATCTCGCCGAGGTTAGGAAACAGCGCGAACAGCTTTTCGCGCGTCCAGTGCGGCGCGTTCGGACGCTTCGGCTGGCGGCCGACTTCGAGGTTTTCCTCGACGGTCAGGTCCGTGAAGATGCGACGCTCCTCCGGCACGTAGCCGAGGCCATCGCGCACGATCTCGTGTGTCGGCTTCGACGAGACGTCCTTGCCCTCGAACGTGATGCGGCCGGAGCGCTGCGCGACGAGGCCGACGATCGACCGGAACGTCGTCGACTTGCCGGCGCCGTTGCGTCCCAGCAGTGCCACCACCTCGCCCTCGCCGACCTCGAAGCCGATGTCGAACAGGATATGCGCCGGACCATAATGGCTGTTGAGGTCCTGCACCGTGAGCTTCATGTGGAGGCTCCCTCGCGGTGGCGGGAATCGTAGACCAGGCCCTCGCCGAGATAGACCGCCTGCACCTGGGGATTGCCGCGCACTTCCGCCGGCGAGCCCTCCGCGATCAACGTCCCGCGGTTGAGCACGAGGATGCGATCGGCATGCTCGAACACCACGTCCATGTCGTGCTCGGTGAAGAGCACGCCGATGGATTTTTCTCGGGCAATGCGCGCGGTCAGCCGCATCAATTCGACGCGCTCGCGCGGTGCCATTCCGGCCGTCGGCTCGTCCATCAGCAGCAGTTTGGGCTGGTTGGCGAGCGCAACCGCAAGCTCGAGCCGCTTGAGATCGCCATAGGCAAGCTCGCCGCAGGGCCGGTCCGCATAGCCGCCCATGCCGACCAGCTCGAGCAGGCGGCCGGCCTCGTCGCGATCGAACTTCGGCGCCGAGCCGAACAGATTGAACAGCTGCTTGCCGTGCGAGATCAGCGCGACCTGCACGTTCTCGCGCACGGTCATGGTGGCGAAGGTCGCGGTGATCTGGAAGGTGCGGCCGACGCCGAGCCGCCAGACCTCACGCGGCTTCCGGCCGGTGATCTCCTCGCCAAGCAGGCGAACGTGGCCGCTATCAGGCATGTTCTGGCCGTTGAGCATGTCGAAGCAGGTGCTTTTTCCGGCGCCGTTCGGCCCGATCAGCGCCAGGATCTCGCCGGCCCGCAGCGAGAACGAGACGCCTCGCACGGCATGGATGCCGCCATAAGATTTGGTCAGGCCTTCGACCGCGAGAAGTGGAGGTGCGACGCTCATTCGGCAGACTCGATCGGCTTGGCGAGCAAAGGTGATCCCGGCGGCGATGCTTTCTTGCGGCGCTGCGCCAGCATCTCCAGCGTGCCGACGATGCCCTTGGGGAAGACGACGACGATCAGCATGATGAAGCCGCCGAGCACGAGCTTCGACAGATCGGTCTGGCTCACCAGCCAGATGTTCAAAGCCTTGTAGACGATGGCGCCGATCACCGCGCCCGACACCGTCTCGACGCCGCCGAGCAGCACCATGACCAGCGCGTCGACCGACAGCGAGATGCCGAGATTGTCGGGGAACACGCTGCCCTTCAGGTAGGCAAACAGCGCACCGCCGATGCCGGCGGTCGTGCCGGCGATCACGAAGGCGGTCCACTGGATCCGCTTGGCATCGATGCCGATGGCTTCGCTGCGCAGAACCGAGTCACGCGTGGCACGAAGCGCGTAGCCGAACGGCGAGAACACCATGGCCCGCAGCGCGACAGTCACCAGCGCCGCGACGCCGAGCGAAAGCCAATAGAAGCGCGACGGACTTGCCACCCAGCTCGATGGCCAGAGGCCGAGAATGCCGTTGTCGCCGCCGGTCACGTCCACCCACTGGAACGCGATCGACCAGACGATCTGCGCGAAGGCGAGCGTCAGCATCGCGAAATAGACGCCGGAGAGCTGCACCGCGAAGAAGCCGAACACGGCCGCGCCCATGCAGCCGAGCAGCGGCCCGAGCAGGAGGCAGACGATCATCGGCAGTCCCGCCATCTTGGCGAGGAAGGCGATGCCATAGGCGCCCAGGCCAAAATAGGCGGCGTGACCGAACGATGCGAGGCCGCCGACCGACATCAGGAAGTGCAGGCTGACGGCGAAGATCACGAAAATCGCGATCTCCGAGCCCACGGTCAGCAGATAGTTGCCGGCGAACAGCGGCAGCATGGCCGCGACGATCAGCGCCGCAAGCGCCATCAGCCGCTCGTTCGAGGTCAGCGGCCGCCAGGGATTGACGGTGAGACCCGGCGTCTTGCGCGCGGCCGCCTCCGGCTTGCCGAACAGGCCCCAGGGACGCACGATCAGCACCACGGCCATCACCAGGAATACAAGGATGATGGAGATCTTCGGGAAGATCAGGATGCCGAAGGCATTCAGCTCGGAGACCAGCACCGCCGCGACGAAAGCGCCGACGATGCTGCCGAGGCCACCGATCACCACCACGACGAAGACTTCGACGATGATGCGCAGGTCCATGGCGTGGTGCACGGCATCGCGCGGGATCTGGAGCGCGCCGCCGAGCGCTGCCAGGAAGACACCGACAGCGAACACCGACGTGAACAGCCACTTTTGGTTGACGCCGAGCGCGGCCACCATGTCGCGATCCTGCGTCGCCGCGCGCACCAAGACGCCCCAGCGCGTGCGCTGGAACAGCAGCCAGAGAATGCCGAGCACGACGGGACCGAGCACGATCAGGAACAGGTCGTAGCTCGGAATGTTCTGGCCGAAGAAATCGATCGCGCCCCTGAAGCCCGGCGCGCGGCGGCCGACGAGATCGTCGGGCCCCCAGATCAGCACGACGAGATCCTCGACCATCAAGGTCAGGCCGAAGGTCGCGAGCAGCTGGAACAGCTCGGGCGCATGATAGATGCGCCGGAGCAGCACCATCTCGACGATGACGCCGATCAGCGCCACCGCTAACGCGGCCAGGACGATGCCGCCCCAGAAGCCGAACGCGCCGGACAAGCGCTCGGTCAGCGTGAAGGCGATGTAGGCGCCGATCATGTAGAAGGCGCCATGCGCGAAATTCACGATCCGGGTCACGCCGAAGATGATCGACAGGCCCGAGGCCACCAGAAACAGCGACGCTGCGCTGGCGAGACCGGTCAGAAACTGTACGACGTAAAAGGCCATCGGCGGTCCGGGTTGGGTTTGAAGTCACCTCTCCCCGCTCTTGCGGGGAGAGGTCGAATTGCGGAGCAATTCGGGTGAGGGGCTCTCTCCACCAGCGCGGGGCGTGGAGAGAGCCCCTCACCCCAACCCTCTCCCCGCGAAGAGCGGGGCGAGGGAGAAAGAACTCAATCCTTCGGACGCAACTTCGCGACTTCGGCATCGCTGGGCAGATAGTCCGCGCCTTTCTTGTAAGACGAGTCCACCATCACGCCCTTGCCGTCCTTCAGCGCGGTCTTGCCGACGAAGGCCCCGAGCGTCGACTGGTGATCGATCTTGCGGAAGGTGATCTCGCCGAACGGCGATGGCATCGTAAGCCCCTCCGCCGCGGCAATCAGCTTCTCCGGATCGGTCGATCCTGCCTTGGCCAGGATCGCGGCGGCCGACTTGATGGTCTGGTAGCCGACGATCGAGCCGAGACGCGGATAGTCGTTGTACTTGGCCTGGTACGCCTTCAGGAACGCGTCATGCTCGGGCGTCTTGATCGAGTACCAGGGATAGCCGGTGACGATCCAGCCCTCCGGCGTCTCGTCCTTGAGCGGGTCGAGATATTCGGGCTCGCCGGTGAGGAAGGAGACGACCTCACGCCCCTTGAACAGGCCGCGGGTGTTGCCTTCGCGCACGAGCTTGACGAGATCCGCGCCGAACGTGACGTTGAGGATCGCTTCCGGGTTGGCCGCGGCAACCGCCTGCACCACCGGGCCGGCGTCGATCTTGCCCTGCGGCGGCCATTGCTCGTCGACCCACTGGATGTCGGGCCGCTTCTCCGACATCAGCTTCTTGAACACCGCGACCGCCGACTGGCCGTATTCGTAGTTCGGCGCGATCGTCGCCCAGCGTTTCGCCGGCAGCTTGCTGGCAGCTTCCACCAGCATCGCCGCCTGCATGTAGTTGGAGGGACGCAGGCGGAAGGTGTATTTGTTGCCCTTGGACCAGGTGATGGCGTCCGTGAGCGGCTCGGCGGCCAGGAAGAACACCTTCTTCTGGTTGGCGAAGTCAGAGACCGCAAGACCGATGTTCGACAGGAACGTGCCGGCGAGCATCGCGACGCCCTCGCTCGAGACGAGCTCGTTGGCCGCGGTCTGCGCGTCCGCCGGCTTGCCGCCGTCGTCCTTGGAGATGACGACGAGCTTCTTGCCGTTGATGCCGCCGGCCGCGTTGACTTCCTCGACCGCAAGCTGCCAGCCCTTGCGATAGGGCTCGGTGAACGCCGGCAGCAGCGAATAGCTGTTGATCTCGCCGATCTTGATGTCCTGCGCCAGGGCCGAATGAGCCATGCCGCCTGCCAGAAGCGCGAAGGCCGCGCCGACGATAGTATTTCTTGCTCGCATCCCAACCTCCAATTTGAACTTGCTTACGACTTCTATCTCAGACCGTCTTCGCCCTTGATCTCCGCGACCGTGAGCCCGCCGACGCGCGGCAGCGGACGGCCGCTGTCGGTGACGGCGACCGCGACCATGATCTCGTTAGCGCGCGGCGCATCGTTGATCTGTACCTCCATCCCGTCGAAATGGCTGCGGACGAAGGCTGCGTCCTTGTGCCCCAGCGGAATGTCCAGGGTCGTGCCGGGGCCGCTGCGCTTCTTCGAGGACGGGATCAGCGCCGCGCCCTTGCCCAGAACTTTACGCACCGGCGCGCCCATCTTGGGGTGGAGGATGGCGGCGGCGTGCTCCAGCTCGCCGTTCTCGCCGACGGCCGCGGCCTTGCCGTAGCTGTGCGCCTTGGCACCATCGATGCCGAGCGCCGCCACCGCGCGCTTCGACAGGAGCTCGCCCAGCTCCTCGCCGATCGCGATCAGCGGCGAAAGATCCTCGACATATTTTCCGGCGAAAGGATTTTCGATCACGGCGATCGCGGCGGCACGCCGGGTCGGCGGCGACACCTGGCGTCCCATCTCCATCTGCGTCTCTTCGACGACGGTGACGATCTTGCGGATGATCGCGCTCATGTTTCGCTTCCCTGTTCAGGCATGGACCGCGTTCTCCAGCATACGCGGGCGCGATCGTTGCTCTTCTATATCCTTTGTTCCGATGACAAGCATATCACCACAAAGCCGCAGCACGGCACCTTCGATCAGTCCGCGATCGAACAATTGCCGTGCACATTCCGCGCCAGATTCAAGCGCGGCTGCGATCTCATCGTGAGACAGCTCGCCGACACCGCGCGTCACAAGGCGTGCGCCCAGATCGCTGTCGGGCTGAAGCTCGTTCGCAGGCTGTCGGATGATTGCGGGATGCCCGGGCAGATCGACGGCATTGGCGATCACGGTCGCGGCCGCATCGGCCTGCGAAGCGGTTGCGGCCAGCACGGTCACGGCATCGGCGATCCCGAGCGAAAAGCTGCGGCCGTGCCGACCGCTGGTCGCGACGCCCCGCACCGGATCGTCCGCATCGATCCGCATCCTCCGCATCACGCCGTCGTGGTCGGGACGATCCATCAGGCCGACCGAAAAATGCTCGCCCACACCGAGATGCAGCGCGATGTCGCCACCATTGTTGACGTAAATCCGATCGAGCGGTGCAGCGCGCAGCATCGCGGCCAGAATCTCCTCCGCGACGCTGCCGGCAACGGCCGCCATCGGCGTGATGAAGCAATCGGCGGCATAAGGCGCGACGGCAGCGTGCATGCGGCGGGCGACAACGCCCTTCAGCGAGGTCTTCTCCTCGACCGCCGTACGCAGCCCTGGCAATTCCGCGCAAAGCTCGTCGAGCAATCCAGTGAACCGCAGCGCCGCAGCCTCATAGGCGACGCGCACCGCATCCGTACGTCCCCTCGCCTCCACGATCAGATCGATCGGTCCATCCTGCAAATGCAGCCGCCGGCCATCAGACAGCAATGCGATTTGCGGGCGCCTGGTCATGTGCGAGGCCCCGGAATCGGGTTCTGCCAGGGCAATTGGCGGACATCGTCGCCGCTCTGCACCTCGGAGAGCGGCTTCACATAATCCATGTGGCCACCGAGCGCGGCATAGTCGGACAGCTTCATGGTGAATTCGATCGGCGCGACCAGGGCCGGTGTCGGCACATAGCCGAACGCGCCTGACGGCATCTGCGTCACGTCGACCATGTAGGTGATGCCGCCGCCGGGCCAGACATAGACCGGCGCGCCGCCGCTGGTGACGCGCGTCAGCGCATCCTTCACCGAGCGCGTCAGCCGCACCGGGTTGTCGGTGACGCCAGCGCGCAAGGAGCCGCCCGCGCCCGCCATGAACAGCACCGTGCACAGCGCGGGCTCGCAATTCTCCTGGATGCGCTCGACCGAGAACTTCAAGTCGTCAGGCATCTCGGTCTCGACCGGCTTCAAGGCCTCATCGAGCACGTAATAGGACGAATGCTCTCCGGTGGTGGAGACCATCAGCATGGTCAGACCGGGCTTTGCTTCCTTGGCATCGAACGGGCCAAGGATCGACAGGGGATCTGAGATGTTGGTGCCGCCCCAGCCCGTGCCTGGATCGGCCACCTGGAAATAGCGGCCGGGCGTCGAGCGACGGCCCTTCATCTTGATGCCGGTGTCGGCGATGTCGAGCAGCTTGCCCGCTTGATGCTCGCTGAGCACGCCGGTGATGTGGTCATCGACCACGACGACTTCGTCCACCTTGCCGTGCCATTGCTTGGCGAACATGCCGATCGTCGCCGAGCCGCAGCCGACGCGCATGCGCTCTTCCTTCACGCCGTTGACGATCGGCGGCTGCCCGGCCTGCACCACCACGGTGGCGCCGCCATCGATGGTGAGCTCGACCGCCTTGCAATTGGCGAGGTCCATCAGCGTGTCGCAGGTAACGCGGCCCTCCTTCTTGGAGCCGCCGGTGAGATGATGCACGCCGCCGAGCGAGAGCATCTGCGAGCCGTATTCGCTGGTCGTGACGTGGCCGACCGCCTCGCCCTGCGCGCGCACGGTCGCGGTCTCCGGGCCGAGATAGCGGTCGGTGTCGATCTTCACCTTGATGCCGCAATAGGAGAAGATGCCCTCGGTGACGACCGTCACCATGTCGACGCCGTCGACCTCCGCAGAGACGATGAACGGCGCCGGCTTGTAGTCGGGATAGGTCGTGCCTGCCCCGATCGCCGTCACGAAAGTCGAGGGCTCATGGACGATCTTGCCGTCCCAGTCCTCGGTGCGGCTGAACGGGACGAGCTTGCCGCCATGAGAAACGGTACGCTCCAGGATGACATGCGGATCGACGCGGACGAGCTTGCCGTCGTGATTGGCATAGCGATCGCAGGCGCCCGCCGCGCCCGGCTTGATGTAGCACATCACCGGACAAGCATCGCAGCGGATCTTGTCGATGACGGCGCTCGTCGTTTCTGTCACCATGTCGGAGCCGGCGGACATCGCAGTTATCATTCGTATACGAACGATGTTGCGCGCGCTGCCCCGGGGCTGTCAAGCGGCGGTGCAGCGCAAAAGATGCCACTGCCGCATAAAACCTCATTTGCCTATCCGCACTGTCCACAAAGAAGGCACCCGCGCTGCAGTGCGGCATGCACCGCTTGCACGTTTGTGTACAAACGGTATCGTCGCGGCGTCCGATTTTCGCGATTGCATGATCTTGGATATCGTCTTGGGCTTGGAAACGAGGATGACGCAGACACCGATCCGCCTCACCGTGAACGGCAGGATCCACGAGGTCACGGCAGCGCGCGACACGCCGCTGCTCTACGTGCTGCGCAATGATCTCGCGCTGAACGGCCCGAAATACGGCTGCGGCTTGGGGGAATGCGGCACCTGTACTGTCCTGATCAACGGAGTGGCGGCACGCTCCTGCGTGATTCCGGTGAGCGGCTGCGCCGGGCGCGACATCGTGACGCTCGAAGGCCTCGGCACGCGCGACAAGCCCGACGTCGTGCAGCAGGCCTTCATCGACGAGCAGGCCGCACAATGCGGCTATTGTCTCAACGGCATGATCATGACCACCAAGGCGTTGCTCGCGATCAACCCGCGGCCGACCGAACAGGAGGCGCTGGCGGCGCTGCGCTACAATCTCTGCCGCTGCGGCACGCATGTCGAGATCCTTCGCGCGGTGATGCGCGCATCGGGCCAGCTCACCGAGGCCGCAGATTGATGGCGTCCTTTGTTACGAACGGAGCTGAGCGCGGGGGTTCGCTCGTCGTCGCGCGCAGCGTGGACGAGGTCACGTCGGAGACCTTCGTCCGCATCACCGCGGACGGTTCGGTCACGGCCTATAACGGCCATGTCGATCTCGGCACCGGCATCCGCACTGCGCTGGGCCAGATCGTCGCCGAAGAGCTCGACGTCTCCTTTGCGCGCGTCGTCGTCGTGCTCGGCGACACGGCATTGGTGCCGAACCAGGGCGCGACGATCGCGAGCGAGACCATCCAGATCACGGCCGTGCCGCTGCGGAAGGCCGCGGCGCAAGCGCGGCACTTTCTGATCGCGCGCGCGGCGGAACGCCTGGACTTGCCCGAAGCCGAGCTCAAGATCGAGGACGGACTCGTTCGCGGCCACGACAATCGCAGCGTCAGCTATGGCGAGCTCATCGGCGACGAAGCGATCCGCCTCGAGCTCGCCGATGACGTCGAGCTCAAGCCTGTCGGCGATTACGCGATAGTCGGCCAGTCGGTGCCGCGCGTCGATCTACCTGCTAAAGCCACGGGCGAGCTGACTTTCGTGCACGACGTCCGAGTATCAGGAATGGTGCATGGCCGCGTGGTGCGGCCGCCCTATGCTGGCGTCGATGCCGGACCGTTCGTCGGCACCAGCCTCATTGCGGTCGACGAATCCTCCGTGCGCGACATTCCCGGCCTTGTCGCTGTCGTGCGGATCGGCGATTTCGTCGGCGTCGTCGCCGAGCGCGAGGAGAATGCGATCCGTGCGGCAGAGCAGCTCAAGGTGAGCTGGAAGCCGACGCCGACGCTGACCGATCTTGGCGATGTCGAGACCGCCCTGCGTGCCAATCCATCGACGCCGCGCACGCTGATCGACAAGGGCGAGGTCGACAAGGCGATATCAGCCGCGGCCAAGCCGATGCAGCGCACTTACCTCTGGCCGTATCAGATGCACGCCTCGATCGGCCCCTCCTGCGCCGTCGCCGACTTTCAGGACTGCAGCATCCGCGTCTGGTCGGGCACGCAGAACCCGCATGTGCTGCGCAACGACCTCGCGTTGCTGGTTGAGCGTCCCGAGAGCGAGATCGAGGTGATCCGGCTGGAGGCGGCCGGCTGCTACGGTCGCAACTGCGCCGACGACGTCACCGCCGATGCGCTGCTGCTGTCGCGCGCCGTCGGCCGTCCGGTCCGCGTGCAGCTGACGCGTGAGCAGGAGCATGCCTGGGAGCCCAAAGGCACGGCACAACTCATCGACGTCAATGGCGGCCTCGACGCTGACGGCGGCATTGCTGCTTACGACCTCGCCACGCGCTACCCCTCGAACGCCGCTCCGACGCTGGCGCTGCTGCTGACCGGTCGCATCTCCCCCGAGCCCACCGTGCTCCAGATGGGCGACCGCACCGCGATCCCTCCTTACGATTACGAGCACATGCGCGTCGTCGCCCACGACACGCCGCCGATCGTGCGGGCCTCCTGGTTCCGCGGCGTCTCGGCATTGCCGAACACCTTTGCGCATGAATCCTATATCGACGAGGCTGCAACCGAAGCCGGCGTCGATCCGATCGAATATCGTCTGCGCTATCTGAAGGATCAGCGCGCTGTCGATCTCGTCAATGCTGTGGCCGAGCGCGCGGGCTGGACGCCCCGCCCCGATCGCGAGGAGAAGGACGGCGACGTCTTGCACGGCCGCGGCTTTGCCTACGCGCTCTACGTCCACAGCAAGTTTCCGGGCTATGGCGCGGCGTGGTCGGCCTGGGTTGCCGACGTCGCGGTGAACAAGACGACCGGCGACGTCAGCGTGACGCGCGTCGTCGCGGGGCAGGATTCCGGGTTGATGATCAACCCGGACGGCGTGCGCCACCAGATCCAGGGCAACGTCATCCAATCCACCAGCCGCGCGCTGATGGAAGAGGTGTCGTTCGAGCGCGGCACGGTGGCCGCGCGCGAATGGGGCGCCTATCCCATCATCCCCTTCCCCGACGTACCCAAGATCGACGTCTTGATGCTGCCGCGGCAGGACCAGCCGCCGCTCGGCGTCGGCGAGTCTGCTTCGGTGCCGAGCGCAGCGGCGATCGCGAACGCCATCTTCGATGCCACCGGCGTGCGCTTCCGCGAGCCGCCGTTCACGCCTGAGCGAATCCTCAAGGGTCTGCGCGGCGATGCGGCGGTGACGCCGCAGGCTCTGCCCGCACCGGCGGCATCGCGGCCCTCCCGGGTCTGGGCGAATCCGTTCGCCAGGCGCGCCGGTATCGCTGCAGCGATCGCAGCCGTCTGCACCGCTGCCATCGGCATCGGTGCGGCGCTCCTTCCAGGTCGCGCGATTGCGCCGATCGCACGGCCCGACGCGTCGGTCTATTCCGCGGCGACCATCGCCCGCGGCGAGCAGCTTGCAGCGCTTGGCAATTGCGCGGAGTGCCATACCAGCATTGGCGGCGCGCTCAACGCCGGCGGCCGCGCATTGGAGACGCCATTCGGCACGATCTATTCGACCAACATCACGCCCGACGTCGAGACCGGGATCGGTGCCTGGTCCTATCCGGCCTTCGAGCGCGCCATGCGCGATGGCTTGCATCGCGACGGACGGCAGCTCTATCCCGCTTTTCCCTACACGCATTTTGCAAAGACCAGCGACGCGGACATGCAGGCGCTCTATGCGTATCTGATGGCGCAGCCTTCAGTGCGTGCGACGGCACCGCCGAACGAACTCGCCTTCCCTTACAATCTCCGCTCGTTGCTCGCGGGCTGGAATGCGCTGTTCCACGACACGAAGGAGTTCAAGCCTGATCCTGCCAAGTCCGATCAATGGAATCGCGGCGCCTATCTGGTCGAAGGTCTCGGCCATTGCAGCGGCTGTCATTCGCCGCGCAACGCGCTCGGCGCCGAGCAACGCAACGCTTATCTCGCCGGCGGCTTTGCCGAGGGCTGGGAAGCGCCGGCGCTGACCTCGCTCTCGCACGCGCCGATTCCGTGGAGCGAGGAGGAGCTCTACGCCTATTTGCGCACCGGCCATTCGCGTTACCACGGTGTCGCGGCCGGCCCGATGGCGCCTGTCGTCAGGGATCTCAAAGCCCTGCCCGACCAGGACATCCGCGCGATGGCGGTCTATCTGAACTCCTTCAACGACACGGCCGATACACCAGCGCCGGATGCGCTCGCCGCCAAGCTCGAGAGCGCAACGCAAGTGACCGTCGCCTCCTCCGCGGGCGCCCGCCTCTATCAAGGCGCCTGCGCCGTGTGCCACGAGGTCGGCGGCCTGCCGCTGTTCGGCACGCGGCCCTCGCTCGCGCTCAACAGCAACGTTCACAGCACGAAGGCGGATAATCTCGTGCAGGTGATCCTGCACGGCATTGCAGACCCAGTCTCCAGCGATCTCGGCTACATGCCCGCGTTCAGGAATAGCATGAGCGATGCACAGGTCGAGGAGCTCGTGACGTTTTTGCGCAAGCAGTTCGCGCCGGACAAGCCGGCCTGGACCGGCGTGCGCGAGACGATCTCGCGGGTGCGAAGTTCGACCCACTAACGTCATTCCGGGGCCCGAGCATAGCGAGGGAGCCCGGAATCCATAACCACCAGCCGGGGTTATGGATTCCGGGCTCGCCGCTTCGCGTCGCCCCGGAATGACACTGCGTGAATACGCTAGTCGTGCTTCACCTCCACCGGCGGCGTGCCGTGGGTGTGGAAGGACTCGATCGTCTTCAATCCCCAGGCCTGGCCCTTCTTGCGCTCCTCCTCGGTCCACACGATCGGCTTCCAGTCGGGCGCGAGAATGAGGCGCGCGCCGGCATTGGCGACTTCGACGCGGTTGCCGCCGGGCTCATAGACATAGAGGAAGAAGGTCTGCTGGATCGCGTGCTTGTGCGGGCCGGTCTCGATGTGCACGCCGTTCTCTAGAAAAATGTCGGCGGCGCGCAGAATCTCCTCACGGCTGTCGAGCGCGTAGGTGACGTGGTGGAAGCGGCCCGGCACGCCCGAATGATCGAGCGAATAGGCAAAGTCGTAGCTCTTGTTCGACATCGTCAGCCACATCGCCGCCTCACGGCCGTCGTTGAGCACGATCTGCTCGGTGAGGCGGCAGCCGAGGTAATTCTCGAAGAACTCGCGGTTGGCCTTGATGTCGACGGCGAGGCAATTGAGATGATCGAGCCGACGGACGTTGGCGCCGCGCGCCGGAAAGCGCTGCGCCTGGTTCTTTAGTGCGGGCTTGAGCTCCGGCGGCGCCTGATACCATTCGGTCTCGTAATAGAGCTCGACGATGTGGCCATCGGGGTCGCGGCAGCGGAAGGTCGGCCCCTGCCCCATGTCGCCGTCGATCCAGCCGATGTCGAAGCCGGATCCCTTCAGCGCGGCGACGCGCCGCTCCAGCGCCTGCTGGCTGCGCGCACGGAGCGCCATGTGGCCCATGCCCGAGGTCTTCGACGCCGTGAGCTTGAGCGAATAGCGCTCGTAATCGTCCCAGCCGCGCAAATAGACCGACTCGCCCTTCTGTCCGCTGACGGTCATGCCCATGACATCGACGAAGAACTTCAGGCTCTCGTCGGGCTTCGGCGTCAGCAGCTCCATGTGGCCGAGGTGGGCAAGGTCGAGGATCGGTTCGGGCTGCATGTTTTCCTCCTGGATCGGACGCGGGGCTTTCGGCGCGGCGCCTCATTTGTACTAATGTACAAATCATTAGGTCCAGTCAACAAAGCAGCCGGTATCCTGCTGCGATCGGCGCCTGACCGCCGGCCTCCGGACGAGACGGGCAGCCTGCCCGAATGGTAAACTCTTCCTTAAGGACCATCTCACCTGAAAGGTCCGGAAAATGCAGCATTTTCCCGGCGATTTTGCCAATAAGCAGGCATTGGCGGCGAGGCTCCCGACCGAATTACCGCGGATTTAACGGAGCCGGCGCGTCCGGCGTTTAACCGTTTGTGCAGCGACGGCCGCGCATAGTCCGGGCAACTCCCCTTGCTCTTGCCAGGTTCATTCATCGTGACATCCTTTGGACGCGTGATTTCGGTTCGCGGATCGCTCGCCCGGGTTGGGCTTCTGGCGGAAAGCCGGATGCCGATCTCGGAGGTGCGGGCCACCGTCGGCCGGTTCGTCAGCATTCGCTGCGCCAGCTCGGTCATCGTTGCGATGATCACGGAGGTCTCCTGCGAAAATCTGTCGAGCTCCGACAATTACATTGCCATCGCCTCAGTCGACCTGCTCGGCGAGATCCTCAATGCCGCGGACAAGGCCAAATTTCAGCGCGGCGTCACCAACTATCCGACCATCGGCGATGCCGTCGACCTGATCACGAGCCAGGAGCTGCGCACGATCTACGCGCCGACCGGCTCGGACCAGATCAATGTCGGCTTCCTGCAGCAGGACCGCTCGGTCATCGCCTATGTCGACGTCGAGGAAATGCTGTCCAAGCATTTTGCCGTGCTGGGATCGACCGGCGTCGGTAAATCGACCGGCGTCTCGCTGCTGCTCAACGAGATCCTGAAGGCGCGGCCGAACCTGCGCATCTTCCTGCTCGACGTGCACAACGAATATGGCCGCTGCTTCGGCGACCGCGCGCTGGTGCTCAACCCGCGAAACCTGAAGCTGCCGTTCTGGCTGTTCAACTTCGAGGAAATCGTCGACGTGCTGTTCGGCGGCCGCGCCGGCGTGCCGGAAGAGCTCGACATCCTCGCCGAGGTGATCCCGCTCGCCAAAGGCGTCTACACCCAGTACCAGAACGCCGACCGCATCGGCCTCAAGCGCATCGATCCCAAGCAGATCGGCTATACCGTCGATACGCCTGTGCCCTATCGCCTGGTCGACCTGTTGTCGCTGATCGACGAGCGGATGGGCAAGCTCGAGAACCGCTCCTCGCGCATCATCTATCACAAGCTGATCTCGCGCATCGAGGCCGTGCGCAACGACCCGCGCTACGCCTTCATGTTCGACAACGCCAATGTCGGCGGCGACACCATGGCCGAAGTCATCAGCCATCTGTTCCGCCTGCCCGCCAACGGCAAGCCGATGACGGTGATGCAGCTCGCCGGCTTTCCGGCGGAGGTGATCGATTCCGTCGTCTCGGTGCTCTGCCGCATGGCCTTCGATTTCGGCCTGTGGAGCGACGGCGTCTCGCCGCTGCTGTTCGTCTGCGAGGAGGCGCACCGCTATGCCTCCGCCGATCGCAACATCGGCTTCGGCCCGACCCGCAAGGCGGTGTCGCGCATCGCCAAGGAAGGGCGCAAATACGGCGTCTATCTCGGGCTCATCACCCAGCGCCCGGCCGAGCTCGACGCCACCATCATCTCCCAGTGCAACACGCTGTTCACGATGCGTCTCGCCAACGACCGCGACCAGGCGCTGCTGCGCGCCGCCGTGTCGGACGCCGCCGCGAACCTGCTCTCCTTCGTGCCGTCGCTCGGCACCCGCGAGGTGCTGGCGTTCGGCGAAGGCGTGGCGCTGCCGACCCGCTTGCGCTTCAAGGAGGTGCCGCCGCACCAATTGCCGCGCGGCGAGGCCACCATCTCGAGCGTGCCCTCCGTCACCTCCGGCCACGACATGCATTTCGTCAGCGCCGTGCTCGAACGCTGGCGCGGCGCCACCTCGCAGCGCGACGTGCCGAACGACCCCGTGTTCTCGGCACCGCCCGCGAAGACGATGTCCAGCGTCGAAGCCCCGATGCTGCAGCCCTCGATGGGCCTCGATCCGGACCGCTTCTCGCTGCTGAAGAAGCCGCTGCGGTAAGGCTTCGCTCCATCCACATCGTCATTGCGAGCGCAGCGAAGCAATCCAGAGTCTTTCCGCCGGGGGGACTCTGGATTGCTTCGCTGCGCTCGCAATGACGGAGGATGGAACGTCGTTCCCACCTGACACCTTCGTCGCGGCCGCTTCGGACCGGCAGATTGAGCCCGCCCCACGCATCGACTATGGTTCCCGCCCCAAGCTGGAACCATGCCCATGACAAAGACCGCCGCGCAACGCTTTCCCGCACCCGCCCTCGACACCCTGCCCGACGACATTCGCACGCGCCTCCTTGCCGTGCAGGAGAAGAGCGGCTTCGTCCCGAACGTGTTCCTGACGCTGGCCTATCGCCCCGACGAGTTCCGCGCCTTCTTCGCCTATCACGACGCGCTGATGGAGAAAGACGGCGGCCTCACCAAGGCCGAGCGCGAGATGATCGTGGTGGCGACGTCGGCGGCCAACCAGTGCCAATATTGCGTGATCGCCCATGGCGCGATCCTGCGCATCCGCGCCAAGAACCCTGTGATCGCCGACCAGGTCGCGATCAACTACCGCAAGGCCGATATCACGCCGCGGCAGAAGGCGATGCTCGATTTCGCCATGAAGGTCTCGGCAGACGCGCAGCGGATTTCCGAGGATGATTTCGTAGCGCTCGCGCCGCACGGCTTCAGCGACGACGACATCTGGGACATCGCCGCGATCTCCGCCTTCTTCGCGCTGTCGAACCGGCTGGCGAATTTCACGGGCATGCGGCCGAACGAGGAGTTCTATCTGATGGGCCGCCTGCCGAAGACGTAGTCGAGGCGCCATGACCGAGCTCGATTGGCCCGAAATCCTGCTGCGCCTCGGCACGGCCACGCTTGCCGGCGGCGCGATCGGCCTCAACCGCGACCTGCACGGCAAGCCGATCGGGCTGAAGACGCTCGGCATCGTCGGGCTCTCCACCGCGAGCGTGGTTCTGCTCGCATTGCAGCTCGCCGAACCGGCCAGGGTCGTCGACGCCGCCAGCCGTGTCATCCAGGGCATCCTCACCGGCATCGGCTTTCTCGGCGCCGGCGTCATCGTGCACCAAAGCACCGGGTTTCGCGTTCGAGGCCTCACCAGCGCCGCCTGCACTTTCCTTGCCGCCTGCCTCGGCATCGTCTGCGGCGCTGGACAATGGAAGATCGTCGTCGTCGCCCTGGCGCTGGCCTTCGTGCTGCTGACGATTGGCCGCCGCCTCGAGCGCCGGCTGCATCGTATGCTTGGCGGCAAGGAAGATCCTCAGCGGACGGAGACCTCGCCGAGCTCGGGTCAGCGGGAGAGCGATTAGAATCGCAACCGTCGGCCCCAAAACGGCTTCAGCAGTTCGAGCGCCGTGAGCACCAGCACTCCCGCGCCGAGCGTGATCATCAGATCGTCAACATGCAGCGGACCGAAGCGAAACAGGCCGGAGGCCGGCGGCCAGAACAAGGCTGTGGCGAGAACGAGCGCAATCAAGAGGAAGATCCAGAGCAATGCCGCGTTCGGACGGAAGAAGGCAGACAAGAAGGATGCGCTGAAGGATCGATTGACCAGCACCAGCGCGAGGACGCAGACGACGAGCGCGATGAATGCGAGGGTGCGAGCCTCCTCGGGCGGAAGGCCGGAACGAAGCGCTGCGACGAAGATCACGGCGATCAAGGCGAAGGCCATCGTGCCTTGCAGAACGCTCCAGGCGATCAGGGGCCACGAGAACAGCTCCGCATCGGCACGCCGCGGCGGACGCTTCATGACGTCGCGCTCCTCCCGCTCGGCCTCGAACACCAGCGAGCAGACGGGATCGATGATCAGCTCCAGAAAGGCGATGTGCACCGGGCCGAGCACCAGCGGCAGCCCGAACACCAGGGGAAGCAGCGCAAGACCCGCGATCGGCACGTGGACGGCAAAGATAAAGGCCATGGCCTTGCGCAGATTGTCGTAGATCCGGCGACCGAGGCGGATGGATGCGACGATGGAGCTGAAGTCGTCGTCGAGCAGGACGATCGAGGATGCCTCGCGAGCGACGTCGGTGCCGCGGCCACCCATCGCGATTCCGATATGGGCGGCCTTCAGCGACGGCGCGTCGTTGACGCCGTCGCCCGTCATCGCGACGATCTCGCCGCTGCGCTTCAGCGCCTGCACGATCCGCAGCTTCTGCTCCGGCAGAACCCGCGCGAAGACGTTCACCTTCCTGACGAGTGCCTCGATCTCGCGGTCGTCAGCGAGCTTGACCTGCTCCCCGGTCGCGACCTCATCGACGTCGAGCCCGGCTTGCGCGGCGATCGCCATGGCGGTCGCCGGATAGTCGCCCGTGATCATGATGACGCGGATGCCGGCCGAACGGCATTCGCGAACCGCCTCCGGAACATGAGGCCGCAATGGATCGGCAAGCCCGACCAGGCCGACGAAGCGAAATACAAAAGCCTCCTGGGATGCCGGCAGGGAAGCCTCATCGCAAACGGCAACCGCCATCCCCAGCACCCGGAGCCCGTCCTTCGCCATGGCCCCGACGGCAGCTTGCACGGCCTCCCGATCGGCCTCGTTCAGCCTGCACAGGCGCGCAATCGCTTCCGGCGCGCCCTTGGCGCATGCGACGAGGTCCGCCCCTCCGGCTGTCCGCCAAACCTGGGTCATGGCCAGCAGCTCGGGGCGCAGACCATAGGTGCGCACCAGCGTCCGCTCGCCATCCATCGCGTCGCCGTCCCGCAGGACACCACGCGCGAACGAATGCAGCGCCTTCTCCATCGGATCGAACGGCTCCGGAGAGCTTGCCAGTGCCCCGCAGCGCGCCAGCTCTGCGAATTCGCGCCCGACCTGATCCGGTCCGGACGCCTCCGCGCGCAGGCGCGCGCCGTCCAGCAGGCGCAGCTCGGCGACCGACATCTGATTCTGCGTCAGCGTTCCGGTCTTGTCGGTGCACAGGACTGTTGCTGAGCCGAGGACCTCGATGGCGGCGGCGCGCCGCGTCAGGACGCGGGCCTGCGAAATCCGCCACGCACCCATGGCCATGAACACCGTGAGCACGACACCGAATTCTTCCGGAAGCATCGACATGCCGATGGCGACGCCTGCCAGCAGCGCCTGCAGCCAGTCGCCGCGCGAGACGCCGTAGAGCACAATCGCGGCCAGGCTGATGATGGTGCCGCCGAGGAAGCAGAGCCGCACCAGCCTTGCGGTCTGTTGCTGAAGCCGCGGCGGCTCGGCCTGCAAGCCGCGAAGCGACAGCCCGATCTTCCCGATCTCGCTGCGCGGCCCGGTGGCCTCGACCAGCGCCAGCCCCTCGCCGCGCACGACGAGCGAGCCGGAATACACGAATGGCTGATCCTCGCCGCCGGGCCGGTGAGCGGCCGCTGTGATCTTGTCGGCGGTCTTCTTGCGGACGGGTACCGACTCGCCCGTCAGCAGGGACTCGTCGATCTGCAGGTCCCGCGCTTCGACGAGCGCGGCGTCGGCGGGAACGCGATCGCCTTCACCGAGGACGAGAAGGTCGCCCTGCACGACCTCGCGGCCGGCAATTGGCCGGCGCGCACCGTCACGCACCACCAGCGCCCGCGGGCTGGTCAGGTCGCGCAAGGCTTCCAGCACGCGTTCGGTTCGGGTTTCCTGCACCACCGTGATGACGATGGACATCGCCCCGAACGCCAGCAGAATCACCGCCTCCTTGAGATCGCCGAGCACGAGGTAGATCAGCCCGCCGCAGAGCAGCAGCAGCAGCATCGGCTCGCGCAGCACTTCCACCACGATACGCAGCGGACTGCGTCGTTCCGGCCGAGGCAGTTCGTTGGGGCCGTCTGCCGCGAGCCTCGCCCGCGCCTCGGTCTCACTCAGACCGGCCGCACCTCCGCGTTGCACCTCGCTCACGGTTTCCGCCGCAGGCTCCAGAAGCTGCCGGCACCGACGATTGCGGTGGCGAGCAGGACGGCGACGAAAGTCTGGATGATGGTGAAGTTCAGCGCGTCACGCGCAACGAACAGCGCCGTGATCGCGCCGGCGAGGACAAAGAGGATGCGAAAGATGACGCTCATGGTCGTGCCTCCAAGATCTGCATGACAAGATCTGCATGACTTGGAGCCCGGGGCCCTCCCATCGGGGCGCAACGCTGTCTCTGCAACCATGCTGGCAGACCTTAGCCGGTCAGGGCGAGGCAGGTTTGCGACAGGTCAAGCCTGACCCGGCCATCATCGGTCGGCGACTGCGACGTGATGTCCGCCCAGCAGCGAACAGCCGCTGCATCGCTCACGGCTGCGAGGCGTATGCGGCTAGCGCTTCGCCATCAGCTCGAGCGCCGGAGCAAAGCGCTCCGCGAACGTCAACGTCTTGGCGTGGTGGACTGCGGCGAAGGATGCAGAGATTCCCGCCGAAGCGACCGCGAGCAAGCCAACTACGAAAGCCAGACGGCGCATGTTCGCCTCCTGTGTGAGCTCGACTACCCCATAGAGATGGGACGGCTCTGTTTCAGGACGGTTTCGTGGGCGCGGAAATTGATTTCGCTCAAGCGGCTGTGATGAGATCCGGCTTATCTCGGCACATTCCGTAACCAACTAACAAGGGTGGACGTGTTTTGCAGCGCCGGCCGTATTGGGAATTTGATACCCGCGAGCGCTATCCTAGGCACTGCGGTGACGAGCAACATTCGTGAAATGGGAGTCATCGAGGACTACGCAAATGAAGATCGTGATCCAGAAGCTCAATGGCCTGTGGCACCTCATCGTCGGATCGAGCCAGATCCGAACGCCCTTCCTGGATACCCAGGACCGCGCGCTGGTGGTAACTTACGCCCGCCGCGCCTATCCCGGCGCCAGGATCTTCCAGCGCGACTGACGTGAATACCCTCAGTCGTCGTCCGCCGGGCCGCACCAGCCGGGCAGATAGATCGCATTCTTGCTTCTGGCCGCGGCCATCGCCTTCTCCAGCGCATTATCGAAATCGGCCTCCACCGCCTTGCGCGAGACCTGCCGGCGCAGGAAGTCGGCCCACAGGAATTCGGAGAACGGTGTGGTGTCCTTGGCGAAGCCGCCCATGCGGCGCAATTCGCCGGCAAGACTGCGGAACGGATCGTCCTTGAGGTCGGCCACCGATTTCGGCAGGTCGCGGAACGAGCGCCGCTCACCCTTGGCGTCGTAAGGATAGACCCAGCGCTTGTTGTCCATGACGCCCCAGAACGCCTCGCGCTCCACCATCCTGAGATCGCCGACGACGGTCACCAGCACTTCCTTGACGCCTTCATCGTGCAGCGCGCGGCCGAGGTGATGATGGTCGATCACGTAGTAGCGCGCGTCGGGGCCGTAAACGACGGGGATCATGTGCTTGCCGAGCAGATCCGCCTGCTTCTTCTTGCCATGCTCGCGCCAGCGCTTGCGCTTCTCCTTGACCTCGCGCATGCCGACCGTCATCTGCGTCGGCCGGAGCGACAGGATCGGAACCGGATGCACTCTCGGCTCGCGCGCGTTGGTCGTGGTCATGATCGAAGGCCCCTGGCAGCAACGAACGGTTCGGGTTCCCGCGACTATGCCACGGGTCCCGCGGTGGCAAAATCCGTTCGGAAGACGCGCAGATCACAAGTCGATGCCGACCGGTAAAAAAGACGTCCTCAATGGCTGTCGCTATGCCCGCGTTGCAGCGCAACGCTCGCGACGGACACGATGGCCCGTTGCTGGATCGCGGCACACCGGTCCATGCGCAAAATAGTACGAACGCACAAATGCATCCTGGCATTGCAAAGATTTACTGCAACGCGTGCCTCACCTATGCTATCTAGATCGCTGCTTCGGAGTGATCCCCGCCCCATGAACAATCAGCGGCCCATAAGCTCTGATGAGGAGCACCGGGTGCTCCAGTTCAGGCCGCGCACCCCGCCTTCTCCAAGGGTCCAGCGCGGCAATGGCTCCGTGCAACCGCTCCGCGGCACGCCCGAACGGCTGGACCTGTCACGCTACGAGCAGCCGCGTGCCGAGCCCGACAATTACCGGCAGCGCATGCTTGCCAACATCGCAGCGCTCGCCTTCACCATCGCGCTGACGGCGATCGGGATCTGGCTCGCGGTCAGCATCGCCGACCTGCGCCGGACCCAGGATTGCGTGCTGATGGGTCGCCGCGACTGCGTCAAGATCACGACGCCGCATATTTAAGGCCCGGCCCGGCACGGACCTCGCGGCGGAAGGGTCCAGCGGGCATCCCCAGCCGCCTCCGGTGCTGTCCCCCGGCGCCTGCCCGGCTCCATTGAACTCAGGGCGGCGCTCCGATATACGGGCTTTCGACCCGGCCAGAGGGGGGTTTGAGGGCGTCATCAGGGGCGCGATGCCCAGCCACCGTGCCACTCTGGACAATCTGACAAATACCTACAATATATCAAAGGCTTAGTGATGTCCTCCACATTCGATCAGGTCGCCACGATCATCGCTGAAACCTGCGACATCCCGCGCGACACGATCACGCCGGATAGCCATGCCATCGATGACCTCGGCATCGACAGCCTCGATTTCCTCGATATCGCCTTCGCGATCGACAAGCAGTTCGGCATCAAGCTGCCGCTGGAGAAGTGGACTCAGGAGGTCAACGACGGCAAGGCGACCACCGAGCAATATTTCGTGCTGAAGAACCTGTGCGCCCGCATCGACGAATTGGTTGCGGCCAAGGGCGCGAGCGCCTAAGGGCGCAGTCATGCAACTCGAATACTTCCACATGATCGATCGCATCGTCGACCTCAAGGTCGACGAGAAGACGATCGTCGTCGAAGCGCAGGTCCCGCAGGAAAGCACCATCTTCGAGGGGCACTTCCCGGGTTATCCCTTGATGCCCGGCGTGCTCCTGATCGAATCGATGGCGCAGGCCTCGGGCTGGCTTCAACTCGGCGTGTTCCGATTCGAACGCATGCCGATCCTGGCCGCCGTGAAGGAGGCCAAGGTCCGCGGCTCGGTCTTCCCCGGCGACCTCATGAGCATCGAGGCGAGCCTCACCCATGAAGGCTCCGGCTATGCCATGACCGAGGCCAAGATCCGGGTCGGCGGCAAGCTGCGCGCCAATTCGGCGCTGACCTTCACGCTGATTCCCTTCCCCAATGCGGATATGCGCGGATACATGGCGAAGGTCGCCGAGCGCGTCGGCTTTCCGCAACAGGCCGTATCGTCATGACTGACACTCCCGCTTTGAAGCCGGGCCAGACCGAGGTCTGGATCACCGGCATTGGACTCGCCACCTCGCTCGGCGAGGGCCTCGATGCCAATTGGGCCGCGCTTTCCGAGAAGCGCATCAATGTCGACGAGAAGGGCTTTGCGCCCTACATCGTGCATCCCTTGATGCCGGTATCCTTCGACAGCCAGATCCCGAAGAAGGGCGACCAGCGCCAGATGGAAGCTTGGCAGCGCATCGGCACCTATGCCGCCGGTCTTGCGCTCGATTCTGCCGGCATCAAAGGCAACAAGGACATCCTGTCGAAGATCGACATGGTCGTCGCCGCCGGCGGCGGAGAGCGCGACATCAACGTCGACAGCGGCATTCTCACCGCCGAGGCCAAGGGCGCTAACGCGCCGGGCTTCCTCAACGAACGGCTGATGAGCGATCTCAGGCCGACGCTGTTCCTGGCCCAGCTCTCCAACCTGCTCGCCGGCAACATCGCCATCGTGCACGGTCTGGGTGGCACCTCGCGCACCTTCATGGGCGAAGAGGTCGCCGGCGCCGACGCCGCCCGCATCGCGCTCGCGCGCATCGCCTCGGGCGAGAGCGACATCGCGCTGGTCGGCGGCTCGTACAACGGCGAGCGCAAGGACTTGCTCGTCCTCTACGAGTTCGGCGACTTCAACCTGAAGGACAAGTTCGCGCCCGTGTGGGCGCGCAAGGACCATCCCGGCTTCGCGCTCGGCTCGGCCGGCGCCTTCCTGGTGCTGGAATCGAAGGCGCATGCGGAAGCGCGCGGCGCCAAGCCGTTCGCAAAGCTGTCGAGCGTCGTCGCCGACCTCGCCAAACGCAAGCAGCCCGGCGACATGACCGCGACGCTCGAGAAACTGTGGGACAAGCTGCCCAGGCGCGAGGGCAAGGGCGCGATCATCACCGGGGCGACCGGCGCGGAGCCTGCGACCTCGGACGAGCGCGACTTCCTGAAGAACCATGCCGACTTTCCGGTGCGCTCGACCGGCACGGTGTTCGGCCACGCCATGGAAACGCAATTCCCGCTCGGCATTGCCCTCGCCGCATTGTCGATCTCGCGCGGCGCGCTGTTCCCGCCGAATGATTCCACGGGGACCGAGATTGAAATGCAGGGCGCGCCCACCCAGATCGTGGTGGTGGGAGCCGGACACTGGCGCGGCGAAGGCATGGCGCTGGTCGAGGCGATTTAATCAGCTCAAGCGGGGATCGACATGACTGCACCACGCGACAAACTCGGGCGTCCCGTCGTCGTCGTCACCGGCATGGGCATCATGACCTCGCTCGGCGCCGGCAAATCCGACAATTGGGCAAAGCTCGTCGCCGGCGAATCCGGTATCCGCACGATCACGCGTTTTCCGATCGACGGCCTCAAGACCACGATGGCCGGAACGGTCGATTTCGTCAGCGCCGATCCGTTCTCTTCCACCGCTCTGTCCGAGCGGATGGCCGAGCTGGTGACGCAGGAAGCGCTGGAGCAGGCCGGCATCGGCGCCAAGGCCGATTTCCCGGGTCCGCTTTTCCTCGCGGTGGCGCCGGTCGAGGTTGAATGGCCGCAGCGTCGCGAGCTCGGTCGCGCCGTCGGCCAGCAAGACATCACCTATGACGATCTGCTCCGCATCTCCGGCGGCGGCAAGTTTAGCGCCTATCATCATCGCTTCATGTTCGGCTCGGTTGCCGCCTATCTTGCCGAGACCTTCGGCACCAAGGGCTCGCCGATCTCGCTGTCGACGGCGTGCGCGTCCGGAGCCACCTCGATCCAGCTCGGCGTCGAGGCGATCCGCCGCGGCGAGACGGACGCAGCGCTCTGCGTCGCGACCGACGGCACCGTGAACCCGGAAGCGCTGGTGCGCTTCTCGCTGCTCTCGGCGCTGTCGACTCAGAACGATCCGCCGCAGGCGGCCTCCCGTCCCTTCTCCAAGAACCGCGACGGTTTTGTCATGGCGGAAGGCGCCGGCGCGCTGGTGTTGGAGAGCTATGAAGCCGCCACCGCGCGCGGCGCAAAAATTCTCGGCGTGATCGCCGGCTGCGGCGAGCTCACCGATTCCTTCCACCGCACCCGCTCCTCGCCCGACGGCAAGCCGATCATCGGCTGCATGAACAAGACGCTGGCCGATGCCGGCATGACGCCGGATCAGATCGACCACATCAACGCGCACGGCACCGCGACGCCCGAGAACGACAAGATGGAGTTCAACACGACGTCGGCCGTTTTCGGCGAGCTCGCGCAGAAGATTCCGGTCACCTCCAACAAGTCGATGGTCGGCCACACCATCTCTGCCGCCGGCGCAGTCGAGGCGATCTTCTCGCTGCTCACGCTCGAGCATCAGCGCATTCCGCCGACCATCAACTACGACAATCCGGATCCCACGATCCTGTTCGACGTCGTCGGCAACAAGGCGCGCGATGCTCGCGTGACCGCGGTGATGTCGAACTCGTTCGGCTTCGGCGGCCAGAACGCTTCGCTGATCCTGACCCGCGAACCGGCCTGACCGGACGCATGGCGCTGCTTCCTGCGAGCACGAAGGCCCGCGCGCGGGAGGCTGCCAAATCGCTCGGCGGCAGCCTGATCGGCGCCGCGACTGTCGCGATGCTGCGCACCACGCGCTATTTCGATCCGGCCAAGACCTCGGACTTCTTCGCGCGTGCCGTCAAGCTGATCGGGCCGCGCCTGCGCGAGCACCGCATCGGCCGCGCCAACCTCACCGCCGCCTTCCCCGAGAAGTCACCGGAGGAGATCGAACGGATCCTGATGGGCGTCTGGGACAATCTCGGCCGCGTCGGCGCCGAGTTCGCCCATATCGACCAGGTCTGGGACTACGCCCGCGATGTCCCCGAGAAGAGTCGCATCGAGATTTCCCCGCGCAGCATCGAGCTGTTCGACCAGGTCCGCGACGACGGCAAGCCGGCGCTGATCTTCGCCGCACATCTTGCGAACTGGGAATTGCCGGCGCTCGCCGCGGTCGCGCATGGCCTGGACACCGCGATTCTCTATCGCCGCCCGAACATCGCCTCGGCCGATCGCATCATCCAGGAGATGCGCCAGGTCAACATGGGCACGCTGATCCCGGCCGGCCGCGACGCGCCGCTGCGGCTCGCGCAAGCGCTGAAGGACGGCAAGCACGTCGCCATGCTGATCGACCAGTATCTGACGGCCGGCGTCGAGGTCACGTTCTTCGGCCGCAAGACCCGCGCCAATCCGATGCTGGCGCGCCTCTTGCGCCAGGTCGAGTGCCCGATCCACGGCGTGCGCATCATCCGCCTGCCCGACGGCCGCTTCCGCGGCGAGCTCACCGAAGAGATCCAGCCGGTGCGCGATGCCGATGGCAAGATCGACATCCAGGGCACGACGCAGGCGATCACGAGCGTCGTGGAAAGCTGGGTCCGCGAGCATCCCGAGCAGTGGCTATGGCTGCACAGAAGGTGGCGGTAAATACTCCGTCATTGCGAGCGCAGCGAAGCAATCCAGAATCGTTCCACGGAAGCAGTCTGGGTTGCTTCGTCGCTTCGCTCCTCGCAATGACAGGCGCTACTACCGCCCCGTCTTCACCTTCGTCCAGAGCCGGTTGATGATCCGTTGCGTGGCCGGCTCGCGCGCCGTGATCACGAACAGTTTTGCGAGCGTCGCTTCGTCCGGATAGATGTTCTTGTCGTTCAGGATTTTTGGATCCACTAGCTTCTGGCTGGCGAGGTTGCCGTTGGCGTAGGACAGGAAGTCCGAGTTCTTGGCGGCAACGTCCGGGCGATAGAGATAGTTGATCAGCTCGTAGGCTTCCCTAACATTCTTGGCATCCGCGGGGATCGCGAGATTGTCGAAGAACATCTGCGCGCCCTCCTTCGGAATGGTGTAGCCGATCTCGACGCCGCTTTTGGCTTCCGCGGCGCGGGCGCGGGCCTGCATGATGTCACCGGACCAGCCGACCACGAAGCAGATCTCGCCGGTGGCGAGCGCGCTTAGATATTCGGACGAGTGAAACTTGCGTACGGAGGGGCGGACTTTCGCCACGGCATCGGCGGCCTTTTCCAGGTCCGCCTGCTTGGTCGAGTTCGGATCGAGCCCGAGCCAGCTCAGCGCCGCCGGGAAGATGTCGTCGGCGGAGTCGAGCATGTGGACGCCGCAGTCCTTGAACTTGGCGAGGTTCTCCGGCTTGAAGACGATGTCCCAGCTGTCGATCTTCGCATCAGCCCCAAGGATCTGCTTCACTTTGGCGATGTTGTAGCCGATGCCCGTCGTGCCCCACATGTAGTTGGCGGCGTAGACATTGCCGGGGTCGTAGGTGGCGAGGCGCTGCGTCACCACCGGCCAGGCATTGGCGAGGTTCGGGAGCTTCGACTTGTCGAGCTTCTGGAAGATATTGGCCTTGATCTGGCGCTGCAGGAAATAAGCGGTGGGCACCACGACGTCATAACCGGACTTGCCGGCCATCAGGCGCGTCTCCAGCGTCTCGTTGGCGTCGAAGGTATCGTAGACGACCTTGATGCCGGTCTCCTTGGTGAAGGCCTCAAGGACGTCAGGCGCCATGTAGTTGGACCAGTTGTAGAAATTGACGACCCGCTCCTCGGCACCTGCGGGAGCGGAGAGCAACGTCAGCGCGGCGGCGATCGCGAAACCAAGGCCAAAGCCGGAGCGGCCGACGTTCGTCATCTCTGTCTACCTCTTGCGTCCACGCACCGCGTCCGACAGCCGCTCCAGTGCGGTGTCGAGCGTCTCGTCCTTCTTGGCAAAGCAGAAGCGCACCACTGATGTGACCGGGTCCTGCTCGTAGAACGCCGAGACCGGGATCGCCGCGACCTTATAGTCCTTCACGATGCGCCAGCAGAACTCGGTGTCGCTCTCGTTGAGCCCGAGCGGCGACAGGTCCACGGTGAGGAAGTAGGTGCCTTGCGACTTCAGCACGGGGAAGCCGAGGCTCTCCAGTCCCTTGGTCAGCCGGTCCCTGCTCCGCGTCAGGTCCTTGCGCATCGACAGGAAGTAGTCGTCGGACTTGCCGAGCCCATAGGCGACCGCGGCCTGCAGGTTCGGCGCGGTGGTGAAGGTCAGGAACTGGTGCACCTTGGCCGCGACGCGGAGCAGCGGTGGCGCCGCGCAGACGAAGCCGATCTTCCAGCCCGTCAGCGAGAAGATCTTGCCGGCCGAGCCGACCTTGATGGTGCGCTCGCGCATGCCGGGAATGGTGATCAGCGGGATATGCTTGTGCTCGTCGAAGGTGACGTGCTCCCAGACCTCGTCGCAGATCGCGATGACGTCGAACTCCTGGCAATAGCGCGCCAAGAGCTCGAGGTCCTCGCGCGGATAGACCACCGCGCTGGGATTTAAGGGGTTGTTGAAGAGCACCGCCTTGGTCTTTGAATTGAACACGCTTTTCAGCATGTCCTCATTCAGCCGCCAGTGCGGCGGCTCGAGCCGGACCAAGCGCGGAATGCCGCCGGCCTGGCGGATGATCGGCAGATAGGAATCGTACACCGGCTGGAAGCAGACCACTTCGTCGCCGGGCTGGACCACCGCGAGGATCGCCGAGGTCAGCGCCTCGGTCCCGCCGGAGGTCACCATCACTTCGCTCATCGGATCGAGCTTGAGGCCGTGCCAATGGCCGTAATGGGTCGCAATCGCCTGGCGCAGCTCCGGCAGGCCCATCATCGAGGGGTACTGATTGTAGCCGTTCAGCGAAGCCTCGGCCGCGGCGCGGCGGATGTCCTCGGGGCCGGGATCATCCGGAAAACCCTGGCCGAGATTGATCGCATTGTTGTCGCGCGCGGCCTGCGACATCGCCTCGAAGATGGTGACGGGAAGGTCGGCGAAGACCTTGTTCAGCGAAGAGCTCTTGGTCGTCATTGCGCGGTTAGCCACCGACCTTGCTGGGAAGCCCAGCCGCCTTCCAGCCCAGCATGCCGCCGGCCAGATGCTTGTCGTAAGGCAGGCCCGCCGCCTGCGCCGCCAGCGAGGCGGTCACCGAACGCTTGCCCGAGCGGCAGGCGAACACGACCTGCTTTCCTTGCGGATCGGGGATCGCCTTGGGATCGAAGGTCGAGAGCGGAACCACGACGCCGTAAGGGTAAGCCTCGGCCTCGACCTCGTTCGGCTCACGGACGTCGACGAGCAGATAACGCCCTTCCGCGACACCCTTGGCGACCTCGTCCGGGGTCAGATCCTGCACTTGATTTGCCACATCATCCTCCAACGTCGCGGGCCGCATGCCGGGGTGATCCCGGCCGGCGGCAACCTCGCCTCTCGGGAGACGAAAATCAAGCGCCACAAAGGCTTGAGCCGCGCGGCGCAAGTTAAAGCTAAATCGCAGCGACTTGAAGTCCGCTTTGAATCCCAGGCCCTGAGGTCGCTGCCCTAGATCGTCACCTGCGTACCGACCTCGACCACACGGCCGGACGGGATCTGGAAATAGTCGGTGGCGTCGTTGGCGGAGCGGCTGAGCGAGATGAACAGCCGGTCCTGCCAGCGCGGCATGCCGGAATGGGCGGCGGGCTTGAGCGCCCTGCGCGACAGGAAGAACGAGGTCGACATGATGTCGAACTGCCAGCCCAGCTTGCGGGCGATCGCGAGCGCCTTCGGCACGTTGGGCGATTCCATGAAGCCGAACTTCAGCGTCACCTTGGAGAAGGTCGGTGAAATCTGCTCCAGCTTCACCCGTTCGGCCGGATCGATCCGCGGGGTCTGCGCGGTCTCGATGGTGAGAATGACGTTCTTCTCGTGCAGCACCTTGTAGTGTTTCAGACTATGCATCAGCGCGGTCGGCGCGCTGAGCGGGTCCGAGGTCAGGAACACCGCAGTGCCGGGCACCCGCTGCGGCGGCCGCTTCTCCAGCATCGCCACGAGATCGGCGAGCGGGAACTCGAGCTTGCGCGATTTCTCGAACAACAGCCGGCTGCCGCGCCGCCATGTGTACATCAAGATGATCATGACCGCACCGAGCGCCATCGGCACCCAGCCGCCCTCGAACACCTTCAACAGGTTCGCGCTCAGGAAGGTCAGATCGAGGAACAGGAACGGCGCAATCAGCGCCCCGGCGGCAAGCGCTGACCAGCGCCAGCCCTTCCAGACCACGACGAAGCCCATCATCGCCGTGACCACCATGGTACCGGTGACGGAGATGCCATAGGCGGATGCAAGCGCGCTCGACGAGCGGAACAGCAGCACCAGCAGCACCACCGCGACCAGCAGCAGCTGGTTGATGCGCGGAATGAAGATCTGGCCGGAATGGGCTTCCGACGTATGGCGAATTTCAAAGCGCGGCAGCAGCCCGAGCTGGATCGCCTGGCGCGTCAGGGAATAGGCGCCGGTGATGACGGCCTGGCTCGCGATGACGGTCGCCATGGTGGCGAGCACGACCATGCAGCCTCGGACGAAGCCTTGCGGGAACAGCTGAAAGAACGGGCTCACGATCGCGCCGGGGTCGCCGAGCACCAGCGCGCCCTGCCCCAGATAGTTCAGCGCCAGCGAGGGCAGCACGATGGTAAGCCACGCGGTCTGGATCGGCCGCTTGCCGAAATGGCCGAGATCGGCATAGAGCGCCTCGGCGCCGGTCACCGCCAGGAACACCGCGCCCAGCGTCACGAAGCCGACGATGCCATGGTGCAGCATGAAGTTCACGGCGTAGAGCGGGTTGAGCGCAAGCAGCACCTGCGGCTGCTGGGCGATCTGAGGGATCGCCGCCACCGCCAGAACCGTGAACCAGACGCACATGATCGGGCCGAAGAAGGCGGCAACGCGCGCCGTGCCGCGGGACTGCACGGCGAACAGGCCGACCAGGATCACAACCGTCAGCGGAACGATGTAGGGCTCGAACCTTAGCGTGACGTCCTTCATGCCCTCGATCGCCGACAGCACGGAGAGCGCCGGCGTGATCACGGCATCGCCGTAGAACAAAGCTCCGGAAATGATGCCGAGCAGGACGATGGTGGCCCCGCCGCGGCCGGTGCCAACCGCCCGCTGGGCCAGCGCCATCAGTGCAAGCGTGCCGCCCTCGCCGTTGTTGTCGGCGCGGAGCAGGATCACGACGTATTTGAGCGTCACCACCACGATGAGCGCCCACAGGATCAGGGAGAGCACGCCGAGCACGGCGGCCGGCGTCGGCAACCCGTCCGCGCCCGAGGCCGCCATCACCGCCTCGCGGAACGCGTAGAGCGGGCTGGTGCCGATGTCGCCGTAAACGACGCCGATGCTGCCGAGCGTCAGCGCGCCGAAACCGGCGGTGGTATGGGCATCGCCATGCCCATTTGCCGCCACCGTTTCCGGGGCGGGAACTGCTACGTCGCTTGTCATGGGAGAGCCCGATGGCCTCTACAATGCTTCACTGCACAACGGCGGAAGAGCGCGCGGCTTATAGTCCTGCGCCACCGGCATGGCCTAGCCCGATTCCGGGCCATAGCCATGCAAATCTGCATGGCTTCGCCAGTTGCATTCTAGATGGTGACCTGGGTTCCGACTTCGACCACGCGGCCGGTGGGGATCTGGAAGTAGTCGGTGGCATCGTTGGCCGACCGGCTCAGCGCGATGAACACATGATCCTGCCAGAGCGGCATGCCCGACTGTGCCGAGGCCTTCAGCGACCTGCGCGAGACGAAGAACGAGGTCGACATGATGTCGAACTGCCAACCCTGCTTGCGCGCGATGGCGAGCGCCTTCGGCACGTTCGGCTGCTCCATGAAACCGAAGCGCAAGCGGACCTTGGAGAACTTTTCGCTGATCTTCTCCATCCTGAACCGCTCCGACAGATCGACCCGAGGCGTCTGCGCGGTCTCGATGGTCAGAATCACGTTGTGCTCATGCAGCACCTTGTTGTGCTTGAGATTGTGCAGGAGCGCGGTCGGCACGAACGCGGGATCGCTGGTCAGGAACACCGCGGTGCCCTTGACGATGTGCGGTGGCCGCTTCTCCAAACTGCGGATCAGATCGTCCAATGGCACCTCGATCCGGCGGGTCTTCTGGATCAGGATTGCGGAGCCCTTGCGCCAGGTCCAGATCGTCCCTGCCATGACGATGCCGAACAGCAGCGGCACCCAGGCACCTTCGAGCAGCTTGAGCAGGTTGGCGCTGAGGAAGCTCAAATCGACGATGACGAAGGGGACGATCACGGCTGCGGCCGTCGCGGCGCGCCAGTTCCACAACTTCCAGATCACGACGAAGCCCATGATGCCGTCGGCGACCATGGTGGTGGAGACGGCAATACCGTAGGCGGAAGCCAGATTGCTGGGGGTGTGGAACAGCAGCACCAGCAGCATCACGCCGATCAGCAGCAGGCGGTTGACGCGCGGCAGATAGATCTGGCCGGCATGGGATTCGGAGGTGTAACGCACCTCAAAACGCGGCAGGAGCCCGAGTTGCACGGCCTGGTGGACCAGCGAATAGGCGCCGGTGATCACCGCCTGGCTCGCGATCACGGTTGCGGCCGTCGCGAGTCCGACCAGCGGCAGGACCAGGCTCTCGGGCACCATGCGATAAAACGAATGCTCGATCGCGCTGGGATCGGACAGCACCAGCGCACCCTGCCCGAAATAGTTGACTAGAAGCGCCGGCAGCACGAAAAACATCCAGGCCGACTGGATCGGCTTGCGGCCGAAATGGCCGAGATCGGCATAAAGCGCCTCTCCGCCCGTCACCGCCAGGAACACCGCGCCGAGCGTCACGAGGCCGATCACACCGTGCGACAGCACGAACTGCACCGCATAGTACGGATTGATCGCCGCCAGCACCGTGGGATCGTC
The DNA here is from genome assembly GCF_020194215.1 of Bradyrhizobium sp. BRP20. NCBI lineage: Bacteria > Pseudomonadati > Pseudomonadota > Alphaproteobacteria > Hyphomicrobiales > Nitrobacteraceae > Bradyrhizobium > Bradyrhizobium sp. BRP20. Next base: position 164,449 of record NZ_JADYVY010000002.1, on the reverse strand, counting down.
GGCGATGTGGACAGCCCCCATCACGGCGATGACGGTGAACCAGACCACCATCACCGGCCCGAAGGCCGAGGCGACCAATGCGGTTCCCTTGCTCTGCACGGCGAACAGCAGCACCAGAATGAGCACGGTGAGCGGCACGACATAGTGCTCGAGCGCGGGGGTCGCGAGCTTGAGGCCCTGCACCGCCGAGAGCACCGAGATCGCCGGCGTGATCATGGAATCGCCGATGAACATCGAAGCGCCGATCACGCCGAGCGCGAGCAGGACCCAGCTTCGCCGCCCGAGCGCGCGCTGGCCGAGCGCCATCAGCGAGAGCGTGCCGCCCTCCCCGTTATTGTCGGCGCGCAGCAGCAAGAGGACATATTTGGCGGTGACGACGATCAGGAGCGCCCACAGGATCAGCGAGAGCACGCCGAGCACGATGACGCGCGAGACGGGCTCGCCATGGGCGGCGGCCTTGACCGCCTCGTGGAATGCATAGAGCGGCGAAGTGCCGATATCGCCAAAGACGACGCCGACACTCCCGAGCGTAAGGGCCCAAAAACTTGCGGTGGGCCGCCCGTCCTGGGTCTCGGCCTGTGTGATGCTCGCCGTCATGAAGGTGGAGAACGCTTCGTTCCTGAAATTGATCCGGCGCCTTTTGACGCTTCCGGTGCACCTGTCAATCGGCGCACCATCATAGCAGGCGCCGAGCCGGATGCTGTGACGCCACAGCCACGCTCATCGCCCGCGCGACGACATGCCTCAGGTAAGATGGTAGCGCAAGGGGGTTACGGCCTCAGATTCGGCGGCAGCGGCGGATCTTCGCGCATCAAGGTGATGGTCACCCGCCGGTTGGCTGCCAGCGAGGGATCGTCCGGAAACAGCGGCTGGGTATCGGCCTTGCCGGAGACGGCGAAGATGTGCGACGGCGGCAGGCCCTGGCGCTCGAGGATCTGGCGCACGGCGTTGGCGCGATCGGCCGACAGATCGAAGGCGCCATAGTCGCTGCGGGTCGGCACGAACCCCGCCGCGGTGTGGCCGGCGATGGAGACGCGGAGCGGCGTCGCCTTGAGCGGGATCGCGAGCTTCTCGACCAGGCGGCGGGTGCGGTCATAGGGCACCTTGGAGCCGTCGGCGAACATCGAGCGGCCGTCCTGGTCGACGATCTCGAGGTTCAGGCCCTGCTTGGTCTCCTCGAACATGATGTGCTTGGACATCTCGGTCAGTTCCGGCATGTCCTGCAACGCCTGGCGCAGCGAGGCTGCGGCCAGCGCGAAATTGCGGTCGACCTTGATCTTCGCGCCGGAGGTCTTTTCGCGGTCTTCCTGATCTGGCGTCGGCGTGTTGGAGGCATCTTCCGGCTGGATGTGGTCGACGTTCTTGAGCCGCGGGCGCGTCGGCAGGCCGTCGGATTCGACGATGCCGGAGTAGCGCGCCTCAGTCTGCACGCCGAACGCCTCGCGCATCGAGCCCGCGACGATCTTCAGCTTGTTGGCGTCTTGCGTGGAGAACGCGACCAGCATCACGAAAAACGCCAGCAGCAGCGCCATCAGGTCGGCGAAGGTCACGAACCAGCCGTGGCCGCCACCGTGAGCATTGCCGCGCTTCTTCTTGGCCATCTCTCAAAATCCAGGCGGCGGCCTCAAGCCGGCACCGGCTCGCCTTCGGTGTGACGATGCTTCTCCGGCAGATAGGCCAGCAGCATTTCGCGCACCAGGGTCGGGCTCTTGGAGTCGCGGATCATCAGGATGCCGTCGATGATCAAGGTGCGGTTGGTCTCTTCGTCCAGCAGCTTGCCGTGCAGCTTGTCCGCGATCGGCAAGCAGATCAGGTTGGCGACAACGGCGCCGTACAGGGTCGCCAGCAGCGCGGTGGCCATGAACGGGCCGAGCTTGGAGGGATCCGACATGTTGGAGAACATCTGCACCATGCCAAGCAGCGTGCCGATCATGCCGAACGCCGGGGCGCAGTCGCCGACGGCGCGGTAGATCTTGCTGCCTTCGTCGAGGTGCATCAGGAAGTTGTCCCGGTCGCGCTCCAGATTGTCGCGAATGAAATCGAGGTCGTAGCCGTCGGCAACATAGCGAATGCCCTTGGCGAGGAAGGGCTCGTCGGTCTCGACCTTTTCGAGTCCGACCGGGCCCTGCTTGCGGGCGATTTCCGCGATGCGGGCGAGCTCGTCGACAAGGTCGTGAGCCGACAGGCGGCTCAGGGTGAAAGCAAACTTCGCGCCCAGCGGCACGCCGTGGATCATCGCGGACAAAGGAAAGCGGATCATCGTCGCTGCGAACGAGCCACCGAAGATGACGATGACGGCGTGGATGTCGTAGAACATCCCGAACGTACCGCCCATCAGGATCAGCGACGACACAACAATGGCGCCTGCGACGAGGCCGACAAGTGTTGCGATATCCATGATCGACTCCAACGCCTACGCAACAACGGCCGTCCTGGCCGCTGGCGCGGCTCAACCCCGAACCGCATCGCAGACCCTAGAGCGCCGCCCTTAAAGGCGCGTAAAGGTTAAGTCTCGACGATGTGCCGCCTGCCGCCGCAATTTGTCCCGGTTGCCGTCCAGCGATAGGAATTTCAACCTTTCGCTAACCATAAGCAGGCGCCCACCACGTCACGTCGGCTGCGGCCCTCCGCCACATCGTGGACGGGGATCAGCTGGTGTCTGCTAGCGACAGGGCCAATCGCGGAGCCAGCGCGATGTTGATGCTATTCGGTCTACTCACGGCGCTGCCCGCGGCGCTGGCGTTCCACCTGCTCGAGCCGGAACTCGTGCTTCCGGCGTTCAGCGTGCTGCTCTTTATCGAGGCCGCCTTCGCCGTGCTCGCGGCGCGGTTGATGCGCAGCGCCAACAGCGCAGACGATATCACCCTCTGGGACCTTGCCGGCGGCTTCACCCTGATCGGATGCGCAGCCGCCGTGCTCGGAGAACCGGATCAAGTCGCCCTGCTTCTGACCGAGCAAGGCGGCATTCGGCCGTCGTCCGGGCCGTAGATTGCCCTAAAGCGCGATGCGATTAGGATCAATCGTCATCGCGCTTTAGGTTATTGTTTGAGCATGATCTTTTCGGAAAACCGCTACACGCTTTTCCGGATCACGCTCCAGCAGCCGTCAATGGATCTCCGCAGAGCGCTTCAGCGCGGCCTTGAGCTTCTCGAGCGAGAAGTCGGGACTGCGGGCGATCTCCAGGATCGGCGTCTCGCGGCGGCCGCACAGTTCGGCCGCCTCCGGCAGCTTTGCGGCAAGGTCGAGCGGGATCACGATGGCGCCATGCCGGTCGGCGTGGATGAGGTCGTCCGACTTCACGGTCATGCCGGCGACGCGCACCTCGCCGCCAAAGCTTTCCGCGTGCACCCAGGCGTGCGACGGGCCGATCGAGCCGGCCAGCGCCTGGAACCCGGGCGCCCATTGCGGGATGTCGCGGATCGAGCCGTCGGTGATGACGCCGAGGCAGCCGAGCGCCTTGTGCACGTTGCTCTGTACCTCGCCCCAGAACGCGCCATAGCCGACGTCGGGTCCGTCGATGTCCTGGATCACCGAGATGCGCGGGCCATGGCCGGTGCCGACATATTCGTAATATGCGATTCGGCGCCTGGACTGCTCCTCGGCCGGAAGCGATGATTTCAGAACCGAGCGGATCGTCACCGTGCGGGCATAGCCGACGATCGGCGGCAGGTCGGGAAACGGACAGACCAGCTGCTTGGTGGTGTAGCCGATCAGCCGCCGCTCGGGCGCCACGATCTCCATGGCGTTGCAGATCGTCGGCGTATCGTAACGGCCCAGCGCTTCGAGGACGGAAGCGGGCAGCGGCCCGGTCGCGGAATTGGTCACGGCGTTCTCTCCCAGGTTGGCGGCGATTGATTGCGCGATGCCGCCGGCACAGGGCGATATAGCCGAGATCGGATCTCGACCCAACTCAGGCGGGCTTCATGGCAGATATCCGCGAGGAGCGCTTTAGTGCAGTCGTCCGGGCCGATCGTCGTCTTGCGGCGGCTCCGACAAATTCGCCAGCGTCGGCGCCGAGGGCGGTGACGGGACCTCGCCTCCCGCCGGCGCGGTGGCTTCCATCGCGCGCGCCTGGTCGCGATAGGATTTGTAGCCGAGCGGCAGCGCGAGAAGGTACAGCACCGTGCCGATCGACAGCACGTGCCAGGGATAGGCGATCAGGAGCGCGATGAAGACGATCACGGCGACGAACGCCGGCAGCACCAGCTCGGGCGGCACGCGCATCCGCTTGGTCTTGCCGGAGAACACGGGCAGGCGCGACACCATCAGAAACGCGATCAGAAGCGTGTAGGCCGCGGTCACCGCCGCAGGTGTGCGCCCGACGTCGAGGAACGCGACATAGATCGGCAGCAGCACGGTGATCGCACCGGCGGGCGCCGGCACGCCGGTGAAGAAATTGGCGGCGAAGGCCGGCTTGTTCGGATCGTCCATGGTGGCATTGAAGCGGGCGAGCCGCAGGCCGCCGGAGATCGCGAACACCATGGCGGCGATCCAGCCGGCATTGCCGAGCTCATGCAGCTGCCAGAAATACAGCATCAGGCCGGGCGCCACGCCGAAATTGACGAAGTCGGCGAGACTGTCGAGCTCGGCGCCGAACTTCGACTGCCCCTTGATCATGCGCGCGATGCGGCCATCGATGCCGTCGAGCGCGGCGGCGAACACGATGGCATAGACCGCGAGCGTCATCCGTCCTTCGATCGACAGGCGGATCGAGGTCAGGCCGGCGCAGATCGCTAGCAGCGTGATGACGTTGGGCACCAGCATCCGCACCGGGATCGGTCGGAACCGCCGGCGGCGGACGTCGGGATCCTTGAAATCGTAAGGCGTCATGGCTCGTCCTTATCTCGAGGCGAGATATAGCAAGCCGCGCCGCCCTCCGCCATTGCGGCGGAACGCCTGCGAGCACCGACTATTGGTTAATTGGCGCGGAACGCGCGGCCCGGGTCGTCGCCGGCAAGGTCGGCCAGGATCGTCTCTCCGGCGATCGCGGTCTGCCCTTCCGAGACCAGCGCCTTGGTACCCACGGGCAGGTAGACGTCGAGGCGCGAGCCGAAGCGGATCAGGCCGAAACGCTCGCCGGCGCCGATCGCCTGCCCCTCCTTGACGAAGCAGACGATGCGCTTGGCGACCAGGCCGGCGATCTGGACCACGCCGATCCGCGCCGTCGGGGTTGTGATCACCAGCGAGTTGCGCTCGTTGTCCTCGCTCGCCTTATCGAGCTCGGCGTTGATGAAGAGGCCGGGCCGGTAGGCGATACGATCCACCCTGCCCGCCACGGGCGCGCGGTTCACGTGGCAATTGAACACGCTCATGAAGATCGAGACGCGCGGCAGCGGCCGGTCGCCGAGCCCGAGCTCGGCCGGCGGCAGCGCCATGGTGATCATGGAGACACGCCCGTCGGCCGGCGACACCACGAGACCCTCGCGCGCCGGCGTCACACGGACGGGATCGCGGAAGAACAGCGCGCACCAAACGGTCAGGATCGTGCCGATCCACCCCAGCGGCGACCACAGCCAGAACAGGAGCAGGCTCGCCAGCGCAAAGGCGCCGATGAAGGGATAGCCCTCCTTGTGGATCGGCGGGATCTGACGCTGGATCGAATCGAGAATGGACATTGCTTTTTGCCGGTCGGGGTTAATGCCACGGGGTCGTCGCGCGGGCTTGTTTAGGCCAGAGTTGGGACCGGAGACAAGGTCACTCCGCCGCCGCGGGCGTCGTCAGGCTATCATCGACCGGCGGCGGCTCCCGGTTGGGCGCGGCATTGGTGTCGGCCATCTTGGCCAGCTTCTCGCGGGCCTCCTCGGCCTCGCGCTGCCTGTTCCACATGCTGGCATAGAGCCCGCCCTGCGCGAGCAGGCTCGCGTGAGTGCCGCGCTCGGCGATGCGGCCCTGGTCCAGCACGATGATCTCGTCGGCGCCGACGATGGTGGAAAGTCGATGCGCGATCACCAGGGAGGTGCGGTTCTTCGCCACGCGGTCGAGCGCCCCCTGGATCTCGTGCTCGGTATGAGTGTCGAGCGCCGAGGTCGCCTCGTCGAGCACCAGGATCGGCGGCGCCTTGAGCACCGTGCGCGCGATCGCGACGCGCTGCTTCTCGCCGCCCGACAGCTTCAGGCCGCGCTCGCCGACCTGGGTTTCATAGCCCTTCGGCGCCATGCGGATGAAGTGGTCGATCTGCGCCAGCCGCGCCGCCTCCTCGACCTCGGCATCGGTCGCATCCCAGCGGCCGTAGCGGATGTTGTAGCGGATGCTGTCGTTGAACAGCACGGTGTCCTGCGGCACCATGCCGATCGATGCGCGCAGGCTGGCCTGCGTGACCTCGCGGATGTCCTGGCCGTCGATCAGGATCCTGCCGCCGGAGACATCATAGAGGCGAAACAGGAGCCGCGAGATGGTCGATTTGCCGGCGCCGGAGGGGCCGACGATGGCAACCGTCTTTCCGGCCGGCACTTCGAAGCTGATGCCCTTGAGGATGGGGCGCGCCGGCTCATAGGCAAAGCGCACGTCCTCGAAGCGCACCGTGCCGGCGGAGATGACCAGCGGCTTCGCGCCAGGCGCGTCCTTGATCTCGGCCTCGCGGCTGAGCACGCCGAACATCTTCTCGATGTCGATGATCGCCTGCTTGATCTCGCGATAGACCATGCCCATGAAGTTCAGCGGCTGGTAGAGCTGGATCATCATGGCGTTGACCAGCACGAAATCGCCGACGGTGTTGGTGCCGTTGCGCACGCCGATCGCGCACATCAGCATGGTCGCGGTCAGGCCCAGCGTGAAGATCACCGCCTGGCCTGTGTTGAGCACCGCAAGCGAGGTGTAGGTGCGGACGCTCGCCTCCTCGTAGCGCTCGACCGATCTGTCGTAGCGCTGCGCCTCGCGTGCCTCGGCACTGAAATACTTCACCGTCTCGTAGTTGAGCAGCGAGTCGATCGCCTTGGTGTTCGCCTCGGTGTCGGAATCGTTCATCTTGCGGCGGATGCCGATCCGCCACTCGGTCGCGACGTAGGTGTAGTACATGTAGAGCGTGACCGTGATCAGGGTCGCGACCACGTAGCGCCAGTCGAATTGCCAGAGCAGCACCGCCAGCAGCAGCGAGACCTCGACGATGGTCGGGATCAGCTGCAGGATCACCATGCGCACGATGACCTCGATGCCCTCGCGGCCGCGCTCGAGCACGCGCGTGAGGCCACCGGTCTTGCGCTCGAGGTGAAAGCGCAGCGACAGCTCGTGCATGTGGATGAAGGTGAGGGTCGCGAGCTTGCGCACCGCATGCATGGCGACGCGGGCGAAGATGCCGTCGCGCCATTGCGTCAGCACCGCCATCAGGATGCGCATCACGCCGTAGCTCGCGGTCAGCAGCAAAGGCGAGGCGATCACCCAGAGATGCCAATTGTCGGCCGCTACCGGCGCGGTGTTGGCGCCGGTCAGCGCATCCGTCGCCCATTTGAAGCTGAACGGCACGGTGAGCGTGATCAGCTTGGCGGCGAGCAACAGCACCAGCGACCAGACCACCCTCATCTTCAGGTCGAAACGGTCGCCCGGCCAGATGTAGGGCCACAGATGTGCCAGCGTGCCCATCAGCGTGGCCCCGGCCTGCGGTCCTGCCACGGAAGGATCAGGAACGTCGGCGCCGTCGAACGATTGAGGTTGGTCCATCAACAAACCCGAAGCCCGCCGGGTGCGGGCGCAACTGCGATTAACGATTTTCGCCCGTCATATAGAGCCTTCCCGATGCCCGCGCACCCCGCCAGATGGCGAATCTTCGATTGTTTGTCGCGATTTACCGGTAAATTCCCGGACGTATCGAATCACCGTTTGGGCTTGACGCCACTTCGCTGCAATGCATCATGGCACCAATGAGCACGATCAAAACCGTCTGTGTCTATTGCGGCTCCGGCCCTGGAACAAATCCCAACTTTATTGAAGCGGCGAAGGCGCTCGGCAAAGCGCTGGCGGAAAGCAAGATCCGCCTCGTCTATGGCGGCGGCTCGCTCGGCCTGATGGGCGCGGTTGCGACCTCCGTGCTGGATCACGGCGGCATGGTCACCGGCATCATCCCCGACTTCCTCCGGATGCGCGAGAATGCGCTGACGCGCGTGCAGGAGATGGTCGTCACGCCCGACATGCACGAGCGCAAGCGGCTGATGTTCGAGCGCTCCGACGCGTTCGTGGCCCTGCCCGGCGGGCTCGGCACGCTTGAGGAGCTGGTGGAGCAGCTGACCTGGCAGCAACTCGGCCGGCACGCCAAGCCGGTGCTGCTGGCCAATGTCGACGGCTTCTGGGAGCCGCTGTTCTCCCTGGTGGCCCACATGCGGCAGACCCAGTTCATCCGTGCCGGCCTCACCGTCGATATCCTGAAGGCGGACAAGGTCGAGGAGATCATCCCACGGCTGCGCGCCGCGGCGGCGCAGATCCCTGACGACCAGCGCGATCTCGCGCCCGACGTGGCCCGGCGGCTCTAAAGCATGATCCGGAAAAGTGTGAAGCGGTTTTCCGAAAAGATCATGCTCAAACAACAACCTAAAGCGCGATGACGATCCATCCTAATCGCATCGCGCTTTAGACCGACCCTATTCCTGCGGAAACGTCACCGCCTCGATCCGGTTGCCGTCGGGATCGGTGACGAAGGCGGCGTAGTAGCGCACGCGATCGTGCGGGCGGAGGCCCGGTGCGCCGTCGGAGGCGCCGCCAGCGGACAGCGCAGCTGCGTGAAACGCATCGACCTCGGCCGCGGTTTTCGCCCGCAGGCAGATGTGCACGCCGCTCTCCGGCGCGACACGCGGCATGCCCTCGCGCAGATTGATCCAGAACTCCGGATAGGCCTTGCCGAACCCGATCGTCCGCGGCCGCGTGACGAGGCGTGCGAGGCCGAGGGCGGCGAGCGCGGCTTCGTAGAATTTTGCAGCGCGGTCGAGATCGCTGACGCCGACGGAGATGTGGTCGATCATGGCCGTGCCCTTTCCCCATCCTCGGTGTCATCGCCCGGCTTGACCGGGCGATCCAGTACTCCGTGACAGCAGTAGATAAATCGATGGGCCGCAGCGTACTGGATTGCCTGCCTTCGCGGGGAATGACAGTCGTCGTGGGGGTTACGCCGGCGCGTCCGACTTCACGAGCTTGTAGATCACCGAATCCATCAGCGCCTGGAACGAGGCGTCGATGATGTTCGGGGACACCCCGACCGTAGTCCAACGATCGCCGTTCTCGTCCTCGCTCTCGATCAGCACGCGCGTGACCGCGCCGGTGCCGCCATTGAGGATACGGACGCGATAGTCGATCAGTGTCAGGCCCTCGATGAACTTCTGGTACTTGCCGAGGTCCTTGCGCAGCGCGACGTCGAGCGCGTTGACGGGACCGTTGCCTTCGGCCGCCGAGATCAGATGCTCGCCGGCGACGTCGACCTTGACCACCGCGAGCGCCACCGTGACGCGTTCGCCGAGCGCGTTGTAGCGCTGCTCGACGTTGACGTCGAACTGCTCGACCTCGAAATAATGCGGCACCTTGCCGAGCGTGCGGCGCGCCAGGAGCTCGAACGAGGCGTTGGCGGATTCATAGGCATAGCCGGCCGCCTCGCGCTCCTTCAATTCCTCGACGAGACGCGTCAGCTTCGAATCGCTCTTCTCGTAAGGGATACCGGCGCGGTCGAGCTCGGCGATGACGTTGGAGCGCCCGGCCTGGTCGGACACCAGCACCTTGCGGTGATTGCCGACCAGCTCCGGCAACACATGCTCGTAGGTCTGCGGATCCTTCAGCACGGCGGAGGCATGGATGCCGGTCTTGGTGACGAAGGCGCTCTCGCCGACGTAAGGAGCATGCCGGTTCGGCACGCGGTTCAGCATGTCGTCGAGCGTGCGCGACACCTTGACGAGCGTCGCCAGCTTCTCGGTGGTGACGCCGATCTCGAAAGCATCGGCAAACCCCGTCTTCAGCTTCAGCGTCGGGATCAGCGAGCAGAGATTGGCATTGCCGCAGCGCTCGCCGAGGCCGTTCAGCGTGCCCTGGATCTGCCGCGCGCCGGCACGCACCGCGGCGAGCGAATTGGCCACCGCCTGCTCGGTGTCGTTATGGGCGTGGATGCCGACGTGATCGCCGGGGATGTGCCTGGTCACGTCTCTGACGATGACCTCGACCTCATCAGGCATGGTGCCGCCGTTGGTGTCGCACAGCACCACCCAGCGCGCACCGGCATCGAAGGCGGCCTTGGCGCAGGCAAGCGCAAAGGCGGCGTCTTCCTTGTAGCCGTCGAAGAAATGCTCGCAATCTAGCATCACCTCGCGGCCGGCCGCCTTCGCCGCCGCGACGCTGTCGCGGATCGAGGCGAGATTTTCTTCCTTCGTGGTCTCCAGCGCGACGCGGACCTGATAGGCCGACGCCTTCGCCACGAAGCAGATCGCGTCCGCCTTCGCTTCCAAAAGGCCCGCAACGCCCGGATCGTTGGACACCGACCGTCCCGCCCGGCGCGTCATGCCGAAGGCGGTGAAGCGCGCATGATTGAGCTTGGGCTTGGAGCCAAAGAACTCCGTGTCGAGCGGGTTGGCGCCGGGATAGCCGCCCTCGACATAGTCGATGCCGAGATCATCGAGCATCGCCGCGATGACCTGCTTGTCCGCCAGCGTGAAGTCGACGCCGTTGGTCTGCGCCCCATCGCGCAGCGTGGTGTCGAACAGATAGAGACGCTGCTTGCTCATTGCCCCGCTCCGAGCGTCTTCTTCATGGTGGTGTTGGCGAGCCACTCATCGTTGATGGTGACGCTGTTGCGCTGCTGGGCGGTGTAGCCGCGCTTGGCGAAGAAGCCCTCCGCGGTATCGCTGGCGTCGACCGAGAGGCTCTTGGCGCCGCGGCCGCCGGCGAGCTTCTCCAGCGCGTCGACCAGCATGGTCGCGATGCCCTGCCCGGCCACGGCCGGATGCACATAGAGCATGCGGATGTGATCATTGCCGCGCAGCGAGGCGAAGCCGACAGGCGAGCCTTCCAGCGTCGCGATCAGCGTCAGGTCGGACGCAAGCCGCTTGCCGAACTCCTCGTCCTCGGCCGCCGCCATCCAGGCTTCCTGCTGCGCCTCGCTATAATCGTCGCCGGTCAACTCCTCGATGCTGGCGGCGAAGATCGCGGCGAGCATCGGCACATCCGCCGGCAGGAAGGGCCTCAGTGCGGGCTTTGGCAAAGTCTGTCCCATCGTCCTTACCACATCCCATAAAGCTTGAGCACGATCGCCACCGCGCCGGCGAGCAGCGCGATTTTCAGCGCGATGTAATAGAGCCAGTGCCGCGGGAAAGGCGTCTCGGGGCGCTTCATCGGGCGATCTCCCAGGTGGTGCCTTCCTTGGAGTCCTTGATCGCGACGCCCATCGCAGCGAGCAGATCGCGAATGCGGTCGGACTCGCCAAAGTCCTTGCGGCTACGCGCAGCTGTTCGCTCCGCGAGCAGGCGCTCGACCTCCTTGGCGTCGATCCCGCTCGCCTGCTGCTTGCGCCCTTCCCACTGCGCCGCGCTCTCGGAGAGGAATCCGAGCAGCCGCAACGAGCCCGCAAGACCTGCGATATCGTTGCCGCGGAGGCCGTGCAGCGCCGCGATCGCCTGCGGCGTGTTGAGGTCGTCGAGCAGCGGTTCGACCACCGACGGAGCCGGCTCGCCGGACACGACATCGGCCGCGACGCGATACCAGTCGTCGAGCGTCCTGGCGCTCTCCTCCAGCGACTTCATGGTCCAGTCGATCGGCGAGCGGTAATGCGTCTTGAGCATGTTGAGGCGCAGCACCTCACCCGGCCAATCCCTGAGCAGCTCGTGGATCGTGATGAAGTTGCCGAGGCTCTTCGACATCTTCTCGCTCTCGACCTGCAAGAAGCCGTTGTGCATCCAATAATTCGCCATGCGCTCGCGATGGAAGGCGCAGCAGGTCTGCGCGACCTCGTTCTCGTGGTGCGGAAACACGAGATCGATGCCGCCGCCATGGATGTCGAAATGCTCGCCGAGATGCTTCCAGGCCATCGCTGAGCACTCGATGTGCCAGCCCGGACGCCCCTCCGCCTTGATGCCGGATGGCGACGGCCAGGACGGCTCGCCCGGCTTCGACGGCTTCCACAGCACGAAGTCGGTCGCATCGCGCTTGTAGGGCGCAACATCGACCCGCGCGCCGGCGATCATCTCGTCGAGCGAGCGCTTCGACAGCGCGCCATAACGCGGCAGCGCGGAATTGGCCGCGTTCATCGCCTGCGGCGAGAACAGCACGTGGTCCTCGGCGACATAGGCAAAGCCGCCGGCGACCAGCTTCTCGATGATCTCGCGCATCTCGCCGATATGCTCGGTGGCGCGCGGCTCGACGCTCGGCCGAAGCGCGCCGAGCGCATCGACGTCGGCATGGAACTGCTTGCCGGTCTGCTCGGTGACCTTGCGAATGGCCTCGTTCAGCGGCAGGCCGGGAAAGTCGCGCGCGGCGCGGTCGTTGATCTTGTCGTCGACGTCGGTGATGTTGCGGACATATTTGACGTGCGCCTCGCCGTAGATGTGGCGCAGCAGCCGAAACAGCACGTCGAACACGATCACCGGCCGCGCATTGCCGATATGGGCGAAGTCATAGACCGTCGGTCCGCAGACATACATGCGGACGTTGTTCGGATCGAGCGGCACGAAGGTGCGCTTTTCCCGGCTCAGCGTATCGTAAAGACGCAATTCCATGACAACCCATCCCTCTCGGCCGGGCGTCCAAGGCTCTCAATGTGTTTGAGAAAAGACGGCTCCAGCCAGCGAATCGCTAGCTCGTAATCTCGCGGCAAATGGCGCAAATGGCGAGGAGACCGTTCATGCGGCCACATATGGGCCACCACGGGCCCCGGCGTCAAGGGCCGCGAAAATGCCGTTTTTGCCTCCGCAAGGGGCGCGGCCTGCCTTAAGGCTTCATGATCCCCTAACCATTTGAGGCCATTCTGGAACTGCAGTTCCCTGATTTTTTGCTCCGGTATTTTCATGCGATCCCTGCTCGCGCTCATTTTCGGCGCCTCGCTCCTTGCAGCACCTCAGGCGTGCGCCGAGACCCGCGTCTTCATCATCGCCGACCAGTGCCTGGCCAAGAACGACACCAAGGGCGACACATGCGGCGCCTCCGCCGCGCGCACCTATTGCCAGTCACGAGATTTTGCAAAGGCATCAGGCTATCGCCGGGTCGATCCCGACGAAATTACCGGCTCCGTCCCCAAAACCGGCACAAACTGCTCCCATGGCCATTGCGACGAATATGTCGCAATCACCTGCCAGCGCTGAATTCCCTCGGAGCTGGCGGACCTTAGGACCAGTTCGGCCCCTGAAACGACGTGACGATGCCGCGGGAAGCGGCTATTGGGAGGGCGCGCTTCGGCCCCCACCTCACTTGGATGATCACGCTGGGCCGTGACCTCGCTAGAATGGCGGATATGCCTGAATTCTTCTCTCTCCTCCGTGCCCGCTCCCTCCTTGCCTGCACCGTGCTCCTCGGCACACTCGTGCTCGCCGATGGCGCTTTGGCGCAGGCCGGCCCGCCGCCCCAGCCCGGCCAGAACGGGCTCGGACCGAACCCGATGTGCGTGCGGCTGGAAGCCCAACTCGCCGCGCTCGATCGCGGCGGAGGTGATGCCGCGCGCGAAGAGCAGATCCGCCGCTACCAGGATTCCCAGGCCAAGCAGCAGGCCGAGCTCGACCGTGTCACCATGCAGGCCAAGCGCATGGGCTGCGATTCCTCCGGCTTCTTCTCGCTGTTCAACGGCCAGTCGGCGCAGTGCGGCCCGGTCAACACCCAGATCCAGCAGATGCGCGCCAATCTGGACCAGATTACCGGCAGCCTCGAGCGGCTGCGCGGCGGCCCCGGCGCCAACCCGGAGCGCGACAACCAGCGCCGCTCGGTGCTGATGGCGCTGGCGCAGAACAATTGCGGCCCGCAATATGCCAATGCCGTGCAGCAGCAGGGCGGCGGCAACTTCCTCAGCAATCTGTTCGGCGGCAACAACCCGAACAATCCGCAGGCCATGCCGCCCTCCGATCTCGGCCCGCAATCCGGCACCTTCCGCACCGTCTGCGTGCGCACCTGCGACGGCGCTTATTTCCCGATCTCCTTTGCCACCGTGCCGGCGCGCTTCCCTGACGATGAGAAGACCTGCAAGGCGCTGTGCCCGGCGGCGGAAGCCGTGCTCTACAGCCATCGCAATCCCGGCGAGGATATGAACGCTGCGGTCTCGATCGGCGGCCAGCCCTACACGGCGCTGCCGACCGCATTCAAATTCCGCAGCGAGTTCAACCCGTCCTGCTCCTGCAAGGCGGCGGGACAGACCTGGGCGGATGCGCTGAAATCGGCCGACGACAAGGCCGCGGCCGAGCAGCAGGGCGACATCATCGTCACCGAGGAAAGCGCCAGGAAGATGCAGCAGCAACGGCTCAACAAGGGCGCGCCGCAGCCTGCCAATGCCAAGAAAGGCGCGGCTCCTGCGCCAGCAACTGCTGCCGCACCGGTCGCCACGCCACCCGCGGACGCGAGCCCCGCGCCGGAGAACAAGCCGATCCGCTCGGTCGGCCCGACCTTCCTGCCGCAGCAGCAGAAGTAGGCCGTCGCTCTGTCATGCTCCGCGCGGGCGTCCCAGCGCGGCCGTTCCGCTGTTACGGCTCGCCCTCGCGGCTCCACGGGAAGAGATTGGCCGGAAAGTCTGCTGCGTAGCGCCTGCCCTTCCGGGGCGGAAGCGGTGCATCCGGTGGGTTCGGATTGGGCTCGACCACCCGCCGATAGAGGTGCCAGGTGGCATGACCGAGCACCGGCAGAACGACGGCGAGACCGACGAAGAGCGGCAGCGAGCCGATCACGAGCAGAGCCGCCACGATGAGGCCCCATCCGGCCATCGCAACCGGATTCGCCGCCACCGCTCGGAGCGACGTGCGGATCGCGTCGATCGCCGTCGCATGACGGTCCAGCATCAACGGAAATGACACGACGCTAACGCACAATGCCACAACCGCAAACAGGAAGCCGACACCGCAACCGATGATGATGAGCGACCAGCCTTCGGGTGTCGTCAGCACGCGCGTTGCGAAGTCGGGTATGCTTGCGGCCGCAGCGTGACCGAAGATCGCGACATAGATTGCGTTCGCGGCACCGATCCAGGCCCCGAACAGGACCAGCAGGAGCACGCCGAGTTCGACCATGGCGCCGAACGACGGTGCGCGCAGCACCTTAATCGCATCCCATGCTTCGACCTCTTCACCGCGCTCGCGACGACGGCTGAGTTCGTAGAGACCGATCGCGGCAAAAGGACCGATCAAGGCAAAGCCGGCGGCCAGCGGAAACAGTAGCGGCAGCACCGAATAGCCGAGCACCATCCTGAACAGGACGAGACCGAGAACGGGATAAATCAGGCACACGACGATCGCGTGACTCGGCATCGCCTGGAAATCACCCCAACCCAGGCGCAGGACCTCGGTCAGGTCGGACAAGCTGATCTTGCGAATGGGATAGGAGGTCGCTTCGCCGAATGCGCGCCGCCTGATGTCGTGGGAGTACAGAGTGGCCATGTACGGACCCTCCCGTGCTGAAAATCGCGGTTTTCGACAACACGCGCTCTTCAGCGACGCGTGTCCGCCTGACGAGCAGGAAACGCGATGGGTCTGGTACGGCAACCCAGGTTCAGTAACCGAGCCTGGCCGGACGGAACCCGTCGCGACCTGCCCGGCAAGCTTAGCGCGCGCGGAGCACGACTGCACTCACGGTTGGGTGAATTGCGCACCAGCACGGATTTGTGCGTTGCATCACCCAAACCGAACAATGGGCACCGGATGCTTGTCGGTTTGCCAGCACCGGCAATCACACCAATTCGGGCACCTCTATTGCTCTATTGACGCCGGATTAGGCTGGGATCATTTTAGACGCAGACGCCCTTAGAGTTGAAGGTCGCGAGCGTTCTCTTGATTTCGCGATCGGTGGACTGGGCGAAGCAAGAGGCCGGCGATGGCATATGCCAAGAAAGGCCAGCCATCGCGACAGACATGAGCTCCGCCCGGGATTCGTATCCGTAGCCTTCGATGGCAAGGATGGATCAGGATGGCTGTCGCACTGATACTGCTTCTGGTCGCGATCGGCTCGGTGCTGTTTCACATCTACAGCCCGTGGTGGTGGACGCCGATCGCCACGAACTGGGCCTATATCGACCACACCATCAACATCACGTTCTGGATCACGGGCTTTGTTTTCGTCGCCGTGATCGCCTTCATGGCTTACTGCGTCTTCCGCTTTCGTCACAGAGAGGGAAGAAGGGCTGACTACAATCCGGAAAACAAAAGGCTCGAATGGTGGCTGAGCGTCGGGACCGGCGTCGGCGTCGCGGCCATGCTGGCGCCTGGCCTCGTGGTCTGGCACCAGTTCGTGACGGTGCCTGCGGATGCCACCGAGCTCGAGGTCATGGGCCAGCAATGGCAGTGGAGCTTCCGCCTTCCGGGCAAGGATGGGCAGTTGGGCACATCCGATGTCCGCAACATCGCTTCCGACAATCCGATGGGGCTCAATCGTGACGACCGGCACGCGCAGGACGATGTCGTGATCGAGAGCGGCGACCTGCACCTTCAAGTCGGAAAGCCGGTCAAGGTTCTCCTCCGCTCGGTTGATGTCCTGCACGATTTCTACGTGCCCGAATTCCGAGCCAAGATGGACATGGTTCCAGGCATGGTGACCTATTTCTGGATCACGCCGATCCGAACCGGAACGTTCGATGTCCTCTGTGCGGAGCTTTGTGGCACTGCTCACTATCAAATGCGGGCCAAGGTCATCGTCGACGAAGAGCGTGAATATCACGCTTGGCTGGAGCAACAAAAAACGTTCGCAGAATTATCGCCGGCAAAAGCCGTCGTGAAGACGACGTACCAATCCGGCAGCAAGTAGCAAGCTGCCGCCGAAGATAGATCGGGCGCAAGAGGCCAGCGCCTCCCCCCGATGGAACGACCGAGGAGGTTCTATGGTCGATGTTCCATATGAAGGGATCCCCGGCATCCCGCCTGCCGAAGTACCTGACGTCGAGCTCTATCATCCGCGGAGCTGGTGGACACGATATGTGTTCTCGCAGGACGCCAAGGTGATCGCCATTCAGTATTCGCTGACGGCCACGGCCATCGGGCTGGTGGCCCTGGTGCTGTCGTGGCTGATGCGGCTGCAACTGGGATTCCCCGGCACATTCTCTTTCATCGATGCCAACCAGTACCTCCAGTTCATCACCATGCACGGCATGATCATGGTGATTTACCTGCTAACTGCATTGTTCCTGGGCGGCTTCGGCAACTATCTGATCCCGCTAATGGTCGGCGCAAGGGACATGGTCTTCCCCTATGTGAACATGCTGAGCTACTGGATTTACCTGCTCGCAGTCCTGGTGCTTGCCTCGACATTCTTCGTGCCCGGTGGCCCCACCGGCGCCGGTTGGACGCTGTACCCGCCGCAAGCAATCCTTTCAGGAACGCCCGGGCAGGATTGGGGCATCCTTCTCATGCTCGCGTCCCTGATCCTGTTCATCATCGGCTTCACCATGGGCGGGCTGAACTATGTGGTCACTGTGTTGCAGGCGCGCACGCGCGGCATGACCTTGATGCGCCTGCCCCTGACGGTGTGGGGCATTTTCACGGCGACCGTTATGGCGCTCCTCGCGTTCCCTGCATTGTTCGTTGCCTCGGTCATGCTGCTGTTCGACCGTCTCTTGGGAACCAGCTTCTTCATGCCCGCTCTCCTCGAGATGGGCACGCTTTCGAAACATGGCGGCGGCAGCCCGTTGCTCTTCCAGCACCTGTTCTGGTTTTTCGGTCATCCCGAAGTCTACATCGTCGCCCTGCCCGCCTTCGGCATCGTCTCCGATCTGATCAGCACGCATGCGCGCAAGAACATCTTTGGTTATCGCATGATGGTCTGGGCGATCGTAGCCATCGGCGCGCTCAGCTTCATCGTATGGGCGCACCACATGTATGTGAGCGGCATGTTTCCGCAATTCGGGTACTTCTTCGCCACCACGACGCTCATCATCGCAATCCCCACCGCGATCAAGGTCTACAACTGGGTGCTGACCCTGTGGCGCGGCGACATTCATCTCACGGTGCCGATGCTGTTCGCCCTCGGCTTCATCGTCACCTTCGTGAACGGCGGGCTCACCGGCCTCTTCCTCGGCAACGTCGTCGTGGACGTGCCCCTCTCGGATACCATGTTCGTGGTCGCCCATTTCCACATGGTGATGGGCGTGGCGCCGATCATGGTCGTGCTCGGCGCGATCTATCATTGGTACCCAAAGGTCACGGGGCGGATGCTGAACGAGGCCATGGGCAAGTTTCACTTCTGGGTCACCTTCCTCGGCGCCTACCTGATCTTCTTCCCCATGCACTATCTTGGACTGCTCGGGGTCCCGCGCCGGTATTTCGAACTCCTGGATACGACGTTCATCCCGTCCTCGGCCCATTCACTCAACGCCTTCATCTCCGTGGTGGCCTTGATCGTCGGCTTTAGCCAGATGGTGTTCCTGTTCAACCTTGTCTGGAGCCTGTTCAAAGGTGAGGCCTCAGGCGGCAATCCGTGGCGGGCGACGACGCTGGAGTGGCAGACGCCGGAGACGCCCCCGGCGCACGGCAACTGGGGCAAGGAGCTCCCTGTCGTGTACCGCTGGGCCTATGATTACAGTGTGCCCGGTGCCGCGGAGGACTTCATTCCGCAGAACCAGCCGCCGCGCGCGACTCAGCTCGTTCAGGGAGCTGCTTCGTGAGCGCCATCATCCTGTTCCTGGCTGTGCTTGCGGTGATCGCCGGATGGTGGCTGTCGCAGCAGCGCCTGACGGCCAAGCCCTGGCTGGAGGAAGGCCCGGCCGGTGACTTCCCCGGCGGCGATGCCATGACCTGGCCGGCAGCGAAGATCGGACTTGGCGTGTTTCTCGCGGTCGCGAGCGCCTTGTTCATCCTCTTCATCAGCGCCTACTCGATGCGCATGAGCGTGGTGGACTGGCGGCCGCTGCCGGTGCCGCGGCTGCTGTGGGTCAACACGGGCGTCCTGGTCCTGAGCAGTGTCGCGCTGCAATGGTCTTACGTGGCCGCGCGCCGACACAATACCGAAGGCGTCATGATCGGTCTGCTCGCGGGCGGAGCATCTGCCGTGATCTTCCTCGCCGGGCAGCTCCTGGCCTGGCAACGGCTCGGGGCTGCGGGATATTTCGTGGCGTCCAATCCATCGAATTCCTTCTTCTACCTGTTGACCGCAGTGCACGGGCTGCACCTGACGGGCGGTCTGGTGGCCTTGGGCCGAACCTCGGCCAAGATGTGGCGCGGCGCCGAGATCGCCGACATGCGCTTGAGCGTGGAGCTGTGCGCCATCTACTGGCACTTCCTGCTGTTGGTCTGGCTTGTCCTGCTCGGTCTTCTCACCGGCTGGACCGACGATTTCATCGACATCTGCCGCCAATTGCTGAGCTAGGAGGCGAGACCAGATGGCTGAGACCGTGCTGACAAATCCGGGCCAATCGCCTGCGCGGCTTGAAGGCTGGCGCGGCATCGCCGCCGACTGGGCGTCCGATCAGCGCGCCTTCAAGAACGTGTCCTGGGGCAAGGCCATGATGTGGATCTTCCTCCTCAGCGACACCTTCATCTTCAGTTGCTTCCTGCTCTCCTACATGACGGCGCGCATGTCGACGACCGTGCCGTGGCCCAATCCCAGCGAAGTCTTCGCCCTCGATATCGGGGGCAACCACATGCCCCTGATCCTGATCGCCATCATGACCTTCGTGCTGATCAGCAGCAGCGGTACGATGGCGATGGCCGTCAATTTCGGCTACCGCCGCGATCGCGTGAGAACCGCAATCCTGATGCTGGTCACTGCAGCCTTCGGCGCGACCTTCGTCGGAATGCAGGCCTTCGAATGGACCAAGCTGATCATGGAGGGCGTCCGGCCCTGGGGCAATCCATGGGGCGCCCCGCAGTTTGGTGCGAGCTTCTTCATGATCACCGGCTTCCACGGCACCCATGTGACGTTCGGTGTGATCTTCCTGATCGCCATCGCGCGAAAGGTCTTTCGTGGCGACTTCGACGTCGAGAGGCGCGGCTTCTTCACGAGCCGAAGGGGGAATTACGAGATCGTCGAGATCACGGGCCTATACTGGCACTTCGTCGATCTCGTGTGGGTGTTCATCTTCGCATTCTTCTATCTTTGGTGAGGTCGGCGCATGACAAACGCGGCGGTACACATGGAAGAGCGGCTCCACGCTCCGGCGCACGGCGCAGTCGCAACGGAAGCCGTTCACGCCGAGGGGCAACAGCACCCGATCAAGCTCTACCTCGTGGTCTGGGGCTGGTTGTTCGTCCTCAGCACGTTCTCCTACCTCGTCGACTACTTTGGCCTGCATGGCTATCTGAGGTGGTCGCTGATCCTGCTGTTCATGATGTTGAAGGCCGGCCTGATCGTCGCCGTCTTCATGCACATGGCCTGGGAGCGGCTGGCCTTGACCTATGCCATCCTGCTGCCGCCGGTCGTGGTATTCGTATTTGTGGCGATCATGGCGCTCGAATCCGAATACACGCGCTTCCTGAGGGTGCTGTTTTTCGCAACCCCGTCATAGCGCCTGCCGTCGCTCAGGCTAGGCTTCACCCCTCGAATGCGTCGATTGACGCCGTGCTTCCACGTGACACCAGCGCCTCATCCGTCGCCGGCAACGGCTGGCCCTTGTCGCGAAAACGGTTGGTGATGGGATAACGGCGGTCGCGGCCGAAATTCTTCGGTGTCACCTTCACCCCAGGCGCGGCCTGGCGGCGCTTGTATTCGGCGACGTTGAGCAGATGATCGATCCGGATCACCGTCTCGCGGTCGAAGCCGGCGGCGATGATCTGGTCGAGCGGCTCCTCGCGCTCGACCAGGCGCTCCAGGATGGCATCGAGCACGTCGTAAGGCGGCAACGAGTCCTGATCGGTCTGGTTCTCGCGCAGCTCCGCGGTCGGCGGGCGCGTGATGATGTCGGGCGGGATCACCTCGCCGGCAGGGCCGAGCGCGCCCTCCGGCTTCCAGGAATTGCGCAAGCTTGCCAGGCGGAACACCTGCGTCTTGTAGATGTCCTTGATCGGGTTGAAGCCGCCGTTCATGTCGCCATAAAGCGTGGCGTAGCCGACCGACATCTCCGACTTGTTGCCGGTCGTCACCACCATCAGCCCGGTCTTGTTGGAGATCGCCATCAGCAGCGTGCCGCGGGTGCGGGCCTGGAGGTTCTCCTCGGTGATATCGGGCGGCAGGTTCTTG
Organism: Bradyrhizobium sp. BRP20; assembly: GCF_020194215.1. Taxonomy (NCBI): domain Bacteria; kingdom Pseudomonadati; phylum Pseudomonadota; class Alphaproteobacteria; order Hyphomicrobiales; family Nitrobacteraceae; genus Bradyrhizobium; species Bradyrhizobium sp. BRP20. Next base: position 143,206 of record NZ_JADYVY010000002.1, on the reverse strand, counting down.
AAGATGCCGGACAGGATCGTCTCGAACCCGGTCACGGCTTCGGCGATCGGCAGCACCTCGTAGCGGATGCCGAGATGGCCGGCGAGCTCGCCGGCATCCGCGATCGAATGCGGCGCGGTGTAGCGGTAAGGCAGCATCACGCCATGCACCTGGTCGACGCCGAGCGCGTCGACAGCGATCGCCGCGCAGAGCGCCGAATCGATGCCGCCGGAGATGCCGAGCAGCACGCCTGGAAAGCCGTTCTTGGTGACGTAATCGCGTAAGCCCAGCACGCAGGCGGCGTAGTCGGCCTTGTCGCCCTCGGGCAGCTCGGCGATCGGCCCGCTGCAGCGCCAGTCGTCGCCGTTTCTGCTGAAGCGCAGCGTGACGATGCCCTCTTCGAAGGCCGGCAGCTGCGCCGCAAGCGAGAGATCGCCATTGAGCGCGAAGGATGCGCCGTCGAACACGAGCTCGTCCTGGCCGCCGACCTGGTTGAGATAGACCAGCGGCAGCCCGCTCTCCGTGACGCGCGCCACCGCGACCGACAGGCGCACGTCGTTCTTGTCGCGGGCGTAAGGCGAGCCGTTCGGCACCAGGATGATCTCGGCGCCGGTCTCGGCCAGCGTCTCGACCACGTTCTCGTAATCCTCGGACTCTTCCAGCCAGATGTCCTCGCAGATCGGCACACCGATGCGCACGCCGCGCACAGTGACGGGACCGGCGGCAGGGCCGCGCGAAAACAGCCGCTTCTCGTCGAACACGCCGTAATTCGGCAGGTTGCACTTGAAACGCAGGCTCGCGATGCGCCCGCCGTCGAGCAGCGCACAGGCATTGTAGAGCATGCCCTCCTCGACCCAGGGCGTGCCGACCAGCATCGCAGGCCCGCCATCGGCGGTCTCGCGCGCGAGGCTTTCGATCGCGGCGCGGCAGGCGGCCTGGAAGGCGGGCTTCTGCACCAGGTCTTCCGGCGGATAGCCGGCGATGAACAGTTCTGGAAACAACACGAGATCGGCGCCGCCGGACTTGGCCTGCGCCCGCGCCGCGCGCGCCTTGGCCGCATTGCCCTCCACGTCGCCCATGGTCGGATTGAGCTGGGCGAGCGTGACCGCGAATGTCTCGAGACGTTCGGTCATCGCGCGCTCGCTTTCACCTCTCCCGAAGGGAGAGGTCGAATTGCGTCGGAGATGCAATTCGGGTGAGGGGTTACGGTATCTCGTGGGAGCTGAGCTCCCTCACCCGATTTGAGCTCGACGATGCTCCGCATCGCGAGACACAAATCGACCTCTCCCCGTTGGGGAGAGGTGAAGGGACCTCGGACACCCACGCGCAATGGATTGTCTCCGCGCTCTAGAGGAACCCCAATCGCTCGATGATGGCAATGATCCAGAACGCGCCGGTCATCAAGAGCGCAACGCCAACCGCGGCCGAGCCCATGTCCTTGACTCGGCCGATCTGCTTGTCGTGATCCAAGGTCAGCCGGTCGGCGAGCTTCTCGATCGCGGTATTGAGCAACTCGACCGTCAGCACGAAAGCGACAGAGCACACCAATTCGACCGCGCGCATCGCGGTGGCGCCGATGAACCAGGCGAGCGGCACCGACAGCAGCAGCGCAAAGATCTCCTCGCGGACCGCCTGCTCCGACCGGAACGCAAAGGCCAGCCCGTTGCGAGAATTGATCGTGGCCTTCCAGATCCGCAGCAAGGTCTTACAGCCCCGCTGCGGCCGGAATCGGCTGAGCCTTGCCGGCGCGCTCCTGCTTGAGCAGCTCCGCGACCAGGAACGCCATATCGATGGATTGCTCGGCGTTGAGGCGGGGATCGCAGACAGTGTGGTAGCGATCGTTGAGATCCTCATCCGTGATCGCGCGGGCGCCGCCGAGACATTCGGTGACGTCCTGGCCGGTCATCTCCAGATGCACGCCGCCGGCATGGGTGCCCTCGGCGGCGTGGACCGCGAAGAACGACTTGACCTCGGACAGGATGCGGTCGAACGGGCGAGTCTTGTAGCCGGACGTCGAGGTGATGGTGTTGCCGTGCATGGGATCGCAGGACCAGACCACCACCCGGCCCTCGCGCTTCACGGCGCGGACCATGTTCGGCAGATGCTCGCCGATCTTGTCGGAGCCGAAGCGGCCGATCAGCGTCAGCCGGCCCGGCTCGTTGTCGGGATTGAGCACGTCGATCAGCTTCAGCAGCTCGTCCACCTTGAGCGAGGGGCCGCACTTCAGCCCGATCGGATTCTTGATGCCGCGGAAATATTCGACATGGCCGTGATCGAGCTGGCGGGTGCGGTCGCCGATCCAGATCATGTGGCCCGAGGTCGCGTACCAGTCGCCGGTGGTGGAATCGACGCGGGTCATGGCCTGCTCGTAGCCGAGCAGCAGCGCCTCATGGCTGGTGTAGAAATCGGTGGCACGCAGCTCCGGATGGCTCTCGAGGTCGAGGCCGCAGGCGCGCATGAAGTTGAGCGCGTCCGAGATGCGGTCGGCCAGCTCCTTGTAGCGGCGTGACTGCGGGCTATCCTTGAGGAAACCCAGCATCCATTGATGCACGCTGCCGAGATTGGCGAAGCCGCCGGTGGCGAACGCGCGGAGCAGGTTCAGCGTCGCGGCGGACTGGCGATAGGCCATCAGCTGGCGCTGCGGATCGGGAATGCGCGCTTCGCTGGTGAAGGCGATGTCGTTGACGATGTCGCCGCGATAGCTCGGCAGCTCGACGCCATTCACCTTCTCGGTCGCCGACGAGCGCGGTTTGGCGAATTGGCCGGCGATGCGGCCGACCTTCACCACCGGCACCGCGCCGGCATAGGTCAGCACCACCGCCATCTGCAGCAGCACGCGGAAGAAGTCGCGGATGTTGTTGGCGCCGTGCTCGGCGAAGCTCTCGGCGCAGTCGCCGCCCTGCAGCAGGAAGGCCTCGCCGGCCGCAACGCGGCCCAAGGCCTTCTTCAGATTGCGCGCCTCGCCTGCGAACACCAGCGGCGGAAAGGTCGCAAGCTGCGCCTCGACGTCGGCCAGAGCCTTGGTGTCGGGATATTCGGGCACCTGTAGCACCGGCTTGCTGCGCCAGGACTCGGGCGTCCACCGCTCGGACATCGCAATCTCTCCGTGAAGCAAAAACCGCAACCTGATCTAGGGGTTGCGAGGGCCGCCTTATACACAGGCCGGCCACGCCCCGCCAGTTGTAAATCCATTTCGCAGCGCAAACCCTTGCGGCCAAAGCCGAATTCGCATTTGCTTGGGCAGGCTTGAGGAATCCGACAGGACACCGACCGCCATGGGCGCGGCACTGGATGACGTTTTCATCGACGAGATCAGCTTCCCGGCAGCCGACGGCTATGCCCTGACCGGCACCCTGTTCCTGCCGCGCGGCGCCAAGCGCCATGCCGTCCTGATCAATTCGGCGACCGCCGTGCCGCGAAAGATCTATCGGGGCTTTGCCTCCTACCTCGCCCATCGCGGCTGCGCGGTGCTGACCTACGATTATCGCGGCATCGGCGATTCCCGCCTGCCGGCGATGGTCGGCTACAACCAGCCAAAATCGCTGGTCGGCTTCAAGGCCTCGATGTCGGAATGGGCTGCGCTCGACGTCACCGCCGCGGTCAGTTGGATGCGCGAGCGCTATCATGCCCTGCCGCTCGCCTATATCGGCCATTCCTTCGGCGGCCAGGCGCTCGGGCTGATCGCGAACAACAGCGAGATCTCGCGCGCAGCCTTGGTGGCCTCGCAGGCCGCGACATGGCGGTTGATGACCTCGCCGGAAAAATACCGGGTCTACGCCTTCATGAATTTTGTCGGCGTTCCGCTGGTCCATGCACTCGGTTACGCACCGGGCTGGGCCGGCGTCGGCGAGGATTTGCCCAAGGGCGTCTTCCTGCAATGGACCGAATGGGTCTCGAGCCCGCGCTATCTGTTCGATTCAAAGCTGCCGGCACTCGAGAACTTCGCCAGGTTCAAGGGCGAGCTGCGCTCGCTATGTTTCTCCGACGATCCCTGGGCGACGCGGCCCGCGGTCGAGCTGCTCGCGAGCGGATTCACTGCGATCAAGCCGGAGGTGCTGATGGTCAAACCGTCCGACGTCGGCGCCAAGGGAATAGGCCATTTCGGCTTCTTCCGCCCCGAGCACCGCGACACGCTGTGGCGCGGCGTCGCGGAATGGATTCAGGGGGAATGAGGCTGCGTCAGCGGATGATCGTCGTCAGCGACGAGTAGCGCCGGTTCGGCTTGGCGTCGCTAGGTGCGAACTGCGCGAAGGCGTCGCTGACGCGCACCGCCGGCGGCGTGTCGCTCGCGAACCGAAACTCCTTCGGCCGCGGTGCGTAGAAGCTTGCGCGGTAATAAGCGTCGTCGAAGCGCGCCTCGCCGACGCCGAACAATGCGTCACAGACCAGCAGGAGCGCGTAGACTCCCGCGACCGCTGCGACGATCTCCCTGAGAATTGTCATGCCGATGCCCTGCCCTTTGCGGGCAGGATGCAGATCGGTTCCAAAGGCCTGGTTTAAGGCGCCCGGCTTCTTGTCGGCAGCGTTTGCCGGCACTGAACCGATTGCAGACAATTTTATCGATCTCGAAAGAGAGCCCGCCCAACCGGACGATCAGGCGGGCTCCAGGATTGGCCGCTCGGGAGGTATTGGGCGGCCAGCTTATCAGCCGTGCTCGGCCGCCTTGCGATGGCCGCTCTCGCTGAGGCGGTCGACCCAGGCGATGCCGACCGCCGAGACGATGAAGGTCATATGAATCAGCACCTGCCACATTACCCCGCTCTCGGTGAAATTGCTGCGGGTCGTGCCGAGATTGCCGGCCTCGATGAAGGTCCTGAGCAGCGAGATCGAGGAGATGCCGATGATCGCCATTGCGAGCTTGATCTTGAGCACGCTGGCATTGACGTGACCGAGCCATTCCGGCTCGTCCGGATGGCCGCTGAGGTTCAGCCGGGAAACGAAGGTCTCGTATCCACCCACGATTACCATGATCAGAAGGTTCGAGATCATGACGACGTCAATCAGCCCGAGCACGACCAGCATGATCTGCTGCTCGCTGGCGTCGAACGAATGCAAGACGAGGTGCCAGAGCTCCTTCAGGAACAACAGCACATAGACGGACTGGGCGACAATGAGGCCAACATAGAGCGGCAGCTGCAGCCAGCGCGAGCCGAAGATCAGCTTCGGAAGCAGGCCGACCGGTGGCAACGGCGCGGCCCGCGCCGAAGGTGCTTTGGGTTCAGACGTCATTGATCACTCCGGACTGCGGTAGATTGTCGCCTCAGAGACTCGCAATCACCGGTGCAAGTTCCAGCGTGCCGCGATAGATCATCTCAAACGAGACGTAAAGGATGATGGCGAGGCCGACATAGGCCACCCAGCGCTGCTTCTGGAGCAAACGGCCAAGCAGATCCGCGGCAACGCCCATCATCCCAACCGACAAGAGCAGGCCGAAGGCCAGGATGTAGGGATGCTCCCGCGCGGCGCCCGCGACCGCGAGCACGTTGTCGAGCGACATCGACACGTCGGCGGCGACGATCTGCACCGCCGCTTGGCCGAAAGTCTTCTGCGTTACCGGCTGCTGTACCGGCGCAGCACCTGCGCCGTTACTATCGAATGCGAGTTCTTTCGAATGCGCGGCCTGCTCGCGCAGCTCGCGCCACATCTTCCAGCAGACCCAGAGCAGCAACACGCCGCCGGCGAGCAGAAGGCCGATCACTTGCAGAAGCTGGGTCGCAACGCCGGCGAAGGCGATACGCAGTGCGGTGGCAGCGGCGATACCGACGATGATGGCGCGGCGGCGCTGCTCGGCCGGCAGGCCGGCAGCCGCAAGGCCGATGACGACGGCATTGTCGCCGGCGAGCACGAGATCGATCAGGATGACTTGAAACAGCGCGGACAGCGCTTCGGCGGTGATGAGTTCAGTCATGATTGATCATTCCTAGAGGCAGACGGATCGAGCCAATGCGGCTTGCGCCGCTCGATCCAGTCGAAGACTTTTGAACGGGAGGAGCGCAGCGCAGGCACGTCCTCGGCGAGCAGAGCAAGGCCGAGCGGCAGCATCCAGACGCCGAGCACCGGGAGGATGGAGAGCACACCGCCGACGACCAGCAGCGTGCCCGAGGGGATCCTGACCCAGCGGCTGGACGGCTTGAGCAGATAGGTCAGGGTGTCGCTCATGCGCGGCGGCAGGCGGTCGACGAGCTTGGCCAGGCGCGGGTCTCCACCAGCGATCTGCTCGGTGTTCCCCTCGGTTTGCCTGGCGCGCTCGTTCGAAATCGTGCTCATGCTTACCCCTTCGAGGCGGCCTGCAGCTTGGGGCCCGGCGCACTCGCCCCGACCGGCTTCGCGCGCGGCAGCACCAGCGTCAGCAAGCGCAACAATTTAATCGCCTGGACTTCGTGGGGATGTACGTCCTCGTCTGCGGCAGCAACGCGCTCCGACAGCTCCACCAGATGCGACGACAGCGGCAGGTTCGAAACCGGTCGCAGGGTATCGATCACGACGTTGGCAAAATCCGGCTCTTCGAGCCGTTCGGCGAGTTCGTCGAACATCGCACGGAGCCGTTCGTCGCCGATGTGCGGCGCCAGCTTGCGGTCTCTGATGAAACGGATCACCTCGTCGCGTTCGACGGGTGAGACGCGCCGGTCAGCAACCGCTACCAGGGCGCCCACGATCACCACGGCCGCCGCGGCCTGCTCATTCAGGCTGGACGGTTCCGTGATCTCGATCGAATTTGAGGACTTGGTTCCGGACATCGTAGCTCCCTTAACTTGCGAAATAGCCGCACGGAGCTGCGATGGGGACGAATGGTCGGAGAAAACGAAACAGGGGGCCCGACAATCGGCCGATCCATCGCATTCGCGCGGGACTGGTCATCCGACATCGCGAGGTTTGCCGACGAACGTCGACGTCCTCGCCAGAGGGGCCCGGATTCTTGTTCGCTTCAGAATTATAGGTACACCTGTCGGAATCAAGGCGGACCGGCTGCGACCAGCCGCCGCATCCGTTCGGCGTTGCGGGATCGGTCATGCAACCCTTTCGCAGCTGGAACCATGCGTCCGTGACAGGTGTTGATGCACCTCGCGAGGCATCAAACCGCCTGGCAGGAACCCGCATGTGCCGCTGGATCGCATACCGGGGCGAAACCACCTCGTTCGAGCCTTATGTCACCGAACCCGAGCATTCGCTGATTGCGCAGAGCATCCGCTCGCTTCAGTCCACGGCGGGCTCGAACGGAGACGGCTTTGGTCTCGGCTGGTATGGCGAGCACCCCGAGCCGGGCCTTTATCGCGAGACGCGCCCGGCGTGGTCGGACGAAAACCTGCGCTACCTCTGCCGGCATCTGCACTCGCATCTGTTCTTCGCTCATGTGCGTGCCGCAACCGGCACGGCCGTGACGCGGCAGAATTGTCACCCCTTTGCCTGCGGGCACTGGATGTTCATGCACAACGGGTTCGTCGGGAGCTGGAATCGGCTGCGGCGCAAAGTCGAGGCGCTGATTCCCGATGCCTACTATCCGTCGCGGCTGGGCACGACGGATTCGGAAGCCGTGTTCCTGGCCATGATGGGGGCCGGTCTCGAGCACGATCCGCTCGGCGCGACACAGTCCGTGCTGCAATCCCTCATCGGATTCGTCAATGAAGGCCGGCTTCGCGAACCGCTGCGCTTTACCAGCGCGATTGCCAACGGCCGCGACCTCTACGCATTTCGGGTCTCGGTGAACGATGCCGCGAACACGCTCTACTTCCGCGAGGACGGCGGGCAAGTCATCGTCGTCTCCGAGCCGTTCGATAAGGAATCGGACTGGGCGGAAGTCCCGCCGAACCACGCCCTGATCGCGCGAGCGTCTGAAGCCGTCAAAATTGTTCCGTTCGACCTTGCAATTTCCAGTACATCGGGTGCGGAACCGGCCACAATCAGACGGATTATCGCCCGCAGGTAGTGACCGCGCCGGTGGCCAATGACATTTGCTTCAGACGTTTCAAAGCTGCTGCGTCTTGCCCCCTCCGAGGACAAGCAGCATGTCGTCATCCGTTCTGCCGGCGGCGGCGGTAATCCGGCGGAATATTCCTTCGGCATCGAGGAGGAATACTTCCTCGCTGACCGCCGCAGCTTCGAGGTCGCGATCCGCACGCCCAACGAGCTGTTCGAATCGGCAAACTGGTCGACCGGCGGCCAGGCCATGCGCGAGATGCTGCAATCGCAGCTCGAGGTCGCAACCAACGTTCATGTCGACGTGAACGACGCGCGCGAGGAGCTGCGCTTCCTGCGACGCGAGGTCGCGAACGTCGCTGCGCAATACGGCTTCGTGATCATGGCCTGCGGCACGCACCCGAGCGCAGTCTGGCGCATGTCGCAGCCCAGCCCGAAATCGCGCTACGAGGAGATGATCGAGGATCTGCGCAGCATCGGCCACCGCAACATGATGTGCGGCATGCATGTGCACGTGCAGCTGCCGGATCCCGAGAAGCGCATGGCGGTGATGCGGGCCATGCTGCCGCATCTGCCGCTGTTCATCGCGCTGTCGACGTCCTCGCCGTTCTGGAATTCGCACAAGACCGGATTGAAGGGCTACCGCCTCGCGGCTTATTCCGAGCTGCCGCGCACCGGCCTGCCCGAATTGTTCGAAGGCAAGCAGGATTTCGACGCTTATGTCGGCGCGTTGCAGCGCTCCGGCGTGATCCCGGACGAAAGCCACATCTGGTGGGCAATGCGCCCCTCCATGAAGCATCCGACGCTGGAGCTTCGCGCGCCCGACACCTGCACCTTCGTCGACGACGCGGTTGCCATCGCCTCGCTCTACCGCTGCCTGACGCGGCATCTCTATCTGCGCCCTCAGCTGTCCCGGGAGGTCACTGCGGTCGAGCGCGCGATCGCGGTCGAGAACAAATGGCGCGCCCAGCGCTACGGCACCGACTGCATCTTCGCCTCCACGGACGGGCCGGTGACGATCTCGGAGCTGCTCACCGGGGTGATCGACGACATTGCGGAGGACGCAGCCGCACTGAACTGCTCCGCCGAGATCGAACACTGCCGCACCATCGTCGCGCGCGGCAGCTCGGCGGAATTCCAGCTTCGCGCCTATCGCGAAAGCGGCGACGACATCGCAGCCGTGTCACAATGGATCGCTACCTCTACGCTGTCGGGAACGAGCGCGCCTGTGCATCGCAGCGCTCCTGCGCCGTCATAGCGCCCCGCGCAAGCTTGTGCGACGAAAATGCCATTCCTGAGTTACGGAGATCGTTGGAGAAGCGCATGAATCGCACCACACCCTGCACCGGCTGCGGCCATGCGCTTGTCCCGATGCTGACGGCCCACGGCCACACGGAGCCGAGCTGCCTCTGGTGCGAAGGCTTCGACGCGCGCGCCATGGACATGGCGAAATGGGCAGGCAGCCCGTCCGGCAAGCCCGAGCCGGCGCTCCCGCGATCATTCGACTGAACCGTGCCGGGCGCCCGTCGCGGGGGCCGGCTGCATGCGCTTTTGCAGGGCATGCCGACAAATTAGACAAGACAAGCCGCTGCGCCCACTGACGGCTTGCCAGGACAGGTCGGGCGAGTTCGGCGCCACCCATTGCCTAACCTCAGGTGCAATCTCGATTATTTGCGCGTCGCGTGCAGCCGGCAGACCAGCGCGCCGCATTGCGCTCCGGCTGGCCTGAAATTCGCAAGACAGTATCAGGCCAAGTCCCTGCCCGGCCACGATGAGGAGCGGTCAGTCACGGCGCTCGGCTTCCGGGATAAATGGCCTCAGATCGGAGAATGCCATGAACGTGCATGCTGCCGGAAACATCAAATTCACCGGTCTCACCCATCCGAACGGCGCCCGGCTGCGCCTCAACGATCAGGACTTCGTGGCGATCGATCGCGACAAGAATGCGAATTTCGAGGCGACCTACCGGCCGCAGGCGCTCTACAACCGCGCCAACGAAGGCTTCCACGCCAACAACGAAACCTTCCTGCTGCACGAGGTGGCCACCAATCTGCCGATCTACCGGCCCGACACCGGCCCTACCGACTTCCATTTGCATCTGCCGCCGGGCGGCTTTCAGCTCGTGCTGGTCACCTCGGGCGCGTTCACCTTCGATTATGACGGCCGCTGGTACAATGTCGGCCCGGGCGCGGTGATGCTGCAAAGCGCGATCGTGCATCGCCAGCTGTTCTACACCTGGTCCGGCCTGTCGACCGAAGAGAATTTGAAGACGCCGCAGACGGTGGTGCCCGATCCGATCTCGATGGGCTATTCCGGCAAGTTTCTCGAAGCCTTCATCACCGATCCCACCACCTTTCCGAACCCGACCATTGTCGGCCCGGATCAGATCAATGAGGACGAAACGCCGCGCGTGGCCTGGAGCCATCCGCTGCATGACCGCCCGGCCGATGCCGGCTTCTGGCTTCAGGATCCCCTGGCGCTCGACGCACTGTTCAAGCCGCTCACCGATGGTTCTGTCAGATCGGCGATGCCGGTTTACGTACGCGACATCGGCATCGAGATTCCGAGCGGGCATCTCGTCACCGGCTACATCATCGCGACCGACCCGCGTGGCCACGCGCTCTTGCCGAAGAGCACGTCTGCCGCGGCGGACGCGACCCGCTTTGCCAAGGGCGAGGTCGTGATCTATCGCGTCATTCGCGGCACGGCCGAGTTCAAGAAGAAGTCCGGCGAGAGCTTTGAACTCTCTGCCGGCGACGTGGTGACGGCGGGCAAGGATTCCATCAGCCTGATCGGCGTCGGCGAAAACACGCAGGTCCTCCGCCTCGGCCTGCTCAAGGGCATGAACGAGCTGCGCAGCTGGACGGCGACACAGCGCGACGAGATCGACGGCCTCGCCGGTCAGATCATCACGCAAAAGGACGTGCGTCCCCTGCGCACCGAGGGCAAACCGGTAGGATATCTGTACGGCTAGGCGGCTCGCAGCTAGGGTCTTCTTCCCTTCTCCCCTTGTGGGAGAAGGTGGCGCGAAGCGCCGGATGAGGGGTTCTCTCAGCTCGTAACACTGTTCGTGAGGAGAGAGACCCCTCACCCGTCTCGCCGCTCCGCGGCGATCCACCCTCTCCCGCAAGGGGAGAGGGTAAGCGCGCACCAACTTATTCGGTTGAGTGTGCTCGTGCCCCCGCCCTACTCCGCCGCCTGGCGCACGTGCCGTGCGCTCGGGGTGCGCATGGTGACGAGCTCTTCGGCCGCGGTCGGATGCAGCGCGATGGTCGCGTCGAAATCGGCCTTGGTCGCCTTCATCTTCACCGCGATCGCGACGGCTTGCGTGATCTCGGCGGCGGCATCGCCGACGATGTGACAGCCGAGCACGCGGTCGGTCGCGCCGTCGACCACGAGCTTCATCAGCACGCGGGTGTCGCGGCCGGACATCGTCGCCTTGATGGGCCGGAACGTCGTCTTGTAGATGTCGACGTGGCTGAATTGCGCGCGCGCCTCGGTTTCCGTCAGGCCGACCGTGCCGACCTCCGGCTGCGAGAACACCGCCGTCGGGATGTTGGCATGGTCGACCTGCACCTCGCGCTTGCCGAACACCGTGTCGGCGAAGGCATGGCCCTCGCGGATCGCGACCGGCGTCAGGTTGAAGCGATGGGTGACGTCGCCGATGGCATAGATGCTGTCGACCGAGCTCTTGGAGAAATGGTCGACCGCGATGCCGCCGTTCGCGGGATTGATGGCGACACCGGCATTCTCCAGGCCGAGATTGGCGACGTTCGGATGGCGGCCGATCGCGAACATCACCTGGTCGGAGGCGAGGCTCGAGCCGTTCGACAAATGCGTGGTGAAGTCCTCGCCGTGGCGGTCGACCTTGGTCACGGTGCAGCCGGTGAGGATGGTGATGCCATGCTTCTCCATCTCGGCGCGGACATGGGTCCGGACATCCTCGTCGAAGCCGCGAAGAATGTTGTCGCCGCGATAGATTACCGTCACATCGGAGCCGAAGCCGGCGAAGATGCCGGCGAATTCCAGCGCGATATAGCCGCCGCCCTGGATCACGATCCGCTTCGGCAGCCTCGCAAGATGAAACGCCTCGTTGGAGGAGATCACGTGCTCGATGCCGGGGATCGCCGCGCCATGGTTGGGCGCGCCGCCGGTGGCGATCAGGATGTACTTCGCCGTGACCTTCTTGTCGTTCTCGAGCAGGCGGACGGTGTGCTTGTCCTCGATCACCGCGCGGCTCTTGACGATCTGCGCGCCTGATTTCTCGACGTTGGCCGTGTAGGCCGCCTCCAGCCGCGCGATCTCCTTGTCCTTGTTGGCGATCAGCGTCGGCCAGTCGAAGCTGGCGGGCGGAACGGTCCAGCCGAAGCCGGCGGCGTCCTCGAGCTCGTGACGGACATGCGAGCCGATCACGAACAGCTTCTTCGGCACACAGCCGCGGATCACGCAGGTGCCGCCCATGCGGTACTCTTCCGCGATCATGACGCGGGCGCCGTAGCCGGCCGCGATGCGGGCGGCACGGACGCCGCCCGAGCCGCCACCAATGACGAAGAGGTCGACGTCGAAATCAGCCATTATCCACTCCGACCCCTTATCAGGAACGACCTTTCAGATAGGTGCGCTCAGATCTCCTTGCCACGCTTGCGCATCTCGGCACGGAAGGCGCCCATCACGGTTTCCGAGAAGTTTTGGGCCCAGCTGTTCATGAACGCCATGCTCTGCCCGATCGCGCGCGGCTCGGCATCGATCAGCTTCTTGCCCAGCGGCGACTTGTAGAAGGTGACGAGGTCCTTCAGCTCCTGCTCGGTGAACTCGCTGGCATAAATCTGCGCCATGCCTTCGCCGATCTCGCTCTGGCGGCCGTTGAGCTGCTGGGCCACGATCGGCGCGACCTCGTTGAGGTCCTTCTGGTAATTCAGGTTCTGCTGGATCAGCGCGCCCTTGGTCTTCTCGACCATGCCCGGCACGGCGCCCGCATACATCCCGGCGGCGTTCTTGATCTGCAGAATTTCCTTCGCTGCCGCAATCGCCGCGGGCGACGCCTTCGGCAGGGCCGGCGCCGCGGGAGCCTTCTGGCCCGCCTGCTGCGCGGCGACCGGGGCGGCCGAAAGGGCCAATCCCGCAGCGAGAGCCGCAGCCGGCAAGATTTTCAACACGTTCTTCATTCCTGGTCTCCTTTCGGCTTGCGCCGTTCAATCACGCGGATTCCGCCGCCGCCCGCCAGAACGGCCGAGCTGGCCAAGCCGATGAACAGCCCGTGCTCGACCACACCGGGAATGGCGCTCAACGCCTTGGCGAGACCGGGGGGATCCGTAATACGTCCAAGCTGGGCATCGACGATCCAGTGGCCGCCATCGGTGACGAAAACGTGGCCGTCCTTGTCCCCGCCTTTGGCCTTGCGGACCGCCATTTGCCCGGAAACGCCGCATTCGGCAAATGCCTTTTCGATCGCGCGGCGCGTCGCACCGAGCCCGAACGGGATGACCTCGATCGGCAGCGGAAACTTGCCGAGCGTCGGCACCCATTTGCTGTCGTCGGCAATCACGATCATGCGGTCCGAGGCGGCCGCCACGATCTTCTCGCGCAACAGCGCGCCGCCGCCGCCCTTGATCAGATTGAGCTCGGGATCGATCTCGTCGGCGCCGTCGATCGTGAGGTCGAGATGGTCGATCTCGTCCAGCGTCGTCAGCTTGACGCCGCAGCGTTCCGCATCGGCCCGCGTCGCCTCGGAGGTCGGCACGCCGATCACCTTGAGCCCGGCGGCAACGCGTTCGCCGAGCAGCTCGACGAAGTGCTTGGCGGTCGAGCCGGTGCCGAGCCCGAGCTGCATGCCGTCGCGCACCTCCTCCAGCGCACGCGCCGCAGCCTGCCGCTTCAACTGGTCCATGGTCACGTGTGCGCCTGCCTTGTGAAGTCTCGAACATGCGGCCGATTCCGGCCGGTTTCGGGCGCCTATGTAGCCTCGTTTTTCCCAGGAGAACAGGGCCTGGAACAGGGTCTGGGAACAGGCCTATAAGGTGATCTTATGGGCCCGCCCCTTGCGCGGATAGGACCAGGCCGGTAGCGCTTGGAAATCATGACCTTCTTCAAGACGACTTCCCCTCACACCATCGTCTTCGATCTCGACGGCACGCTGGTGGATACGGCACCCGACCTGATCACGGCCCTCAATTACGTGCTCGACCGCGAAGGCCTGCCGCCGGTGCCGATGGCCTCGGCCCGCAACATGATCGGCGCCGGTGCCCGCAAGCTGATCGAGCGGGGGCTGGAAGCGGAGGGCCGCACCGTCACGCCCGCGGACATGGACCGGATGACTGCGGATTTCATCGCGTACTATGCCGACCATATCGCGGTGGAATCCCGCCCCTTCGAGGGTCTCGAGGCCGCGCTGGACCAGTTTGCCGCCCAGGGCCATCGCCTCGCGGTCTGCACCAACAAGCTGGAATGGCTGTCGAAGCGCCTGCTGGACCAGCTCGACCTCAGCCGCCGCTTCGCGGCGATCTGCGGCGCGGACACCTTTGGCGTCCAGAAGCCCGATCCGACCATTCTTCGCGAGACCGTGGCCCGGGCCGGCGGCGAGGTGAAGGCCAGCATCATGGTCGGCGACGCCGGAACCGATGTCGGCGTCGCCCGGCGGGCCGGCGTGCCGGTGATCGGGGTCAGCTTCGGCTACACCGACGTGCCGATCGCCGAGCTGAAGCCGGACCGCCTGATCCACCACATGCGCGATCTGCCGGCGGCCGCGATCAGCCTGATGACGGCAAGCAACACAGCAACGCTTTGATAGGATTGCCATTTTCGCCGCCTCACATCCCGAATGGATGCATAGAGGGCTGACTTCACCGGCGCCGCGGGCGTTGCCGGTCGTACGCGGAACCCAGCTGCGAGCCGCACCGAACGAGCCGAAATCCCGCGCCGAGGGGGTCACATGCGTCAGTGCTGCACTCACGTATACCACCCGATTGTCCTTGCCGCGTCCGATGCTTAGATTGCGTCGACCGCACCGCTGCAGCAAAGGTGCGCCCGTCGCCATAAGTGAAGGCCTCTCGCATGACCGGATCCGCCGCATTGTCGACCCCGATGACCGATCCGTTCGGGCGGACCATCACCTACTTGCGCGTCTCCGTCACCGACCGCTGCGACCTGCGCTGCTTCTACTGTATGTCCGAAGACATGACGTTCCTGCCCAAGGCGGACCTGCTGACGCTGGAGGAGCTCGATCGGCTCTGTACGGCCTTCATCGCCAAGGGCGTGAAGAAGCTGCGCCTCACCGGCGGCGAGCCCTTGGTCCGCCGCAATGTGATGTCGCTGGTGCGCTCGTTGTCGCGGCATCTGTCGAGCGGCGCGTTGAGCGAGCTGACGCTGACCACCAACGGCACCCAGCTTGCGAAGCACGCGCGGGAGCTCGCCGATTGCGGCGTCCGCCGCATCAACGTCTCGCTCGACACCCTCGATCCCAAGAAGTTTCGCGAGATCACCCGCTGGGGCGAGATCGACAAGGTGCTGGAGGGCATCGAGGCCGCGCGCGCCGCAGGGCTCGCCGTGAAGATCAACGCCGTGGCGCTGAAGAACCTCAACGAGGACGAGCTGCCTTCGCTGATGCGCTGGGCCCACGGCAAGGGCATGGGCCTGACGCTGATCGAGGTGATGCCGATGGGCGAGATCGGATCGGGCCGCATTGACCAATATCTGCCGCTGTCGCTGGTGCGCGCCCGCCTCGCCCAGCAGTTCACGCTGACGGATCTGGCCGAGAGCACCGGCGGTCCGGCCCGCTATGTCGGCGTCGCCGAGACCGGCGGCAAGCTCGGCTTCATCACGCCGATGACCCATAATTTCTGCGAATCCTGTAATCGGGTACGCATCACCTGCACCGGAACGCTGCACACCTGCCTCGGCCATGAGGATGCCTCCGATTTGCGCAAACCTCTGCGTGCATCGAGCGACGATCTATTGCTTGCGGATGCGATCGACCGCGCCATCGGGCTGAAGCCCAAGGGCCACGATTTCATCATCGACCGCCGCCACGACCGGCCCAGCGTCTCCAGGCACATGAGCGTCACCGGCGGCTAACTCCGTATAGTTGCGGCCCTATTCCCCTTAACTATCAACAAACTTCCGATTGACTGGCGGCACGCCCGCTGGTTTGGTGCGGCGGCCTCATGCCTGCGCGGCGAGATAAGCCACGCGCCATCTCGGCGCAGTCAAGACGGCCGGGGCACAATCGGGGGAGGACCTATCGTTGCAAGCGCTCCTTAAGCTGAGCAGCAGGATCGACGCGTTCACGCGCTGGACCGGCAAACGTATTGCGTGGCTGATCGTGCTCGCCGTTGTCATTTCGGCGGTCAACGCGATCATCCGCAAGACGTTCGACACCTCGTCCAATTCGTGGCTCGAGCTGCAATGGGTGCTGTTCAGCATCGTCTTCCTGCTCTGTTCGCCCTGGACGCTGCTCGACAATGAGCACATCCGCATCGACATCGTAAGCAACACGATGCCCAAGAAGGCGCGCAACGTCATCGACATCGTCGGTCACGTGTTCTTCCTCATTCCGATCTGCATCGTCATGATCGTCACGGGCGTGCCGTTCTTCCTGCGCTCCTTCCAGATCAACGAGCAATCCGGCAATGCCGGCGGCCTGCCGCAATGGCCCGCCAAAGCCCTGATCATGGTGGGGTTCGCCTTCCTTCTGGTCCAAGGCATCTCCGAGCTGATCAAGCGGATCGCGGTGATGCGCGGCTTGATACCGGACCCGCACGAATCGCAGGTGTCGGCGCTCGAAGCGGAAGTCGAGCATCTCGTTGAAGCGATCGAGAAGAAGTAGCCGTTGGCGACGGTGTAGGGGGAATCCATGACCGCATTCATCATCGCCAATATGGCGCCCATCATGTTCGTATCGCTGGTCGTCATGCTGCTGCTCGGCTATCCGGCGGCATTCTCGCTCGGCGCCGTCGGCCTGTTCTTCGCCATCATCGGCGTCGAGCTCGGCCAGTTTCACCCCGACTTCCTCCAGGCCTTGCCGGAGCGCGTCTATGGCGTGATGAACAACGACACGCTGCTCGCGATCCCCTTCTTCACCTTCATGGGATTGGTGCTGGAGCGGTCGGGCATGGCCGAGGACCTGCTCGACACGATCGGCCAGCTGTTCGGCACGATCCGCGGCGGCCTCGCCTATGCCGTGATCTTCGTCGGCGCGCTGCTCGCTGCGACCACCGGCGTGGTCGCGGCGTCCGTGATCTCGATGGGCCTGATCTCGCTGCCGATCATGCTGCGCTATGGCTATGATCGCCGCGTGGCCGCCGGCGTCATCGCCGCCTCCGGCACGCTCGCGCAAATCATTCCGCCCTCCCTCGTCCTGATCGTGATGGCCGACCAGCTCGGCAAGTCCGTCGGCGACATGTACGAAGGCGCCTTCATCCCGGGCCTCGTGCTTGCCGCCCTCTACGCCGGATACGCTTTCCTCGTCAGCATGATCTGGCCGAAGGCGACGCCCGGCCTGCCGAAGGACGCCATCGGCTTCCGCGAAGAGAACGGCGATCGCGGCCTTGTATCGCTCGGTGTGCTGTTCCTCGCGAGCTGCGCATTCGGATGGCTCATGATGCGCAATTCCAGCACTCGTGGCGCCGATTACGTGGTGCTCAGCATGTTCTACGGCATCATCTTCGCATTCGCCGTCGCCGTGCTGAACTGGGTGGTGGATAAGCTGACCGGATTCCGTTTCCTCTCGAAGATGGCGCAGCAGACCACCTTCGTGATGGTGCCGCCGCTGTTCCTGATCTTCCTGGTGCTGGGCACGATCTTCATCGGCATCGCCACGCCGACCGAAGGCGGTGCGATGGGTGCCGCCGGCGCCCTCATTCTCGGTGCCGTGAAGCGGCGGCTGAGCTGGGACCTGATACGGCAGGCCACGGAATCGACCGCCAAGCTGTCGGCCTTCGTCGTGTTCATCCTGGTCGGCGCCCGCATCTTTTCGCTCACCTTTTACGGGGTCAACGGTCACGTCTGGGTCGAGCACCTGCTCACATCGCTGCCGGGCGGCCAGATCGGCTTCCTGATCTTCGTCAACGCGCTCGTATTCGTACTGGCCTTCTTCCTCGACTTCTTCGAGCTGGCCTTCATCGTGATCCCGCTACTGGGACCGGCCGCCGAGAAGCTCGGCATCGACCTGATCTGGTTCGGCGTCATTCTCGGCGTCAATATGCAGACCTCGTTCATGCACCCGCCGTTCGGATTCGCGCTGTTCTATCTCCGGTCCGTCGCGCCGAAGGAGCGATACACCGATCGGGTCACTGGCAAGCGGATGGACCCCGTCACCACCGGCCAGATCTATTGGGGTGCGGTGCCCTTCGTCGTCATCCAGATCATCATGGTCGGCCTCGTGATCGCGTTCCCGTCGATGGTGATGCACTACAAGGGCGTGCAGACCAACATCGATCCCAGCACGATCAAGATCGAGGTGCCGCAGATCGAGCTGCCTCCGCTGGATCTCGGCCCTCCGCAGAAGTAGTGGGAACGAGGCTCGCCGTCATGCTCCGCTGAAGCGGCGCATGACGCGCCTCGGCGCGTGACAAGCACCGAAATCGGAGGCATACCGGCCGTCCCCCCACTCGCATGGATGGCCGCTCATGCCCCGATCGCACCCCGCTTCCACGTTCTTTGGAACGTTGATCGCCTCACTCTGGCTGGCATCTGCCACAACGCTGGTGCACGCCGAGCCGATCGCCAACGTCCATGCGCTGGCGCAGAAGGAACAGCAGCCGCTGCTCGACACGCTGCGCGATCTCGTCAACATCGAATCCGGCAGCAAGGACATCGAAGGCCTGAACCAGATCGCCGAGCGCATTGCCGGTCAGCTCAAGCAACTCGGCGGCACGGTGGAGATCCTGCAGCCGACTGACATCTATCGCCTCGACGACACCCCCGAAAAGATCGGGCCGGCCGTGCACGCCGTGTTCAAGGGCACGGGGTCCAAGAAGATCATGCTGATTGCTCACATGGACACGGTGTACCTGAAGGGCATGCTGAAGGACCAGCCGTTCCGCACCGACGGCGACAAGGCGTACGGGCTCGGCATTGCCGACGACAAGCAGGGCATCGCGCTCATTCTCCATACCGTGGCATTGCTGCAGAAGCTGAACTTCAGGGATTACGGCACGCTCACGGTGCTCACGAACGGCGACGAGGAGATCTCCTCGCCCGGCTGGCGCAGCACCATCACCAAGCTCGCATCGGATCAGGACGTGGTGTTCTCGTTCGAAGGCGGCGGCACCGACGGCACGCTGCGCCTCGCCACCAGCGGCATCGGCTCGGCCTATCTCACCGTGCATGGCAAGTCGTCACATGCCGGCGCACGGCCCGAAGGCGGCGTGAATGCGCTGTACGAGCTCTCGCACCAGGTGCTGCAGATGAAGGACTTGTCCAAGCCCGAGCAGGGCCTGAAGCTGAATTGGACGGTGTCCAAGTCCGGAACCAACCGCAATGTGATCCCTGCCGAGGCGACGGCCCAGGCCGACGCGCGCGCCCTCAAGGTGTCCGACTTCGACGAGTTGCAGAAGGCGCTGCAGGACAAGATCAAGAATCGCCTGCTGCCCGATTCCAGAGTCGAGCTGAAGTTCGAGGTGCGGCGCCCGCCGCTCGAACCCAGTGAGGCCTCGCGCCGGGTGGCGGCCTATGGCAAGACGATCTATGGGGAGATCGGACTATCCCTCAAGGTCGACGAGAAGGCCATCGGCGGCGGCACCGACGCGGCTTTCGCCGCGCTGCAATCCAAAGGAGCCGTGGTGGAAGGCATGGGCCTGTCGGCCTTCGGCGCGCACTCCAACGATGCCGAATATGTGCAGGTGGGCAGCATCGTGCCGCGGCTGTATCTGACGACACGCATGATCATGGACCTGTCCACCGGCAAGCTGAAATAGCGGCTCGGTCGCCGCGTTTCACTTTCAGGCTTGCCGCTCTCCACGGCGAACGAGACCGAGCGAAGCTGTTCCGTCAGGAACAGGAAGCGTTCAGAGATCGTCTTCGAAATGACGTCCGGCATATGCGATTGTGACGATCTCGACCTCTGTCTTCAGGACACGGAACGCGATCGTCACGCGCCGCTCGAATCCGACGGTACGCAGACCTGGAAGAAGATCGTCGCGACTGGTCCCACGTTTGGGAAAGGTGGCGAGAGCCATGCATGCCTTCTCGATACGGTCGATATAGCCGCCTGCAATTCAGTAGCCGGCACGTTCTGCGATGTACTCGTAAAGGCCGACCAGATCGGCCTCCGCCTCCGGTCGGAATACGACCTTAAGTGCCACGCTTGGCTGCCTTCACGTTTCTGGCGTGACGAGTCCGCAGGCGCTTGAAAACGTCGCTCGCAGCAACGCTTGGGCGGGGATCCTGGACCGAAGCTTGGACCTTGGCGGCCAGATATTCGTCAAGCGCGGCATCCTGACGATCGAGGGCGCGGAGGGCCGAGCGCATGACTTCGCTGGCAGAGGCATATTCGCCTGACTTCAGGCGGGCTTCCAGGCTCGCGCGCTGCGGGCCAAGAGTCACGGTGATCGGCTTGCTGGTCCGCATGTGGTTCCCCTTCAGTGCTCTACAACGCAAGATATGACAGTGTCATACATCCCTCAAGCGCCATCCGGGCCTCCCTGCTCCGCGCACGGGAAAAGGTGCATTGTCATTGCCGGGCCAGTTCCTCCCCCATCGTGACCTTGTCCGCCAGCCGAAACCGCAGCGTGAACTCCGCACCGCCGCCGGGCAGGTTCTCCACCGACACCGTGGCGGCGTGATCATCCGCCACGGCGCGCACGATCGAGAGCCCCAGCCCCGCGCCGTCACTGCGCCGGCGGTCGGCGCGCCAGAAGCGCTGGAAGATCAGCTCGCGCTCAGCCTCCGCGATCCCAGGGCCGGAATCGCGCACCCGCACCGAACCGTCCTCCCCCACCTCGACCTCGACGGTGGTGCCCTCCGCCGTGAACTTGATGGCGTTTTCGGCAAGATTGAACACCGCGCGCTGCAGCATCTCCGAATTGCCGTGGATCAGGACTGGTGCGTCGGTGCCCTTCAGCGCGATGTCCTTGCGTTGCGCGATCGCGAACGGAGCGATCGAGCCGACCACCTCGGCACAGACGGCGCGCAAATCCGCGGTCTCGCCGGGATCGAGCACCAGGGTGTCGAGCTCGGCGATCTCAAGCAGCTGGGCGACGATCCGGCTCATCGCCTCGATGTCGGCATGCAGCGCCCGCCGTTCCGCGCCGTCGCCGAGCGTCTCGATCCGCGTGCGCAGGATCGCCAGCGGCGTGCGCAATTGATGCGCGGCATCCGCCGTGAACTGCCGCTGCACGCGAAAGCCGGCCTCGAGGCGGTCGAGCGCCTGGTTCACGGCGGTGACCAGCGGCACGATCTCGCGCGGAATCTGCTCGGTCGGCAGGCGAATGTCGGTGCGTGCAGGGCCGATGTTGCTGGCCTCCTGGGAGGCCTTCCACAACGGCGCGATCGCGCGGCGGAAGATGATGATGTCGATGGCAAGCAGGACCAGGAGGATCGGGACGGTGATCCACCCGACCCGCCGAAAAAAGTTCGAGACGATATCGTCGATGATGACGTCCCGGTGGGCCAGATCCTCGGCAACCTGGATGCGCACCGTCTTGCCGGCAACGTCTCGCGTGACGCTGGCGCCGGAGACGGTGTCGGAGAAACGGGAGGGCGCCGTCGCGGCGGAACGCCGGTGGGAGGAGAACAGCAACCTTCCGTCGGCATCGCGAATGTCGAACTGGTAGCGGCCGTAGGCGTCCGAATAAAGCCCCTTGAGGCTGTCGGGCAGGTTGAAGGTCAACGTGCCGTCCGGCTGCGCGACGATGCGCTCCGCCAGCACCTCGGCCTGCGCGCGCATGGCATCGCGATGCAGCTGGTCGATCTCGGAGTTGAGCAGCCAGAACAGCACCAGCGGCAGGAAGATCGCGACCACCGCGACCGCGACGATGTGCAGGAACACGATGCGCGAGATCAGCGATTTGAAGGTCAGCGATCCGGCACGGCCCGCGGCGGGCACGTTATTTCTCCTCGGTCATGAGATAGCCGACGCCACGGATCGTATGGATCACGACCTTGGCGCCGTGCTCGGTCAGCTGCTTGCGCAACCGCGACACGTAGACCTCGACCGCGTTGGAGGCGACCTCGCCGTCGAGGCCGAAGATGTGGTCCTCGACGTTCTTCTTCGGTACCACCCGCCCCTGCCGGCGCAGCAGGATCTCGAGCACCGAGGTCTCGCGCGCGGAGATGATCCGCGGCTGGTCGTCGACGAAGATCTGCCGGCTCTCGGTGTCATAGACGAGGTTGGCGAGAGTGAGCGAGCGGCCGAGCAACTGGCCGGGGCGGCGCAGGATGGCCTCCAGCCGCGCCACCAGCTCCTCCATCGCAAACGGTTTTGCCAGATAATCATCGGCGCCGCTGCGCAGGCCCGTGACACGGTCCTGCAAGCCGCCGCGCGCAGTCAGCACCAGAACCGGCAGCGGCTCCATCTGGTGACGCAACTCGCGCAGCACCGACAGGCCGTCGGCATCAGGCAGACCGAGGTCGAGGATCATCGCAGCATAGCTGACGCTGTTCACCGCCTCACGCGCCTCGGCCGCGCTGCCCACGATGTCGCTCTCATAGCCGGCTGCGGCCAGCCCACCGGCCACGAGCCGCGACAGCTCGGCATTGTCCTCGACGATCAGAAGCCGCATCGCATATCCGCTGGACGTTCCTGATACCGCACCGCTCGCGCCGCATCTGCGCTCTTTTCCAGCATTCGGGGCGCCGCGGCCAGCGAAAAAGCGCCGAATAGCTCTCCTTGTCAGGTCGGTGTAAGCCAGCGCTGCGCATGAACCCGGTCATCGACCACATGATCATCGCCGGCCGAAGATTGACCCACGGAACATTCGTTTTGGCGTGTCGTTAAATCCAAGCGCTCAGGATGAGCGCCTGGAGGAGCCCGATGTCGTATTTTCCATCTGGCGAAGACCAAGCCTTCCGCATTTGCAAGGTGCTCGCCGACGTCTTCTGCGCGATCCTGCTCGGCACCTTTTCGATCGTGTTCTTCGGCTGGATCGGCGGAATTGTCGCCTTCGTCATTCTCGAAGCTGCCCTGCTCGGGCTCGACTGGCTCATGCCAAGCGCAAGAGACGCAGCAGGCGTCGTTCGCTAGCCGCGCTTCCGATGCTCGGCAGCCGACCGATGGTCCGCCTCTGGCGGCAAATAAGCTCGGCTGCTACGACTCAGCTTGCCCCAACGCGCGGACCTTTCCATTACGACGCGCGCCGGCACTAACGGAAAAGGACACCGACCAGGCCTTGCGCAGCGCTCTTTGAATTTCATCGGGATCGAAGCGCATCGGGGGCATCGTTCAGCGCCACGATTTCGGATCGGGCGATGATGCATGTCTACCACTGTTTTGCCCGACGGGTCAAAAATTTCGGTAATTTCGCAATCGCTCGTGGTAACGAAGTCAAGTCATTGATATCGCTGCCCCTGTCTACTGTGCATGGGGTTGTTTTCGATGTTTTGGTTGGACGCCCTCCCAACAGCAGCGACAACGCCCCGGAGTCTTTCGCTCCGGGGCGTGCCGCATTCGATCGGGACGCGATCAGCTCTGCGAGCGCCGCGCCATGAAGATGTCGTAGCCGACCTCGGCCACCTGGAACCAGGAATAGCCGTCGCTCGTGAACTTGGCGAGCGAGTCGTTCACCTTCTTGAAGTTCGGATTGGTCGCAGCGACTTCGGCGTGCAGCTCCTTGGCCGCCTTGTAGCAGGCATCCATGATCGCGGGCGAGAAGGCGTGCAGCTTGGTGCCGCCCGCGAGCAGCTTCCTCAGCGCCAGCGGATTGGCGTTGTCGTAGCGCGCCATCATGTAATTGTTGGCGTAGTGGCCGGCCTGCTCCAGCACGCTCTGGTAATATTTCGGCAGCGCGTTCCACTTGTCGAGGTTGACGAAAGCCATCAGCATCGGACCGCCTTCCCACCAGCCGGGGTAGTAGTAGTGCGGCGCGATCTTGTAGAAGCCGAGCTTCTCGTCGTCATAGGGCCCGACCCATTCGGCGGCGTCGATCGTGCCCTTCTCCAGCGCCGGATAGATGTCACCGCCGGCGAGCTGCTGCGGCACCACGCCGAGCTTCTGGAGCACGCGGCCGGTGAAGCCGCCGATGCGGAACTTCATGCCTTTGAGATCGTCGGGCGTGTTGACCTCTTTCCTGAACCAGCCGCCCATCTGGCAGCCGGTGTTGCCCGCGAGCAGCGAGACGACGTTGTAGCTCTTGTAGAACTCGTTGAGCACGTCGCGGCCGCCGCCCAGCATGTACCAGGCCTGGTTGATGCGCATGTTGGGACCGAACGGCACGGCCGAGCCGAAGGTGAAGGTCGGGTCCTTGCCGAAATAATAATAGGACGCGGTGTGGCCGATCTCGCAGGTGCCGTTCTGCACGGCGTCGAGCACCTGCAGGCCCGGCACGATTTCGCCGGCCGCGAAGATCTGGATCTGGAATTTGTTGTCGGTCGCCTCGGCAACCATCTTGCACATCATCTCGGCGCCGCCAAACAGCGTGTCGAGCGATTTCGGCCAGCTCGTCGGCATGCGCCATTTGATTTCCGGCATCGACTGCGCGATCGCGGGAGCCGCGAGCGTGGCGGCGCCGGCCGCACCAAGTCCTGTGACCTTGATGAAGTCTCTTCTCTTCATGATTTCCTACCCTAATGGATCTGATTGTGGAGCCTTCTTTGCGAGGCTTGCCGACAGAATGGAGCATCACGGGACCGAATGCCATCCCGATCGCACTGCGGCAAAGAAAAAGCCCGGCCTCGCGAGCGAGGCCGGGCTTTCCGGTCTTACTACTTAAGCAATAAATCAGCCGCGAGTGCGCGAGCGGATCATGAAGCTGTCGTAGGTATATTCGGCAACCTGCCACCACAGATATTCGTCGGAGCGGTAGGCCTGCATGGAGTCAATGGCCTTTTTGAAGTCGGCGTTCTTGCCGGAAACCTCGGCCCACAGCTCGTTGGTCGCCTTGAGGCAGGCTTCCAGCACCTCGTTGGTGAACGGACGAAGCTGGGTGCCGCCGGCGACCAGGCGCTTCAGCGCCGCCGGGTTCTGCATGTCGTAGCGCGCAGCCATCCAGCTGTTGGCATTCGCCGTCGCGTTGGTGAGGATCGCCTGATAGCTCTTCGGCAGCGCATTGAACTTTTCCAGGTTGGCGAAGGCGTGGACAGTCGGACCGCCCTCCCAGAAACCCGGATAATAGTAATACTTGGCGACCTTGGCGAAGCCGAGCTTCTCGTCATCGTAGGGGCCGACCCACTCGGCGGCGTCGATGGTGCCCTTCTCCAGCGCGGGATAAATGTCGCCGCCAGCGAGCTGCTGCGGCACCACGCCGACCTTCTGCAGCACCTGGCCGGCGATGCCGCCGATGCGCATCTTGAGGCCGGAGAGGTCGGCAACAGTCTTGATCTCCTTGCGGAACCAGCCGCCCATCTGGGTACCGGTGTTGCCGCATGGGAAGCCGATCACGTTCGACTTCTTGAAGAACTCGTTGGCGAGCTCGTTGCCGCCGCCCTGATAGAGCCACGAGTTCTGCTGGCGCGCGTTGAGGCCGAACGGCACCGAGGCGAAGATCGCGAAGGTGGGGTCCTTGCCGACGTAATAGTACGAGACGGTGTGGCACATATCGACCGTGCCGTTCGAGGTCGCATCGAGCGCCTGGAGGCCGGGGACGATTTCGCCGGCGGCGAACACCTGAATCTGGAACTTGTTGTCAGTCATCTCGGCGACGTACTTCGCCACCTGCTCGGCGCCGCCATAGATGGTGTCGAGCGACTTCGGGAAGCTCGAAGTCAGGCGCCACTTCACCTCGGGCGAGGACTGTGCGATCGCCGGCGAGGCCACCGCGGTCGCCGCCGCGCCTGCTGCCGACACTTTGAGAAAATCACGACGCTTCATCTTCAGGTCTCTCCTTGCTGGGGCGTTTCCCCTTGACTTCTCTTCTTGCCGCCGCTCGTTCCGGCGACGCGTTGAGGTCGCGTCGAACCGAAGGGGCTTGACTGCGGGGGGCCTTTAACACGGCCAGCCCGGTTTCGGAACGCGACAATGACATGACGGGGCTCTACGAAAGTCGCATGCCCCGGAGCCTGCCGCGGTGCCCCCCATTCAGGCCGCGGCGATGACACCCTTGAGCTGGTCCCGGACCTGGCCGGCAATGGCGCGGTAGATCGCCGCATGAGGGCCGTCCGGCTCGCTGTCGACCACGGGATTGCCGGCGTCCGAGGTGGCGCGAATCGCCATGTGCAGGGGGATTTCGCCCAGGAATGGGACGCCGAGCTTCTCGGCCTCGTGCCGCGCCCCGCCATGGCCGAAAATATCCGACTTGGTGCCGCAATGCGGACATTGGAAGTAGCTCATATTCTCGACGATGCCGAGCACGGGCACGTTGACCTTCTTGAACATGGCAAGCCCCCGCCGCGCATCGATCAGGGACAGGTCCTGCGGGGTCGAGACGATCACGGCGCCCTTGAGCGGCACGTTCTGCGCCAGCGTGAGCTGGGCATCGCCGGTGCCCGGCGGCATGTCGACGACCAGCACGTCGAGCTTGCCCCATTCGACGTCGCGCAGCATCTGCGTCACCGCCGACATCACCATCGGACCGCGCCAGATCATCGCGGTCTCCTCCTCGACCAGGAAGCCGATCGACATGATGGCGAGCCCGAAGCGCCGAAGCGGAATCATCTTGCGCTCGTCGTTCAGCTCCGGCTTGTCGCGCAGGCCCGTCAGGCGCGGCACCGAGGGGCCGTAGATATCGGCGTCGAGCAGCCCGACCTTGAGGCCGAGGTCGCGCAGGCCGAGCGCCAGATTGAGCGCCGTGGTCGACTTTCCGACGCCGCCCTTGCCGGAGGCGACCGCGATTACGGCGGCAACGCCGGGAATTTCCGATTGCCGCGCCATCGGCGACCCCCCGCCCTGGGGCGGCTTGTGGGCATGGGCCGGCTGCACGCCGGGCGTGCCGCGGCTCGGCTGCGGGGGTGGCGGCGGCGCGGAGCCCGGCTTGCGCTCGGCGGTCAGCGCCACCATGACGGTGGTGACACCGGGAATGCTGCGCACGGCGGCTTCCGCTTCGGCCCGGACGGATTCCCAGGCTCTTGCCTCGGCGGCGTCGACATTGATCGAGAAGAATACCTTGCCGTCGGAGGCGCTGATCGCGCTCAGCACATTGGCATGGGGGAGCGCGACCCCGCGGGGCGACTGGACCCTGGCGAGGCTATCGAGAACCTGTTGCTGCGTCACGCTCAAAGCGCATCTCCTGCAGTTGAGGATGCCCCATTAGAGCGGAAACGCCCAAAAGGCTACTGTCTGCCGATATCGTCCGCCTTTTCGGCCGGCGCCGCCCCCTGCTCCAGGGCGGCCTCGTAGTTCAGCTCGATCATGACCCCGTTGGGGTCGTGGACGAAGATCTGCCAGAGATCGCCACCGGGCACCTGGCGGGCCTCGAACTTGATCTTCTTTGACGCCAGCCGCTGTTTCATACCGTCAAAGCCGCGACTGGCGAAGGCGACATGGTGGACAACGCCGGAATCCGGCTTTTGTGGCTCGTCGGTCGGGGAAATGTCGACGAGGTGAACCACCGGCCTGCCCTCGCTGTACATCCAGGCGCCCGGGAAGGCGAAGTTCGGCCGCGCACCTTTTTCCAGGCCCAGCACGTCTTCGTAGAAGCGGACGGTCTCGGCCAGATTCCGGGTCCGGATGTTGAAATGATCGAGGACGCCTACGCTCACGCCGCCCATGCTCTCGCTCCCTTGTTTTGAAGTCCTTGGGTCGCCACCCTAGCACGGCAGGCCGCCAAACGAAGCCGTTGCCCTCTGGCCTCAAGGGTTTATGGTGCGCCTCCGGTCCGCCCTCCCCGCGGAACCCAGGCATCCCTCGCTTGGCAAGAACCGTAAACCCGAACTACGGACAAGGTACCACTATGGCTAAAGTCGCTTTCCTCGGTCTTGGCGTGATGGGCTTCCCCATGGCCGGACACCTCGTGAAAAAAGGGGGCCATGAGGTCACCGTCTACAACCGCACCGCGGCGAAGGCGAAGGAATGGGCGGACAAGTTCGGCGGCAAGACCGCGCCGACCCCGAAGGCCGCCGCCGAGGGTCAGGATTTCGTGATGTGCTGCGTCGGCAACGACAACGATCTGCGCGCGGTCACGATCGGCCCCGACGGCGCCTTCGCCGGCATGAAGAAGGGTGCGACCTTCATCGACCACACCACTGCCTCCGCCGAGGTCGCCCGTGAGCTCGACGCGGCCGCGACCAAGGCCGGCTTCAAATTCGTCGACGCCCCCGTGTCCGGCGGCCAGGCCGGCGCCGAGAACGGCGTGCTGACGGTGATGTGCGGCGGCGCGCAGGACGCCTATTCCGGCGCCGAGCCGATCATCACGGGCGCCTATGCGCGGATGTGCAAGCTGCTCGGGCCCGCCGGAAGCGGCCAGCTGACCAAGATGGTCAACCAGATCTGCATCGCCGGTCTGGTGCAGGGCCTCTCCGAGGGCATCCATTTCGCCAAGAAGAGCGGCCTCGACGTCGCCGCTGTGATCGAGACCATCTCGAAAGGGGCCGCCCAGTCCTGGCAAATGGAGAACCGCTACAAGACCATGAACGAG
Organism: Bradyrhizobium sp. BRP20; assembly: GCF_020194215.1. NCBI lineage: Bacteria > Pseudomonadati > Pseudomonadota > Alphaproteobacteria > Hyphomicrobiales > Nitrobacteraceae > Bradyrhizobium > Bradyrhizobium sp. BRP20. The sequence goes on along the minus strand of NZ_JADYVY010000002.1, from coordinate 114,653 downwards.
GACAAGTACGATTTCGGCTTCGCGGTCGAATGGATGCGCAAGGACCTCTCGATCGCGCTGGCCGAAGCCCGCCGCAACGGCGCCAATCTGCCGGTGACCGCGCTCGTCGATCAGTTTTATTCCGAGGTCGAGAAGATGGGCGGCAAGCGCTGGGATACGTCGAGCCTGCTCGCACGCCTGCAACGCTGACGCTCTGTTGCGGCCTGGTTCGGCGTAGCCGGCTTTGAACGTCGTCGCGACATCCGTCGCGACGGCGTTCCGTAAAGCGCGCCGACCGAAACAATCATAGACTTCCGGGGGGAAGCCTTGCCTAACGTGATCGCCGCCGTCCTTGCTGTTGTTGCGCGCCTGTTCCCGGTCGCGCTCCTGGCCCTGCTGGCATCACCTTCGCAGGCGCTTGCCGCATCGCTCGATGGTGCCAGCATTGGCCCGCAATGGGCGCTTCCATTCGCGGGGATGCTGCTCTCGATCGCCATATTTCCGCTCGCCGCGCCTCACTTCTGGGAGCATCACCAAGGCAAGATTGCCGCGATGTGGGCCACCCTGATCGCGCTGCCGCTTGCAATCTGGTACGGCCCGCTTCCAACCGTCCAAGCGCTCGTTCACACGGCGCTGCTCGAATACGTCCCGTTCATTCTGCTGCTCCTCGCCCTGTTTACCGTCGCCGGCGGAATCGTGGTGCGCGGCAATCTTCACGGCTCCCCCGTCCTGAATACGCTGCTGCTCGCTCTCGGCACTCTGATCGCGAGCGTCATCGGCACGACCGGCGCCTCAATGGTCATGATCCGACCGGTGATCCGCGCCAATGACGATCGGCGGCACAACGCGCACGTCGTGATCTTCTTCATCTTTCTGGTGTCCAACATCGGCGGTTCGCTCTCCCCCTTGGGAGATCCCCCGTTGTTTCTGGGGTTCCTGCGCGGCGTGGATTTTTTCTGGACGACGACACACCTGCTTCCCCAGACCACGTTCGCGGCCTGGATTCTGCTCGCCCTGTTCTTTTGCATCGATACTTATCTCTATCGCAAGGAAGGCCGCGTCAAACCGGACCCAACTCCGGACAATCCCTTGCGGATCAGCGGCGGCCTCAACTTCGCTTTGATGGGAGTCATCATCGCTGCGATCCTCTTGAGTGCCAAGCTCGACCTCGGCGGATTTGAAGTTCTCGGCACGCATCTCCAGGTGCAGAATCTCCTGCGCGATGCCGTGATGATCGGAGTCGTGTTCGCATCTCTCGCCGTCACCTCGAAGGAGGACCACGACGCGAACGGCTTCTCTTGGGGCCCGATGATCGAAGTGGCAAAGCTGTTTGCCGCGATCTTCATCACCATCATTCCCGTGCTCGCGATTCTCAACGCCGGCAAATCCGGCGCGTTTGCCTCCGTCGTAAACATGGTCACCAACGCAGACGGCACGCCGAACAATGCCGCATATTTCTGGTTGACCGGCCTGCTCTCATCCTTTCTCGACAATGCGCCGACCTATCTGGTCTTCTTTGAACTTGCCGGAGGCGACGCCAAGCATCTGATGACGAACGGCGCCTTGACCCTTGCCGCGATTTCCGCCGGTGCGGTGTTCATGGGCGCAAACTCCTACATCGGCAACGCGCCCAATTTCATGGTGTACGCAATTGCTCGAGCGAGTGGTGTCGCAATGCCCGGCTTCTTCGGATACATGGCCTGGACCTCCGTCCTGCTGCTGCCGGTCTTCGGGTTGGTCACGCTCGTTTTCTTCAGATGATTGAAGCGCGGGTTGATGAAAGCGGCCGCCCGGACTGCGTATGAATTAACGTTCGGTTAACGTAATTCTTTAGCTCCTTAAGTCAGCTCTTAAGGATTTCTTGCCAGAGATAGACAATGCAGAAAGCCCGCGTCCGGCGTGGGCAGGAATCCGTGTTGCTTGATGAGTAACCCCGCTGAAAAGCCCGAGGTCGTGCAGCTTCCGGCCGAGCCGGTGAGCGCGCCATCGGCGAGCAGCCGAAGGGCTGCGGCGCAGCGGGTGCGCGAGGCGCGCGACAAGTTAACGTCGACCAGTGGAACCCGGCCGGCTTTCGACGCCGAGATGCTGCGGCAATACGCCCAGACCCGGCTGTCGGCCTCCTATGTCGTGATGCTCCTGGTGGTGGCGACCGGCGTGCTGTTCGGGCTATGGATGCAGCCGATCCCGGCCGCGGCCTGGACCGCGGGCATGCTCTGCATCCACAGCGCCATGATCCGCAGCTGCCGGCGCTTCCTGACCGAGCCCGCCTCGCCGGCCGCGACACGCGCATGGCGGACGCGCTTCGTCGTGCTCGACCTGCTCTATGGCCTGTGCTGGATGGCGATCCTGATCCATCCCGTGCTCGACATGGTCACGGAAACGCTGATGATGTTCTTGATGCTGCTGGTGATCGCAGTATCGAGCATGCTCGCGGCCAATCTGCCGATCGCAGCCCTCGCCGCCACGGCGCCGGTCGCGGTTGCGATGGCGCTGAGCTTCGTGACGACCGGATCGCTGGACAATTACATCCTGGCAGCGCTGTCGCTCGCCGCCGAAGGCTATTTCGTGCTGCTGGCGCACCGCCTGCACTCCTCCACCTTCGCCACGCTGGAAGCACGTGCGGAAAAGGACGCGCTGATCGGCGAGCTGGAGCAGGCCAAGGCAATCTCGGACGAAGCGCGCCACCGCGCCGAAGCCGCCAACGTCGCCAAGTCGCGCTTCCTCGCGCAGATGAGCCACGAGCTGCGGACGCCGCTGAACGCCATCCTCGGCTTCTCAGAGGTCATGAAGAGCGAGATTTTCGGCGCGCATGCGGTACCGGTCTACAAGGAATATTCCGCCGACATCCATAATTCCGGCGTGCACCTGCTCAACCTCATCAACGAGATCCTCGATCTGTCGCGGATCGAAGCCGGCCGTTACGAGCTCAACGAGGAAGCGGTGTCCCTGGTCGGCATCGTCGCCGATTGCCATCATCTGATGAAGCTGCGTGCCTCGAGCCGCGGCATCACCATCCACGAAGTGTTCGAGCAGGCGATGCCGCGGCTCTGGGCCGACGAGCGCGCGATCCGCCAGGTCGTGCTCAACCTGCTCTCCAACTCGATCAAGTTCACCCCGCAGGGCGGCGAGATCTGGCTCAAGGCCGGCTGGACCGCCTCCGGCGGACAATATCTCTCGGTGAGGGATTCCGGCTCCGGCATACCCGAGGACGAGATCCCGGTCGTGCTCGCCTCGTTCGGCCAGGGCTCCAATTCGATCAAGTCGGCTGAACAGGGCGCCGGCCTCGGCCTGCCGATCGCCAAGAACCTGATCGACCTGCACGGCGGCACGTTCACGTTGAAATCGAAGCTGCGCATCGGCACCGAGGTGATCGTCACATTCCCGCCGGAGCGCGTGATGAGCGCGCTTGCCCCACTCTCGGACGATTCTCCACCGCTCCAGCCGGAGAGCTCCGTCGTGCCGGACGAGAAACGCCGGCCGCGGCACAAGCCGATCATGAGTGCCGGCACAGGCTCTTAACGAGATGCTTGCAGACATGCCCGATCATCCCTCACTATGTCCGTATGAGCAAAGAAACGCCGTGCGTCGCCGTGTGCATGATCGATCCCAAGACCAAGCTGTGCTTCGGCTGCGGCCGCACCTTGCCGGAGATCGCACGCTGGCACGCCATGGAGAGCGCGGACCGGCGCGCGATCATGGCCCTCTTGCCGGAGCGCATGACGGAAGCCGGACTAGTGCCGATCGCTGGATCCCCAAAGCACGTCTGATCCGCCTGCGTGCCCTTGGAGGCGCGCGATGATCCGCTTCCTGCTCGTCCTGATCATGCTCGCCGGCACGGCAGGTGCCGTCGTCGCCTATGGCGATCCCGACCAGATCGCGCGCGCCAGCCACAAGGTCTCGCATATTTTTCGCGCACAAGCCGCCTCTCCGGCGCCGGCCGTGCAGATCCCGCGTGGCCAGGGCGGCGAATTCACGCTGCGCGCGAAGATCAACGGCGTCACTGCGCCGATGGTGATCGATACCGGCGCGACGTCGGTGGTGCTGACCTGGGAAACCGCAAGGGCGATCGGGCTGCCGCTCGAGATGCTTGAATACGACGTCGATCTCGAGACCGCAGGCGGCCACACCAAGGCAGCGCGGCTCACGCTCGACCGTCTCGCCGTCGGCAAGCTGGTCGAGAAGTCGGTGCCGGCCCTTGTCGTGCAGCGCGGCCAGATGAAGACCAATCTGCTCGGCATGAGCTTCCTCGACCGGCTGGAAAGCTGGGGCGTGCGCGCCGACACGCTGATGCTGACAGGGTATCCGGAGCAGCAGCGCAGTCCCCGCCGCGCGCGTACGGCGGTCGACTAAAGCGCGATGCGATTAGGATGAATCGTCTCGCGCTTTAGGCTGTTGTTTGAACATGATCTTTTCGGAACACCGCTGCGCACTTTTCCGGATCATGCTCCCGCTCATTTAGGCCGCCTCAGCCGGCGCGCGGGCCCCGACACACGTGATCGCCTCGCGCAGCACGTCGAGACCGGCGCCGGGCTTCACACCCTGCTCGGCAAGATGCCGGCGGAACGCACGCGCGCCGGGCACAGCATGAAATGCGCCGACGAAATGCCGCGTGATCGCGTGCAGCCGCGTGCCGTGCGCGAGCTGCTCTTCGATGTAGGGCATCATCGCCTCGAGCGCGTCCTGTATGGTGGCGTGCGGCGCCGGCCCTCCAAAGATTTCGTGGTCGACCGCGAGCAGCCGCCACGGCTCCTGATAGGCGGCGCGGCCGAGCATCACGCCGTCGACATGGGCAAGATGCGCCTTTGCCTCGTCGATGCTCCGAACGCCGCCATTGATGATGACGGGCACATCGGGCATCGCGCGCTTGAGCCGGTAGACGCGATCATAGTCGAGCGGCGGGATATCGCGGTTCTCCTTCGGCGACAGGCCGTTGAGCCAGGCCTTGCGGGCGTGCACGATCAACGCATCGCCGCCCGCGGCGACCACCGCACGCGCGAGCGCATCGAGCGCGACCTCCGGATCCTGATCATCGATGCCGATGCGGCACTTCACCGTGACGGGAACGGCGACCACGCGCTTCATCGCGTCGACGCACCTCGCCACCAGCTCCGGCTCGGCCATTAGACAGGCGCCGAAACGGCCATCCTTCACACGATCGGACGGGCAGCCGACATTGAGATTGATCTCGTCATAACCGAAGTCCTCGCCGATCCGTGCCGCCGCCGCGAGCTCGCGCGGATCCGATCCGCCGAGCTGAAGCGCCACGGGGTGCTCGACCGCGTCGAACCCAAGCAGCCGCACCCGGTCGCCGTGAATGATCGCGCCGGTCGTCAGCATCTCGGTATAGAGCAATCCCCGCCGCGTCAGGTGACGGTGGAACACCCGGCAATGCCGGTCGGTCCAATCCATCATGGGTGCCACGGAAAAGCGATGAGACAACATATGGATCATATAGACTTTCGAGCCCCCGACGGGAATAGCGGATTTCATGACCGTGCCGGGCCCGATGGCACGCTCTGCGAGCCAATCGGCGCGGGGAAAGCCGGCGCCAGACCAGACGGCAAGCGGTTCGCGGCAGCACGGCGCGGCGCCGCGCTCGAACGCGTACACGTCGAACGCGACCAGTCCGCTGCCAGCGAGTAGCGCGCGAAGAGCATGCTCACTCACGTGGGCCGTCGGAAGATTTGCCTTGATCTCCCGGTGCACATGTCGTGGACACGATAGCCCCTAACCAACATGAGAGATCGAAAGCGAAATCAAGCACGCTATTGCAGCGCAGGCTGCTCCAAGCACGTCGCCATGCAGCAAATCTGTGCAGCGTGGTTGCGCCTGATCAGATCAGGCTTCGCCACTCGGCCGTCCTTACCTCGCTTGTTGCGGGCCGCGAGGATTGGCGTACGCCGCGGCGCTACACCAAGCTCAAGCAGTAGCTCGCCTGCGAGCACTCGGGCGAGCTCGCTGGCTTCGACAGGGAGCGCCGGTCCAATGCTCAAGCTCGTGAGACAGCGTCTGAAAACAATCGACCTGCTTGTGCCGACGCATGTACCGCCTTAGCCACCAGCTGCCCGCGTGAAACGCGAGGGCGACGCCGATAAGGGGAGAGAACGAACGTTTCCTTTCCGAACGGAAGAACGTCGGAACGCAAAGCGGCAGATGACGCTATCGAGACTCTCATTCACGTCGCGCATGCGGTGTCCGTGAGAGGCCATCCAGTTCTCGATGCGACGCACGCCTGAACGTCCCAAGCCCGGCTGCGCCAGGAGCTCGGTCTTGGTGTGAAGCGACGCAATCTCGAGGAGGTAGTGCATGCGCGTCACGGGCTCTTTGCCAACCAACGCTGCAAGCGGACTGTGAACCAGAATGCCTGCAATTCGCTCAGGGAGAAGGCTTTGCCCCTGCTTGGGAACGAGAGCTTTCCTCACGGTCAATTCCAGCTAGACTTTCAGACGTTCCAAGATCGTTCTAAGAACTCCTCTAGCAAAGCCAATCGGCGTTGTCTCACATGTACACGCTGCGGTTGATCTCGATTAGACAGGTTCTAGATCGGGGAACCCCAAAGCGATAGCGGAACACGTTGCAGGGTGACCGCGAGAACGCCGGCTATTGTGTAATGAGAACGGGACGATTCGTGATGCGTTTCAATCTCGATCCGCGCAAGGCTTTTGGAGCTGCGATCTCTCCCGGATCGTGTTCTAGGCGATGAGTTCCCGGCGCGAGATTGTCGAGAGCAGAGACTCCGCAATCTCCTGCGACCGCACGGCAATCACCGAAAGCAGCGTGTCGCTCAGACCGTGAGAGGATTCCGAATAGCCCTGGAGGTGGATCTGCGGCCGGAACGCCGGATTGGTCACGAGCCGGTAGTTGCGATCCAGCGCCGCATCGCGAATGTAGCGGCGGATCGGTTCGAGAAACCCGTGCGGCGTCTCCCTGTCGTATCCCGTCGCCAGCACGACCACGTCATAAGTCGAACGACGGTTTTCGCCGCGGAACTTGTCAATCACGCCGATCTCGATGCCGTCCGGTCCCGCATTCACATTGGAAATCTCGCTGCGGGGACGCAACATGACCCTTGTGTCGCCACCGACGCGCTGCTGGTAGAGCAGCCGATAAAGCTGGTCCAGCAGGTCGGCATCGACGACGGCGTAGTTGGTGTTCCGGAAGTTGCGGACGATCGCATCCCGCCGCTCGTCAGGCTGCGCGTAGACGAAGTCCGTATAGTCCGGGTTGAAGATCTCGTTGACGAAGGGACTGCTGTCGGACGGCTTGAGAGCATGGCCGCGGAAGATCAGATCGATATGCGCTTCGGGACATCGGCCATGAAGATCGACCGTTACCTCGGTCGCGCTCTGTCCGCCACCGACGACGGCCACGCGCACGGACCGGCCGCGCGGGACAACGCGCTCTATCAGGTCGAGATAGCGGCTGGAATGCAGCAGCCTGCGATCGTCGGTAGCCTTGGCAAACACCTGCGGAACATAGGGCTGGCCTCCAACCGCGACCACGAGATTTCGCGCCAGCCGCACGGTCTCCCCGCCGGCGAGCGAGCGCGAATGCACCCTCAACGACGTCACCGTCTGCCCGGCCGTCACCGGCTCGACGGCGACGATGGTCTCGCCGTAAGCGGCCTGCGACTTGAAATGGCTCGCCACCCACTGCAGGTAATCGTTGAACTCGACCCTGCTCGGATAGAACGTCCGGCAGTTGATGAAATCCAGTAGGCGGCCGCGCTTATGCAGGTAGTTCACGAAGGTGAAGGGACTGGTCGGATCGCGCAAGGAGACCAGATCTTTGAGAAACGATATCTGCATGTCGCTGCCCGGAAGCAGCATGCCGCCATGCCAGGTGAAGTGCGGCTGCTTCTCCACGAACAGCGGCGTGCATTTCAGCCGTGATCGCTTCGCGCATTCGTCCAATGCGATGGCGAGCGCGAGATTGGAAGGCCCGAATCCGACGCCAATGACGTCGTGCTCGATCGCAAGTTGATGGGACATGAAGCCGCGCTCCGCTTGCGCTTTAAGACGAGACCGTTGGGCCGGCGGCTGCCGGAAGCCAAAGCCGATCGCCGAAGAAGCGCTCGCGCAACAGCATGACCAGGGTCGCGCGCTTATGGGGAAAGTCGAAATTCTTGATCTTCGCAAACCCCGAGCGCTCGAGATTGCGAACCTGCTGGGAGTGCGCGGCCGCCGGCTCCCCGACGATCCGCTGCGTGCGGCAATCTTCGAGAAACATGTAGTGCATCAGAGACGGCAGCCACGCGCTGATGTAACGACCGCCGCGAAAAGCGTCCTCGCCCACGACCACGTGCCATCCCCGGTCATAGTCGTCGGCATCATAGAACGGCGCAATGCGATTTTCCTTGGCCCAATAGAGCTCGAAATAGCCGAACGGCTGCTCGCCGAAGCAGCCGATCAACGGCAGCATATGAGGATCGGCCAGAATGCCGGCCAGATATCGCCGATGCTTGTCGAGATCGCCCGCCTCGTTCCAGAATGCATCGACGCGAGGATCGTTCATCCAGCGGTGCAACAAATGGAGGTCATTCTCGAGATCGGCCACGCGAAACGAGATGACCTCCGACAGCCAGGGAATGAAACGACCGTACACCTTTCCCGCCGGCTTTGCGGCGCGGCGCGGATGGCGCTTGCCGTCCGTCATGACGTGGAGTTGCGGCAATGGCGGTCGCCCGGGGTTGACCAGCCAGTTGTCCCGCCGCTGCATCACCAGTTCGGGCAGCAGCACCAGTCGCCCCTCGGACATGATGGCAAGACCACTCTCGGTCAGCTCTCGTGCAAGCGGCGCTCTTCCAGCGAAGTCCAGAACAAGTCGATCGGCGCCAGGTCGCCAGGCAAACAGCGCCTCGGCGGACGCCGACACCGCCCGTGCCGCAACCTCGCGGTCGTCCGAGGCATTCAGGATATCGAGGTGATCGACGCGCTCGCGCAGACGCAGTTCCAACGCGGTCACATCGGCGGCGACGACGCGAAGGCGATCGCCCTCCTGGAAAACGGTCTGAGAGGAATATGGGCCGACCGGGAACGCACGAGGTCCGGTCCCGGAATCCGAAGCCTTGTTCATCCGGCCCTCGCATCTCGATCATCGCTGAGGCGTGGTGTAGATCACTCGCCTACAGGCTGACAAGGAATGCGCGCACACGCAGATTAGATTCTCTACAAATCTGACGGCCTGTCGCAAAACGGGATCGTATGCCGTCATTTGTGCGACAGATGGCGCCAGCGGCTCGCTACATTGTGTCTAAAGCGGCGCATCGGTTGGAACTGCGGAAGGCCCAGCGACGTTGCTGGCCCTTGCCTCGCTTGCGACGATCTTGCCGTCGCGCAGCCGCACCAGATGATCCGCAATCCCGAAATAGCGATCATCGTGTGAAATCACGATGATGGTCTTTCCGAGACGCTTCAGATCGGGCAGCAGCTCCGTATAGAAGATGTGCCGGAACGCCGGATCCTGATCCGCGGCCCATTCGTCAAACACGAGCACGGGTCTTTCCTCCAGCCATGCATTCATCAGCGCCAATCGCTTGCGCTGTCCGGTCGACAGGTCCGTCGTCGTGAACACGCCGTTCTCGACCGAGACCTTGTGCGCGACCTCCAGCCGCTGGAGATAGCGTTCCGCCACATCAGGAACCACGCCCTCTCCACGAATGAGATCCTCAAACAGATAATAGTCGGAGAAGATGGTCGTGAAGAGCTGGCGGTAATCGTCGCGTGTCTCCGTCAGGACCGGCGAACCGTCGCGCAGCACGGCGCCGCCATGCGGAGCATAAAGGCCCAGCAACAACTTGATCAGGGTCGTCTTTCCACTGCCGTTCTGCCCCACGATGAAGACGATGTCGCCTTGCCGAACGAACAGATCAACCGGCCCGAGGACAAAGGGATCGCTGCCCGGCACGGCGCGAAAAGCATAGGTTACGCCGCGGAGCTCGATGGATTCGATGGCGGTCTTGCCGGGTGCAGCGGGCGCACTGGCCAGCAGATCGTGCTCGGGGCTCGAGAACTGCCCCGAGAGCTCCGCAATGCGGCGCATCGCGACCTGGGCGCGACCGAGCGCCGGCAGGATGCCGATGACCTGGTCAATAGGCCCGCGCATAAAGAGCAGCACCAGCACGAACCCGCTGGACACCGCAGCGGGACTGTCGGGCCACAGGAACGGTCGCAAGGTCAGCGCCACGCCGATCACGACGAAGAACAGCATCGTCCCGAACGCCCGCGCCGTCACGAACAGATTGATCGACCTGATCTGCACCGAGCTGATCCGGTCGACGGTCTGCTGGAGCTGCTCGACATAGACGCGCCGACGGCGCACCCGATTGAGGCGCAACTCCTTGGCACCTTCGGCGATCGCGCGATATTGCTTGTGCAGCTGATCTTCGGCCTCTCGCGCGGTGCTGAAGCCGCGAACACCGCGCGTCCTCGCATATCCATGCGCCAGCGATCCCAGCACGATGACGACTCCCGTGATCAGGAAAAGCTGCCAAGACAGCACCGCCAGGTAAACCATGCAGCCGAGCGCGATCACGAGCGACACGAAAAAGGACGAAAAGAAGAACGCGAAATCGCTGATCGTGTCGACGTCCTGCGTGAGAACCGGGATCAGGCGATGCGTCCGGTAGATTTCGAGCTGATCGATCGGCGCAGCCAGGATTTTGGCGGCGAGCGACTTACGAAGCTCGGCGATGATCCGCTGTCCGACAAAATTGGCGCTGATGTCGGCGCCAATGGAACCGATCAGGATCAGAAGGCACAGGCCAGCGAAGGCGAAAAACAGCGTTACCACGTCGGCCTGCGTGGCATAAAGCCCATGATTCACGACCGCGAGCAACGCCGCGACGGAGGCACCGCCGACCACTCCGAGAACGCTGCCGCCGAGCACGAGTGGCCAGTAGGGCCGCAGGAGCTGCAGGATCTGCGTCGTCAGGCCGCTTCGTGAGTTCATGATGAGAGCCGCGCTGGAGGAGACCTGAAGCGAACCTATATGGCCGGACAAGCCGTGCCGAAGTGATGCGAATACATGATGGCAGCACCGCAACTCCAGCGGTTATTTTCGCTGCTCTTTCGATGGATTCTAATTTGGGATCGGCAATGCCTTTAATATGATGCGGGTAGTATCGCTTTTGCATCGCAGCCGGCGAGCGAGCAGGATTTTTGATCCAGAGCCGTGCCAGGCCGCGACATCCGGACATTTGAAGCGCTTGCAGGCTGGCATCGGACAGGCCGGTGGAGAATGAGTTTGGACTTGCTGATCTCCGAAACCCGCATCGCGCTTCCCGACGCCGCCGGCCTCGCCGCGCGGATGATCGATCATCTGGCCGAGCATGACATCGCCTTCGAGGACCGGGACGGTCTCATGGTGGCGAAACTGCCGTTCGGCATCAGTTCCCTCGCCGTCGAGGCCGAAGCGCTCAAGATCCGCGTCGAGGCCAACGACAAGGGCAATCTGGAAATGCTGCGCTCGGTCGTCGCCTCGCATGTGATCGAGTTCGCGGGCGACATTGCCCCAACCATCATTTGGTCCGGTCATGAATCCAACGGCGGCACGCTGGCTAATTTCCGTGAAGTGCGGCTGAAGGCCGCGATCACCCTGACGCCGCACATGCGGCGGCTGACCTTCACGGGCGACGATATCGCCCGTTTCGTGAATGACGACGATCTGCACGTGCGGCTGTACTTCCCGCCCGAGGGCCTCGCCAAGCCCGAATGGCCGTGGCCCGCGCCCGACGGACGTATCCTGTGGCCGGAGCCCGACCGCAGGCCCGTCACCCGTTATTACACGATCCGTCGCATCGACTTGCAGAGCCGCGAGATCGACATCGATTTCGTGGTCCATGATCATGCCGGGCCGGGCTCGGCGTTCGCCGTGAACGCGACGGCCGGCGCCATCTGCGGCATGGCCGGCCCGCTCGGCCGGGGCATTCGTCCGGCGCGCTGGGTGCTGCTGGCGGGCGACGAAACCGCCCTGCCCGCCATCGCGCGAATTCTGGAGACGCTGCCCGCGACGGCGACGGGTGAGGCCTTTATCGAGGTCGCGGATCGGCGCGAGGAAGTTCCGCTGGTCGCCCCGGCCGGGGTAGCAATCCGCTGGTTGCATCGCGAGGGCCGTCCAGCCGGGACGACGCAGCTCCTGGTCGACGCCGTCAAGGCGGTGCGATGGCCGCACCATCAGGACGTCTTCGCCTGGATCGCGTGTGAGGCGCAGGCGCTGAAGGCCCTGCGCAACCATCTGCGCGATGAGCGAAAGCTTTCCCGCGACCAAGTTCTGGCCGTCGCCTATTGGAGCCTGCGCCAACCATGACGATCCAACACGCGCAGACGAGCGAAAGAACGCTCGCCTTGCCAACCGACGTCACGCAGGCCTCGCTGGAAGCGCCCGCGCCCTTGTTCCAGCTCGACCAGGTCGGCTTCGCAGTGGCCGGGCGCGCGCTGCTCGAACCGCTGACGCTATCCTTTCCCGCACGCAGCGTCGTCGGGCTGATCGGCCATAATGGCTCCGGCAAATCGACCTTGCTGAAATTATTGTCGCGCCAGCAGCCAAGCTCGTCGGGAACGATCCGTTTCGAAGGCCGCGCACTGCGCGCCTGGAGCGATCGGGACTATGCCCGCAAGGTCGCCTACCTGCCGCAGCAGACGCCGCCCGCCGCGGGCATGCTGGTCAAGGAGCTGGTCGCACTCGGACGCTATCCCTGGCACGGCGCGCTCGGACGGTTCGGTGACATCGACCGCGAGAAGGTCGCAAACGCCATGGCGTTGACCCATATCGAACCCTTTGCGGATCGCCTGGTCGATACGTTGTCCGGCGGCGAGCGCCAGCGGGCGTGGATCGCCATGCTGGTTGCGCAGGATGCCGAGTGCCTGCTGCTCGACGAGCCGACCTCGGCGCTCGACATCGCTCATCAGATCGAAGTGCTGTCGCTGGTCAGGCAGCTCGCCCGCGAGCGCAATCTCGGCGTGGTCGTGGTGCTCCACGACGTCAACATGGCCGCCCGCTTCTGCGACGAGATCATCGCGCTGCATTCCGGGAAGCTGATCGCGCGCGGCACACCGGACAAGATCATGACGCCGGCCGAGCTCGAAACCATCTACGGCATCCCCATGGGCGTGATGCCGTCGCCGGACCATGGCCATCTCATCAGCTTCGCGCGGTGAGCGCCGTCAACCGCGCTGCGGGCGCAGCAGCCAGATGAGATAGGGTCCGGCAAGCATCATGGCGAAGATGCCGGCGGGCATCTGGAACGGGAAGATCACCATGCGTCCGGCCCAATCCGCCGTCACCATCAGGATCGCCCCGATCAACGCGGCCAGCGCCGCCTGATGCAGCGCGCGCTGCGCCCCCATCATCCGTGCCATATGCGGCGCGATGAAGCCGACCAGGCTCAGAAGACCAACCATCAGCGTGGCCGTCGCCGTCAGCAACGCCGTCAGCAGCATGATGATGACGCGGCTCCGCGTCAGCGAGATGCCGATCGAACGCGAGGTCGCAGGTCCGAGCGGCAGGATATCAAGCCAGCGGGACAGCATTGGCACCATGATCAGCAGAACGAGCGCCGCGGCGGCGAGGATTGCGGCCTCGGCCGGGCCGATCTGGTAGAGCGAGCCTGTCAGCAGCGACAGCAGCGTGCCGATGCGGGGATCGCCTGTCGCCAGCGCCATGGCAATGATCGCGCCGAATGCCGCGCTCATGGCGACGCCTGCCAGCAGCACGCGCTCCGGACTGAACTCGGACCGCCGGCTGAACAGCAGCACCAGCGCCAGCACAATGAAGGCGCCGATCCCGGCCGCTGCAATCTGCTCCAGCCGGGTGTGGGCGGGAAAGAGATAGAGCAGAACGATCACGCCCATCGCGGCGCCATAGCTGATGCCCATGACCTCCGGCGCGGCCATCGGGTTTCCGGTCATCCGCTGCAGCAGCGTGCCGGCGACCGCCAGCGTCGCGCCCGCGGCCAGCGCCGACACCACGCGCGGCCAGCGCCACGGCCAGAATTCCTGCAAGCCCGACAGGCCGCTCCAGCGCCAGCCGTCGGAGCCGACGCCGAGGGCCAGCGCGATCCAGACGGCGAGCAGCAGCAAGACTAAGGCCAAAAGGATCACGCACCAGGGATGATCGAGCCGCGCCGGAGCGGATGGCGTGAGGTTTCCCATCGGCATGGTGGCTCGCAGCCGTGGCAGCAGCACGAGCAACATTGGCGCGCCGATCAGGGCCGTCACCGCACCGGCCGGCATTTCGCGATAGCCGGGCGGGATCAGAAGCACGAGCTGATCCGTCAGCCACAGCAGCAGGGCGCCGCAAAGTGGCGCCCAGATCAGCCGGTCGCGAAAGCGGCGCGCGCCTGACAGCATGACGATGGCCGGCGCGGACAAACCGACAAATCCCATGACGCCGACCACGCTGACGACCGACGCGCTGAGCGCGATCGCGATGACGAGCGCGAAGACCCGGGCCCTCGTCAATCCGAGGCCGAGATTGCGCGCGGTCTCGTCGTCGAAGCCGAGCAGGGTCAGCGGACGAACCATCGCCGCGATCAGCACGATCGAAATCAGCAGCCGCGGCGCCAGGAAGGTGACGTTGCTCCAATCCTGCTGATTGAGGAAGCCGGCGCCCCAGATGAACAGACCGATCAGATATTCGTGGTTGAGCAGCACCAGCGCCTGGGTGGTCACCGCACAGTAGTAGCTGACGATCAATCCAGCGAGCACCAGGACGACGGGCGACAGCGCACGCTTCCAGGTCAGCCCGAACACGCACAGGAACGCAGCGAACCCGCCGCACAGCGCAATCCACTCGCGGCCGAAGGCCAGCAGCGACGGCGCCCACAGGGTCGTCACGGCCAGCGCAAGATAGGCGCCGTTCAGGACGCCGATGGTGCTCGGCTCCGCAAGCGGATTGCGCAACACCTGCTGAGAGACCGTGCCGGCAAGACCGAGGGCTGCGCCGGCCAGCAGCGCCACTGCGATGCGCGGAAACACGGTGTAGTGCACCAGCATCTGCTGGGGATCGGTGACCTCGGGCCGCCACAACACCGGCAGCCAGGCGCCTGCGGGCAGATATCCGGACAGGTTCCGCCAGGTCAGCGCGGCCGCGGCTGCCAGCAGCAAGCCGATCAGCACCGCCGGATGCATCTCCAAGCCGGACCGGGCCGGCAGTGCCTCAACCTTGCTCATGGCTTTCCCGCGGCAGACGTTCGGCGAGAAGGCGGGCGAAACGTTCGGCCGCCGGCACGCCGCCATAGAAGAACTGGTTACCCAGGACCGTCAGCCGATGCGACCGAAGAGACGGCAGGGTTTGAAGCACAGGGCTTGCCTTCAGCAGCGCTTCGACATCGGCGACCCGCGAGGTCATCAACACCAGCCGCGCGTCCGGAACCGCGGCGAGCACTTCGAGCCCAACACTGGTATGGCCCCATGGGCCGCTCTGTCCCGTCCAGGCATTCTTCAATCCGCACCGATCGAGCACCTCCTGATAGAGGCTGTTCGGTCCGAACACGAGCGCGCGGTTGCGCGCGATCTCGCTGACGAGATAGAGCGGCTTGCCGCCGCGACCCTGGAGCCGCTCACGATAGCCGGCCATGGCGACGTCGAAACGGGCGAAATAGGCTTCGCACGCCGACTGCACTCCGAGACGTTTGGCAAGCTCCAGCGTCGAATGGCGCGCCGTGTCGAGAGGATGCCCGCCGGGTCTGAAGATCGTAAACGTTTCGACCGGCGCGATCAGCTTGAGCCGGGGGACGGCGGCCGCAATGCTGGGGTCGATGACGATGATGTCGGGCGCGAAGCTCTGCAGCAGTTCGAGATTTGGCTCCGAACGCAGACCAATTTCCTGAACCGCGGACGGAACGGGCGGCTCGACGACGAGCCGGCCATAGCGCTCGATCTCCGGAATCACCAGCGGCACAACGCCGAGCGCCAGGATCGTCTGGGCACAGGCCCAGCCGAGCGCGGCAATTCGGAGCCCAGATTGCGGTCCACTGGTTTGGGCAAATGCCATTGGCCATCTACCCGCAATGGCCGTGCCTCCGATCGCTGCGCCCACGCCGAGGAGCGCACGGCGGGACAGCCTATGGTCTGGAATAGTCGTGCTCATGGGATCCGTTCAGGCGCCTCTCGCACAGAAGCGCGAGAGATGATGATCATGACATACTCTCGTTCACGCTGCATTGCCATATCAGGCCGCCTTTTCACCAGCGGCGAGAAAGGCCTTGGCCAGCGCCCGCCCGATCGTCGCCCTCGCCTGCAAGGCATCGGCCACGACATTCCCCATGCGCAGGAATTCATGGATCATGCCGGGATAAACGTGCAGATCGACGGGAACGCCGGCCGCCGCCAAGCGGGCTGCATAATCGTGCCCCTCGTCCACCAGGGGATCGAACTCGGCGAGGACGATGCATGCGGGAGCAAGGCCCGACAAATCATCCGCTGCGAGCGGCGCAAAACGCCAATCGTCGCGATCCGACTCGTCGCGGAGATATTGCCGGAAGAACCAATCGACGGTGCTACGCTCCAGAAGATGGCCGGTACCGTAGCGCTCGTAGGATGCGGAGCTTTGTCGGGAGCTGAGACCGGGATAAGCGAGAACCTGAAGCACCGGCGGCGGAAGGACCGTGTTTGTCCTCGCTTCGATCGCGAGCGCGGCGGCAAGCGTTCCGCCGGCGCTGTCGCCGCCGACGGCGACCCGGCGGGGATCGAGCCCGATCGCGCGGCCCTCGAGGCCGATCCAGGTCAGCGCATCGACTGCATCCTCGAAAGCGGTCGGAAACTTGTGCTCCGGTGCGAGCCTGTAGCCGACCGACAGCACGGCCGCACCGCTGTCCTCGGCGAGGCCGCGGCACAATGGCTGATGCGAATCGAGGCTGCCGACGACGAAGCCGCCGCCGTGCATGTAAAGAAGAACAGGAATGGGAGTGCGTTCGCTCGGCTGCGCGCTCGCATAGAGCCGCGCCTCGATGATCGCGCCATCCCGCACCGGCAGCGACAAACGCCGCTCGTAGGCGAGCGCCGGCGGATCGACGTCGAGCAGCGGCGAGGACGCATCGAAATCGGCCCGCGCCTGCGCAGCAGTCAATTGCGGAAACGGAACGCGCGCGCCGCTTTCGGTGCCGGCCTGCACCATCTCGAGCAATGCCGCGATATCTGGATCAAGACTCAAAGACTTACTCCGCTGGCTCCGGGACCGTATCCTGCGCGATCGTCGACGCCTCCGCCGGCACGAGCAGACCGCAGATCTCATCGAGCAGGCCGGCATCCCTCAGGATCGTGAAATGGTTGTCGCCGACGAAGCCGCGATCGACCGCCTTCGGCATCTGCGATTCCAGCCGATCACGCTGTGCCAGACGGGTCGAGGTCCACCAGCAGAGCGGCGTGGCTTCCAGGCCCCGCGGCAGCGCTGTGTTCTGCGCCAGCCTGTTGAGGTGCCGTCCGACTGCGAATGCAGCGGACAAATCATCGGCGCCGAGCGAGGCGTCGTTCGCTCTCACGCTCCTGCTCTGCTCCACAACAGAGGCGACCAGATCGCGGATGCGCTCCGGCGTCTCCGGCAAATCAGCGCGTTTCGCTGCCTCGACCTGCGCCTTGATGCGAGAGGCCGCAGCGCTCGGAAGAACCGCCGACAGCAATCCTGCGAGATCGTCGGCCCAGTGTGCCATCGACTCCTGCCGGTTCGGTCCGTCCGGCTGCCGCAGCACGAAGCTGTCGACCAGCGCGAGACGATCGACGCGCTCACCGCCGCGTTCGAGCTCGGCCGCGACGAGACCGACCAGCAGTCCTCCCAAGGACCAGCCGACCAGGCTATAGGGACCGCGCGGCTGCATCCGCCTGATCTCGGCCGCGTAGTCCACGGCCATGGCTTCGAGGGAGGCGTCGGTCCACGAGGGATCGACCAGCATTCTCGATTGCAGCCCGATCAGCTGCCGGTGCCCTTCGAGGCGGCGCGCCAGCGGCCCGTAGTCGAACACTGTGCCGAAGCCGCCATGCACAGCGAAGACCGGGTTCACGCCGCGAACCGCGGCATTCAGCGGCAGCAGCGCCGATGGCGCGGATGCGACGGCGGACGCCGCGGTGGCGCTGCCGGCGAGCAAGGCGCGGATCGTCGGCTTCTGAAGCAGATCGCGCAGCTTGATCTCGATCCCGAACGTCTTGTCCTGACGGACCCGCGCCACGACCTTGAGGCACAGGATTGAATTGCCGCCAAGCTCGAAGAAATTGTCGGTGACGCCGACCTGCGGCACCTCCAGGATCTCGGACCACAGGCGCGCCATTGCAATCTCTGCCGGGGTTCGCGGGGGGACGAAGCTCCGCATCGACGCATCGGGAGCCGGCAATGCACGCCGGTCGATCTTGCCGCTCGACAATGTCGGCAACCGCTCCAGCACCACGATCCGAGCCGGCACCATATAGGCCGGCAGGACGAGCTTCAGGAAACCGGTCAAGCGCTCGACCAGCGTCTCGGCCGCATCAGGCGCGGCGTCATCTGCCGCCTTCGGCGCGACATAGGCAATGAGCTGATTTCCGGCTGCACCCGGCACCGCCACCACCGCGGCCTGCGCGATTGCCTCGTGACGGAGCAGTGAGGTCTGGATCTCTCCGAGCTCGATCCGGAAACCGTTGACCTTGACCTGGTCATCGCTGCGGCCGAGATATTCGACGGTGCCGTCCTCGCGCCATCGCGCCAGATCGCCGGTGCGGTACAGCCGCGCTCCCGGGGCCGACGAGAATGGGTCAGGCACGAAGCGCTCTGCGGTCATACCGGCCTTGCCGTGATAGCACCGTGCCAGCCCAAAGCCGCCGAGATAAAGCTCGCCGGCGACGCCGGCGGGAATAATGTCGAGCGCGGCATCGAGAATGTAGGCACGGCGATCTCCGACCGGCACGCCGATCGGCGCGTAGGGCGTGTCGCATTCCGACGCGCCATCGACTTTCCAGACCAGCGGCGTGACGACGGTTTCGGTCGGACCATAACCATTGATCAGAATGCGTGGCTTGAGAACGCGCCTGACCTTGTCGAAGCCCGCCTTCGGCATCGCCTCGCCGCCGAACGAGTAGAGCTTGACCGGCGGTGGATTGCCGCTCTGCTCGACGCAATCGGCGACCTGCTGGAGGTAGGCCGGCGGCAATCCGATATGGCTGACGCGATGGGCGTGCAGGTTCTCGACGGTCTGTTCCGGCGTCCACAATTCGGCGTCACGCATCAACAGCCGTGCGCCATGCGACAGAACTGTGAGCCAGCGCTCATGAGCGCCGTCGAAGGCCAGCGATAGGAAATGCAGCTCGCAGGAGCTTTCGTCGATCTCGTAGAGGCTGCCCGTGACGCGACAGTGCATCGCCAGCGGACCGTGGGCGACAGCGACGCCCTTCGGCGTCCCCGTCGAGCCCGAGGTGTAAATCAAATAGGCAAGGTTTTCCGGATGCAGTTCGGGCTGCGGCGGATGGTCCGGTCCCGCGTCGAACTCGAACGAAGACAAGGAAATTCGCTCCATGCCGTCCGGGCTGCCCTCGATTTCGAGCGGACCCGTCAACAGGAACGCGATTGCGGCATCGCGCATGACGAACGCGCGCCGCTCCGAGGGCAGCTCGGGATCGAGTGGAACGTAGGCCCCACCCGCCTTGAGCACGGCCAGCAGCGCAATCATCGTGGCAGCAGTTCGCTCGACCACCACGCCGACGCGCTGCTCGGGCTTGAGCCCCCGGGCGATCAGGTGATGCGCCAGGCGGTTGGCCCTGCGCTCGAGGTCTCCGAACGAGAGCACCGAGCTGCCGATGGTCAGCGCCGTCCGCTCCGGATGACGATGCGCATGGCTGCTGATCGCCTCATGTACCAGCGGCAGCGGAGCGCTCGACGTCGCGTGGCGGTTGCAACGATCCGCAAGAGCGGCGTCGAGCTCTGTGACGGGATGGATGCTGCCAAGCACGACCGTGGCATCCCGCGTCAGCTCCGCCAGCAAGAGCTCGAACTGCGCCTTGATCTGCGCCGCCTGCGCTGCGGTGAAATGACTCGGCATATAGGTGTATTCGACCTGGAGCGTGTCTTCGACCAGCACCGAGAGGTCCATCGGATAGTTCGTCACGTCGACACTCTTGAGGCCGCTGAACTGCAATGCGCCTGCGCCGCGGTGCATGCTGCGTTCGATCGGATAGTTCTCGAAGACGATGATGCTGTCGAACATGGTCTGACCGGCGCGGCCGGCCCAGCCCTGGATGTCATAGAGCGGCGTGTGCTCGTAGTCCCGGATCGCCGAATTGCGGTCCTGCAGCGCGCGGAGCCATTCTCCGATCGGGCTTTCGGGCGGAATCGTATCGATCACGGGCAGCGTGTTGATGAAGAGCCCGAGCATCTGCTGCGATCCGTCGAGACCGGCCGGACGACCGGCCACGGTTACGCCGAATGTGACTGTGTTCTGGCCCGTATAGCGTTGCAGCAACAGCGCCCACACGCCCTGGACGACGGTGTTCAGCGTGATCCGTTCGCGGCGCGCGAACGCCTTCAGCTCCGCGGTCGCGGCCTCTCCGAGACGCGTGTAACAGCGTTCGTGGCCGGATGCCTGATGGCGGCGCGCGCCGAAGGCGTCGGCGAGCTGCGTTGGCTGATCAAAGCTCCTGAGTTGTTCACGCCAGAAAGCTTCGGCAGCCTTGGCGTCCTGCGCCTGCAGCCAGGCGATATAGTCGCGGTAGCGCGTCGCGTTCGCGGCAGCAGCGCCGCCGTAATAGCACTCCAGGACTTCTCCGACGAACCTTGCCGAGCTCCAGCCGTCCATCAGGATGTGATGATAGGTCCAGATCAGCCGATACAGGTGGTCCTGGAGGCGCAACAGCCGCACCCGCTGGAGCGGCGGCCTCTGGAGATCGAACTCGGCGGCGCGCTCATCGGCAAGAGCCGCCGCAATT
This sequence comes from Bradyrhizobium sp. BRP20, assembly GCF_020194215.1. Classification (NCBI taxonomy): domain Bacteria; kingdom Pseudomonadati; phylum Pseudomonadota; class Alphaproteobacteria; order Hyphomicrobiales; family Nitrobacteraceae; genus Bradyrhizobium; species Bradyrhizobium sp. BRP20. Next base: position 93,792 of record NZ_JADYVY010000002.1, on the reverse strand, counting down.
CTTTCATCACTGATCGCCTGCCCTCGCCAGTCCTCCTCTGCGAACGGCACGATGGCGTCGCGATAGACGGCTTGCAGCGGGGAGCCGGAGAGCTCACGCCAGAGGAAGCCGGTCCGCAGCATCTGATGACGCGCGCTCACCTCGCGCCACGCTGTGCCGAGCCGTTCCGGGTCGAGGCCCCGGATCTCGACACTGACCTGATTGACATAAACGCCGCTGCCAGCATCGCGCAGGCTGTGAAACAGCATGCCCTGCTGCATCGGCGACAGCGGATAGACGTCCTCGACGCGGCTCCAGTTCAGACCGAGCCGTTCGAGCTGCTCGCTGGAGAGTCCCGCCAGCGAACCGCGCTCCGATGCGCGGTCTTCCTTGTCGGGCTCGACATCTCGGGACGACGCAATCAGCGCCTCGATGGTTTGATGCCGGAACACGTCGCGCGGCTCGATGAGCACGCCTTCGCGCCGCGCGCGGCTCACCATCTGCAGCGAGATGATGGAATCACCACCGAGCTCGAAGAAATTGTCGGTGACGCCGATGGTGGGCTGGCGCAGCAGATCGGCCCAGATCGCGGCCAATGCAGCCTCCGCCGGCGTGCGCGGCGCCACATGCTGGGCGGACGCCGCGAGCTGATCCGGCGCCGGCAAGGCCTTGCGGTCGATCTTGCCGTTCGGCGTCAGCGGCAGGCGCTCCAGCACCACGATCCGCGCCGGGACCATGTAGTCGGGCAGCACCGAGGACAGCGCCGTTTTGAGCGCCGTCCCATCCAGCGCTTCGGCACTGACATAGCCGACCAGCTGGCGGCCGGTGCCGGCCTCGCGCGCCACCACCACGGCCGCGCGGACGCCCGGCTGCGCCTGCAGCCGCGCCTCGATCTCGCCGAGCTCGATGCGGAAGCCTCGGATCTTCACCTGGTGGTCGGCTCGGCCAACATAGTCGAGCACGCCGTCGGACCGCCATCGCGCCACGTCACCGGTGCGGTACAGCCGCGCGCCCGGCGGACCAAACGGATCGGGGATGAAGCGCTCCGCCGTCAGGGCGCCGCGCTGCCAATAGCCGCGGGCGAGCCCGCTCCCGCCGATATAGAGCTCGCCGGCGACGCCGACCGGCGCGAGGTTGAGGTCACCGTCGAGAACGTAAAGCGTGGTGTTGCCGATCGGGCGGCCCAGCAGCGGACGATCATCCATCGCATCGAGCCGATGGCGCGCCGACCACACCGTGGTCTCGGTCGGACCGTACAGGTTCCAGACTTCGCCGGCTTGCGCCACCAGCCGCCGCGCCAGATCCGGCGGCAGCGCCTCGCCGCCGCACAGCACCCGGCAGCTCGCCGGCAGCGCAGGGCCGTCATGATCGAGCAGCATCCGCCAGGTCGACGGCGTTGCCTGGATCAGGGACACGCCATGCCGCTCCACGATCGCCTTGAGCTTGGCAGGATCATGCGCGGCCGCGCGATCCGCCAGCACGACGCAGGCGCCAATCGTCAGCGGCAGCCAGAGCTCAAGCACTGCGATGTCAAAGGACAGCGAGGTCAGGCCAAGCACCCGGTCGGCGGCCGTCATGCCGGGCTGCTCCGCCATGGTCGCGAGGAAGTTTGTCACGGCGTCGTGGCGAACCATCACGCCCTTGGGCAGACCGGTCGAGCCCGAAGTGTAGATCACATAGGCGAGGCTCTCACCGTGAACGGCGACATCGAGATTGCCGGCATCGCTGCCCTCGCCGTCCTGTCCATCAACGAGCCAGGCCTCTGCGCCAGTCTCCGCCAGGATGGCTGCCAACTGATCGTGCAATCTCTCCTGCGTCAGCACCAGCGCCGCGCCGCTGTCGCCCAGCATGTGCGCCAGCCGCTCCGGCGGGTAATCCGGATCGAGCGGCAAATAGGCCCCGCCGGCCTTCAGCACTGCCAACAGCGCGACCAGCATCCCGACGCCGCGGTCGAGCGCCAGCCCGACCACGATTTCGGTCCCGACGCCGCGATCGCGCAATCGCCGCGCCAGCCGGTTGGCGCGTGCATTCAGCGCGGCATAGCTCAGCTCCGCCTCGCCGAACACCAGCGCGATCGCCTGCGGCGACTTCCGGACCTGTGCCTCGAACTGCGCAATGATCCCCTCGCGCGGTTCATCCCGGCGCGTATCGTTCGCCCGTGCAAGCAGGACGTCATCCGCGGCGTCGCGGGCTGCGATCATGCCGACCGGTCGATCGGCATCGATGGCCAGCGCCTCGATCAGCCGCACAAAGGTTCGCTGCAGCCGTGCGATCTGGGCCTCGTCGAAATATTTGCGCTGATAGTTGAAGACGAGGCGCAGGTGCTCATCGACGCCGATGCTGGCGAACAAAGGATAATTGCTGGTCTCGACGATCCGGGTTTCGCCGACCTGGATCTGCCGGTTCTGTCCGATTAGCGCGCGGTCGACCGGGTAATTCTCGAACACCAGGATGCTGTCGAACAACGGCCGTCCGGGACGCCCTGCCAGCCGTTGGATCTCATAGAGCGGCGTGGCGCCGAATTCGCGCAGGGCCAGATTGCGATCCTGCAATTCGCGCAGCCATGCACCGACGGCCTGCTGCGGGCTGACGCCGTCGATCACGGGCAACGTGTTGATGAACAGGCCGACCATCTCTTCGGCGCCGGCGAGCTCGGGCGGCCTGCCCGACACGGTGACACCGAAGCAAACCGTCCCCTGCCCGGTATGCTGCCGCAGCAACTGCGCCCATGCCGCCTGCACCAGCGTGTTCATCGTGATCCGCTCGCGCGCCGCAAATTCCTGCAACCGTCCGGTCATGGCAGGATCCAGCTCCAGCGCAAGCATGCCATGGCCGGACGTTTCCACGTCCCCCCCTTCGGCCAGGCTGCCTGCGAGGAAGCTCGGCTCGACCAGCCCAGCCGTCGCATTGCGCCAGAACGCCGCCGATGCGTCGCTGTCGCGGCTCTTCAGCCACGCGATGTAGTCGCGATAGCGGTGCCGCAACGGCGGCAGGCGCCCCTCGCCGTTATGTTGCATCACTTCGGCGATGAACCGCGCCGAGCTCCACCCATCGAGCAGAATGTGATGATGCGTCCAGATCAGCCAATGCCTGTCGTTGCCGAGCCGGATCAACCGAACGCGCTGCAAGGGCGGCCGCGACAGGTCAAAGCCGGCGGCCTGCTCCTGCCGCGAAACGTCGGCCAGCGCCGCATCCAGTTGCGCCTGGTCCCAGGTCGCACTCCGTGCTCGCCAGTCATCCTCGATAAAGGGCACTTCGGCCCGTCGATAGACGACCTGTTGCGGCGCGCCGGACAGGTCACGCCAAATAAATCCCGTCCGCAGCACCGCGTGACGATCGCTGGCTGCCTGCCAGGCGCGGCGCAGCTTTCCGGCGTCCAGCCCACGGATCTCCGCCGCGACCTGGTTGACGTAGAGCCCGCTCTCGCCGTCATGCATCGCATGGAACAACATGCCTTGCTGCATCGGCGACAATGGATAGATGTCCTCGATCTCGCGCCAATCAAGCGCAAGCCTGTCGAGTTCGGTCTGACCCAGCCCCGACAACGCCACGTCCGATGGTGTCAGGCCGCAAGCGCCGCCGGTGCAGTGATCGACCAGCTCGCGCAACGCAGCCTCGTACAACGCAGCCAACCGCTCGACCGTCTCGCGCCGATAGCGCTTGCGGCCGAACCCGAACGATAGAAACAACCGACCATCGCGCACCGTGCCGTTCACGGTCAGCCAGCGTCGCAGCGGGCTCGATGCATCCCGCGATCGGCCGGCGCTTTCCGCTGCCATCTTGAACAGCGCCGCCTCATCGCCTCCGTCGATCTGGCCGAGATAGTTGAACGCAATCTTCGGCTCGCCGGCATGCGATAGCGCCAAACGTTGTTCTTCGGAGCCAAGATAGCGCAATACGCCGTAGCCCAGTCCGCGGCCGGGAACGCCGCGAAGCTCCTCCTTCACGGTCTTGATCAATGACGAAGGAACTTCCGAGCCACCGGCCAACCGCACGGGAAAGGCCGTCGTAAACCAGCCGACCGTGCGCGAGAGATCGAGATCGCCAGCGAGAGGCTCGCGGCCATGCCCCTCCAGCTCGACGAGAACGTCGTCCTGCCCACTCCACTGCCAGACGGCGCGTGCAAGGCCGGCAAGAAGGAGATCATTGATCTGCGTACGATAAGCCGACGGCGCATCCGTCAGCAGGCGCCGCGTCCATTCACTTTCGAATGACAGCAGGACCTCATCGGCATCGGCGATGCGATCGTTGCCCGCGTGGTCCTCGTCGCAGGGAACGTCCGCGTTTGCACAGCGGCTGGTCCAGTAGGGTAACTCCGTCGCCAGTTCTGGCGAGGTCGCGTAAGCCCGCAAGCGCTGACCCCACAGCGCGTGAGCATGAGTCTTGGGCGGAAGCGCGGCCGCGGCGTCACCCTTCGCAAGCTGCCTGTAAGCGGACGCGACGTCCTCCAGCAGAATGCGCCATGACATCCCGTCGACCACGAGATGGTGGATCACCATCAGAAAACGCTGGCTGCCATCAGCGACATCGATGCCGACGGCCCGTAACAGCTCCCCGCCGGAGATCGACAGGCTTGCTTGCGCCGACGATGCCAGCGCCGTCACGGCATCGCGGCCGGCCGCCTGCCGGACCCAGAGCAGTTCCTCCGCGCCAACAGCAGCGCCGTGCTCGGCATACCAGCTTCCTTGCTTCTGCTCGAAGCGCAGGCGTAGCGCATCATGATGATCGACCACGGCGGCGAGCGCGCGCCGCATCACGTTCCAGTCGAGGCGCTCTCGCGGATGCAAGAGCACAGCCTGGTTCCAATGATCCCGATTCTCCATGTCCTCAGCAAAGAAGCGGGACTGAATCGGCAAGAGCGGATGCGGGCCGATGACCTGCCCCTGATCGGCGAGCGTCCCCGTGCGCTGCTCGGTCCGCGCCGCGCGCGCCAGAGCTTCGAGCGTCTGATGCTGGAATACGTCGCGGGGCTCGATCAGGTATCCGGCGCGCCGGGCGCGGCTCACCATCTGGAGCGAGATGATGGAATCGCCCCCGAGCTCGAAGAAATTGTCGGTGAGGCCGACGGCCGGCCGGCCGAGCAGCTCGGCCCAGATCGCCGCAAAGGCGATCTCCGCAGGCGTGCGTGGCGCCTGATGATCCACATGGCCATGGGCCATGTCGGGCGCCGGCAGCGCCTGGCGCTCAACCTTGCCGCTCGGCATCAAGGGCAGCCGCTCCAGCACGGCAATTCTCGGCGGCACCATGTAATCCGGCAGGACGGCCGACAGCGCTGTCCGCAGCGCAGCCTCTTCCAACTCCGCCGTGCCGCTGACGTAGCCAACGAGCTGCCGGCCGGCGCCGATCTCTCGCGCCACCACGACCGCGGAACGAACACCGGGCTGCTCGAGCAGCCGCGCCTCGATCTCACCGAGCTCGATGCGGAAGCCACGGATCTTGATCTGGTGATCCGCGCGTCCGACATAGTCGATCGCGCCATCAGCGCGCCAGCGCGCCAGGTCTCCCGACCGATAGAGCCGCTCGCCTTGCTCCCCGAAGGGATCGGGAATGAAGCGCTCCGCCGTCAGCTTCTCGCGCCGCCAATAGCCCCGCGCCAAACCGGCCCCGCCGATGAACAACTCGCCGGTCACGCCTGCCGGAACCATGTTCAGATCGGCGTCGAGGATGCGGATCGTCACGCCGGGAATGGGCTGGCCGATCGGCACGCGCGTCCCATCCTCGTCGCGACAGGTCCAATACGTGGCGTTGATGAGAGCCTCGGTCGGACCGTAGCGATTGTCGAACCGCACATGGGGGAACGCCGCACGCACACGCGTCATGAGATCGAGTGACAGCGCCTCGCCGCCAGCAAACAGGCGCCTCAGCGAGGTGCAGCGCGGCGCGCCGGGCTCGGTCACGAAATGCTCGAGCATCTGCGGCACGAAGTGCAGCGTCGTCACGTCATGGGCGATGACGGCGTCCACCAGGAGTCGCGGCTCGCGATGCGCGCCTGGAGGCGCGATCGCCAGCCGCGCGCCGGTTGCGAGCGGCCACAATATCTCCCAAACCGAGACGTCGAAGCTGAACGGGGTCTTGTGCAGCAAGGTCTCGGCGGGATCGAGACCATACTCCGCCTGCATCCAGCCGAGCCGTGCCGCGAGTGCGCGATGCGAGCAGGCGACGCCCTTGGGCACGCCGGTCGAGCCGGACGTGTACATCACATAAGCCAGGCTGTCCGGATGAAGCGCCGGGTCGGGATTGCCGGCAGGCGCGCCGATCCGAGCTTCAGCCTCGCCGTCGATTGTCCAGGCCTCGACGTCCGCATCCGTGATCACAGACGCCAGATGCGGAAGCAGCCGCTCCTGGGTCAGCACCAGCGCCGTTCCGCTATCACGCAGCATGTGGAGCAGGCGATCGGACGGGTAGTCGGGATCGAGCGGCAGATAGGCGCCTCCGGCCTTCAGCACGGCCAGGACGCCGACGATCAGCTCGATGCTGCGCTCGAGCGCCAAGCCGACCAGCCGGTCGCGACTGATCCCGTGCTCCCGCAACCGCCATGCCAGGCGATTGGCACGCGCGTTCAGCTCGCCATAGCTGATCTGCCGTTCACCGAAGATCAACGCGATCGACGATGGCGAAGCCGCGGCCCGGGCTTCGATCTGCGCGACGATAGTGTCGCCAAGCTTCGGTGCCCGCTCGGCGCTGCCGCCCCAGCCGAGCAATCTCTGCTCCTCATCGGCATCGAGGCTGTCCAGCGCGCCCAGCGGCCGCGAGGCGTCCGCCACGATCCTGGCCAGCAGTTGCGACAGCGAGGCTTGCAGATATCTGATATGATCGTGGTCGAGGCGGCTGCGATCGTAGCGAAAGCCCAGATTGATGCCGTCGGGCTTGGCGAAGACCGCCACCGTCAGCGCATAGTTGGTGATCGAGACCTGCTCGACCCGGCCGAACCGGCGTCCGCTTTCGCTCTCGCCCCGTAGCGCCTGATCGATCGGATAGTTCTCGAACACGAGGATGTTGTCGAACAACGCGCGTCCGGAACGGCCGGCAAGACGCTGGATTTCGTACAGCGGCATCCAGCCGTGATCGCGCAGATCCGTGTTGCGCGCCTGGAGATCGCGCAGCCACGCTCCGATCTCGGTTTGCGGGCTTGCCTGATCGACGACGGGCAGCGTGTTGATGAACAGGCCGACCATCTCCTCGGCCCCGCTGATCTCCGCCGGCCGGCCCGAGACCGTCGCACCGAAACAGACCGCGCGCTGACCGGTGTGGCGGCGCAACAGCTGCGCCCAAGCGCCTTGCACCAGCGTGTTCAGCGTGACGCGCTCGCGCCGCGCAAAGGCTTGCAGGCTTGCCGTCAGGTCGGCCGTGAGCAGCAGGTCCGACGAGCCATGGCCGGAAGCACCGTTGGCCGCAGGTCCTCCCAGCGTGTCCGCTAGGAAGCTGGGCTCGTCCAATTCGGCCAAGGCCGATCGCCAGAACGACGCGGACGCGTCGCGGTCCTGCCTTTGCAGCCACGCGATGTAGTCGCGGTAGCGGCCCTTCACGGCCGATAGTCGCGCACCGCGTTCGTGCTGCAGGATCTCAGCCATGAGACGCGCGGCGCTCCAGCCGTCGAGCAGGATATGGTGATGGGTCCAGATCAGCCAGTGGCGTGCCTCGTCGAGCCGGATCAGCCGGACCCGCTGCAATGGCGCCTGAGACAGATCGAATGCCCTGGTACGTTCGGCTTGCGCAATACCCGCGAGCGCAACCCGCAGCTCCTCCTCTTCCATGGCGGCCGCCCGCGAGCGCCAGTCTTCTTCCTCGAATGGCAAAGGCGCAGAGCGATAGACCACCTGCTGCGCGGCCCCCGACAGCTCGCGCCACGCAAATCCGGTTCGCAACACGGCGTGGCGCGAGCTGATCTCGTGCCAGGCTGCGCGCAGCCTGCCGGCCTCGAGACCACGGACCTCCAGGCCGATCTGGTTGACGTAATTGCCGCTCTCGCCATCACGAAGGGCATGGAACAGCATGCCCTGCTGCATGGGCGACAGCGGATAGATGTCCTCGATCTCGCGGCAGTCGATCGTCGCGACCAGCGCGTCGAGATCAGCCTGCTTGAGGTTCGACAAGGCGAAGTCCGACGGCGTAATGCCGCGGGCGCCGCCCGTGCAATGCGCGACGAGTTCGCGCAAGGAAGCCGCGTAATGCTCGGCGAGACGTTCGATCGTTGCGCGCCGGTAACGCCTGCGGCCATAGCTGAACGACAGGCGCAACTGTCCTTCGCCGACCTGACCGTTGATGCTGACCCAGCGGCCGAGTGGCGCGCTTTCGCTGCGCATCGGCCCCGAGCTCTCGGGCGCGAGGCGGAACGGGGCACTCTCTCCCATGCTGGAATCGAACTGGCCGAGATAGTTGAAGACGATGCGCGGCTCAGGGCGTGTCGCCAGGGCGCTCCGCTGCGCCTCGGTGCCGAGATGGCGCAGGATGCCGTACCCCAGCCCGCGGTTGGGAACGGCCCGAAGCTCCTCCTTGATGGATTTGATCAGAAAGGCATCGTCCTCGGAGTTACCCGACAGCCGCACCGGAAAAGCAGTGGTGAACCAGCCGATGGTGCGGGACACATCGGCGCCCGCAAAGACGTCCTCGCGGCCATGGCCTTCGAGCTCGACGACGACGTCCTCGATCCCGCCCCAGCGCGACACGGCTCGCGCAAGTGCCGCCAGCAGGAGATCATTGACCTGGGTGCGGTAGGCGGACGGGGCTTCTTTCAGCAGCCGCGTGGTCAATCCGGCGTCGAACGCCAGCAGGACCTCCTCGCCGTCTGCAACCCGGTCGACCCCGCCATGATCGTCATCGCAGGGAAACGCCGCATGCGATCCCCGCTCCAGCCAATAGTCGAGCTCGGCTGCCAGCTCGTCGGTTGCAGCATAGGCCTGCAATCGCGCGCCCCAGGATGCATAAGAGTCGCTCCTCGCCAGTGCGACTGAAGCCGCGCCCTGGCGGAGCTGATCGTACGCCGTCGCAAAGTCTTCGAGCAGCACACGCCATGACACGCCGTCGATGACGAGATGATGCACCACCACCAGAAGCCGCTGGCTGCCGTCCGCGAGATCCATGCCGACCACACGCAACAGCGGCCCGGCCAGCGACAGGCTGGCCTGAGCTTGTGAGGCGACCTTCGTGACTGCGGCGGCATCCTGGAGGTCACCAAGAATCCACAGCAGCTCGGACGTTGGCGGTGTAGCGCCGTAGGTCGCGCGCCAACCGCCATCAATCTCCTCGAAGCGCAGGCGCAGGGCCGCATGATGCGCGACAAGAGCGGCAAGCGTGAGCTCGACGAGCTTCCAGTCGAGCCGCGACTTCGGCATCAGCAGGACGGCCTGATTCCAGTGATGACGGTCCCCTGCATCCTCACTGAGGAACCGCAACTGGATCGGCAGCAGCAGGTGCTCGCGGCCGTCGAGATCGATCTCAGCGGCGACGATCTCCGCTTTGTCTTCACCCCGCGCCACGCGCGCCAGATCCTGCAAGGTCTGATGCCGGAAGACGTCACGCGGCTCGATCAGCAGGCCCGCCTGGCGCGCGCGACCGACCAGCTGCAGCGAGATGATGGAATCGCCGCCGAGCTCGAAGAAATTGTCGGTGGCGCCGATGGCGGGCTGGCCGAGCAGCTCGGCCCAGATCGCAGCGAGCACCGTCTCGGCTGCGGAGCGCGGCGCGACATGCGCGGTGGTTGCGGCCGGCATCTCGGGCGCCGGCAGGGCGTCGCGATCGACCTTGCCGTGCGCGGTGAGCGGCAGCCGGTCCAATCGCACGATGCGGGCCGGCACCATGTAGTCGGGCAGCTCATCCGAGAGCGCCGCACGCATCGCCGCTTCGTCGAACGGCCCATCGCCGGCGACATAGCCGACCAGCTGACGGCTGACGCTGGCTTCAAGGGCAACGACCACGGCCGACCGCACGCCGGCCTGCCGCATCAGCCATGCCTCGATCTCGCCGAGCTCAATCCGGAAGCCGCGGATCTTCACCTGATGATCGGTCCGGCCCACATATTCGATGACGCCATCGGCGCGCCACCGCGCCAGATCGCCGGTGCGATACAGCCGCGCGCCCGGCGCGCCAAACGGATCAGGGACGAAGCGGTCGGCCGTCAGCTCGGCGCGCTGCCAGTAACCGCGCGCCAAGCCCTCGCCGCCGATGAACAGTTCACCGGTCACGCCGACCGGGACGATGTTGAGATCTTTGTCCAGGATGTAGGCCGAGCGGCGGCCCACCGGGCGACCGATCGGGGCATAATTGCCGTCGATCTCCTCGCTCGCATCGACCTTCCAGACCAGCGGCGTGACCACGGTTTCGGTCGGCCCGTAGCCGTTGATCAATGCCCGCGGCTTGAGCGCGCGCTTGACCTTGTCGAAGCCGGCCTTTGGCATCGCCTCGCCGCCGAACGAGTACAGCTCGACTGGCGGCGGATCGCCACGCCACATCGCGAAATCAGCGAGCTGTTGCAGGTAGGCGGGCGGGAATCCGGCATTGGTGACGCGCTGCCGGCGCAGAACCTCGATAGTCTGTTCGGCGGACCACAGGTCCGCATCCCGCATCACGAGCGCCGCGCCGCAGGTCAGTGCGGTCCAGAGCCGCTCATGGGCGCCATCGAAGGTGAAGGACAGGAAGTGCAGCTCGCGCGAGTGCCGATCCATGTCGTAGAGCCCGGCCGTCACCTCGCAGTGCATGGCGAACGGACCGTGTTCGACCGCGACGCCCTTGGGGATGCCGGTGGAGCCGGAGGTGTAGATCACATAGGCAAGGCTGGTTGGCACCACCGCGATCTCGGGATCGCTTTCGCTCTCCTTGGCGAGATCGATCGCACCGAGCGGAACGACCACAACGCCAGCTGGCGGCGGCGTTAACGCCGAACTATCTGCGTCGACCAGCACGACACGCGCGCCGGCATCGCGCAGGGTGCCGACCTGTCGTCTGGCCGGATGCTCGGGATCGAGCGGCAGATAGGCTGCACCCGTCTTCAAGATGGCGAGCAGCGCTGTAATGAGGCCTGGCGAACGCCGTGCCGAGACACCGACAAGGTCGTCGCGCCCGACACCGAGGCGGATCAGGTGGTGCGCGAGCCGATTGGCGCGGCGGTTGAGCTCGGCATAGCTGATTTCATCGTCACCGAAGACCAGCGCCGGCGCGTCGGGCGTTTCGGCGGCCAGCCGTGCAACCGTCCGATGCACCGGTGTGAACGATGAGCTTGCCGTTTCGTCGGCGCGATTCCATTGCCGCAACTGCCCCAGTTCCTGTTCGGACAGCAACGCCACATCGGCGATCCCTTGCGCGTCGTCGGCGACCATGGCCTTCAGGAGCGTGGTCCAATGCGCGGCAAGACGCTCGATCGTCGCCGCCTCGAACAGCGCCGTCGCATAGGTAAAGACGGCGCGGATTTCGCCTGACAGCCCCTCTTCGGTGTCGAGCGCGAGGTCGAACTTGACGGCATCGACCTCCGTATCGATCGTCTCGATCTGGAGGCCGGTCCCATTGGGCGGACTGCTGGAGACCCGACGGCGTTGGTGATTGTAGAGGACCTGAAACAGCGGATTCTGACTCAGGCTGCGCGTGGGCTGGAGGATCTCGAGCAGACGTTCGAACGGAAGGTCCTGGTTTTCCTGTGCCTCGACAGTGGCCGCATGAACCGCCGCAATGAAGTCCCTGATCGCCGCGCGGCCGTCGATCTGCGTACGAAGCACCTGGGTATTGACGAACAGACCGATCACGCCGCGCGCTTCGTCGCGATGCCTGTTGGCGACGGGCACGCCGATGTTGATGTCGGACTGCCCGGTGTAGCGATAGAGCAGCAGCTTGAAGCTCGCCAGCAGGACGGCGAACAGGGTCGTGCGCTGCCGCCGCGCGAGCCCGCGCAAGCCATCGGCTAGCGCCGGGTCGAGCGGGATGCGATGTGCCGATCCCGCCAGATCCGGGACCGCCGGGCGCGGCCGGTCGATCGGCAGCTGGAGCACCGCCGGATCGGCGAGACGCCTGGTCCAGTAGCCGACCTGCCGTTCGCCATCGACCGCACTCATCCAGAGCCGCTGCCATTCGGCGTAGTCGGCATAGTCAATCTCCGGCTCCGGCAGCGCCGGTTCTTCACCGCAAGCGAATGCCGCGTACAGTTTCCAGAACTCGTCAACCAGCACGCCCATCGACCAGCCGTCGGCCACGATATGGTGCAGGCTGACGACGAGGAAGTGATCGCCCTCGTCCAGCGTCAGCAGCGTCGCGCGCATAAGCGGGCCGGCCTCGAGATCGAACGGCAGCGAAGCCTCCTGCCGCGCAAGCTCGCGCGCCTGCCGTTCGCGGTCGTCGCCATCGAGGGCCAGGTGCCGCAATGCGGCCGGCTGCGGAACCTGGATGACTTGTTCGGCCTGCTCCCCTTCCTGCCGAACGACGGTGCGAAGCGCGCTGTGGCGGGCGACAAGCATATCGAACGCCTGTTGCAATGCGCGTGGTTGCAGCTGGCCGCGCACGCGCACCGTCGCTGATATGTTGTAGGCCGCGCTGGACGGATCCATCCGCCACAGGAACCAGAGGCGCGCTTGCGCAAAGGACAGCGGCGCCCGCTTTCGCCCCTGGCGCACGATCGGCAGCATGGCGAGGTTGACGCCCTTCGCCGCGAGCTGCGACACGAACGCGTGCTGCTTGCCGGAATCGAGACGCATCAAGCGCCGTGAAATGTCGCGCAGCTGCTGCTTTTGCGTGGTTGCCGTGTCACTCATGGGACAGTTCGACTTCCTTCAACAGGTCGAGCATCGCTACGATGTCGTCGCTTCGCTTGTCGATCTCGCTCTCCAGGCCCAGCGCAGCAGCCATGGTTTCAACGGTCGTCAATTCAAACAGACGATTGAGCGGCAGGTCGTGGCCGAGATCCCGCTTGATGCGGCTGACGAGCTGGACCGCGATCAAGGAATCGCCGCCGAGCTCGAAGAAATTGTCGGTGACACCGATATTGGGCTGGCGCAGCAGATCGGCCCAGATCGCGGCCAATGCAGCCTCCGCCGGCGTGCGCGGCGCGATGCGTTCTGACTCCGCGAGCTGATCCGGCGCCGGCAATGCCTTGCGGTCGATCTTGCCGTTCGGCGTCAGCGGCAGACGCTCCAGCACCACGATCCGCGCCGGGACCATGTAGTCGGGCAGCACCGGGGACAGCGCCGTTTTGAGCGCCGCCCCATCCAGCGCTTCGCCGCTGACATAGCCGACCAGCTGGCGGCCGGTGCCGGCCTCGCGCGCCACCACCACGGCCGCGCGGACGCCCGGCTGCGCCTGCAGCCGCGCCTCGATCTCGCCGAGCTCGATGCGGAAGCCGCGGATCTTCACCTGGTAATCGGCACGGCCGACATAATCGAGCACGCCGTCGGATCGCCACCGCGCCACGTCGCCGGTGCGGTACAGCCGCGCCCCCGGCGGACCGAACGGATCAGGGATGAAGCGCTCCGCCGTCAGGCCGCCGCGCTGCCAATAGCCGCGGGCGAGCCCGCTCCCGCCGATATAGAGCTCGCCGGCGACGCCGACCGGCGCGAGGTTGAGGTCACCGTCGAGAACGTAAAGCGTGGTGTTGCCGATCGGGCGGCCCAGCAGCGGACGATCATCCATCGCATCGAGCCGATGGCGCGCCGACCACACCGTGGTCTCGGTCGGACCGTACAGGTTCCAGACTTCGCCGGCTTGCGCCACCAGCCGCCGCGCCAGATCCGGCGGCAGCGCCTCGCCGCCGCACAGCACCCGGCAGCTCGCCGGCAGCGCAGGGCCGTCATGATCGAGCAGCATGCGCCAGGTCGACGGCGTTGCCTGGATCAGGGACACGCCATGCCGCTGCACGATCGCCTTGAGCTTGGCAGGATCATGCGCGGCCGCGCGATCTGCCAGCACGACGCAGGCGCCAATCGTCAGCGGCAGCCAGAGCTCAAGCACTGCGATGTCAAAGGACAGCGAGGTCAGGCCAAGCACCCGGTCGGCGGCCGTCATGCCGGGCTGCTCCGCCATGGTCGCGAGGAAGTTTGTCACGGCGTCGTGGCGAACCATCACGCCCTTGGGCAGACCGGTCGAGCCCGAAGTGTAGATCACATAGGCGAGGCTCTCACCGTGAACGGCGACATCGAGATTGGCGGCATCGCTGCCCTCGCCGTCCTGTCCATCAACGAGCCAGGCTTCTGCGCCAGTCTCCGCCAGTATGTCTGCGAACTGATCGTGCAATCCCTGTTGCGTCAGCACCAGCGCCGCGCCGCTGTCGCGCAGCATATGCGCCAGCCGCTCCGGCGGGTAATCCGGATCGAGCGGCAAATAGGCCCCGCCGGCTTTTAGCACCGCCAGCAGCGCGACCAGCATCTCGACGCCGCGGTCGAGCGCCAGCCCGACCACGATTTCGGTCCCGACGCCGTGATCCCGCAATCGTCGCGCCAGCCGGTTGGCGCGCGCATTCAGCGCGGCATAGCTCAGCTCCGCCTCGCCGAACACCAGCGCGATCGCCTCAGGTGACTTCCGGACCTGTGCTTCAAATTGCTCGATCAACGACTGTCGCCGATCATGCGCCTGCGTCCGGTTCCACGTCTCCAGCAACAGCTGCCGCTCGTCGGGGGGCAAAATGTCGAGCTGCCGGACCGGCGCACGCGGCGCGCGATCCAGCGCATCGGCCAGTTGATCGAGTGCCTGCTGCATCATGGCGCAAATGCGATCGGCCGAGAACGGATGGACGATCTGGGCGGTCAGGCCAAGCGCCTGGCCATAATCCTCGACCGACAGCATCAGGGGATAATTGGTGCGTTCCTCGCCCCCGAGCCATTCGATGCCGGTGCTCTCCCTGTTGGCAGCCAGATCCGCCGGCATTGCATTGTGCCGATAGTTCAGGACCGCGCTGAACAGAGGCGCAGGTGCCGTGACGCCGCTGCATCGCTGCGCGAGCGCCAGGGAGGCGTGCTCGTGTGCCATCAGTTCGGTCAGCCGGCGATGCGCATCACGAACGCTGTCCTCGACCGCAGCGTCACCAAGATCCAGCCGCAACGGCAAGGTGTTGATGAACAAGCCCATGGTGCGATCGCCGCCCGCGCCGGCGTGCATGCGGCCGAACAGGACGGTCCCGAACACCACGTGCTCGCGCCCGCTGGTTCGCGCCACCACCTGCCCCCAGGCGAGATGGCAAAGGCTGGCGAGGCTGACGCCCAACCGCCGCGCCTGCACACGAAGCCTTGCGTTCAACCCTTCAGGCAGCATTCGCCGGGCTTCCACGACGCCACCGCCGTCGCCGTGCACCCGGTCCAGTCCAAACGGTGTGGTCGGCTCGTCGATGTCGGCGAGCATGCCGCGGAAGAAACGCTCATGCTCCACGGTCGCCGCCGATCCGCGCGCCTGTGCCACCAGATTCCGGAACGGATAAGGCGGCGGCAATTCGTGGCTCCGCCCGGACAGGATCTTCCCGACCTCGTCGTGCATCACTTCGAGCGTGGAGTGGTCGCCAATCAAATGATGCAGCAGGACCAAAAGCAGCCAGCGCTCTCCACCCGGATCGGCCGCGACCGCAAATCGCAAAAGCGGCGGCCGTCCGAGATCGATCCGATGCAAACGCGGATCGAATCGTCGCGCGAGCTGCTCATCCCCAGGGCCTTCGCCATCCAGCACGACCTCGTCGACGACCAAGGACGCCTGCCGCCAAACCACCTGTGCCGGCGTGGACAGTCCGCTCCACACGATAGACGTTCGCAGAATGTCGTGACGGGCGACCACCTGCCGGACCGCGTCGAGATAGCGATCGAGCAGGTCGCGGCTGGCAAATGCCATTCGGCCGACCAGCAGATAGGGATCGCCTTCCTTCGACAGCAGGTGGTGGAAGAGAATGCCATCCTGAAGTGGCGAGAGGCCGTAGACATCCTGGATGTTGGCGACGCCGCCAGGAACGTCGGCCACGATGCTGTCGATGTCGGATTGCGTCAACGTGATCAGCGGCAACAATTCCGGTGTGATCGCCGTCGTCTGCCGGGTGATCTGATTGACCGGAACGTCGGCTTCTACGCCGCCATCGAGGCTGGCGGCAAATTCCGCCAGCACCGGCTTCGCGAACAGCATGCGCGCATCCGCCCTCAGCGCATGCCGCTGCAATCGCTCCAGCATGCGCACTGCGAGCAGCGAGTGGCCGCCGAGCTCGAAGAAGTGGTCACTGCGTCCGATCCGATCGACGCCCAAGAGCTCGGCCCAGATATTTGCGACAATCTGCTCGACCTCGCCTCGCGGCGGTTCGAAACGGCGCCGCGCATATGCATCGTTCTCCGGCGCCGGCAGCGCCTTGCGGTCCACCTTGCCATTCGGCGTGAGCGGGAGTGCATCGAGACTTACGAACGCTGACGGCACCATGTAGTCCGGCAGACACGCACGCAGGTGATCGCGCAACGCGCTGGCAAGCTCTCCGCCATCGCGCCTTACGCCCCCCCTAGCGGCCACATAGGCGACCAGCCGCATGTCGCCGCCATGATTGCGCTGCACCAGCACGATTGAATCGGCAACGTCGGCGTGCTCGTTGAGCCGAAACTCGATTTCAGCGAGCTCGATACGAAAGCCACGGATCTTGACCTGGTGGTCGTTGCGGCCGAGAAACGCAATATTGCCGTCCGGGAGATAGCGGCCGAGATCGCCGGTGCGGTACATGCGTGCATCCGCATCGCCGCAGAAGGGATCGCGCACGAAGCGTTCCGCCGTCAGATCGGCGCGATTGAGATAACCGCGCGCGATGCCGACCCCTCCGATATGGATTTCACCGACCGCACCGAGCGGAACGGGCGCACCGAACCGGTCCAGAAGATAGATCCGCGCATTCGGCAGCGGTCGACCGATCGGAGCCGCGTCGCCATCAAAGCCCCGATGCCGCAACCAGCTCGTGGCGCAGACCGTTGCTTCCGTCGGCCCATAACCGTTGAAGACGGCAATATCAGGAGGCAATCCCTTGACCAGCTCGGCCCTGGGCAATTCACCGGCAAGAACGAGAACCCGCAACGAGGCGAGCCGTTCGAGATCGGTCCGCCCGTGCAGCATCGCCGGCGGCAAGGTCGCATGCGTGATCGCATTGTCCGCGAGATAGCCGAACAATGCCGCGGTGTCCTGATGCTCGCGCGTGCCGGCCAGAAACAGCGCGGCGCCCGAGCACAGGGCCATGACGATTTCCCAGATGCTGGCATCGAAGTTGAGCGAGGCAAACTGCACGACGCGACTGCTCGAATTGATGTTGAACAATGCCCGCTGCGCCAACGCCAAATTCACCAGGCCACGGTGCTCGACCATCGCCCCCTTCGGCCGACCGGTCGAGCCGGACGTGTAGATGATGTAGGCGAGGCTTCGCGCAGTCAGGCCTTCGAGGAGAACACTCGGATCCGACGTCGCCAGCCCTGCGTCTGCGTCGGGGTCGACCATCTCGCAGGTCCCATCTGGAATGATCGCGCGTCCTGTGGCGTCTGCGATCAGCAGGCGCGGCCTGGCATCGTCGACAATCTGACGTAGCCGCTCCGCAGGATAAGCGGGATCGAGCGGCAGATAGGCGCCGCCCGCCTTCAGCACGGCCAGCAGGCTCACCACCATTGCGATGCCCCGCGGCAGGCAGATCGCAACGGGCTGATCCGGCACCACTCCCAAGGTGATCAAGTGCCGCGCAAGCCTGTTCGCCCGCGCATCGAGCTCGCTATAGCTCAGACGAACGTCCTCGTATGCCAGCGCAATGGCGTCCGGCGCCCTTCTCACCTGCTCCGCAAACAGATCTTGAATGCAGCTTTCGGAGGGAAACGGCGTGGCCGTCTCGTTCCAAGTGTCGAGAACGCGCCTGCGCTCATCGGCACCAATGATATCGATCCGGTCGACCTCCTGGTCCGCATCGGAGATCATCGCCCGCAGCACGGTCAACAGATAGCCCCGATGGCGCGTGATCGTCGCTTCGTCGAATAGCGACGTCGCATAATTCAGGGAGCCGACAATGCGCCCGTCCATCTCGCCGAGATTGAGCTCGAGATCGAACTTGACCTGTTGCAGCGGAATATCAGCGACCTCGGCTTTGAGGCCGGGCAACTCGAGAGGCCCCCTCTCGTTGTTTTGCCAGGCGAACACGGCCTGGAAGACCGGTGTCTGCTCCGGCCGTCGCAGCGGTTGGACGATCTCGACGACCTGCTCGAACGGTAGGTCCTGATGATCCTGCGCCGCGAGCGCCGCCGCGCGCACGCGGCGGAGCAGTTCGGCCACGCTGGGCTCCGCCGAGAGATCAACGCGGACAGCCAGCATGTTGACGAAGAATCCGATCAGGCCCTCGATCTCCGGCCTATTTCGGTTGGCCGTCGGAGTCCCGATGACGATATCGGTCTGCGAGGAGAGTCTCGACAACACCACTGCCCAGGCCGCCAGCACCGTCATGAAAGCACTGGCGCCATGCGACTGACTCAGTCGCCTGATGCCGGAGGCCAGCTCCACATCGATCTCGATCGGCAGGGACGCCCCGGCGAGCGACCTGATTGGCGGACGCGGCCGATCCGTCGGCAATTCAAGCACGGCAGGAGCGTCCGCGAGTGCTTTTCGCCAATAGTCGACCTGCCGCTGCAAGCGTTCGCCGGACAGCCATTGCCGCTGCCAGACGGCATAGTCCGGATACTGGATTGCCAATGGCGGCAGAGGATCGTCCTTGCCGGCGGCGAATGCCCGGTAGAGAGCGCCGAGCTCGCGCATGAGCACGCCGATCGACCAGCCATCGGAGACGATGTGATGCTGGGTGAGCAAGAAGAGATGCTCTCCCTCCGCCATCCGGATCAGGCGACCGCGGACCAACGGTCCTGCGGCGAGATCGAACGGCGTCGCGGCCTCCTCGCGGCAGAGGCGCGCCAGCTCCTGCTCGCGATCGTCCCGGCCACTCAGATCATGTTCGAGCAGCGGCACACGCTCATCCGTGGGCAGCAGCACTACGCGCGGCTGTTCGTCCAGTACGCGAAAGACGCTGCGCAGCGCTTCGTGGCGCGCGAACACACGGTCGATGCTGCGACGCAAGGCTTCGAGATCGAGCTCGCCCGTAAGCCGCAATGCTCCGCGAATGTGATAGCTGGAATTCGTACCATCGAGCTGCGCCAGCAGCCAGAGCCGCTGCTGCGCAAAGGACATTTCCAACGATCCGCTCCGCGCCACCACCGGAATGGCACTGGCGTCACTCCGGCCACGATTCCTGGCCAGCGCGACGAGCTTTCTCATCTGCTGGGGATCCAGATCGCGTAAGCTCGGCTTTGCCGTGTCAGCCATGCTCACTGCTCCGTTCCCACCAGTTCCTGGAGCTCTTCGGCATCGAATTCTTGCTCGATGAGCCTGATCGACACGACCCGGGCAAATGAGGCAAGATCGGGATGAGCGAACAGATCCGAGACCGCGATTGACACGCCGATCTCCTGCGACACCCGGCTCAGCACCCGCACTGCGAGCAAGGAATGTCCGCCGAGCTCGAAGAAGTGATCGTTGCGTCCGACCTGATCGACGTCGAGCAGCTCCGCCCAGATCCCGGCCAGCGCCAGCTCGATCTCGTCCTCGGGTGCCTCGTAGGTGCGACTCGCCAACGCATCCTCGCCCGGCGCCGGCAGTGCACGCCGATCGATCTTACCGTTAGCGGTGAGCGGCAACTGCTCCAGCACCGTCACCGACGACGGCACCATGTAGTCAGGCAGAACGGCGGACAGTGCATCGCGCAAGGCGCGGCCGTCGAGCGACGGCCCGCCACTCGCATAGGCGAACAATTGGCGCCCGGTCCGGCCTTCGCCCGCCACAACGGCCGCCGCACGCACGCCACGCTGCTCGAGCAGACGCGCCTCGATCTCTCCGAGCTCGATACGGAAGCCGCGGATCTTCACCTGCTGGTCGGCGCGGCCGACATATTCAATCACGCCGTCGTTGCGCCAGCGCGCGAGATCGCCGGTGCGATAGAGGCGCGTGCCATCGTCGCTGAACGGATCGGGGACGAACCGCTCCGCGGTCAGTGCAGCCCGGTTCAGATAGCCGCGGGCCTGGCCAACACCACCGATGAACAGCTCGCCGGTGACGCCGGCGGGAACGATATTGAGGTCGGAATCGAGAATGTGCGCCGACCTCGCACCAACGGGCCGTCCGATCGGTGCGGGCTGGTGAGGTGTCAACGCGGCGGCGTCGACGATCCACGCCGTCGGCGCGATCACCGTCTCGGTCGGGCCGTAGGCGTTGACCAGAAGATCGATAATGAAAGCTTCTCGAAATGCCCTGACCCCGGTATCGGACCAGGCTTCGCCGCCGACGATACAGGCCCTGATCGCCAGCCTGCGCCCACCCTGCCGCAATGCCGCGCTCAATTGATCCGCATAGGCCGGCGGCAGGAAGATCGAGGTCACCGCATTGCGGGTCATCTCGCTGACGAGATCGTCAATCAGGAGACCGGGCTTCGAAGGCAGGACGAGCGAACCGCCCGTCATCAGCGGCACCAGCCATCGCTCGTGGGCGATGTCGAAATTGATCGATGCCGTCTGGAACTCGCGGTCACGCGAGGTCATGCGGTACAGCCGGCCGATGGCTTCGCAATGCATCGCCAGCGGTCCGCGCGCAACCGCCACGCCTTTCGGCGCGCCGGTCGACCCGGACGTGTAGATGACATAGGCCAGGCTGTCCGGATGGATTTCGATGTCGAGGTTCCCGCCGTCCTCGCCGGCACGCGGCGATGGCTGGTCGATGCAGAGCGCCTCGACCCCGGCTTCGCG
Source organism: Bradyrhizobium sp. BRP20 (assembly GCF_020194215.1). Taxonomy (NCBI): domain Bacteria; kingdom Pseudomonadati; phylum Pseudomonadota; class Alphaproteobacteria; order Hyphomicrobiales; family Nitrobacteraceae; genus Bradyrhizobium; species Bradyrhizobium sp. BRP20. The sequence continues at coordinate 73,084 of NZ_JADYVY010000002.1, read as the reverse complement.
CAGCACCGGTGCAAGCGGCTCGAGCAGCGCGCCTTGCGTCAGGACCAGCGCCGCGCCGCCGTCACGCAGCATGTAGGCAAGCCGCTCGGCCGGATAATCCGGATCGAGCGGCAGATAGGCGCCTCCGGCCTTCAGAACCGCGAGCAGCGCGATGATCATGTCCGGGCTTCGGCTCAAGGCAATGCCGACCAGCCGATCCGGACCGACGTTCCAGAGGCGAAGGCGTCGTGCGAGCGCGTTCGCACGCGCGTTCAACTCGCCATAGGAGATGCGCTGGTCGCCGCAGACGATGGCAATGGCAGACCACGCCTGTGCGGCCTGTGCTTCGATATGCATCACGACGTCGGGGCAGGATGATGCGGAGGTCAGCCGCGCTGCGCCACTCCATTCGAGAGCTCGTCGCGCGTCCCGCTCGACTGCCGCAGAGAGATCACCGAGCGCACGTTCCGAATTCGCCGCAATCCGTTCCAGCAGGGCGTGGAGAATGTCGCGAAGGCGCAGGATCGCCGCCTCGTCGACCCGGCTCCGGTCATAGTTGAATTCAATGTTCAGCCGATCGCCGGCGGCGAACACCGCGACCGCCAGCGCATAGTTCGTCGGCGTCACATGCGCCACACGTCCCAGCCGCGGACCACCTTCCCCGCCTCGCAGCACCCCCTCGTCGATCGGATAGTTTTCGAACACCAGGATACTGTCGAACAGCGGCTGCCCGGCACGGCCGGCGAGGCGCTGAATGTCGTAGAGCGGCGTCCAACCGTGCTCGCGCAGCGCCAAATTCTGTTCCTGCAACTGGCGCAGCCAATCGCCCACGATAGCTTGCGGGCTGGTCGCATCGACGATGGGAAGCGTGTTGATGAAGAGGCCCACCATCTCCTCTGAACCGGGCAATTCGGCCGGACGACCCGAGATGGTCACGCCGAAAGAGACCGCGGACTGCCCCGAATGACGCCGCAGCAGCTGCGCCCATGCTCCTTGTATGAGCGTGTTGAGTGTTACCCGTTCATGCTTTGCAAAGGACTTCAATCGCTCGGTCAACGCTGCGTCCACCGCAAGCCCGACGCTGGCATGGCCTTCGGCGAGGGATGTTTTGGGGGGCGTCAGTGTGTTCGCGAGCAATGTGGGCGCCTCAAGCCCTGCCAGAGCCTCGCGCCAGAACCTCTCGGCGCTCTCGCGATCGCGGCCCTGCAACCATGCAATGTAGTCGCGATAGCCGCCCTGCACGGCCGGCAGCGGGCGGCCGCTCGCCTGCTCCAATACCTCGGCCACTAGCCGGGCCGAGCTCCAACCATCGACGAAGATGTGATGATGGGTCCAGATCAGCCAGTGCCTCTCGTCGTCGAGACGGATCAGACGGATACGCTGAAGCGGCGGCTGCGAAATGTCGAAGCCCATCTCGCGCTCACGCCGGGATATCTCCGCCAGCGCGGCTTGCAGATCCGGAGGCGCGCTGCCGCGCCAGTCCTCCTCGACGAACGGCACCGTCACATGACGATGCACCATCTGCTGCGCTGCGCCCGACAGGTTCTGCCAGACAAACCCGGTCCGCAGGGCCGCATGCCGGTCGCTGACTATCTGCCACGCGGCTTTCAGCTTGCCCGCATCGACGCCGAACAGTTCGAGCCCGACCTGATTCACATAGGCGTCGTTGGCACCGTCGCGCAGCGCATGAAACAGCATGCCCTGCTGCATCGGCGAGAGCGGATAGATTTCCTCGATGCCGCGCAGATCCAGGTTCGCAGCCAACCGGTCGAGGTCGGCTTGAGCGAGCCCAGACAGCGGGACATCCGATGGCGTGAGGCCGAACGCTCCATTGCAGCAGTGGGTGATCAGTTCGCGCAGTGCGTCTTTGTAATGTGCGGCGAGCCGCTCGACCGTCGCGTCCCGGTAACGCTTGCGTCCGTATCCGAGAGATAGTTCCAATCGGCCGTCACGCACGAGGCCAGTGATGTTCAGCCAACCGCGCATGGGTGCCGTGGCGCTACGCGAGGGACCTGCACTCTCCGCTGCGAAGGAGAAGCGCTGGTTGGTGCCTATGTTGGCGTCAAAGCGGCCTAGATAGTTGAAGACGATCTGCGGCTCCGCCAATTGAGCCAGAGCATGGCGCTGCTGCTCGGAGCCGAGATGGCGCAACACGCCATAGCCGATCCCGCGATTCGGAATCGCGCGAAGCGTCTCCTTGACCGCCTTGATCAGCGACGCCTCGTCGCCTGCATCTTTCAGCCGGACCGGGAAGGCCGTCGTGAACCAGCCGACGGTGCGGGACACATCCGCATCTGGGAAGATCTCCTCGCGGCCGTGGCCTTCGAGCTCCACGGTGATCTCGTCGTGCTGGCTCCAGCGCGACGCCGCGCGCACGAGACCGGCGAGCAGGAGATCGTTGGCCTGGGTCCGATAGGCAGCCGGCGCCTGTTCGAGGAGCTGTGACGTCAGATCGGCATCCAACACCAAGGACACCTCGCCGCCATCACCGACGCGATCGACATCGCCATGGTCGTCGTTGCATGGCAGGCGTGCGCCGGCGCCACGATCCAGCCAATACGGCAATTCGGCCGCGATCTCCGCCGTTCCCGCATAGGCATGCAGCCGCTCGCTCCACGAGGCAAAGGAGTCGCTCTTCGGCGGCAGCGCGACGGGACTGCCACGCTGCAGCTGGTCATAGGCCAACGCCAGGTCTTCCAGCAGGATACGCCAGGACACGCCATCGACGACGAGATGATGGATCGCAAGCAGCAAGCGTTGGCTACCGTCCGCCAGGTCCATGCCGACCGCGCGCAGCAGCGGTCCCGAAGACAGTGAGAGGCTTTCCTGCGCGGCGCGGGCGAGCGCCGTGACCTCCATCGCGCCGCCGACGCCCGCATGAAGCCATAACAGTTCGGTTGAACCCGGCGCCGGTCCCTGCTCCCCCCGCCAAGCACCATCCACCTGCTTGAACCGCAAACGTAACGCATCGTGATGGTCCGAGATGGCCGCAAGCGCGCGCCGCAGCGTCTCCCAGTCGACCTGCATACGGGGCAGCAGCAGAACCGTCTGGTTCCAGTGATCCCGGTTGGCAATGTCCTCGGCGAAGAAGCGCGTCTGAATCGGCATCAGATGGGGCATGCCAGATGCGGTGTCGCCGACTGACGCCTTCGCCGCCGGTCTCTCCTTCTTGGTCGTCCCCGCCGATATCACGGCGACCGTCGCCAACCCGGCAATCGTCTGCTGGCTGAAGATCTGCTTCGGAGTGAGCCGGATGCCGCGCTTGCGCAAGCGGGCGATGATCTGCAGGCTCAGAATCGAATCGCCGCCGAGTTCGAAGAAATTGTCATTACGGCCGACGCGCTCGCGAACGAGCACCTCGCACCAGACCGCCGCGATGGCAATTTCAATATCCCCCGCAGGCGCGGCATAGCCGGCCGACGCCCCCTCTTCGGCCGGTTCGGGCAAGGCGCGACGATCGACCTTTCCATTGGGCGTCAGCGGCAATTGCGCCAACATGACGATGTGTGACGGAACCATATAGTCCGGCACGATTGCAGCCAGCTGTTGCTTGATCGCATCGGCCTGTGGAGCGGCGCCGCTCTCAGCCACGCAATAGGCGATCAGCTCCTGGCGCTCACTTTCACCGATGGCGCGTGAAACGACCACCGCGTCACCGATCCCCTGCAGCGCCTTGATAACGCGCGCGACCTCGCCCAACTCGATGCGATAGCCGCGCAACTTGATCTGGTCATCAGAACGACCCAGGAATATCAGCCGGCCCTCGCGGTCGCAGCGGACACGATCCCCGGTTCGGTAGAGGCGCCCGCCCGCGGCGCCGAACGGATCCGGCACGAAGCGTTCCGCGGTCAGGCCCGCCGCGCCGCGATAGCCCCGCGCCAGCCCAGCGCCGCCGACATAGAGCTCGCCAACGACTCCGATCGGCACCTCGTTCAAGGCGTCATCGAGGACATGGACGCGCAGATTGGCAAGAGGCAGACCGATCGGAACCGAACCGTCCCCGCGGCCTGCCGCGCACTCATGCGTCACCGCGCCGACGGTCGTTTCCGTGGGCCCGTAATGATTCAGGATCCGGCATTCCGGCCGCAAACGCCGGACGTCGTCCAGCAGCGCGCCATCGCACGCCTCGCCGCCCAGGATGAGCGCGTCGCGGGGGAGCAGATCGGCCGAGTGCGAGGCCTGAAGCAGCCCTCGCAGATGGCTCGGCACGATCTTGAGAATGTCGACCTCGCCCTCGCGCATCGCTTGTGCAAACGCATCCGCGTCGAATACGGCCTCCGGTGACAGCAGATGCAGCGTGCCGCCGGATGCGAGCGCACCGAACAGGACAGTGTGGCCGAGGTCGGCCGCCACCGTCGAAACCATCGCCATGCTCGCCGACGGGCGCGGCTTCAGACGTTGCAGCAGAGCCTGGACATAATTGGCCAAGGCCCCGTGCGAGACGCTGACGCCCTTAGGCGCGCCGGTCGATCCGGAGGTATAGATGACGTAAGCGGTCTGCGTTGGATGAATGGTCGTGTCGAGCGGCAGGCTCGATACCTCGGCGCGCGCCGCTTCCGCCTCCGCGTCGAGCACCAGGCAGCCCAGCTCGCGCGCATCCGCCAATTTGTCGCCCGCCGCAAGCATGATGTCGATGCCGCCGTCGGTCAGGATACGGCGGACGCGCTCCAACGGCCATTTCGGATCGAGCGGGACATAAGAGCCGCCCGCCTTCAGCACACCGAGCAAGGCGACGACAAAGGCCGGAGAGCGCTCGATCCACAGCGCAACCGGTGTCTCGCGTGCCACGCCCTTCGCGATGAGGGCGTGTGCGATACGATTTGACCGCTGCTCGAGCTCCGCAAAGGTCAGTCGCCCCCGGCCGCATCGAATGGCGATGGCGGTCTGTCGATCGACTGTCGCCGCGCGATGAAGGCTCACCACATCGGCGAAGCCGAACGCCGCAGCCTCACTCGGCACGGTCTGCCGGTGTCCGTCGTCGATGACGAAGTCCGATATCCGCCGCTCGGCGTTGTCGGCAATCTGGCGCAGCATCGAACCGAATTGCGTCGCCAATCGCGCGATAGTCGGACGCTCGAACAGATCGGTGGCGTAGTTGAACGTGACCTTCATGCCGACGCCATCGATGACGTCGAGGGCGACATCGAAATGCGAACCAGCGAGATCGACAATGTCGATGTCGGCAGTGAGCCCCTCGACGCCGGAGAAACCGCCCGGCGCCGTCATGTAGTTGAACTTCGCCTGGAACAGGGGATTTTGCCCACCGCTGCGTTCGGGCTTGAGGCCGTCGACCAGCATTTCGAACGGAAGATCCTGGTGCGTCAGCGCCTCGACCACCGACTCCCTGACCTGACGCAACAGGCTGGTGAAGCTCGCTTCGGCGGTCATCTCGGCCCGCAGCACCAGCGTGTTGACGAAACATCCGATCAGTCGTTCGAGCTGCGTATGCCGGCGCCCGGCGACCGGCACGCCGACACGCAAATCACTCTGCCCGGTGTAGCGCTGGAGCAGCGCGTAATATGCGCCGAGCAGCAGCATGAAGACGCTGACGCGCTGCTTGCCGGCGATCTCCCGGAGCCGGGACGCAAGCACGGCGTCGATGGCCAGACCGATCGTATCGCCGGCATGGCTCTGGATCGTCGGGCGCGGCCGATCATGCGGCAGCGCCAGCACCGGGTGAACATCGCCGAGCTTGGCGCGCCAATAGGCGAGCTGCCGATCGCCCTCGCCGCCCGCAAGCCAGCTTCGCTGCCAAGCCGCAAAATCAGCATATTGAATTGCCGGAACCGGCGGCACGCCTGCGTCCTGACCGGTACCGGCTCGATAGAGAGCGGCCAGCTCTTCGAGTAGCACATCAAGCGACCATCCATCGACGATGATGTGATGGGCCAGCAACAGCAGTTCATACGCATCGTCCGCAAATTGAAGCAGCACGGCGCGCAACAATGGCCTGTTCACGAGATCGAATGGCTTGCCGAGCTCGGATCGCCTGACCGTCTCCGCGCGCTCGGAGCGCTCCCGCACAGAATAGGCGCGGAGATCCTCGTGCCGAACGCCGATGCTCATGACATCGTGGACGAGCTGCGTCCCACGGCCGTCTCTGGCGATGAACGTGGTGCGCAATATCTCGTGACGACGGACGATCTCGCCGAAAGCACGCGAAAGCACTGCACGGTCGAGCCGTCCCTTCAGACCGATTGTGCTCGCAACGGTATAGGCTGTCCCAGCAGGATCCATGTTCCAGAGGAACCAGAGCCGCTCCTGTGCGTGCGACAGCATCGTGCGATCGGCCGCGACGGCCCATGGGATCGGCGGGAGCGCTCGGCCAGCGCCGGTGCCCGCCAAAACATCGATCCGGCCAGCGAAGGCCGCAAGCGCCGGCGCGTCGAAGAAGGTGCGCAGCTCCACTTCCACGTTCAGGCGGTCGCGGATCGCCGCGGCTACTTGGCCAGCCGCGATCGAGTTTCCGCCCAGCACAAAGAAATCGTCCTCGCGATGCACCGCCGCGACGCCAAGCGCCTCGCACCACATCGCAGCGACGGCGCGCTCGGTATCAGTCGCCGGCACCGTCAGGGATGCAGTGCCGCGGCGACGCCCTCTCTCGAACACCGCGAAGCTGTCGAGCGTGTTGTCGGCGAGACGCGTTGCGCAGGCCGACCGCTGCAGCTTGCCGCTCGTCGTCAGCGGCATCGCTTGCGGGTTCAGCAGAACGATCACGGCCGGATATTCCTGCGCCTGCCGGAGCACGGCTTCGCCGATCGCATGTGCGAGCGCTTCCGGATTGCTACGCTTGAGCACGGCGCGGCTGAACTCCACCGCCACTCCGATGGCTTCACGCCCCTCGACCTCGATGGGAAAGGCGGCAACCCGTCCGCTGCGGACGGATTCGACCTCGGCTTCGACCGCCTGCTCAACATCCGTCGGATAGACGTTCTGCCCGCGAACGATCAGCAGGTCCTTGAGACGACCGGCCACCACGAGTGCGCCGTCGCGAAGGAAGCCGATGTCGCCGGTCCGCAGCCAACGCGCACCATCTCGCTCGACGAAGGCTTGATGCGTGGCCTCGACATTGTTCCAGTAGCCGAGCGCGACACTGGGACCGGTGACCCAGATCTCGCCCACCTCATTCGCCTCGGCCACCGCCGATTCGTCGACGCGCATGATGCGCACGGCGTGACCAGCAGCAGTTCGACCACATGCCACGAGGTCCGTGCCTTCGCTGGCGCTCGCGATGCGGCCGGCGGCGAGTTCCGCGGTGTCGAGCGTGTAGCTGACGGTCTCGGCGGTGATGTCGCTGGCCGTGACCAGCAGCGTCGCCTCCGCAAGTCCATAGCAAGCCGTCAACGCCCGTCGATCGAACCCGGCCCGCGCAAACCGGTCGCCAAATTTCTCGAAGGTGGTGCGGCGGACGAACTCCGAGCCCGAGAACGCAAACCTCCACCGGCTGAGGTCGAGCCGACGGATGGTCTCTTCCGAGATGCGATCGGTGCAGAGTGAGTACGCGAAGTCGGGGCCACCGCTCAACGTGCCGCCGTGACGGTCGATGGCCTCGAGCCAGCGCCGTGGCCGCTCCAGGAAGTTCCGTGGCGACATCAGGACGCCGGTAAAGCCCGTGAACAGCGGGTTCAGAAGTCCGCCGATCAGCCCCATGTCGTGATAGAGCGGCAGCCAGCTCACAAACACGTCGTCCGGCGTTCCGCCACAAACCGCTTCGATGGCACGCTCGTTGGCCGCCAGATTGCCGTGAGAGACGCAAACGCCCTTCGGCTGCGAGGTCGAGCCGGATGTGTACTGGAGGAACGCGATCCCATCGGCCGCAGGCCCCGTCTCGCGCCAGTCCGCCGCGAGATCGGGCGAAATCGTGTCCACCGCAACGATCTGCACGTCGGCGAGCTCGGGCAATGCCGCCTCGATGAGGCCGCGCAGCCCCGTCTCCACCAGGATGAAGCGCGGCGCGGCATCTCGCAGGATACCGTTGAGTCGTCCCGCATAGCGCTCGGGGCCGCCCTCAGGCGGATAGGCCGGCACGGCGATTACGCCCGAATACAGGCAGGCATAGAATGCGACGGCATAGTTGATCCCGCTCGGAAGCAGGATCACCGCCCGCTCGCCCGTACCGCCCATCTGCTGAAACCAAGCCGCAAGCGCCCTGATCCGAGCGTCGAGCGCGGCGAACGTCAGCTCGTCGGCGACGTCGTCGCCTTCGAGGAACCGCAAAGCCATCTTCTGCGGTCGCAAAGCGGCATGCTCTCGCAAGCGTTCGACGAGGTTGGATCTATCCATCTTCGAAAATTCCTGTCCGGCCGCGCGCCGGAAATCCCCACGCCGAGTGCCGCCGATCACCCCTGCCGATGAGCTTCGGCCATGGCGACGATCACCTTGCGCGGCCCCTTGAACGGGGCACGCGCGTGCGCGGTGAGCATGTTGTCGAGCATCACGACGTCCCCAGCCTGCCAGGGAAAGCTGATCTTGTGCCTCTCCAGAACGGTCCGGACCGTTGACAATGTTTCGTCCTCGATCGTCGAACCGTCGCCATAGAAGACGTTGCGCGGCAAATCGGCTTCGTCGTCGACCACGTCGAGCAGACTCTCGCGCACCTCCGGGTCGAGATTGGAGACGTGGAACAAATGCGCCTGGTTGAACCAGACCCGGTCACCGGTGACCGGGTGCTGCGCCGTGCCCTGACAGATCTGGCGCGTGCGGAGCTCGCCGTCTTCCTTCCACTCGCATTCGATGTCGTGGCGAGCGCAGTAAGCCTCCACCTCCGATCTGGAGTCGGTGCCGAACACCTGCTGCCAGTCGACGTCGAGCCCGTTGCCGTAGTTCCGCACATACATCACGCCCTTCTCGGTAAACCGCTCGCGAATGGCCGGCGGCATGTCGCGATAGATGGCGCGGCTGTCGGCGATCGGCGTCTCGCCGCCTTCCAGCGCCGGCTGCATGCAGTAGAACCAGATCTTCATCGGCCAATCGCGGGTATAGGCCTGCTCGTTGTGCAGCGGGATATGCTGGTGCGGCGGATACTCCGTGGACGTGTAGACGCCTGAGGTCACCTGCGAACGCGGCGTCGACCCGAACTCGTAGGTCAGCAGCGGGTGGCCGAAATCGGCCGCGAAGGCTCGAAACGCATCGGGACCATCGAGCGCGAAATCGCGAAACACGATGCCGCCGCTGTCGGTGAGGTACCGGTCGATCGTTGCACGCAGCATGGGAAGGGATTCGCCGAGCGGCTGCCCGGCCTCACCTGCCCTAAGCAGCATGGGAAGAGCCTTGCCCTCAATGAGTGGCTGGACGGAGAACGCGCTCATGATCCTCGCTCCGATGCAAACCGGTCGATCGCCCCGATTGCCGGGCCAGCGCCCAGCCGATCCGGTCGATCAGTTCGGCCTGCTGTGTGTGAATGAAGAAGTGATGCCCGGGCAGAATATCGAGCGTGAATGCCGCCGAGGTCTCCAGCCGCCAAGCCTCGAGTGCTTCGCGGCTGGTCTCGTCGTCCGCTCCGCCAAAAACGTGTACGGGGCACGGCAATGGACGCCGCGGCCGGTAGGCATAGGCTCCGCACATCAGAAAATCTGCGCGCAGTACCGGCAGCGCGGATCGCATCAACTCGGCATTCGACAGCGCCTCGTCGGGTGTGCCCTGAAGATCACGCAGCTCCTGCATCAGCGCCTGGTCGCTCAGGGGATGGCGCCACTTGCTGCCGTCCCGAACCGCCGGCGCTTCCGCACCCGAGGCGAAGAGAATGGCCGGCGCAGGCACTCCGCTATCGAGCAGGCCATGTGCGAGCTCGAACGCGATCACGGCACCGAGGCTGTGCCCGAACAACGCATAGGGCCCGTCGAGCTGTGCCGCGAGTTCACCAGCCAGCTGCGCCGCCAGCACGCCCGGATCGGTCGCCAGCGGCTCGTCCATGCGCGCACCACGCCCGGGCCATTCGACCGGCCGAACGTCGATCCATGACGGCAGCAGCCTGCGCCACCGCGCATAGAACATGGCACTGCCGCCGGAATAAGGCAGACAAAGAAGCCGCATCGGACGACCAGACTTCGCTGACTACGTCGTCTGCTGAGGCGACGCGCCGTCCATGAACTTGCGCAAGCTGAGCGGGCGCATGTCGGTCCACACCTGCTCGATATGGTCGAGACATTCCTTCTTGCTGCCGGACTTGCCCACCGCCTTCCAGCCGGCCGGAATCTCCTTGAACGTCGGCCAGATGGAGTATTGCTCTTCGTGATTGACGACGACGGTGAAGGTGACATCGTCTCTGTCGAACACCATCATGGCGCGATCCCCTTTTCGGAAAGCGAAAGCAGAGACGTTTGACTAGGTGAGAAGCCGACGAGGGTCAAAGCAATATCGACGCGACTTTTTGTAAGACCTCAAAATTGGCGACGGGCGGACACAATGCAACCTCCGCGCTTGCGCGCCAATACGCGGAAAACTATTGGGATTTCAGGACGCGACGAAGATTGCTGCAATTCTAACTGCGCAAGGAGGAACTTTTCCGATGTGGCGTGATGGTGCGCAATTTCATTGCACTGTCATCAGCTGCATTGAATAGGTCATGACAAGACAATGCCGCCGCGGACCAACCGCGGCGGCATCAACTCCGTTCGTCCATGAAAGCGGTCTAGAAATTGAAGGTGGTAGAAAGCAGATAGGTCCGAGGCGCGCCGAGCGTGATGACCCCACTATAGGCCGAAGCCCAGTACGCCTTGTTGCCGACGTTTTCGATATTTGCGCGCACCACGATCGGCTTTCCGTTCCAGGGCGACGTGAATGTATATCGCGCCCCGATATCGACGCGCGTCCACTCCGGCAAAGTCAGCGTATTCGCGGCGTTAACGTACTGCGATCCGGTATAGATGACCTTGCTCGTGAACGTGAGACCACGAACAAACGGCGTATCCCATTCCGCGCCCATATTGACGTTGACGACCGGCACGCCAACTGCCGTCCTTCCGTCGGTGAGCCCGCCTTGAGTTCTCTCCTGCACCCCGTCGATCAAGGCGACACCACCGAGAACACGGATGTCGGGCGTGACTTCGCCGAACACGTTTAGTTCCACGCCGCGGTTTCTCTGTCTGCCGTTGAGTTGTTGAGACGCTGAGACGCCCGATGCCACTGAGATAATGCTCGGTTGGCTTATGTCGAACACGCTCAGTGTCGTCGTGAAACGCCCTGCATCGATCTTCATGCCCACTTCAGCCTGTTTCGTCTGCGCCGGCGGGAATACGGTCCCGACGTTGCTAAAGTTGCCGGAAACGACGACCGGCGTCTGGAGACCTTCGATGTAGTTTGCGTAGAGCGCGACGTTCTCGACAGGCTTCACCAGAACTGCGTATGCCGGGCTCCAGACCGACGTGTCCTGCTGTGGTCGGCTCGAGGCTGGCGTGAGGAAGTTCGCCACTTCCGAGCCCGCGGTCTGACGACGAACGCCAAGCGTGACTTGAACGCGATTGTTCAGAATCGACATGGTGTCGGAGGCGCCGACGCTCGAAAGGGTCACGCCCGTCTTCTGATTGGCAGATACTATCGAGAAATTGGGTTTCGCTATGTTGGTCGGTTCTGTGTACAGGTTCCAGAAAATCAGATCCGCGAGAGCATTGTTCGATCGCGTCAAAACCCTCTGATTGTAGGTCCGGTCGTTGATCGAGTAGTTGACGTTTAGCGCATGGTTTACGGGACCAGTGTCAAACGTTGCTCGGATACCAGCCTCACCTGCGAGCGTCTCGAACGTTTCCTTGCCGGCAAACGGCCGCGACCACAGACCTCCTAACTGGGAGACGCCGGGTGGAGATGTCAATGCGCCGGGCGCGACATTGGAGATGTTCGGCGAGGGATAGGCGTAGTTGATGTTGCTATCGTGATAGCCGAACGCTCCGTAGGCGGTCATCCAGTCGGTGACATCCACCTCGCCTCGGGCGGTGGTAAAGAAGTCGGTCGGCGCATAATAGGCCCACGGAACCTGGAAATTCAGTCCGGCTTTTGGTGGCGGAGGAATAACTGTCGTCGTGGCAGGGACATTGAAGAAGCGTAACGGCGGATTTAGGTTGTCAGCCTGATAACCGATATCGACCGCCGCGCGTACGCGTTCTCCGCGGTAATCGAGGCCCAGAACCGCGTTTCCAAATTCATCCGTCTGTCTATTCCAAGGGGTATTTCCGTTCGAGTACGTGCTGTTCAGCCGAACACCCCACTCCTTGTGTTCCCCATAGCGGCGACTGACATCAACGATCCCGCCAAACTGCGATCTTGAAGCGTAAGTTGCTGTGAGCTGGGTAATATCGAAGTCGGGCGCATGCTTGGTGATCAGATTGACGCTTCCGCCGACCGCACCTCCGCTCGAAACGCCGGTACCGCCGGCAGTCATCCCATTGAGCAATGCGCTCGGGCCCTTCAGCACTTCAACGCGCTCCACGAAATTTGCGCCCGAAGAATAGTATGGTGCGATTCCATAGAGGCCGTTCAGCCCATAGTCGCCGCTGTCGTAGTAAAAGCCACGAATAAAGAGACTGTCCGCACCGCCACCGGCTGCCTGAACGACCCTGACCGAGGGATCATTCGCCAGGACATCACGGATCGTGCGCGCTTGCTGGTTCTGTATCAGCTCCGCCGTATAGCTCGTCTGGTTGAACGGCGTGTTCATCACGCCGCGATTGCCGAGCAGACCGAGACTCCCGCCGGTTGCAACCTGGCCGCCTGCGTAGGCGGGCGGCACCGTGCCGACCGTTCCGGTCGAGGGCACCACATAGGGAACGGGTGCAGCCTGGCGCGGAGGCGCCGCGGCGACTGATCGCTGTCCACGCGAGGCGCGCGTCGACTGTGATCTCTGGACCGGCTGACGAGCTCTTGGCTTGGGGGCATCCACGGTCACGGGCGGCAGATTGGATTGCGCAACCGCATGCTGAAGGTCACCCGAAGATTCCATCGACAGTGCGAGATAACTCACCGCGCCCAACGATAGTGTACGCACGATTTTCCTGGCCGAGAGTTCACGCATCATTCCTGCGCCCCAATTCCACTTGCAAGCACGTCCCCGTCGCTTCCTAACATACGACGGTGCTGCGAGAAGGAATTGGGACCTAGAAATTATCTAAGGTTGCACGACGAAACCGTCGTGATCGGAGAAGCGATTTCCTGCTTCGAACTTCACTGAAAATTTTCGAAAGCTTCTAGTTTCAAATCGTTCTAAGCGCCGATCCAACATGTGACATGCAGGCGATACGCTGTCACTCCGTCCGGAATTCTCTATTTAGCCAAGCAGGTTGCGTATGGTGCGCACGAATATTCTTGCACCAATTTCTATCAACTGATCCGGAAAGTCGTAGTTCGACTCATGCAGCCCGGGATGCTCTTTGCCGGCTCCCAGGAAAAACATCGCCGACTTCGAACGGGAGCCAAAACGTCCGAAGTCCTCGGAGCCACGCAGTGGAAGGCCCTCCGCCGAATGTCGCACCCCCTCTGCGTCCAGCGCGCTTCTAAGCTGGGCAACAGCATCGACGTCGTTTGCGCAATGATTGAAGACGTCGCGATAAGCGATTTCCGTGCTCAGCCCCTCACCGGCCGTCACGCGCCGAACCAAGTCTTCCGCCTCCAGGCGGAGCCGTTCCATCATCACGTCGGTGCATGTTCTCAGTGTCGCCCACAATTCGCCGAAGCCCGGCGCGATACCGAACGCAGGCTCCCCAAGTCTTGCGTGGGTGACCGTCAGCATTGAGAAGTCGTCGTCTAGCTCCGTCCCGCGCCCGAGCGCGGGTATCTCCAGCAGAAGCCTGGCGAGCGCGTCTTTCGGGGAGATACCGAGCGCCGGCTTCGACGCGTGCGTCGTTCGTCCTGATAATCTGATCTGCATTCCTTGCGAGGCGCAATTCACCAAACCTTCGGCAAGAGAGACCTGTCCAAGACCGAGGCCGGGAAGGTTATGCAGCGCGAAGACAAAGTCGGGCCGCACCTGCTCAAACTTCGCATCAGCCAGAACGGCGGCCGCACCGGACCCGTCCTCCTCGGCCGGCTGAAACAGGAGTGCTACGCGACCTCGGCTTGGACGTTGCTGGCTCAGATTTTGCGCTACGGCCGCCAGAATTGCCATATGACCATCATGACCGCAGAGATGGGCCTTTCCTGCTATCAGCGATCGATGCTTGAGTTGTGATTTTTCCTGAATCGGCAGTGCATCCAGTTCGGCCCGAAGCATGATCGTCGGGCCAGACTCACGTCCATCATAGATTCCAAGCACGCCGTGACCACCGAGGCCCGAAACGATCCTGTCGGCACCCGCCGCCTGAAGACGGGCCCGCACGGCTTCCGCGGTTTTTGCCTCTTGCCCCGACAGTTCTGGCACGGCGTGAAGATGGCGTCGCCATGTCACCAATTCATTCAGATCGTTCTCGGTCAGGAACATTGGGCTTCTTTCTCACTCATGACCGGCGGCGAAACGCCTGTTGTAGTCGCTGCACTGCTCTCGTCAATTCGATCGCGCGGAAGCCGAGCTCAGTATCACGCCTCAGACCGTCTGCTCAAATTTGCAGTCGATAGATTTTTGTGCATCTCCCGGTGCACACATCGTGCACACGCCGCCCCTTAGCCGATTGAAAATATTGAGCTCTCGCTCCAATCCATCATGGGCGCCGTAGAGAGCTTTCCATCGTGCGAGCCTGCGGCCGACGCCTTCGTCAGCGCGGCACGACGGCCGTCGCCTCGATCTCGACACGCGAGGATGGCTCGACGAGACGCACGATCTGCACCAGCGCCATGCTGGGGTAATGGGTGCCAATGACCTCGCGATAGACTTTGCCGAGCGCCTTCAGGTTCGACACATATTCGTCCATATCCACGACGTACCAGGTCAGGCGCACGAGATGGTCCGGCCGCGCGCCGCCCTCTGCCAGGATCGCGACGATGTTTTCGAACGTCTGGCGGACCTGCGCAACGAGTCCGTCGGCAAATCGCCCGGCTGCGTCCCAACCGACCACACCACCCGTCACGATGAGTCGTCCTTCAGCCATGACGCCGTTCGCATACCCCTTCGGCTGCGGCCAGCCGCTGGGCTGAAGCAGTTGCAGACCACGCGTCGCGGGAACTTCCGGCTTGCTGATCGTGCTCATGCGTCGCTCTCAATCCTCTCAGCGCGGCTTCAACAGCTCGCGTGCGACAATCAATTTCTGGACCTCGGTCGCGCCCTCGTAGATGCGCAGCGCGCGGATTTCGCGGTAGAGACTTTCGACGACCTCTCCCTTGCGCACGCCGCGGCCGCCGAACATCTGGACGGCACGGTCGATGACGCGCTGCGCGGTCTCGGTGGCGGTCAGCTTCGCCATGGCAGCTTCGCGCGTCGTCGGAAGCTTCTGCACATCGCGGCGCCAGGCCGCGCGGTAGGTCAGCAACGCCGCGGCATCGGTGTCGGTCGCCATGTCGCCGAGCGCGGCCTGGGTCAGTTGAAGATCCCCCAGCGTCGCACCGAACATGTTTCGGCTGCGGGCATGCGACAATGCCTCGTCGAGCGCGCGACGGGCAAAGCCGAGGGCTGCGGCGGCGACCGATGCGCGGAAAATATCCAACGTCTGCATCGCGAGCTTGAACCCGCCCCCGGGCGCGCCGAGCCTACGGCTCGCGGGAATCCGGCAATTAGTAAAGCGCAACGTCGCCAGCGGGTGCGGCGCAATGACGTCGATGCGCTCGGCAATGCTAAAACCGGGATCATCCGGAAAGACGACGAAGGCCGAAATGCCGCGGGCGCCCGGCGCCTCGCCCGTTCGCGCAAACAGCGTATAGACGTCGGCAATGCCGCCGTTCGAGATCCAGGTCTTCTCGCCGTCGATGACGTAGTTGTCGCCGTCGACCCGCGCCGTGCAGGATATCGCCGCGACGTCCGACCCCGCCTCCTTCTCGGAGAGCGCGAAGGCCGCGAGCCATTCGCCGGAGCGCACCTTCGGCAGCACGGCCTTGCGCAACTCCGCCGAGCCACCCAGTGCAATCGCTCCGGAGCCAAGCCCCTGCATGGCGAAAGCAAAATCGGCGAGGCCATCGGCATAGGCCAGCGACTCGCGCGACAGGCAGATCGAGCGGGAATCGATCGACGTCGCATCGCCATCGGGCGCCGCGACCGCGCAATCGAGCAACCCCGCCGCGCCCATCGCGCGCACAAGCTTGCGACAGGCACCATCCACATCATTGTGATCGATCTTGTCGAGGGCTCCCGACTGCACGAAGCGATCGAGCGCCTCGCCGATCGCAAGATGGCGGGGCTCGAAGAACGGCCAGTCCAGCCATTCGCGCCGGATCATCTTTACCACGGAGTTCATCCGATCCCTCCTTCGCTCACTGCGCGGCCACGGCAGCGGCACGCGCCAGATTGGCTTCGTATTGTCCCTTGGCGGACAGATACTGCTTCGGCCAGTTGACCGCTGTGATGCCGATGCGCGCGGCTTCGTGCAGCGTCCAGGCCGGGTCGGCGAGATGCGGCCGCGCAATCGCGCAGAGATCCGCGCGGCCAGCCGCGAGAATCGAGTTGGCGTGATCGGCCTCGGAGATCGCACCGACTGCTATCGTCTCGATGCCGACTTCGTTGCGGATCAGATCGGCGAATGGCGTCTGGAACAGGCGGCCGTAGATCGGCCGTTCCTCCTTCCAGACCTGTCCCGAGGAGCAATCGATCACGTCTGCTCCCGCCTCCTTGAACATCGCAGCGAAGATCGCGGCGTCGGCCGGCGTGTTGCCGCCTTCGGTCCAGTCATGGCAGGACAGCCGCACCGACATCGGCCGATCGGATGGCCACGCCGCGCGCATCGCCCTGAAGACCTCCAGCGGAAAGCGCGCACGATTTTCGTGGTTGCTGCCATATTCGTCAGTCCGCCGGTTGGTCAGCGGCGAGAGGAAGCTCGATAGCAAATAGCCATGGGCGCAATGAAGCTCGAGCCAATCGACACCGGCGTCGGCAGCACGGCGCGTTGCGGCGACGAAATCGTCGCGGACGCGGTCCATGTCGCTGCGGTTCATCTCCCGCGGCAACTGGCTGTGCGGCAGATAGGGCAGCGCGGAAGCCGAGATCAGCGGCCAATTGCCTGAAGCCAGCGGTTGGTCAATCCCCTCCCAGGCGAGCCGGGTCGATCCCTTCCGCCCGGCATGGCCGAGCTGGATGCCGACCTTGGCATGTCCGAGGCTATGGACCAGATCGACCAGCCGGCGCCATTGTGCCGCTTGCTCATCATTCCAGAGCCCGAGACAGCCCGGCGTAATCCTGGCATCCGGTGAGACGCAGGTCATCTCGGCAAAGATCAACGCGGCGCCGCCCATGGCGCGCGCTCCGAGGTGGGCGATGTGGAAGTCGTTGATCAGCCCGTCCTTCGCCGAATACATCGCCATCGGCGAGACCATGATGCGGTTCGCCAGCGTGAGGCCGCGCACGCGGTGCGGCGTCAGCATCGGCGGCGGTACCCGTTCGCCGTCCTCGACGGCGATGCCCGAGCGCGCGGCAAACCATCGCTCGAATCCTTCCAACCAGGCACGGTCGCGCAGGCGCAGGTTTTCATGGCTGATGCGCTGGGAACGCGTCAGCATCGAATAGAAGAATTGCGGCGGTTCGAGCGTATCAGCATAGCGCCGGCCGACCACCTCGAACCATTCCATCGCATTGCGCGCGGCGTTCTGGATGCGCGCCACGTCGACGCGGCGTACTTCCTCGTAGGCCTCCAGCACGGTCTGGATGCGGTCGCGCCCGTGACCATGGCGATCGAACTGGTTGGCGAGCTCGATGGCGTCGTCGAGCGCGAGCTTGGTGCCCGACCCGATGGCGAAATGCGCGGTGTGCGCGGCGTCCCCCATCAGCACGACATGGGAGCGGCCGTTGAACACGCTCCATTTGCCGCAGATCAGGCGGCTGAAATTGAGCCAAGCCGAGCCGCGCAGATGGCGGGCGTTGGTCAAGAGCTTCGCACCGTCGAGCGTCTCGGCGAAGATCTTCTCGCAGAAGTCGATCGACCCTTGCTGATCGAGCTCGCCCAGCCCGTGAGCATTGTAGGTCTCTTCCGTGGTCTCGACGATGAAGGTCGAGGTCTCCGCGTCGAACTTGTAAATGTGTGCCTGGAACCAGCCGTGCTCGGTCCTCTGGAAATCGAACGTGAAGGCGTCGAACGCCTTCTTGGTGCCGAGCCAGATGTAGCGGTTCGGCCGGATCACCATGTCCGGCTGGAACTGTTCGGCATAGCGGGCGCGAATCCTGGAATTCACACCGTCGGTGGCCACGATCAGGTCGGCGTCGGGGAATTCAAGATCGGACTCCACCTCACGCTCGAAGGCGAGCTCGACACCCAGAGCCTCGCAGCGCCTCTGGAGAATGTTGAGCAGATGCTTGCGACCAATGCCGATGAAGCCGTGGCCGGTCGTGCGCTGCCGCGTCCCCTTGAAGACCAGCTCGATGTCGTCCCAATGATTGAAGGCGTCCTCGATCTCGGCCGCGCTTTCGGGGTCGGCAAGACGCATCGCAGACATCATGACATCGGAGAATACCACCCCCCAGCCAAACGTATCGTAGGGCTTGTTGCGCTCGACGACCGTGACGACATGTTCCGGATGTCGACGCTTCATCAGGAGGCCCAGATAGAGGCCGGCCGGCCCGCCGCCGATACAGACTATGCGCATGATCCCTCGCTTTCGCGCGTTGCGCCGAGCTCTCACCCAATTATTTTAAGTATAAAATATTTCCTCGACGCGTGCCTTGTCAAGGCGGTTCTGCAAAGGCCCTGGAGGGCACGCCCCTCAGCGCAGCGCCGATCCTGAAATTTAGTGTAAATCGGATGCACGGCGGCGCCGATTCCGGATCCCTCGGACCCAGCCTTGAATTTACTTTTGGCACGAACTATCTTGCCAATGTCCACGAGAGCTGCGCCAGCTTTCGTAAGCCACGAAGCCCGGGAGATTCGATTGGCACTCGCGAAGGAGTCCACGCCTGTTTCGGCCAGGAATGAGACGGATCAGGAGGCCGAGTACAGGGCTCAAACACGCCTTTGGCTCCGACTGCTCGCCTGCACGTCCCTCATCGAAGGCGAGTTGCGGCGCCGGTTTCGCGAAGAGTTCGACTTCACGATGCCCCGATTCGACGTTCTCGCCCAGCTCGACCGCGAACCAAGCGGACTTGTGCTGGGAGAGCTGCCCAAGCGCCTGATGGTCTCGGCCGGAAACCTCACGCCGATCGTCGACCGCCTGGTCGCAGATGGATACATCACCCGCACGGCGTCGAACCTCGACCGGCGCGTGCAGATCGTCTGTATGACCGTCGAAGGCCGCAAGATCTTCAGGCGAATGGCCAAGAGCCACGGCGCATGGCTTGCCGAGCTGCTGGCGGATTTCCCGGCAGATCGGTTCGATGGATTGATCGGCGAGCTCGACGAACTCAAGGCCGCCGTCAGGGACGCCTTGCAAAAACCTTGAGCGAATACGACCTCAGCCTCGTATCTTCACTCCGGCCGCTTCGCGATCCCATGTATCCGTCGTGACGCCGGCATCGCGCAGCACGCCCTTCTTGATCTTGCCGTTCTCCGTCAGCGGCATCTGACTGAGGATTCGCACATAGCGCGGAATGGCGAAATAGGCGATCCGCCCTTCGCAATGCCTGACGACGTCGACGGGCTGTAGCAAGTGGCCCGGCTCCAGCAGAATTGCAGCGGCAACTTCGTCCTCACCCAACTCCGACGGCACCGGGTAGATCGCGCAGGCCGCGACGGCGGGGTGCGACTGGATCGCCTGCTCGACCTCCCACGAGGACACGTTCTCGCCACGCCTGCGGATGGAATCCTTCATGCGATCGATGAAGCGATAATGCCCGTCGGAATCGCGAACGACCCGATCGCCCGAGTGGAACCACAGATTTCGCCAAGCCTCCACGGTCTTCTCCGGCATGCCGAAATAGCCGGACGCGAACGCAAAGGGTTCTCTCGCGCGAAGCACGAGCTCGCCGGCCTCCCCATCAGGCAGCGCGGAATCATTCTCGTCGACGATCCGCGCCTCGATGCCATCGGCCAGGTACCCCATCGTCCCCGCCCGATCCGACGGAATCGTGCCGGCGAACACAAAATTCGTCTCGGTCGACCCGTAGCCGTCGACCAGCGGTACGCCGAAGCGCTCGCGGAACGGGCCGTGGATTTGCGGCGGCACGCCGCCGCCAAGCGCGACACGAAGGCGATGCATTGACTCGTCTGCGCTCTTCGGCTGCGCCAGCAGCATCGAGGCCATCGCACCGAGCAGATAGCCGACCGTCGCATTGTGCTGTCTCGCGGCAGCCCAAAAGCCGGAAGCAGAGAATTTCGACTCGAGCACGTACGTGCATCCGTTCAGCAGCGCCTGATAGAACGCATTCAGCGCGTTGGTGTGGAACAGCGGCAGCGTCGTGAACAGCACATCGCCCTCGCGGATTCCGAGCGCCCGCGCCGAATAGATGCCCCACCAGAACAGCTGCGCCTGCGGACAGCACACACCCTTCGCAGGCCCCGTGGTGCCCGACGTATAGAGGATCGCAACGGTGTCACCGGGACGCACGGCGCCCGCCGGGGCTGCGGCGCCAAGAGGCGGCAGCGAGACCGCGGAAATCCTGGCACCGACTGCGTCGGCGGCAGCTCCGATGATCCAGGTCCGGGGCGGCAGCTCGATATCCGCCTCGACACTCTCGACCGCGCTGGCGAACTGAGCCTCGACGACGAGAAGCGCGGGACGCGAGTTGCGAAAAATGTGGGACAGCTGGAAGCCGCGCAACGCGGTGTTGATCGGGACTGCAATCGCCCCCAGCCACGCACAGCCGAGATAGACCTGCAAGAACTCCGGACGGTTCGAGCACATCAGCGCGACCCGATCGCCCGGCTTGATCCCGGCATCGACCAGCGTTTGGGCCGACGCGGCCGCAATCGCCGCCGCCTGCGCAAAGCTCCAACGCGCCTCTCCGGCAACGAGCAGAAGGCGATCGCCGTAACGCTCACTTTGCCGCGTCAGCATCGTCGAGAGGACGCGCTCGGACGGCGGAAACGACGCCATCGCGCGCGACCAGGCCGGCGTCACGTCCTCACAGCCGACCACGTCGGTGATGCCCGCCAGCGCATCGTTCTCCATTGCGATCATGCTCGCAACTCAAGGCAACAGCTTGTACTTGCCGTCCTCGATCTGGATCATGATGCGCGAGCGATCGTCGACCCCATGCCGGTCCGCCGGCGTATAGGTGTAGATGCCCTGCGTCCCCACGACCTCCTTGGCGGTGAACAGCGCCTGGCGAATGGCGGTACGGAACTCAGGTGAGCCCGGCTTGGCACCGGTTGCCAGCGCACGCTTGGCGGCGTCGGCGAAGATCAGCCAGCCGTCGAACGAATAGGAGGAGAATGAATCCGTCGGCGCCTCGCCGTTGGCCTTTTCGAAGGCCGAGCGGAAATCCAGGGCGACCTTCTGGATCGGATTGCTGGCCGAAAGCTGCTCCGCCGCGGTCACAGGTCCCGTCGGGCAGATGATGCCGTTGGCAGCCTTGCCGGCCAGACGAAGGAAATCGGCGCTGATCAGCCCGTGATTGCCATAAAGCGGCCCCTTGTATCCACGCTCGGACAGAGCGATGACCGGCAGCGCGCCCGGCGTGCCGGTGCCGCCGAGCATGATGGCGTCGGGACGCGCGGCGAGCGCGCGCAGCACCTGAGCCGTCACCGAGGAGTCCGACCGGGCGTAGCGTTCGTTGGCGATGACCTTGATGCCGGCGGCCTTCGCACTCTGCTCGAGCGAATTGTACATGAGATCGCCGAACGCATCCGAGAAACCGATGAAGGCGACGGTCGTCAGGCCCTTCGCCTTCATGTGGTCGACGATTCCTTGCACCAGAAGCGGCGTGGGCTGCGGCGTCTGCACGACCCAGGGACCGCCGTCGCCTGACGGTACCGGTGCGATCGGCGACACCGCGATCATCGGAATCTTCATCTCGATGGCCGCGGTCGCCATCGCGAGCGTCTGGGGAGCGCCGGACGTGCCGATCAGGATATCGACCTTCTCTTGCTCAACCAGCTTGCGCGCATTGCGTGCCGACGCGGTCGGATCAGAGCCGTCGTCGAGCTGGATGAGCCGCAGCTTCTCGCCGCCGATTTCGCCGATATAGGCCTGACCTGCTGCGATCCCCTTGGCGTTGGGAATACCGATCGATGACACCGGCCCGCTGAGGCCGGTAACGAAACCGACGAGGATCTCGGCCTGCGCGAATTGCGGAACGGCAAGCAGCAATGCAGTGGAAGCCACCAGGCTCTTGATCAAGTTCATGACACCTGTCTTTCGGGAGAATTTCTTGTTCTGATTGGCGAGCGCCATGGACTCAGGTCGAGGACACCAGCGCGATGACTCGAAGCGGGCTGCCGGAGCCGTTCCGGATCTTCAGTGGCGAGGCCACGATGACGGCGCCGGTGGGGGGAAGCTGATCCAGGTTACACAGGCATTGCAGGCCGTAGCGGCCCGCGCCGTGCAGGAAGTGATGCGCCGGATAAGGCGGCTCGAAGTGTCCGGCCTGCCCCGCATCCGTGCCGATGGTTTCGGTGCCGAAACCGATGACACCGCGCTCCTCCACCAGCCACTTCATCACCGCCGGGTTCGGGCCCGGCGTATGCGCGCCGTCGTCCCTGAGATTGGAGTAGTCGCGCCAACCCTTCTTCGACCAGTCGGTCCTGAGCAGCACCCAATTCCGCTCGGGGATCCGGCCGTGCCTGGCTTCCCAGGCTTCGACAATCGGGACGGTCAGCAGGAAATCGGGATCCTGAGCCGCCTGCGCCGAGCAGTCGATGACGCAGGCCGGTGCGATCATGTCCTTGGCCGGCATCGTGTCGACGGCATTGTTCGGCAGGTTCTTGCCAGTGAACCAGTGAATCGGCGCGTCGAAATGCGTGCCGGTGTGTTCGCCGAACGTAACGTTGTTCCAGTACCAGGCCGGGCCGCGGCCATCGTATCGCGATATCTCCTGGATGCGGACAGGCGCGGCCTGACCGAACTCCGGCGGCAGGACGATGACCGGAAAGTCCGGGCTGAGCGTAAAGGTCAGATCGACGACGCGCACCGCGCCGGAAGAAACCGCACTCGCCAACTCCAAGAGATTATTGCTTTGCATGGTCACGTCCTCCAGCTCGGTTGAAATCCCGCTTCTTATCGATCGAGCTCGCGCTCGAGCGCTTTCGGATTGGCCGCGAGACGTTGCCGGATCTCCTCGGCGACATCTCCGACATACATCTCTTCGAGCCCGTTCTTGAGGCCCGACACGATTGCCTGCGCGATCGCGCGCGGTGCGACCTTCGGCGGCGGCACGGTCTGGAACCATTCGGTGTCGACGGGGCCGGTGAACAGGTTCATCACCCGGACGCCGCCGGGCCGCAGCTCCGCGCGCAAGCAATGCGACAGCGACAGGCACGCCGCTTGCGAGGCCGAGTAGGCGCCGAAGGCGGGCCAGTTCGCCAGTGCATAGACCGAGAGAATATTGACCCATGCCGCGCTGCTGTTGATACCGTCGGCACCGCGCATCCGCATGGCCGGGCCAAAGGCTTGAGCGAGATTGATGAAGCCGAGATAGGCCTGATCGATCTCGTCCCGTGCGATGCTCGTGCCCCTGCGGTCAAGCAGGCCGCCCGGCCGGACATATTCCGTCGTGTTGACGAGAATATCGACCTTGCCGCCGATGTCGGCCGCAAGATCGGTAGCCGATTTTTCGTCAGCAGCATCGAGAGTCACGATCTCGATCCCGTCTTGACCGCGCAGCCGCTCCTCGCCGGCGAACGGCCGCCATGGTTCGGCAATGCCGACGAACACCGTCTTGGCGCCCGCCGCCTTCAAAGCGGTGACGGCTTCCTGACCGATGACGCTGCGGCCATTGGTGACGAGCACGCGACGGAATTTCGGATCAGCCGTCATTTCCCGCCACTGCTTGTCGTCTGCCATGTTGGGAGTCTCCCCTTCGGGACGGGCAAAGGCCACCGCCTGGCCGCTCTTGTCGAGTTGCAGCGATATGCTGACGGCCGCGCCCTCTGCGCAGTCGGCATGAAGATGTGCGACGATCGTCGGACCGCAATCCATCTTGACGAGGCCGATCCGCCACGGCGCCCGTTCGCGGAAATAGACGTCGCTCGGCACCCGCGCCGTTGTCTCGGCAAGCAGTACACCTTGCCGCGGCGCATCGACGAAAGCGAGGCCGGCCGAAAGACAAGACGGGCAGGCTTCGCGCGCCGGATAAGCAAAGGTGCCGCAAGCCTCGCAGCGCTGCAGCATAAAGCGGCCTTCGGCGGCCGCGCGCGTGAACCCGTGTGACATCCTGCTGCGCGGTCGCGGTGGCGAGGCCGGTAGCCGCGTCCGCAGCAGCGGGTTCTTGCGCCGGGGCGGCTTGATCTGCTCTATCATCGCGACGGTCCAGCAAGGATCGCGGCACCCGAAGCGAGACCACGATCATAGTTGATCATGCCGAACCCCGAGGCCAGAGCGAGGCTCGCATTCCTGACCTGCGTGGGACCGGCACTGCCCAGAACCTGCCGCAACCCTTCAACGAGGCCGAGATAGGCGCCGGCGGCACCGGCCTGCCCGACCGAGAGCTGTCCGCCCGAGGTGTTGTGCGGGAAGTCGCCATCGATGGTGAGATCGTGTTGGCGCACGAACTCAGCGCCCTCGCCCTTCTTGCAGAATCCGAGATCCTCGAACTGCATCATCGTGATGACGGGATAGTCGTCATAGGTCTGCACGACATCGAGATCGTCAGGCTTGACGCCGGCCATCGCATAGAGCTCGTCGACATCCATCGCCCAGCCGCCGCGCACCTGCATCGGATCGTCGGCAAAGGCATTGTGCCGCTCGATCGTCGAAAGGAGTCGCGCGGCGGGCAGCTTCAGCGATGACGCCGTCTCATCGCGCATCACGAGGAAAGCTTCCGCGCCCGCACAGGGCATCACGCAATCAAACAGGTGGATCGGATCGGAAATCGGCCGGGCCGCCAGGTATTGCTCGAGCGTGAGCGGAGCCTTCATGAGCGCATGCGGGTTGCGCAGGGCATTGGCGCGCTGGGCGACAGCGATCTTGCCGACGTCCTCGCGCGCGACGCCGAACATTCGCATATAGTTGCGCGCAATCAGCGCAAAGCTGGCATTGGCGCCGCCCGCGCCGTAAGGATAGACGGCGTCCTGATTGAACCGCGAGAAATTCTCCAGCGTCACCCTGAACGAATCGACGTGATTGGTGTCGCCAGCTACGCACGCCACGATGTCGGCATCGCGCGCCTGAACCGCGCGCGCCGCCTTGCGCAGCGCCGCGATGGCGCTGGCGCCGCCGAGCGGGATCGTGTCCAACCACCGGACGCAGAGCCCGAAATGCTGCGTCAATCCGACGCCACTGTCCGTGCCCATGGTGAAACTGGAGACGCACAGGCCGTCGATGTCCGACGCCTTGATGCCGGCCTGCGCGACGAGCGCGCTCAGCGCCCGCCCGATCCACCACTGCGCGCTCTCGATGGAGTAGCGCACATAGGGAATCGTGACGGGAGCCGCGATCACGACGTCGTCGTATGGTGCGCGCAAGGTGTTGATCACCGACCGCCCTCGTTCATCCGCCTCAGACCACCGTCAGTTTCACGTCAATATTGCCGCGGGTTGCGTTCGAATAGGGGCAACGCTCATGCGCGCCGGCAACGACCTCCTGGGCCACAGCCTTCTCGACTCCGGGCAGGTCGACTTTCAGCTCGACAGCGAGCGCATATCCGACGGGCACCGGCCCCATCGCAACCTTCGCAGTCACGGACGGCTCGGCGGAGGGCACCACCTTCCGCGTGCGCGCGACGAGCTTGACCGCGCCGAGAAAGCAAGCGGCATAGCCGGCTGCAAAGAGCTGCTCGGGATTGGTGCCTTCGCCACCGGGGCCACCCATCGATTTCGGCAAGGACAGGGACACCGACAGCAGACCGTCAGCGCTGGCCGCCTTGCCATCCCGACCTCCGGTCGCCGTCACCTCGGTCTCGTACAGGATCTTCTCGGGGGTCATCATGATTTGGTCTCCAGGAACGGCATTTCGACGACTAGCGGCTGTTACGGGCAAGTAGTGCGCGGAAATCATCGCGGGCCTGGGCGCTGGCCCGCCCGAAGCTCGGCCCGCGGCTGGGCTCGGTGCCATTGAGCTTGCGGAGCTGCACCCACATCTCGGCACTCTTGAGCGCCACGGCCGCGCAATTGACCACCGGAGCGTGGCCGACCTTCAGGCCATGCTCCCGCCCGATCAAAAGGCCTGGCAACACGCCGGCCGGGATCACGACATCCGCGCCGCGTTCCACCAGCGGGAGCGCGCAGGCGACGAAGTCCTTGATCATGCGGGCTTGCGCGGCAGCGTTTCCGGCGAACGCATCGGCGAAATCATCCGGCCTGCAGCCTAGGCCAGTCACATGGACGACGCGATCGCCGAGGCCGTAACGCTCGGCCTGCTCATAGTGCAAGACCTCGAAGACGGGATCGAGCGTCACAAGACCTAGCCGCCGTCCGAGTTGAGAGGCCGCCAGCAACGTCGCCTCGCCGGTCCCGATCACGGGAATGTCGAGCGCCGAGCGCAGCTCGTAGAGTCCGGGATCCTGAAAATGTCCCATGACGAAGGCGTCGAACCCGCCCTCCTCCGCTGCGATGCCGTTGTCAATTGCCTGGACCGCACAGCGCAATTCCGCGAGCCGTCCGAACTCGCGGTCCGGCGGACTGAGGCCCTCGACGTGGACCGTCGTGCCTGGCGCAGCGATGTCGTTCAGGTATTCCGACAGCCGCGCCATGTAGGGCGCATTCACGGTCGCATCAACAAAGCTCTGCCAGAAGATGCGCATCGTCCTTCTCCTCAAGCGATGATCGGAGGATCGGTCGTCGGCTGCCGATGAATATATTTCAATCATAAACTAATTGACGCGTCAAATGCGCGCGGCGGCGACGGTGACCCGTGCCGTCGGGGCCAAGGCGAGCACGGCGTTTTCGACCAATCGAGGAGCGCAGAAGCGCCGCACACTGACGAAATTGTATGCAACAACATTTTTTTCTGACAGCCCCGTGACACGTGTTGACGGCGCCACCGAAGTTACTTTAGGCTTTAAGTAATTCCTCGCCGGTCAAGGACCGGTGGCCATGACAATGATGTTGCAGGGCACCGATTTTGAGAGACTCGATCGTGTGGACAGTCGCCGTGCTCGAACAGCCGGCCCTTAGCAGCAGCATCGCCGGCCGCGCATCGCGGCCGCACCGACGACCTTTCATCGCTCCGGAAAACGCCCGCTTGCATGTGCCGGTGGGCCTGTCGTTCGCGCGGCACGCAACATCATGGCTGCTGAGCACCGGGCGAGCACACTCTCTTCGGTCGCGCCCAATATTTGGCGTCGCAGCAATGTTTTCAATCGGTCGGTTCGTCGTTCGGGGACCCCGCGCGGCAGCATCGAAGCATTCCCATCCAGCATCAACGGAGGAGAACGCCTATGCGCAAGACTCTGAGCTTACTTGCACTTGCCGCCGGCATCGTCACAGCCCCCGCCGCGCGGGCCGATATCACCATCGGCTTCGTCACCTCGCTCAGCGGCAACGGCTCGTCGATCGGCATCCCCTACGGGCGCGGCATCAACGCGGCCTATGAATACAAGAAGACCGTCAACGGCGAGACCATCCGCCTGATCCAGCTCGACGACGGCTCCGACCCGTCGGCCGCGACCCGCAACGCGCGCAAGCTGGTGGAAGAAGAGAAGGTCGACCTCCTGATAGGCACCGCGACCGCGCCCTCGACCATCGCCATGGCGGCGGTGGCGAGCGAATTGAAAGTGCCGATGATCGCGGTCTCGCCGATCGGCAAACTGCCGGAAACGCCCGAGCAGTGGGTGGTGTCGGTGCCGCAGCCTGCATCCCTCCTCGTCAAGATCATCGCCGATCGCATGAAGCGCGACGGCATGAAGAACATCGGCTATATCGGCTTCTCTGACGCCTGGGGGGACCTCGTCTACAACGGCGCCAAGGCGGCGGAGGCCGCCGGCGATGTCAAGATCCAGACCAACGAGCGCTATGCGCGCACCGACACTTCGGTCACCGCGCAGATCCTCAAAGTGCTCGCGGCGCGGCCGGACGCCGTGCTGGACGGCGGCTCGGGGACGCAAGGCGCGCTGCCGCTCCTCAGCCTCGCGGAGCGCGGCTTCAAGGGAAACACCTACGGCACGGTGGCGCTCGTCAATCCGGACTTCGTGAACGTCGGCGGCAAGGCGGCCGAAGGCATCCAGGTCTCCGCCGGCCCGGTCATCGTGGCCGAGCAGCTGCCCGACGAACATTTCGCCAAGAAGATCGCGCTGGATTTCCGCAGCGTCTACCAGAAGGTCCATAACATCCCGACCACCGACGGCTTCTCGGCCTACTCCTTCGACGCCTGGCTGATCTTCGCCAACGCAGCGGAGCGCGCGCTCAAGACGGCGAAGCCCGGCACGGCGGAATTTCGCGCCGCCCTGCGGGACGCGATCCTCAGCACCAAGGAGCTGCCCGGCGTGCACGCCATCTACAACTTCAAGCCCGGCTCGGTGACCGGCGTCGATGAGCGCGCGCTGGTCGTGGTGCGCCTGACGGGCGGCGCCTGGAAATACGCGCCGTAGTCGGACAGGGCAGGCCACCAGAACAAGGGGACGGCGTTCTCAATGACGAGCGACATCGCAGCCATTCTTGCGATCGACGGGATCGCCACCGGCGCAGTCTACGCGCTGGTGGCGATCGGGACCGTCCTCATCTTCACGGTGACACGGGTCATCTTCATTCCCTTTGGCGACATCGCGGCCTTCACGGCGCTGACGCTGGCGGCGCTCGACGCGAAGCGCTTTCCGGGCACGGGTGCGCTGGTCGTCATCCTTGCGTGCCTCGCAACCCTGATCGAAATCGTCTCGCTGCTGCGCAATGGCGAGCGTCGGCTGCTTCCGCGCGCTCTCTTCTTCTATCTCGCATTGCCGCTGGCCGTGGTTGGCCTCGCCTGGCTGACCATGCGCGCCGATCCGCCGCTCGCCATCAGGCTCGTGCTGGCCTTGATGCTGATCACCCCCATCTCCCCGCTGCTGGACCGGATCGTCTTCCGTCCCATTGCGGACGGAACGGTGCTGCTGCTCCTGACCGTTTCCGTCGCCCTGCACTTCGCGCTGGTCGGCCTTGGGCTGC
Source organism: Bradyrhizobium sp. BRP20 (assembly GCF_020194215.1). NCBI lineage: Bacteria > Pseudomonadati > Pseudomonadota > Alphaproteobacteria > Hyphomicrobiales > Nitrobacteraceae > Bradyrhizobium > Bradyrhizobium sp. BRP20. The sequence goes on along the minus strand of NZ_JADYVY010000002.1, from coordinate 43,946 downwards.
TCTTCTTCGGTCCCGAGGGTGTCAGGACCGAGCCGCTGACGTCATTGTCGACCGAACTTGCGGGCGTGCTGATCTCGGGCCAGACCATGCTGATCGTGATCGCAGCCCTCGTCTTCTCTGGCCTGCTCTATCTCTTCTTCGACTTCACGCTGGTCGGTAAATCGCTCCGCGCGACGGCCGTGAACCGGACCGGCTCCCGCCTGATGGGCATACGTCCCGCCCGCGCCGGCACCATCGCCTATCTCCTGGGCTCGCTGATGGCCGGCGTCTCCGGAATCCTGATCGCGCCCGTCAACACCATATTCTACGATTCCGGCTTCCTGCTCGGCCTCAAGGCCTTCGTCGGCGCCATCGTCGGCGGCATGACGAGCTATCCCGGCGCGGCCATCGGCGCCGTCGGCGTCGGTATTCTCGAAAGCTTCGCATCCTTCGAGAGCAGCGCGCTGAAGGATGTCATCGTGTTCTCGCTTCTGATCCCGATCCTGATCTGGCGATCCCTCGCCTCGCTGCATTCCGAGGAGGAGATCGAGGAATGACGCGCCTTCACGTTCAGCTCGCGGCGGTGGCGGCGGTAGCGTGCCTCGCGCTCGCGCCATTCGTCCTCAACCCCTTCAGCATCACGCTGATGAACTATATCGGCATCTATTCGCTGGTCGCGATCGGCCTTGCCCTGCTCACCGGCGTCGGCGGCATCGTGTCCTTCGGACAGGCCGCCTTCGTCGGCGTCGCGGCCTATGCCACGGCCTGGGTCTCTGCTCTGAATGGATATTCCCCGTGGCTCGGCCTCGTGTTCGGGGTGGCACTGACCTGCGGTGTCGCGACCATCCTTGGCGTCGTCACCTTGCGGCTCCAGGGCCATTTCCTGTCGCTCTCGACCGTCGCCTGGGGGCTCGCCATCGGCTTTCTGTTCGGCAATGTCGAGGGGCTCGGGCGCTTCAACGGCATCTCGTCGATCCCGCCGATCAGTATCGGATCGTTCGCGCTCGTCTCGAGCGCCCAGATCTACTTCCTGATCTGGGGCATCGTCGTCGTGGTGCTTTTCCTCGGATACAATCTCCTGGACTCCCGGGTCGGCCGTGCCATGCGCGCGCTGCGCGGCGGCAATATCCTGGTCGAAAGCCTCGGCATCAACGCCTTCCGGATCAAGCTCGTGACCTTCGTGATCGCGGCCTTCCTCGCCTCGCTCTCCGGCTGGCTCTACGCCCATATGAGCCGCTTCATCAGCCCGGGCCCGTTCGATGCCGGCATGGGCATCGAATATCTGATGATGTCGATGGTCGGCGGCGCCGGCAGCCTGCTCGGCGGCGTCGTGGGCGCCGCTATCGTCACCCTGCTCAAGAACAGCGTGCAGGACTATCTGCCGCTGATCGCCAAGGGCGCGTCCGGCCAGCTCGAGATCGTCGCCTTCTCCGCGCTGTTCATCCTGTTCCTGCAATGGGCGCGGCAGGGCATCGTGCCGTTCGTCGCGCGCTACTTGCCGAAGATCAAGCGCGAACGGCCGCCAGCCGCTCCGCCCCTGCCCCGCCGTCCCCAGCCGAAACCGGGCGAACTGCTTCTGAAGGTCGACGGCGCCGAACGGCGGTTCGGCGGTCTTGTCGCCGTCAACAATGTCAGCTTCGAAGTCCGCTCCGGCGAGATCCTCGCCGTCATCGGCCCGAACGGCGCCGGCAAGAGCACGATGTTCAACTGCCTGACGGGCGCGCTCAGGGTCAACAAGGGCGAGATCGTCTTTGCCGGACGCGCCATCACGCGCGATCCACAATCCCGCATCGCGAGGGGCGGAATCGCCAGGACCTTCCAGCATGTGAAGCTGCGGCCGCGCATGAGCCTGCTCGAGAACGTCATGCTCGGCACCTACGCGCGCACCAGCACGGGCCTGTTCGCCGGCGCCCTGCGCCTCAACCAGCGCGAGGAAGCCAGCACCCGGCACGAGGCCTTGAAGCAGCTCGAACGCGTCGGGCTCGGCGACAAGCCGTTCGAGCTCGCGGGCAATCTGCCGCTCGGCAACCAGCGCATCCTGGAGATCGCGCGCGCGCTCGCCGCAGACCCGGCGCTGCTGGTGCTGGACGAGCCGGCCGCTGGCCTGCGCCGCCAGGAGAAGCTCAGGCTTGCGGAGCTGCTCCGCTCGCTGCGGTCGGACCATCTGACCATCCTGATCGTCGAACATGACATGGAGTTCGTGATGTCGCTGGTCGACCGCATCGTCGTGCTCGACTTCGGCTCCAAGCTCTGCGAGGGCGCGCCCGCCGCGATCCGGAGCGACGAACGGGTTCAAGAGGCCTATCTCGGAGGCGTCGCGTGAGCGAGATGTTTTCCATGACGGATGTGACCGTCTGCTACGACAATGTCGAAGCGGTCCGCAACGTCTCGCTGTCGGTCGAGGAAGGCCAGATCGTCACCGTGATCGGCCCGAACGGCGCCGGCAAGACCACGCTGCTGATGGCCGCTATCGGGTTGCTCGCCTCCCGCGGCCGCCTCGTGTTTCAGGGCAACGACATCGGCAGGATGTCCGTCGAGGACCGCGTCGAGCGTCGGCTGTGCCTCGTGCCGGAGAAGCGCGAGCTGTTCTCCGACATGTCGGTCGCCGACAATCTCCTGCTCGGCTCCTACAGCCTGCGCGACCGCTCGGGCGTCCAGAAGACGCTGGACGAGGTCTATGATCGCTTTCCGCGCCTGAAGGAGCGGCAGCGCCAGGCCGCCGGCACCCTCTCCGGCGGCGAGCGCCAGATGCTGGCGCTCGGGCGCGCGCTGATGGCCAAGCCGAAGCTGCTCATGCTCGACGAGCCGAGCCTCGGCCTCGCACCGCTGATCGTGCGCGAGATCTTCCGCACCATCGCCTCGCTGCGCGATCTCGGCGTCTCGATCCTGCTGGTCGAGCAGAACGCCCGCGCCGCGCTGGAGACGGCCGACTACGGCTATGTGCTCGAGACCGGCGAGATCGTGCAGTCCGGCCCCGCCAAGGATCTCATCCACGATCCCCGGCTGATCACGGCCTATCTCGGCGGACACTAGCGCCGGCCTGGATCAGGCCCCGCTCGCTGAAAACACAAAACGTCGAAAACAACCCCATGCACAGTAGCCGCTGACAGCGTTTTCAATGACTTGCGGCGAGCCTTACGGATTTTACGAAAACAGGTTGTTCCGTCGGGCAAAACAGGGGCATAATGCCATCATCGCCGCTCCGGATGCCGACGGCTTCAACCGCCAACCTGGACTTCCGTTTTCATAAGGTACACTGCAAGACGCGCGACCGTCTGAATCCGTGCGACGCCAATTCTCCAACGCTCTCGCCAATCTAGCGCGTGGACTCGTAACGCGCGGTCAGCCATAGCCGTGGATTTCACTCGTCAAGCCACCGCGTGACCTTTCGATCGATTGGTCCCAGTTCCTAGTGACACAGCGCCATGCTGATGGACGCGGACAATCGAGGTGTCGATCTCTGGACAGCGGCATCATGGGCAGCAGCAAGTGCGTCTAGAGTGACTTACATCACCTTATTCAAGTAACCCCCTCCGATCGTGCGCCGCACGTCGCGCTGATTTTGAACTCCCCCGCTTTGCGTGGCCACCAACGGCTACTCTGAACTCGAACTCCATAGGGAGGAAACCATGATGACCAAGACGCTGTTCGTCGGACTTCTTACAGCCGGATTTCTCTCTGCATCCTTCGCAGTTGATGCAGAAGCAGAACCAACTCGTTCCCAGCAAGTGAAAAACGTGGGAAGTAGCCAGAGTGGTGCCCGGGCGGGCTCCATGGATAGCTGGCCGCAGACGATGGACGAACTGAACAACGCCTACAACTGTGGTCCGTATGCGGACAAAGAGTCGGCCAAGAAGTGCAAGAAATAAGCGTGTTTTTTGATCGCTCAAGTGCTGCTGAAGGGGTCAGCTACACGCTGGCCCTTTCTCTTCGGGCAATAACTCCGTGGCGGCCGCACGGCGCTACGCAAGGACCCGGCTTTCGATTTCGCCGCGCTCGATCGTCAGCGTCACGTCTGCGAAGGTCTCGAGCAGCTTCGGGTTCGACTCTGTGATCAGCAGGGTAATGTCCCGGTCCTGCGAACGAAGCCGACGCAGCGCCTCGGCGTACCTCTGCGCCAGCACAGGGGCGAGGCCCTGGAACGGCTCGTCCAGAATGACGAGGCGGGTGCCCAGCATCAGGGCGCGCCCGAGGGCGACCATCTTGCCTTGGCCGCCCGAGACGGAGCCCGCCGGGCGACCCGCCAGTTCCTCGAGCTCCGGCAGGACGGAGTAGGCTCGCTCCAGCCGCCGGCGCGCCTCTTCCGCGCTAAGTTTCGCGACGCGAGCGGGCAAAAGAATGTTTTCTTCCACCGTAAAGGCCGAGAAGAGACGACGGTCCTCGGGGGCGTAGCCGATGCCCAGGAAGGGCCGTCGGTGCGGAGGAACATGCCCCAGGTCCTGACCGCCCAGGCGCACGGTACCGCTCGCCTTCGTGAAGCCCATGATGGTCCGTACCGTCGTGGTTTTGCCGGCGCCGTTTCGCCCGATGAGCGCGGCGGTCGCGCCCGGCGGCAGCGAGAAACTGACGCTGCGCAGCACCGGCGCATCGGCGATCGCGACGTTGACGTTCTCGAAGTCCAGCATCGCCGTCATATGCCGATCACCTGTTCGCGGACCTTGGGATCGGCCAGAACCTCCGCGGGCGTGCCGACCTTTTGGATCTTCCCGACGTTCCACACCGCGACTCGGTGGGCATAGCGCTCCACCATGTCCATGTCGTGCTCGACGAAGACCGAGGTCACCTTCTCCTTGGCGAGCGCGGACGTCAGGATGTCCATGATCTCCAGCTTCTCTGCGGAGGCGACGCCCGAGGTGGGCTCGTCCATCAGCAGCAGTCTGGGCTTCAGCGCGAGCGCCAGAGCGATGTCGACCAGCTTGCGTTGTCCCTCGGGAAGCTCCCTCGCTTTGCGAGATGCGTACAGCTTGACGCCGACGAGATCCAGGAGGCGCTCCATTTCAGACAGCTCAGGCAGGGCGGAAAGAGCCCTAAAGCCGGAAGGGCTTCCCAGCCGCGAGGCCGCGGCGATCAGCATGTTCTCCATCACGGTCTGATCGAGAAAAAGCTGCGGTATCTGAAAGGCCCGCGCGATGCCGAGTTTGGTGATCGTGCGCGGGAGCTGCGCCGTGATTTCCTGGCCTAGAAAGGTGATGCTTCCGGCCTGCGGCCGCAGATAACCCGTCGAGATGTTGAGGAAGGTGGTCTTTCCGGCGCCGTTCGGTCCGATGATCGCGAGGTTCTCGCCTTGGAGCACGTCCAGATCGATACCGTCGGCGGCGACGACGCCACCGAACCGGATTTTGATGCCCTTCGCGGAAAGGAGGACGTTGGTCATCAATGTCCTCCCTGCTTCGCCTGGCCGTAGCGCTGCCTGAGACCTATCAGTCCGTTAGGCGCATAGAGAATGATGACGATCAAGACCACGCCGAGGATCAGTTGCCAGGTGTCGGCCAGGTGGGCCGCCGCATAGAAGCGCACGCACTCGAACATCGCCGCGCCGGCGAACGCTCCGAAGGCGTGGGCGCTGCCGCCGAGGATCGCGATAAAGACGAACTCGCCCGACTTCGTCCAGAACCCGAACTCGGGCGTGGCGATCTGCTGGATGATCGCCACCAGCGTGCCGCCGATGCCGCCGAGAAAAGCCGAGATCACGTAGCCTATCAGAAGCACGCGCCGTGCGGACGTCCCGAGGTACTCGAGCCGCGTCTCGTTCGATTTGATGGCACGCAGCATGTGTCCGAGCGGGCTATCGAGATAGCGTTGCACGCCGTAGAAGGCGACGACCGCGATCAAGAGGCTCACGTAAAGAATGACGTACTGGAAGGTTTCGGGCGTAAACGACAGCCCCAACAGGGCCGGACGAGGGACCCGGATGCCGTCGGCGCCGTTGGTGTAATGAAACATCTTCTCCAGCAGCGACCACAGCACCATCGAAAACGCCAGATTCAGCATTCCAAAAAAGATCTCCCGGTAGCGCACGACGAAGAGCCCGACGATGAGGCCGAAGACGGCGGAGGTTATGCCGCCCAGCGCGATGAAGAGCACGATGTCGCCGCCACCGACGTACTTGCCCCAGAACGCTGCGGTATATGCCCCGGTAGCGAAGAACATTGCATGTCCGAACGACACCTGTCCCGCCTGCAGCAGAAGAATGATACCGAGGACGACGATGCCCTTCGCGAGGATCAACGCGAACAGGGTTGCCCAGCTCGCTACAAAAAGGGGCGCGACGGCGCTGGCCAGAAAGAAGATGGTCGCGATCGTGGTGACCGGCTTAATGCGACCGCTCATCATATTTTCCTTACCTGCACGGCGCCGAACAGGCCGAACGGACGCACCAGAAGCACCAGCACCATCAGCAGATAGGGAACGAGAACTTCGAATTCCGGCTGGAGATAGATTACGAAGGCACGGGTCAGGCCGATCATCAGCGCGGTGAGCGCGGTGCCCTCGATCTGGCCGAGACCCGCGGTCGCAGCGACGGCAAAGGAAAGCACGATCATATCGGCGCCCATTCCAGGGACCAGCGAGGTGGTCGGCGAGGCCAGCGCTCCTCCCAACGCGGCCAGACTCGCGCCGATGACGAAGGTGACGAAATATACGCGTTTTGCGTCAATCCCGATGGCCGTCGAAGCTTCGCGATCCTCCGTGACCGCAAGGATCACCGCTCCCGACAGCGTCCTGCGCAGGAAGTAGCGGAGCCCGAACAGCGTCGCCAAGGCGACTCCGGGCAGCAGAATGACCTGGTACGACGTGTAGCTGACGCCGAACACGGCGATGTTGGGAAGTAGTCTCAGTGGCTCCGCGGCGAAGATGGGCTGCACGCCCCAGATCAGACGCTGCAGGTTGTCCATGATCATGAAGGCGGCGAAAGTGATCAGAAGCTGGAGGACGTCCTCCTGTCCGGAGAGCGGTCGCAGCAGAAACCGTTCGATGAAACCGCCGCACACGACGCCGATCACGATGGAAGCGGCCAGCAGCGCGGGATAGGTGAGCCAAGGCGAGATCGGCGCGATTGCAAGGCTGAACGTCGCAGCCAGGTAGGCGCCGAACGCGTACAGCGAACCGTGCGCGACGTTGACCACGCGCAACACGCCGAAAATCAGGCTGAGCCCGACCGAGACCAAAAACACCAGTGCGGCGTAGCTGATCCCATCGAGGATCGCCAAGATAGCGAGTGTCGAGTTCATGATGGCCTTCGGAAAAGGTCCGTCCTCCGGGACGAGGCACGGAGGACGGGGATCAAAAATCGAGCGTGCCGTTATTGAGCTTTGAAGATCGGCACGTCCATCTTGACGAAGTCCGGCTTGAGCGTCTTGAGCCACTCAACCGACCGTACGCCCGCCGGGTTGGTGATCATCTTCGGATCGAAGATCATCATGTTGTCGAGCAGCTTGAAGTCGTACCCCGGAACGGACTTGGTGACGCCGACCAGCTGAGCTTCGAGACCCTGGTTGTCCTCGGGCCGCAGCGTAATCGGACGGCCGAAGCCGGTGGCGAACTCGATGCCCGCCGTCGCGTCGACGACCTGTTCGCGCGTGGGCCAGTTGCCGCCGTTGGACTTGATCGCCTTGTCGTAGGCGGTCTGCAGGGCCTTGAACGCCTGCGCCATGTGATAGACCGGGTAGATCGGCCAGGCACCGGTCTTCGCCTTGAAGGCTTCATTGAACGCCTTGAAGGCCGCGTCGTTCTTCTTCTCGGGATGCAGGAACCAGTGGTCTCCGCGTGCGCCGACGATCAGTCCTTCAGGCAGGTCTTTGCCCAACCGCTGGATCGATGATTCGCCGATCCCGAGCACGAAGGTCGACTGCTGCAACAGGCCGCGCTGACCGGCCTGGCGGACCAGCGTGTCGAGATCTCCACCCCAGGACGTGGTCAGGACCACATCCGGCCGCAGCGCCAACAGACGGGAAACCTCAGTGGAATAGTCCGGTGCGCCGAACTTCGGGAAGAGTTCCGCGACGACTTGCACGTCCGGCTTCATCGCCTTGAGCGCGGTCGAAAAGATCTCCCAGCTCTCCCGACCCCATGCATAATCCTGATTGACCACCGCGATCGTCTTGAAGTCGGGTTTGGTCTTGAGCAGGTAAAGGAGCACGGCCAGCATTTCCGGCGTGCCGTTCGCCTGAGTCCGGAAATTGTAGCGGTACTTCTTGGTTTCGAGGATGGAGGCCGCACCGCAGTCCCACATGAAATTCATGACTTTGAGGTCTTCGGCGACCGGCACCAACTGGGTGCAGCTGCCCGACGAGATCGAAGCAAACGTGGCATCGACCTTTTCGTCCTGCACAACGCGTCGGTAGTTCGAGACGAGCGCTTCGCCTCCCGCGCCTTCGTCGATGAAGGAGAGCTTGACCGGCACGCCGCCGATGCCGCCCTTCTTGTTGAGGTCCTCCGCGATCATCTCCGCCGCGGCCTTCGCCGGCACACCGAAGACTGACGCAGGGCCCGACAGGAACGTCGTGATGCCGATTTTGAGCTCCGACGGCTTGTTCTGCGCAAGCGAGGGGCCCGTAAAGCTCGCAACTATAAGCCCGGCCGCAACCGCAGCCTTGAGAAACTGCATCGAAAGTCCTCCCTGTTTTATTGTTGCGCCCGGTTTCAGCCGCCGTGCGCTTCTTCTTGCAACAACGCTACTATAATTGTCGCGTGTTGCCAGCCCTCTTCTGCCATTCACGAGCCGACGAATTCAGTTCGACGCCGCCCCCCATTTTGTCGGAAGCGCATCGATCGAAACGGACAAGGCCCCCAAAATGGTCGATGCCTTTAATTCCATGATGCGATAAAAGCTCCGGCCAGAGCCCGCTGCGGGCCATTCGTGCCTGCCGTTGCTCTGCGACATAGGCGCTCCCGTTCCAGCAACAAACACCGAACGCGCTTTGCGCTTTTGGCCCGTTGCTGACTTCCCCTTTTGACCGCGCACGGTCGGCTTCCAAGGGCTGAGCGGAACGCTGCCGTGGAGCTGCCGAGGGCAGCCTTGACCCAAAACGGAAGTCGCCCCTCTTGGCCTATTCAACGGCATAAGGGTTGAGCTTCGGAAGGCCCTGCTTCCACTTCACCCATTCTTCGGCGTCACGGAGGGACACGAAGTCCGCAACAGGAATGTCCTCGCGATCGGGGCGACGCTCACTGATCCGCTAGCCGCCCTCGACCAGACGCTCGATGATAAAGCTCTCGACAGGCAGATCAAGGTTGGTCATTTCTAACTGTATCAATCTGTCGGCTCTAGCGGAAGCGTAGAGTGTTCATGAACGAAAATCTTGACATGGCCGAGCGGTGTGCTGAAATTTCCCAGACCACGAGCGACACGACACTTCGCTCGATATTTGGCAGGATGTCAGAACTGTATCGTCAGTTGCACGCGGAAGAGGAAAAACTTGCTGACTGGAAGAGCAAGCAAGACCCTTCGTCAACATTAGATTTCATTTTCAAGAAGCCGCGAGATTAAGATCACGGCAAGCCGCGAACCTTTGGATGATCGAACTCGACTGGAAGGATCAGAGGATGACGGCCTCGGACTTAATTTGCTCCTTTTGTGGAAAGGAGCCGAGAGAAGTTGTTTCCGTGGTCAACGCCGTATCCGTGAGCGTACAAGGTCAGCAGACCGCCGGTGCTATTTGCAATGAATGCGTTGAGCTTTGTGTACAGGTCATCGGTTTGCAAAAGCCGGAGTGGCTTGAGCGACATCGCCAGTTCGTCGCTACGCTAGGAAAGTGATAGGCGACTCACCTGTTGGCCCTTAGCGGGCTGCCGCAGCATGGGGCGCCACGGCAACTTTTGACCCGTTGCAGACATTCGGTGTCGCCGGTTACATCAGCTTCGTGTTTAGCGTGTGAGCGTCGCTATGAACCAAAAGGTCGCGGAAGGTACCTGGTATTACGACGGCAATGTTCGGCGGCGCATTGCCGTTTATAGAAAAGAAGCACGTCTCGCGTCGTCGAGATTTAAGCGCGACACTGACGAAGAGCCGTCGATAGATGAGACCCGACCGATACCGGAAACGAAGGACGGGTTCTTGTACTATTGTCTGCTCACTAACTCGGGGGAACACCTCTCCCTGGCTGAGGCTAAAGCCTGGGCGGACGCCCAGCCGTGGGGTCCCGTCAAATGGGAGTAACTGCAGTTTACCACGTCCGTTGTTGGCCCATCGCTTTCGTTAGGCGTAGCGAGGAGTTGTCCGGAAACGGGGGTAGACTGGAAGCGCCCGACCACTGGGCAAATCGGCGGCTTTTGACCCGAGGCAGACGTTAGCGGTCAGTCTTTCATGCCATCCACACCTGGATGATCTTTGTTAATTTCGTCGTGAAGCATGGTGTCCATCCGAGCGATGATATCGCCGACCGATCTCCTCAATTTCAGAAACTCATCTGCTGGAGAGGCTTCTTTGGCGAGCATGAGCGCCAGCGATAATTCCTCAATTGCCCGCTCTACGTGCTGTTTCAATTGTGCAGCCGATTTCGCGTCCATAGAACCATCTCGCAGGAAGGGGCCTGCCTTGCAAACGGCAGCATACCCGCTTTTAGACCAAAACTCCTTTCAAATCGCTGGAGCGCTACTCTTCCGTTAATGGCCCATCGCGACATACTGCGCCGCCGCACGAACTCGGTCGCTATAGGAGCAAAGCAGACATGGCTTTTGGCCGCATCACGCCGCCGGATTTTATCGGTACACCGCCTAGGGCCTCGCCCCCACCACTCTGGTCAGCATCGGAAAATGCCTGTTGCCGCCTGCGAATGGCGGGAATTTCGCGAAGTCGGCACGCATGTGCTTGATCACGTCGGAGCCGAGTGCGTGCGCGAGGGCTTGCGGGCTGTCGAACACCAGCTTGTTGCGCTGCATATGCTCGACGCGCTGCGACGGCAGCCGGTCGACCCAGTCGATGCGGGTGTAGATCTCGATCTGGCGGACGTTCGGGAAGGTCCGCATGATCGACGGGTGGTGCTCCAGATAATGCAGGTTCCAGGCGTTCATATCCTCGGCCGGGCCGGGATAGTGCACGAGGTAACTGCAGGGGGTCGTCGTTCCCGCCGGATGCTCTGCGACATCGACCGGAAACGGGCGCGTCAGCATCACCTGGTGTGTGATAGCGAGTCCGGTGAGGCCGGAGAGACCGGCCCCTGTTGCGAGGCCGGCAAGGACGCCGCCGCGGTCCATCGCCGCCTCGCAGGCGAACAGGTCGGGAAACCGGAGTTGCAGCGCAAAGGCGGGGCCGGCGCCGTCGGCCTTGTAGGGATGGTCGACCGACTGTTCGAGCGGCGTGAACAGCAGGGCCTCGGTCATGCCGGGGATCGATCCGACGAGCTCCGCCACAGTGGCAACCTCATCAGGACGAACTCGCCGTTCGCCTGTGGAATCGGAGAATGCCATGAACAGCGAGATCATGCGGGCATAGCCTCGGTCCCCTCGCCCGCGCTCACATGCGTTATCAGTGCGAAGCGAATGTCATCGGGCCATGGGATCGCATGGTGATCGATCAGCGAGGTCGCAGCAAGGATCTGCCGCGCGCGCCAGCGCGGGCCATTCGCGCCGGAGATGATATGCTCGAGATGGAGAGATGACCCACCGACCCTGATGATGCGCAGGTTGAACGTCAGGAGATCGCCGAACATCGAGGGCCGGGAAAAATCGCAATCAAGGTGTACCGTGGGCGTTCCGATCTTCCGGACCGCGATCAGCTCCGGCCATGGAAAACCGATTCCAGCCCAGAAATCTTCGACGACGCCGTTGAGAATGTGCAAATAGGACGGGAAGTACGCGATCCCCGAGGGATCGCAGTCTCCGAACCTGAGCACGCGATCGAACGAAAAATTCGTCATCAGATCGCAACAACGGGGTGGCGGATGACGCCGACGCCGTCGATGCCCGCCTCGACCACGTCACCCGGCCAAAGCCATTCCTGCGGGCTCATGCCGGCGCCGACGCCTTCAGGCGTACCGGTGGCGATGATGTCGCCCGGCTCGAGCGTCATGCCCGACGAAATGTCCGCTATCAGCACCGGAATGTCGAAGATCATGTATTTGGTGTTGGAGTCCTGCTTCATGACCCCGTTCTTGGTCAGCCACAGCCGCAGATCGTGTGGATCAGGAATCTCGTCCGCGGTCACGATGCACGGGCCGAAGGGCGCATAAGTGTCCATGCCCTTGGAGAAAATCCACTGTCCGGCGCGGCGATTGTCGCGCGCGGAAATGTCGATCATCACCGAATAGCCGAAGACGTGGTCCATCGCCTTGTCGGGCGCGATGCGCGTTGCGGTCTTGCCGATGATGACGGCGAGCTCGACCTCCCAGTCGAGCTGCTGCGTCATCTTCGCATTGTGCTGGATCGCCGCGCCCGGGCCGATCACGGAGGTCGGCGGCTTGGAGAAGACGACCGGCTGCTTCGGCAGGTCCCTGTCCGTATCCAGGCTCTTGGCGGATTCCGCCACATGCGCCCGATAGTTCAGCCCGATGCCGAATATGTTTTTCCGCGGCCGCGGGATCGGCGCCTGCAGCTTTACATCCTCGACCGCGACCGCCGAGCCGGCCGGGAAGCGGCCATGGGCGTCCGCCAGTGCACGCTTAAGCGCAGGCAGCAGGGTCACGCTGTTGTCGATGAACGACAGCATGTCACCCGGCCATGTCACGCCGCTGGACGCACCAAGGTGCTCGACATCGACGACCAGTCCATTGACGAGGGCTCCAAGACGGGCACCGCTGGAGCCCAAGGTGTAGGTGACGAGACGCATGAAGGCTTCTATCCGGCTGTTCTGGTTGAATTCTGCAAGGGCCTATCAGGCGGCAACCGACTGGTAACCGCCATTATCGCCATAGGCCTCTTCCCGATAGAGCCCGAGGCTTTCGATGACGGGCAGGTCGTTGAAGCAGAACAGGCAGGCATCCTCGCTCGCTGAGGCATTGCCGTGCTCGTGCCAGGCCCAGGACGGAACGCAGAAGATGTCGCGCTCTTCCCATTCGAGCCGCTTGCCGCCGATGATCGAATAGCCGCGTCCCTTGGCCACCTGGTAAATGAAGCTGCCGGTGTGCCGATGCGACTTGGTCTTCTCGCCGGGGCGCAGCAGCTGCATGCTCGCACCGATCGTCTGCATCACGTGCCCGCCGGTGACCGGGTTGACGTAGTTCATGAGGATGCCGTCATAGGGTGAGCCATCGGTCGCGGCCGCATATTTCTGCAAGGACTCGTAGGTCGGCTCCCACTCATATTTGAACATCGGCGAATAACCCTTCGACCAGCGCGAGTCCGCCGGCCGAAGACCGGGATTGCCCCAGGTCCGGGTCATGTCGTCCACGGGATAGCCGGACGGCTCCTGCTGGATGTTCGGATGCACGACGAAGAAATTGGCTTCCAGCGCGTTGACGAGCGGGATGTCCAAGCCATCTTGCCAGATGCAGACCGAGCCGTCGCCTTCGACACCATGCTCGTGCCAGGTGCCGTTCGGCGTCAGCACGAAATCCCGCGCGCCCAGCGTCATCTTGTGACCGTCGACGATGGTGTAGGCGCCCGCGCCCTCCATGATGAAGCGCAGCGCCGAGGCCGAGTGGGCATGGGCCGTGGCGACCTCGCCGGGATGCATCACCTGCAATCCGGAATAGAGCCAGCCGACCGCGGCCGACACGTCGCGCCGCCCGGGATTGTTGAGATAGATCACGCGCCGCCCGGCTTTCTCGGGCGAGACCAGCTCGACCGAGCGCAGCACGTGCTCGCGCAGATCCTTGTAGCGCCAGAGCACGGGAACCGAGGCCGATTGCGGCGCCCACGGCTCGATCTTGTTGGCGACGGTCCAGAGCGCTCCGGCTTCGTACCTTTCGAGATCCTTGTAATAGGCCTCGAGCTCGGGGGTGTCCTCGACATTGGCCCGGCCGATCACGTTCTCGCGCATCCTATCCTCCAAGTCCTGTCTTATGATCCCGCACCCTCAAGCGAACCGGCCCGTCATTCCGCTCGACCTGGAATCGACGAGAAGCCCGCCTGCTCTTGGCCGGCGACGGCTTCCGCCTCTGTCAGACCGAGCGGCGTCTGCGGACGACGGTTGACCCGCAGATCGAAAATGTCGAACCGGTTATAGTGCCCGACGATGTCGTGCATCTGCTTCGGCTGGATGCAGCGATCGAGGTCGATGTCGGCATAGACGATGCCTTCGTCGTCGATCAAGGGATCGCCGACCACGCGCCCGTCCGGACCGATGATACCGGAGAATGCGCTCGACTTCCGTTGCAGACGTGCGCGTGCGTCGGGAACGACGGTCTCCATCGCCGCGATGATCTCCTCCGACACGGTCGAGCAGGAGACGATCGTGAAGATCTTGCCTTCGAAGGAGTGGGCAATCGCGCGCAATTTGATCGCCTCCGCCATGTCATAGTCGGGGGGCGCGACCGGAAGCGAGATATAGCTGGCGACGTGCACGAGCTCGCCCTGCCCGAGCAGCGCAAAGCGCGCCAGCGTGTTGGTGTTCTCGCCGCAGGCCAGGCCTCCGAGACGCCCGATCTCGGTATCATAGACGCGCAGGCTCGACCCGTCACCGCCGGTCCAGGTCAGCTTCTCTGCCCAGGTCGGCACCAGCTTGCGATGCTTGCCGAGCAAGGCGCCGTCAGGACCGATGAAAACCAGCGTATTGTAGATCGCGCCGAGCGAGACCGGGCTGCGCTCGTTCACGCCGAGCACGACGTGGCATCCCGTATCGCGCGCGGCCTTGCAGACGATTTCGACCTCCGGCCCCGGCACCAGCACCGACGCCTTGGCGAGCTTCTCGAACCATGCACTGCCGGTGACGGGATCGGTGATCCAGTTCCAATAAGGATAGCCGGGAACGAACACTTCGGGGAACGCGACGAGCTTCGCCCCGTTGGCTGCGGCCTCACGGACCAGTGAAGCCGCCTTCTCCGCGGTCGCGCTTGCGTTGAGATAGACTGGTGAAGCCTGGACGGCGGCAGCTTTAAAGCGAGGCAGCTTCAGCATCGGCCCTACCCTGTCGCTGGCTCATGACCGCCTTGTCGGAGAGAGCATCCGCAAGCGTGATAGCATGGCGCGGCGTTGACTTACTTCACATGTAAACGTATGCTATCGCATATTTCTGGAGGGTGCAATGGCTGAACGGTCTTTTGCTCGCGAGGTCGAGGATCTCAGGCTCGGCGATGGCGACACGTTCCGCGGCGAAGGCATCCTCGCCATCACCAAGGCGCTGCTGCAATCGGGGGTCGCCTATGTCGGCGGCTATCAGGGCTCGCCGATCTCGCACCTGATGGACGTGCTGGCCGACGCCAAGGACGTGCTCGACGATCTCGGCGTCGTATTCCAGAGCTCGGCCAACGAAGCAGCCGCCGCGGCGATGCTGTCGGCATCGGTGATGTATCCCCTGCGCGGCGCGGTGGCGTGGAAGTCGACCGTCGGGACCAACGTCGCCTCCGACGCCCTTGCCAACCTCGCCTCGGGCGGTGTCACCGGCGGCACCATGGTCATTGTCGGCGAGGACTATGGCGAAGGCTCCTCCATCATGCAGGAGCGTACCCACGCCTTCGCGATGAAGTCGCAGATGTGGCTGCTCGATCCCCGCCCCGAGCATGAATGCATCGTCAATCTGATCGAGAAAGGCTTCGAGCTCTCCGAAGTCTCCAACACGCCGGTCATGCTGGAGGTGCGCGTGCGCGCCTGCCACATGCACGGCAGCTTCGCCTGCAAGGACAATGTCAGGCCGGCGCACACCATCAAGGACGCGCTCAACAATCCCAAGCGTGACGTCAACCGCATCGTGCTGCCGCCGGCGGCCTATGAGCACGAGCAGGAGAAGATCAAGACGCGGATGCCCGCGGCTGTCGGATTCATTCGGGACAACAAGCTGAATGAGTGGATGGGGCCGAAGCAGGGCAAGGTCGGCATCATCATGCAGGGCGGCATGTACAACAACGTCATCCGCGCGCTGCAATATCTCGGGCTGTCGGATGCCTATGGCAACACGCAGATCCCGCTCTACATCATGAACGTCACCTACCCCGTGATCGATACCGAGGTTGCGGAATTCTGCCTCGACAAGGACGCCGTGCTCATCGTCGAGGAAGGCCAGCCGGAATATCTGGAGCAGGCGATCAATACGGTCTTGCGCCGCAAGGACATCCAGGCGCGCGTCCACGGCAAGGACGTGCTGCCGATGGGCGGCGACTACACCGCGCAGGTGCTGCTCGGCGGCGTCAGGGAATTCCTGGAGAAGACCGAGCCGCGGCTGCTCGGCAACCGTCCGCCGGCGCCGGACGCAGCGCCCGTGCTCAATCACCCCGCGGTCGAGAAGCTCAAGCAGGTGGTGCCGGCGCGCCCGCCCGGGCTTTGCACCGGCTGCCCGGAACGGCCGATCTTCGCCGCCATGAAGCTGGTCGAGGAAGAGCTCGGCCAGCACCACGTCTCCGCGGACATCGGCTGCCATCTGTTCTCGATCCTGCCGCCGTTCAACATCGGCGCGACCACGATGGGCTTCGGCCTCGGCCCGGCCTCGACCTCGGCCTTCAACGTCAAGGCGGACAAGCGGTCGATCGCGGTGATGGGCGACGGCGGCTTCTGGCACAATGGACTGACCAGCGGCATTGGCAATGCCGTGTTCAACAAGCATGACGGCGTGTTCGTCATCGTCGACAATTACTACACTTCTGCCACGGGCGGTCAGGACATCCTGTCCTCGCGCGCGGTCAACAAGCGCCGCAAGACCAACAACTCGATCGTGCAGGCGGTGAAGGGCATCGGCGGCCAGTGGGTGCGCCAGCTCGACCGCACCTACGACGTCGGCAAGATGCGCGACACGCTGAAGGAAGCGCTGACAACGAAAGAGGAAGGCCCGAAGGTCATCGTCGCGTCCTCCGAATGCATGCTGAACAAGCAGCGGCGCGTGAAGCCGCAGATCAACAAGGCCATCAAGGACGGGACGCGCATTGTCAAGGAGCGCTTTGGCGTCGACGAAGACGTCTGCACCGGCGACCATGCCTGCATCCGCCTCTCCGGCTGCCCGTCACTGTCGGTGAAGCAGCTCGACGACCCCTTGCGCGACGATCCGGTCGCGGCGATCGACAATTCCTGCGTCGGCTGCGGCAATTGCGGCGAGGTCTCCGAGGCCGCCGTGCTCTGCCCTTCGTTCTATCGGGCCGACGTCATCCACAATCCGACTCGCTGGGACATGTTCAAATCCAGGGTCGCGATGAGCGTGATCGGCTGGCTGCAGCGTCGGCGCGACCGCCGTCGGCCGGCGCTCGAGGCACTGGCATGAGGGACGAGACGGTCCGGCTGGCCCTCCCCGCCGCAGGCGAAGCGACGGAGCGGCCGATCTCGATCGCGATTGTCGCGATGGGCGGCCAGGGCGGCGGCGTCCTGACCGACTGGATCGTTCAGCTCGCCGAGAACCATGGCTGGGTCGCGCAGTCCACCTCCGTGCCCGGCGTCGCCCAGCGCACCGGCGCCACCATCTACTATATCGAGGCGATGCCGCCGCTCGACGGCCGCAAGCCGATCCTGTCGCTGATGCCCACCCCCGGCGACGTCGACGTGGTGATGGCGGCCGAATTCATGGAAGCCGGTCGATCGATCCTGCGCGGCCTCGTGACGCCGGATCGCACCACGTTGATCGCGTCCAACCACCGGTCGTTTGCGATCGGCGAGAAGATCGCGCCGGGCAACGGCATCGCCGACGGCGGCGCCGTGACCGGAGCCATCGGAATTGCGGCGAAGACCGAGATCATCTTCGATCTGAACGCGCTGGCGATCGCGCATGGCAGCGTCATCTCGGCCGCGATGTTCGGCGCGCTCGCAGGCGCAGGCGTGCTGCCATTCAGCCGCGACAGCTATCTCGACGTCATCCGCAGCGGCGGCAAAGGCGCGAAGGCCAGCGTCGAAACTTTCGAGGCCGCCTTCGAGCGGGTCAAGACCGGCCCGACCGAAGTTGCGGCCCCCGCGCCAACCAAACCGGCCGACGATACCCCCTCTTCCGCGGCGCCCGATCCGCAGCTCGGCGAGCTCGTCGCAAGATTGAATGGGGAGCTGCCCCAGCCTGCACTCGGCATGGCTCGTGCAGGCTTGCGGAAGGTCGTCGACTTCCAGGACATCGCCTATGGCGGCGAATATCTCGACATCCTCAAGAGGTTGCACGCAGCCGACCGAAACGCCGGCGGTGACGCACATGCCTATGCCTTCACGGAAGCCGCGGCAAAGTACCTCGCCAACGCGATGACCTATGACGACGTCATCCGCGTCGCCGACCTCAAGACGCGCGCCGGCCGCCGCGCGCGCATCGAGAGCGAGCTCGAGATGTCGGACGGACAGGTGCTCCAGACCACCGAGTTCATGCATCCCCGCATGGAGGAAGTGATGGGCATGCTGCCGGCAGGCTTCGGCCGCTGGCTCGGCGCGCGTCCGCGCCTGCTCGGCTGGCTCGATCGCCGCGTCAACCGGGGACGCCGGGTGCGAACCTACTCGCTGCCCTGGTTCATGGCCCTCTATGTCGTCGGCGGGATGCGCGGCCTGCGCCGCCGCTCGCTGCGTCACGCCATCGAGACGGCGCACCGGGATTCATGGCTCAAGGCCGCGACCGAGGCGGTCGGCACCAATTACCAGCTCGGCATCGAGATCCTGCAATGCCGACGCCTCGTCAAAGGCTATTCAGACACCCACAGCCGGGGGCTGTCGAAATTCGACAGGACGCTCGCGGCGATCAAGCTGGTGGAGCGCCGCGAGGATGCCGCCGACTGGGCGCGCCGCCTGCGCGAGGCCGCGCTGAAGGACAGCGCCGGAACGGCGCTCGACGGCGTGATCCAGACCATAAAGACTTTCGCATGATTCCACGGGCGCCGGACGCAGGATTGAATTGCCGTTCGCCCCTCAGGAGGTCAGGATCGGACGGCTTGACTACGATTCTCAGGTTGTTAATCGGAGCGAACGACCCGCGGTAATTCCCTTCACTCGACGAGACATTCTGTACTCGATGGTCATGCGATGCCGGCAGCACTCAAGGAGAACATTGTTCCCGTCCCTGGGCAGATCGAAACCCGGCTCTGGCTCCAATTGCTGTCGCTGCATGGTGAGCTGTTCGCCTCGCTCAATTCGATGCTGAGTTCGGAGTTCGGCCTGTCGCTGGCAAAATTCGACGTGCTGGCCCAGCTCGATCGTTACCAGGAGGGCCTCGCGCTCGGGCAATTGTCGCAAAATCTGAAGGTGACCGGCGGCAATGTCTCGGGGCTGGTACAACGTCTTCTCGCCGACGACCTCATCAGCAGGGAGATGTCGAGCGAGGACCGGCGGTCCTTCATCGTGCGCCTGACGCCGAAAGGCGAAGCGCTGTTCCGGCAGGCGGCCGAAATCCACAAGAAGCATCTCGCCAGACGGCTCGAGAACGTCCCGGCCCGGGAGCTGGACACCGCGCTGTCCGTGCTGAAATCGCTTTCCTCGAAACTTCATACCGAGAGCAAGAAGCAAAGTCGCAAGAGATAATGGCCAGAGAATCCAAGAGCAGATGGAAGTCGGGTCCGCCGAGGACGAGGGACCAGCTGCAAACCTATATTCCGTATCTGTTCAACCGGCTCGCCAATCGCTGGAACCTGGATCAGAACCGCGATTTGAGCGAGCACGGCATCAACAATGTCGTGTTCCGGACGCTGTCGGTGCTGTTCATCTACAAGACCCTCACCGTCAACGAGGTCGCCGTTCTCGCGGTGACCGAGCAGTCGACGGCGAGCCGCATGGTCGACTCCATGGTGTCGTCGGGCCTCGTCAAGCGCGAGATCGCCGAGGAGGACCAGCGTCGCCGCGTCGTCGCCCTGACGCCGGAGGGCGAAGCGCTGCTGCGCAAGATCTGGCCGATCATGGCGAACAATTACGACAGGCTGGTCGCGGGCATCGAGCCCGACGACATCGAGGTCTGCGCGCGCGTGCTGGCCAAGATGGTCGAGAATATCCGCCAGAACCAGATCTAGAACGCGCGCGTCAAGGCCCGAGGCCGACGAGGCTGGTACCGCCGCAGACATAGAGCACCTGGCCGGTGACGAAATCGGAGTGCTCGTCGAGGAAGAACGAGATTGCGTGCGCGACGTCCTCGCGCGAGCCGAGCCGCCCGACCGGAACGTTGCGCGCCATCCGCTCCTGCTGCTCGGAGCCGTTCGGGATGATGCCCCAGAAATTATCGGTCAGGATCGGTCCCGGCGCGACGACATTCACGGTGAT
This sequence comes from Bradyrhizobium sp. BRP20, assembly GCF_020194215.1. Classification (NCBI taxonomy): domain Bacteria; kingdom Pseudomonadati; phylum Pseudomonadota; class Alphaproteobacteria; order Hyphomicrobiales; family Nitrobacteraceae; genus Bradyrhizobium; species Bradyrhizobium sp. BRP20. The sequence continues at coordinate 23,747 of NZ_JADYVY010000002.1, read as the reverse complement.
GCCGCTCGCGGCAAGCTCCAGCGCCCAGGTCCTTGCCATGCCGTGCACGCCGGCCTTGGTGGCCGAATAGGCCGAGCGCGTCACTGCCCCCATCGCGGCGCGCGAAGAGACGAACACGATGCGCCCGAAGCGGCGCTCACGCATCCCTTCCAGCGCCGCCTGGGTCAGGAGCATCGGCGCGCCCAGATGCAACTGCGCCAGCATCAATATGTCTTCCGGCCTGGCGTCGGGCAGCAGGTTCGGCAGGATGATTCCGGCATTGTGGACCAGGCTGTCGACGGCGTGATCCCGGCAGATCTCCTGTGCGATCGCACGCGTCTGTTCGATATTGGTGAGGTCGGCGCGATAGGCCGCGAGCAGATCATGTGTCCAGCCGGGCTGCTCGAGCCCGACCGAGACCACGCGCTGCCCGCGCGCGACGAGCTTCTTCGCCAGGGCCTCGCCGATCCCCGAATTGCCGCCGGTGATGAGGGTGGTGCGGATCTCGCTCATGATCAGACCTTCTTTGATCAGACCCTTCTTTGATCAGACTTGCCGCTTCTTGAGGTCGCGCAGGTCGAAGAACGCGCCCTCGCCCATCAGCTTCCCGACGAAATCCTTCAACCCGCCGCGCTGGATCTTCTCGGTCGCGGTCAGCGGCAGGCTGTCGGCGAAGCAGATCCAGCCCGGCGCCTTGTAATAGGCCATCTGCTCGAGGCTCCAGCGCACGATCTCTTCGGCGAGCGCGCGGTCCGCGCCGGCCTTCTCAGTGATGATGACCGCCGCAACCTCGTCGCCGCGCACCTGGTCCGGCGTCGCCGCAACCGCGGCTTGCCGGATCGCGGGATGGCGGTTGAGAACGGATTCGACCTCGACCGCGGCGATGTTCTCGCCGGAGCGACGGATCACGTTCTTCTTGCGATCGACGAAGTGCAGGTCGCCGTCCGCATCACGCGACACGATATCGCCGGTGTGCAGCCAGCCGCCGGCCCACGCCTCGGTGGTGGCAGCCGCGTTCTTGAGATATTCGCGGAAGAAACCGTAGCGCGGATCGGCGCCGGCGCGCCGCACCAGCAGCTCGCCGGGCACATCCACCGGCGCATCATTGCCGCCGTCATCGACGATCCGAACCTCGATCTCGGGGGCCGGGCGGCCAAAACAGCTGGTGCCGACCTTGCGCGGCTCGACATTGGCGGCGATGACGCCGCCGCTGCCGGTCTCGGTCATCGCCCAGGCCTCCAGCAGCGGAAAGCCGAAGCGCTGCTCGAACGTGGCATGCAGCAGCTTGTCGACGCCGGCGCCGAAGCCGAAGCGCACGCTGTGCGCGCGGTCCAGCTCCGACGGCGGCGCGCTCATCAGCATCGAGGGCATCACGCCGAGATAATGCAGGCAGGTGGCACGGCTGTCGCGCACCGAGGCCCACCAGCTGCGCGGGTGGAAGCGATCGAGCATGGTCAGGCAGCCGCCGACCGACAGCATCGCCATCAGAGACACCGCCATCGCGTTCATGTGGAACAGCGGCAGCGGCGTGATCATACGCTCGCCGTCTGGCTTGAGGTCGATCAGCCCGCCGACGTCGCGATACCAGTTTCCGCAATGCAGGAAATAGGTGTTGGTGAGCACGCAGCCCTTGGGCTGGCCCGTCGTCCCCGACGTATAGAGCAGCGCGCATTCGCTTCCCTCGCTTGCCGCGGTCAAGGGCCGCGCACCGCCGAAGGGCGCGGGAACGTCGTCCTGATCGTCCACGACAGGGATCGGCCGGCCGGCCTGATGCGCGGCCAGCGCCACCTCCTCGCGCCGCTCGGCGAGGACGAACGCAGCATTCATCTCGGAATGCGAGATGATGTATTCGAGCTCGCTGAGACGGAGGTCCGGATTGATCGGCACCACGGAGACGCCGAGCGCATTGAGCGCGAACCACAGCTCGATGAAGACAGGCCTGTTCTGGAGCAGCAGCCCGACCCGGTGGCCTTCGCCGTAGCCGCGGCTCGCAAGCGCCGCGCGACGGCGCTCGACCCGGTCGAGCATCGCGCGGTAGGAAATCTCGCCCGTCGCAATGCCGTAGATGCCTGCGGTCTCCGGCAGCACGTTCAGGAAACCCGCCTCGCCGCGGCGGAGCGCGGTCTCTTGAAAACGGGCATGGACAGTGGTCGCAGCGGTCAAGGCAGTCTCACATGAAAAGCTGGATGTTGCCGAACGGCGCATCGAAATTGACGAGATCGACGCGCTTGAGCTTGATCTTCAGGGCATCACCGACCTGCACGAGCTCGTGCGAGGCCCATCCCGAATAGCGCTCCAGCATATCGCCGCGCGTCTCGGTGTAGATGTAGGAGGTCCGTACCTTGAACATTCCGGCAGCAGGATCGCACGCGACGATCCGCGGTGCCTGGAGCAGATGATGGCAACGGCTCTTCGGCTTCTGGCTGAAGGTGCGCTCGCCGGAGAGCCGCTCGACCCGCACCTTCAGCAGCAGCAGATCCTCGTACATCAGTGACGGCTGCAGCACCGGATCCTGCTGCTGCCATTCCAGCGGCATCCAGTAACGCCCTTCGGGGTGAAACAGATCGAGCCAGGCCTGCCACTCCATCGTGTCGAGCAGCTCCGCCTCGCGATAGATGAAGTCCGTGATGGTCTTCTCGTCGATCATTCCGCAGCCTCGATGCGCTTGTCCATGTCCATGGTGATGAATGCCGCCCAGGCGTGAAACTGGTTGCGCATCTGCCGCTCGGACGTGCCGTTGATCACCGCCGTGACGTCCTGCTCTTCATGGCCGTCGTAGAGCCGCCGCAGATTGACCCATTGATTGCCGTTGGACTTCAGTCCTTCCTGCGCCCGCTCATACATTTCGAGGTCGTCGTGGCCGACAATCGAGGTCGGCGCGTTGATGAAGCGGTTGTACATCAATGCGCGCTCGTAAAGCTTGTCGGGGGCGCCGACCAGGCGATAGACCCAGCTCTCGACCAGCGTCTTGTCGACCGCGATCGGGATGAAATTGCGCAGGATCTGGACAGCGCCTTTCACCATGATGTTCGGGAAGTAGACGGTGTTGTGCCTGACTTCGCCAAGGATCTCATGCGCGCGCTGCTCGCCATAGGCTGCGACCATCTGGTCCAGATAGCCCGGGATATCAGAGTAGTTCGAATGGATGGAGTTGGCGACGCCGGTGTGGCCGTGGCCGTTCGGCCAGATCCGGATGCCGCTCTGCTCGTAGAACTCGTACGGGCTCATGAAGGGACCGTAGAGCTGTACCGCCATCGGTGTTTCCGTGGAATCGCCCTGCTCGCGCTTCCAGACCTTGACCGCGGTGCCGGCCGAGCTCTCATGCGCCACCATCGGATGGCAGGTGTCGGTCTGGTTCTCGACCAGCATCTTCCAATTGCACGTGTGCATGTAGCGGATCGGCGTCGCCTGGACTGCGAGCTTGCCCTCCGGCGAGCGGTCGACCATGTTGTCGATGGTCGAAAGACTTTCGCCGAAATAATCCTCGAAGGAGACGCCTGAAACGCTCAGGCGAGCGAAGATGAAATCGCGGTAGATGACGACGTTCCTGACCTTCGACAACCCCTCATTCGCCTGGGTGTCGCCGAAGCCGGTGCCCTCGTAGCCCTTCTTCAGTGGGATCGCGAGCAGCGAACCGTCAGTCTTGAAAGACCATGCGTGATAGGGGCAGCGGAAGAACTTTCCGGTGTTGCCGCAGGGTTCGGACGCGATCTTCACGCCTTTGTGCGGGCAGCGATTGTAGAACACATGGATGGAGCCGTCGGTATGACGGCTGGCCATGACCGGCTGCCGGCCGATATTGGCGGTGATGAAATCGCCGGGTTTTGCAAGTTGACTGGCATGGCCGACATAGACCCAGCTGTTGGGAAACAGATGCTCCATCTCGAGATCGAAGATCTCGGGGTCGACATAGACGTCGCGATGCACCTCGGCCTCGCGCACCAGCGCCGCAATCGCGTGGGCATTCCCGCCGTATCTTTTCATGGCGTCCCTCGTCTCCCCTAGAGATCCAGCACCAGTCGTTCCGACTTCGCGCGTGACACGCAGATCTGCATGACCTTGTTGGACGCCCTCTCCTCGTCGCTGAGGATGACGTCGCGATGATCGGGGACTCCCGCGATCACGCCGCACTGGCAAATGCCGCAATCGCCGCGCCGACAGTCGTAGAGCACGTCGAAACGGGCCGCCTCCAGCGCCTCGATGATGGTCTGCCCCGCAGCAACGCCGACGACCTGCCCGGTCGACTTGATCTCGACCTCGAACGGCCGGTCAGGCGATGACGGCTGCTCGGACTTGAAGAGCTCGTAATGAACGCGATCGGCTGACACCCCGGCGGCGGCCGCAGCGGCCTTCACCGCCTCGATCATGCCCGAAGGGCCACAGACATAGACGTGGGCGTTTGCTGCGGCATCGCCGAGCGCCGCGGCAATGTCGAGGCGGGATTCATCGCTGTCGTAGTGGACGGACAGCCCTCCGGCGCAGATCTCCTGCAATTGCGGCAGGAACGCCAGCAATCCTTGCGTGCGCCCGGCATAGTGCAGGCGATATGAGCTTCCCCGCGCCGCCAGTTCCGCCGCCATCGACAGAACGGGCGTGATGCCGATGCCGCCGGCGAACAGCAGCGCCGGCGCTGCTCCCTCGTGCAGTCGGAAATTGTTGACCGGCGCGCTCGCCTTCACGACGTCGCCGACCTTGAGCGCGTGCATGAACTGCGAGCCGCCGCTCGAAGCGTCCTCGCGCAGGACACCAAGCGCCAGCGCATCTTCAGGAAGTCCCGGCAACGCCATCAGCGAGTACGGCCGGTCTCCGCCATTCGGGAGCGCGACGCGGAGATGCGCACCTGCCTGCCATTGCGGCACGACACCGTCCTCCACACCAAACACAAGGCTCCGTATGAACGGCGTCTCCGCGACATACGACCTGACCTTGAGCTTGAGCGGATGCACGTCCATTCAGGCATCTCACGGATTATATGAATTTGCATATTTTTAGACATGTAATAATTCGCTGTCAATCGTCAGCGTGGGGGGTAGGTCTGGATGTGCAATCAATGGATTGCCAGCTGGCTTCTCGGGCGATCGCCCGCTGGCAACGTCAGTGGCCAGCCTGGGGGCTCGCTACCGGTCTTTGCCGCCGGTCGCCAGGCCCGGCGCATCATGCGCTCCCCTGCGCTCGGCATCGAGCAAGGATACCAAGGGCGAAAGCCGGCGATAGGGCGATCCGGCGATACTTCGAGACACGTGCCCATCTCGGCACGCGCTCAGGAAGGCGGCAGGCGGCGTACCGGACGCGGCGAATGCAAGCTGGCCGACCTCATTCCAGAAATCAGAGCTTACAACCTGACAGCGCCGCTCGTCCCCACGTGAGGGCACGTCGCCATCAAGCGGCAGCCGCCTGGTACAGGCACTCGCGAAGCCAGGCGTGGCCTTTGTCCTCCTGATTGCGCGGATGCCACAGCGCGACGATGCGAGCGGGCGGCAGATCGAGCGGCGGGGGCGTGAGATCGAGCTCGTGGGCGAAGCGGATCAGGAAGCGCCGCGGAAGAGTGCAGATGCAGTCACTGTGCGCAAGGATGACCGGCGCCAGCGCATAGGTCTGGATCGAGACGGCAACGCGCCGGGAGCGGCCGAGCGCGGCAAGCGCGTCGTCGACGAGGCCCGAGAAGCCGCCACCATCGGCGGAGATCAGCAGATGGTCGAGCGCGCAAAAGCTGTCGAGATCGAGCGGACCGATGCCGCGGGGATGACCCTTGCGCTGCGCGGACAGGAAGCTGTCTTCGAACAGCGGCCGCTGCATCAGTTCGCCATGTGCGCGGTCGGCTCCCGTCACCAGGATGTCGATCTCTCCCCTTTCGAGCTGATCCACGACATCGCGCGCGGGGTGAATAAGGGCGAGCCGCGCCCGCTCGGCCATCGCGGTCAAGCGCGCGACCAGGCCGGGCGCCAGCGTCACGGCCGGATTCTCGTGGATGGCAACGACGAAGGTACGCTGGCTCTTGGCGGGGTCGAACTCAGCCGGCCCCTCCACCATGCGACGAAGCTTGCCGAGCACGTCCGCAAGCGCCGTCTGCAACTCCACCGCCCGCGTCGTCGGCACGACGCCGCGCCCGCTCGCGGCGGGTACGAACAGCGGATCGGCAAAGATCTGCCGCAGCCGGTTCAGCCGCGCCGAGAGCGCAGGCTGCCCGATATTGAGCCGGGAGGCCGCGCGCGTCACGTTCCGCTCGCGCAGGAGAGCCTCCAGAGCCAGCAACAGACCGAGGTCGATCTCGGCGAGATCGTTATCATCGGCCGGCCGACCCCGGCCGTGTTCCGCATCCTGCATCGGTGGCACCTCCGTCTGGGGCATGTCGCGACCGCGACGAGCCGCGATACGAGGGTTAGGGCCAAAACGCCGGCGTGAAAAGCTGGGCCAGCATCCTTTCCGATATCGACAATGTCGATGGGACCTATTGAGCCCGCGACTCTCCCCAAGGCCTGGCGCGCTTCGTACCTCATTGTCACCGCGGCCCGGGCAACCAGCCCTACGCCGCGGTCCAGTGGAGGACATCTTGATGATTCACGCGGCCAAGACCTATCAAGTCGGCGAAGCATCCGTCACGCGGATCGACGAGTTGCGGCTTGCCGCATTCAAGTTCGACGCGCTCTATCCGGGAGGCGAGCCAGAGGCGCTGGAGCGCAATCGCGACGAGTTGGAAGCGGGCTCGTTCGATGCTGCGACCGGCACCTTCATCCAGAGCATTCACAGCTGGCTGGTCAGGACACCGCACCACACGATCCTGATCGACACGGCCACCGGCAACGACAAGAACCGGCCGGAGATTCCGCCGCTTCACCGGCTCAACGAACCGTTCCTGGCGCGGCTGGCCGCAGCGGGCGTCACGCCGGAGCAGGTCGACTACGTGCTGCTCACCCACGTGCATGCCGATCACGTCGGCTGGAACACCCGTCTCGTCGACGGACGCTGGGTCCCGACCTTCCCGAATGCGACCTACGTCTTCTCCGCGATCGAGCAGGCCTATGGCGAGAGCCTCGCGACGGGCACAGAGCCGACCGGAACGGCCCGCCCTGCCCCGTCCCTCGGCCCCGCGCTGCGCAAGCCGGCCGACCATGTCTATGACGACAGCGTCCGGCCGGTGATCGAGGCCGGACTTGCCAGACTCATCGCAGTGGACGGGAGCGAGGCCATCGAGGGCATCTCGTTCGTCCCGACGCCCGGCCACAGCGTCGATCACGCCTCCATCCGCCTCGTCTCGCGTGGAGAGGAGGCGCTGTTCGCCGGAGACGTGATGCACCACCCGCTCCAGGTCTATGAGCCTTCACTCAATTCCTGCTTCTGCGAATTCCCGGAAGCCGCGTTGCGCTCGCGCGCCTTCGTGCTGGAGGACGCCGCCGAGCGGGGCTCAACCATCTTCACCACCCATTTCGCACAGTCATCGGTCGGCCGCGTCAGCCGCACCGGAGGACGCTTCACCTGGCAATTCGTCTGAACGGAGAACGATCATGAATCAGCACGCCAGCGCGCGCGTCGACAGGCCCAAGATCGTAGTCGAGGATCTCATGATCCCGAGCGACACGGCCGGAATTTCGCTTCACCTGCGCAACAAGCGCCCCGCGGCGCTCGAGACCTTCTCCGCCGAGCGAACCATCCTGATGATGCACGGCGCGACCTATTCATCGGGAAGCCTTTTCGATACGCCGCTCGGTGGCCTCTCGTTCATGGATCATCTCGCCGGCCATGGCTACGACGTCTTCGCTCTCGACGTGCGCGGCTATGGCCAATCGACCCGCCCGCCCGAGATGGACGCGCCGCCGGAGCAGTCCGCACCGCTCGTGCGCACCGAAGCCGGCGTGCGTGACCTCGCCAGCGCCGTCGCGCACATCCTGAAGCAGCGCAGGATCGCGCGCCTCAATCTGGTTGCCATGTCCTGGGGCGGCTCGGTGGCCGGCGCTTACACTGCAGGCAACAACGACAAGGTCGTCAAGCTCGCGCTGGTCGCGCCGCTTTGGGTGCTGCAGGGCCCAGCTCCGATCGATGCTGGCGGGCGCCTCGGCGGCTATCGCAACGTTCCGGTGCTGGACTTCAGGGAGCGCTGGCTTTCGGCTGCGCCGGAAGCGGCACGATCGAGCTTGATCCCGGCGGGCGGCTTCGAGCGCTGGGCCAATATCTCGCTCGCCACCGACCCGCTAGGCAGCGCGCAAGCGCCTGCCATCATGCGTGCAGTCAACGGCCCGATCCTGGACATCCGCGAATACTGGGCCGCGGGCAAGAGGCTCTATGACGCCGCCGACATTCGCGTGCCCGTGCTCCTGGTCCACGCGGAATGGGACCAGGACGTTCCTATCGACTCGGCGCAGAACTTCTTCCTTTCGTTGAAGCATGCGCCATACCGGCGATGGGTCGAGATTGGCGAAGGCACGCACATGGTTCTGCTGGAGAAAAACCGTCTGCAGGCGTTCGATGCGATCAACCAGTTTCTCGGCGAAGATTACAGCTAGCGCGGCGTCCTGCTGCACCGCGAAAATCACTCGCGCCGCAACATTCAAAAATGAGACTGCCAGTCAAGCCGAACGAGGCCGCGATGGGTGCAGCGCATCCGACTTCGGTTAGCTTTCCTCCAAAGCCGCGGGCTTCGAGAGCCACTGGCACCATACGGTTCGTCGCGGCAACAAGCGATGACACAGGGAGGAGCACATGTCGAAATGCAGCATCGGACTGCTCGCGTTGAGCAGCCTGTTTCTTTCGGGCGCGGCGATCGCCCAGGAAAAGATCAAGGTGGGCGTGACCGCAACGCTCGAGGGCACCTACACGGTGCTCGGCGAGGACGGCATGCGCGGCCACCAGACCGCGCTTAACGTGCTCGGCAAGAAGGTCGGCGACAAGGAACTCGAATTCATCGTCGCTTCGACCGATGCAACGCCGGACTCCGCCGTGCGCGCCGTGCGCAAGCTGATCGAGCAGGACAAGGTGCAGATCCTGCTGTCGCCGCTCTCCGGCGACGAAGGCATCGCGGTCAAGAATTTTGCCAAGAGCCATCCCGGGCTGACGTTCATCAATGCCGCATCCGGTGCGCAGGAAACGACCTATGTCGACCCGGCACCGAACTTCTTCCGCTACAACATGGACGGCGCGCAGTGGCAGATCGGCCTCGGCAAATACGCCTATGAAGAGAAGAAGTATCGCAAGATCGCGACCGTCGGCGAGGACTATTCCTTCATCTATACCCAGGTGTTCGGGCTGGTGCTCGAGTTCTGCGGCATGGGCGGACAGGTCACCAACCGGCAATGGGTGCCGCTGGGAACGAAGGACTTCGCCTCCGTCATCGCTGCCCTGCCCGACGACGTCGATGCCATCTATCTCGGGCTTGGCGGCGCCGACGCCGTCAACTTCCTCAACCAGTATCAGCAGGCCGGCGGGAAGGCGCATCTGATGGGCGGTTCCATCATGATCGACCAGACCATCCTGTCGTCGAAGGGCAACGCCAAGAACGCGCTGATCGGAACCATCGCGGCGAGCGGACAGGCCGACACCTGGGAGGATCCGGGCTGGCAGAAATTCGTGAAGGCCTATCAAGACGCCTTCCCGCCCAACAAGCGCTTCCCGAGCCCGTCGCTGCTCGCCACCAACTACTATAATTCAACCATGGCGCTGATCCTCGCACTGCGTCAGGTCAACGGCGATCTCTCCAACAACCAGGCCAAGTACAAGGAAGCACTGGCGAAGATCGAGCTCGACGCACCGAACGGCAAGATCAAGCTCGACTCCAACCGCCAGGCGATCGGCACCAACTTCGTCACCGAAGTCGTCGACGACGGCAAGGGCGCGCTGTTCAGCAAGGTCGTGAAGGTGATCCCGAACGTGAACCAGACGCTCGGCTACGACCCGGCCGTGTTCTCCAAGATCGGGCTGCCGAGCCGCACCGTGCCGGAATGTAAGAAGTACTGACGCATCACGTCAGGCAGACGCAACCGGGGAGCGACTCGCTGACGCGGTCGCTCTCCGCTCTTGCAATCTCGGCGGTGTTGTTGAAGGCTGGCCGAAAAGACAAGAACATTCGGGAGGGGAAGGCATGAGCCGTGCGCTCGCCGTCTTCCATGGCCGCTTCGGCCGGGCGACGGTTTATCAGTTGAACCGGCCTTTCAATATCCACGCCCATCGCGAAGGTCATCTGATCTTCCATGTCGGCGGCATGTCGGCATGCATCGATGTCTCCGAAGGGCATTACGATCTCACCGAGACGTCGGTCGTCGCCGTCAATCCCTGGGAACCGCACAACTTCCTGCCGACCGATCTTGACGGCGGCGCCATCTTCTTCGTGCTCTACGTCAACGCCGAATGGTTCGCGCCGGATGCCTCCGGCTCCGACCGGTTGCGCTTCGGCCGCACCCAGTTCAAGCGCACGCCAGCACTCGACAAGCACATCAGGCGGACCGCCGCGCTCGTGTGCGGCGCACCATCGCTCTCCAGTCTCGATTCCGAGCTGAGGCGGCTGATCGACATTTGCTACGATGAAAGCTGGCAGCAGGCCGAGATCGCGCGAGATCCGCGCGCAGTCGGTGCCGTCACCGACTTTCGCGTGCGCAAGTGCATCAAGATGATGTCGGAGAGCCCCGGCGCTGAAATCGAACTCGACACCATCGCGCGCGAATCCGGCCTGTCGCGACCGCATTTCTACCGGCTGTTCCGCGTGCAGACCGGCGTCACGCCGAACCTCTATCTCAACACGCTGATCATGGAACAGGCGCTCGAAGCGCTGGTGGCGAGCGAGACGCCGATCGCCGACATCGGCTTCGATCTCGGCTTTTCCTCGCAGAGCGGTTTCACGCGCTTCTTCGCCGCCAATGTCGGGATGGCCCCGACCGATTATCGTCGCGCCGCCAAGGTTTTGCGCGCCTGAGCGCAGACCACGAAAAGATACTCACGATCAAATGTCGTCCTCCCCGTCTGGCTAGGATGTCGGCAACGCGATCCCGAAAGAGAGGATCGTGAGTGACGGGAGGACGTTCGTCCATGGCAGGGCCAGCAGCCGGCAACGGCTTGCATGCCCCCTCGCCCCACTCGCGGGGAGAGGGTCGGGGTCGGGGAGAGTCTCCGCAAGCGCGGTGGCGGTTTGACTCGCGGAGAGCCCCCTCACCCGGCGCTGCGCGCCGACCCCTCCCCGCGAGCGGGGCGAGGTAAGCCATGAGCCGCTTCGTCGAACGCCATCCGGCCTGGGCGCTGATTACGATCATCGCGATTGCGGTCGCGCTCTGGCTGGTCTTCGCGGTCTGGCCGCCCGGGCTGGAAGAGGCGATCGGCCGCAAGCGCGTCTTTCTCAACGCGGTCTTCAATGGCATCACGCTCGGGGGCCTCTACTTCCTGGTCGCCAGCGGCTTCACGCTGATCTTCGGCCTGATGCGCAACGTCAACCTGGCGCACGGCTCGCTCTATCTATTCGGCGGCTATATCGGCTACGCCATCAGCACATCGTCCGGTTCGTGGATCCTCGGCTTCATCATCGCCTTCATCCTGACCGCTGCCGTCGGCGTGCTGCTGCAGGTGATCGTGTTCCGCCGGATGGAGGGTCAGGATCTCAGGCAAACCATGGTGACGATCGGATTGTCGATCGTGTTTGCCGATCTGATGTTGTGGGCCTGCGGCGGCGACTTCTACCAGATCCAGACCCCGAACTGGCTGATCGGTCCGATCGAGCTGCCGCTGATCACTGCGATCAAGTCCTCGGGCGAGCCGGTCTATCTCAGATATCCCATGGTGCGGCTCGTGATCTTCATCGCGTCCGTGATCATCGGTGTGGCGATGTGGCTTGCGCTCAACCGCACCCGGATCGGCATGATCATCCGTGCCGGCGTCGACGATCGCGATATTCTCGCCGCGACCGGCGTGCGCATCCAGCTCGTCTTCGTCGGCGTGTTCGCCTTCGGTGCTGGGCTTGCGGGCATCGCCGGCGTCGTCGGCGGCACCTTCCAGTCATTGTCGCCCGGCGAAGACATCCGTTTCCTGCTGGCGTCCCTCGTCGTCGTGATCGTCGGCGGCATGGGCTCGATCCCGGGCGCCGCGCTCGGCGCGGTGATCATCGGCCTCGCCGAGCAGCTCGGTTCGGTCTACATCCCGACCTATGCCATCGTCGTGACCTTCCTGATCATGGTGCTGGTGCTGGCGATCCGGCCGCAAGGCCTGTTGGCGAGGCGCTGAGATGTCGCTCGCCCACGATGCCCGCCTCGCCGTAGGCCGCGCCACCGAGGCGCAGCGCGCGGCCCGGACCTGGCCGGAGATCAACAACCCCGCCGCCTGGGCCGTCGCGGCCATCCTCGTAATCATGCCGCTGATCGCGAGCAGCTTTTTTCTGATCGAGATCTTCGCGACCACGCTGATCCTCGGCACCATGGCGCTGAGCCTGATGTTTCTTGCCGGCTATGGCGGCATGGTCAGCCTGATGCAGCTCACCATTGCAGGTTTTTCGGCCTACATGGTCGCCGTGTTCGGCGTCAGCGGCAACGCCAATATCAGCCTGGGCTGGCCGTGGTGGCTCGCAGTGCCGATGGCGCTGGCGCTGGCGACCGCGTTCGGCACGCTCGGCGGCGCGCTCGCGGTGCGTACCGAAGGCATCTACACCATCATGATCACGCTCGCCATTGGGGCTGCCTTCTACTATTTCACCAATCAGAACTGGGCGATCTTCAACGGCCATACCGGCATCAACAACGTGGCCACGCCGCGCTTCTGGGGCGTGAACTGGCGCGCCGACATTCCCTTCTACTACATCGTGCTCGCCGTCGCCGCGTTCTGCTATTTCGCGGTCCAGTATGTCGCGCGAGCGCCCTTCGGACTCGCCCTTCAGGGCGTACGCGACAATCCGCGGCGCATGGCGGCGCTCGGCTTCAACGTCAACGCGCACCGGATCGCGGCCTATGCCTTCGCATCCTTCATTGCGGCGCTGGCCGGCGTGCTCCAGGTCTGGAACTACCGCCAGATCTCACCGGGCTCGGTCAGCGTCGGGGCCTGCATCGACGTGTTGATCATCGCCGTCGTCGGCGGTATTACGCGCCCGATCGGGCCGTTCATCGGCGCGCTGACATTCGTGCTGCTGCGGACCTTCGCGCTCGACTTCCTGGTCCGGCTAGGACTCGACGGCAACCGCTTCCGCCTGCTGATCGGGCTCGGCTTCCTCGCCATCGTGTTCTGGTCCTCGGACGGCGTCATCGGCCTGTGGCAGCGCTGGCGTCAGCATCAACGGCGCGAGGTGAGCCGCTCCGGTAGAGGGCGCGGTCATGGATAGCGTCGCCCAGCGCCTCTCCGCCGTCGGTGCCGGCGCTGCGCTGGAGCTGCGCGGCGTGACGCGGCTGTTCGGCGCGCTCGCCGCGCTGACCGACGTCACCATCACGGTGCGACCGGGCGAGCGGCGCGCCGTGCTCGGCTCGAACGGTGCCGGCAAGACCACGCTGTTCAACTGCATCACAGGCGATTTCCCGCCCTCCTCCGGCACCATCCGCTTCTTCGGCGAGGACGTCACGCATTTCCCGCCCTATGAGCGCATCCGTCGCGGGCTGCGCCGCACCTACCAGATTTCGGCGCTGTTCCCCGGCCTTACCGTGCAGGACAACGTCTATCTCGCCTGCCGCGGCGTCTCGCGCGGACGTTTCTCGTTCCTGCGTCCGGGGCAGAACGACGCACTGATGCATGCCGCGGACAATCTCGTGCAGGCCGTGCATCTATCCGCCGTGAAGGACCAGCGCGTGGCCGAGCTCGCCCACGGCCAGCAGCGCCAGCTCGAGATCGCGCTGGCGCTCGCAGGCGCACCGCGCTTCGTGCTGTTCGACGAGCCGGCCGCGGGCCTGTCGCCGACGGAGCGGGCCGAGCTGATCGAGATCCTGACCTCTCTGCCCGCCCATATCGGCTACATCATCATCGAGCACGACATGGACGTCGCGCTCCGCGTCGTCGAGAGCGTCACGATGATGCACAACGGGCGCGTCTTCAAGGAGGGCCTGCCGGAAGAGATCCAGTCCGACCCTGAGGTGCAGGAGCTTTATCTGGGAGGCGGCCATGAATGAGGCCCGCCGCAGCAATCCCGCGCTCGAGGTTCGCGGCCTCGACGTCTATTACGGCCACTCGCACGCCCTGCAAGGCGTCGATCTCACGCTGGATAGCGGCGTGTTCTCCGTCGTCGGCCGCAACGGCATGGGCAAGACCACGCTGTGCAAGGCGATCATGGGGCTGGTCGGCGTGAGTGGCGGCTCGATCCGCGTCCGCGGCGAGGATGTCACGCGGCGGCCGCCGGCCCAGATCGCCCGGCTCGGCGTCGGCTATGTGCCGCAGGGCCGCCGCCTGTGGCGCTCGCTCAGCGTCGACGAGCATCTGCAGCTCGCCGGCGGCCTGCGTTCGGGCGCATGGACCGTCGAGCGCATCTACGACACATTCCCGCGCCTCGCCGAGCGCAAAGGCCACGGCGGCGGCCAGCTCTCCGGCGGCGAGCAGCAGATGCTGGCGATCTCGCGCGCGCTGCTCACCAACCCGCACTTGCTCATCATGGACGAGCCGACCGAAGGCCTCGCGCCCGTCATCGTCGCGCAGGTCGAGGAGATGCTGCTGCAGCTGGGCGAAGACGGTGACATGTCCGTGCTCGTGATCGAGCAGAACATCGGCGTCGCCACCGCGATCTCGCGCAACGTCGCGATCATGGTCAACGGCCGCATCAACCGCATCATCGACTCCGCGCGCCTTGCCGCAGACCGCGAGCTGCAGCAGCGCCTGCTCGGCGTCGGGCTTCATGCGGAGCTCGAGACGGATATCGACGTCGCCGCTTCCGGCGCCGAAACGACACCGACACCGGCGCCACGGCGGGACGGGCCGGTGCGCATCTACATCTCCAACCCGACGCTGCCGACGCGATGGTCGCAACCGGTGCCGATCGCGCGCATCGAGGCCGCGGCGCGGACGCTCTCGACGCAAGTCGCGCGCGTCGACGAGACGGCGCGGCGCAAGCGCGAGCCGGCGGCGGCGCAGGCCTCGGGCCCGCCGGTGGTGCTGGTCGTCGGCACGCTCGACACCAAGGGCCAGGAGCTGCGCTACATCCGCGACATCATCGCCGAAAGCGGCCTGCGGACGCGGCTGGTCGACGTCTCGACCAGCGGCAAGCATTCATCCTGCGACGTCTCCGCGCAGGAGATCGCCCTGAACCACGGTCGCGGCGGCTCCGCCGTGTTCGGCACCGACCGTGGTGCCGCCGTGACAGCAATGGCGGACGCGTTTGCCAACTGGTTGCGGCGTCAGGGCAATGTCGCCGGCGTGATCTCCGCCGGCGGGTCCGGCGCGGCCTCGCTGGTCGCCCCAGGCATGCGCGGCCTGCCGGTCGGTGTGCCCAAGCTGATCATCTCCTCCGTCGCCTCAGGCGATGTCGGGCCCTATGTCGGCCCGGCGGATATCACGATGATGTACTCGGTCACCGACGTACAGGGGCTGAACTCGATCTCGCGCGCGGTGCTCGCCAATGGGGCCAATGCGCTCGCCGGCATGGTCAAGGCGCGGCTCGACACGCGTGCCGCCACGGCGCGCGAGGCCAGCGGGCTGCCCGCAATTGGCATCACCATGTTCGGCGTCACCACGCCGGCCGTGCAGAAGATCGCCGCCGACCTGCGCGGCGATTTCGAATGCCTGGTCTTCCATGCCACTGGCGTCGGCGGACGCTCGATGGAGAAGCTCGTGGAGTCCGGCCAGCTCGCCGGCGTGATCGACCTCACCACGACTGAGGTCTGCGACCTCCTGATGGGCGGCGTGTTTCCCGCGACCGAGGACCGCTTTGGCGCGGTCATCCGCAGCCGCCTGCCCTATGTCGGCTCGCTCGGCGCACTCGACATGGTCAATTTCGGCGCGCCCGACACCGTTCCCGAGCGCTATCGCGGCCGCAAATTCCACGTCCACAATCCGCAGGTGACGCTGATGCGGACGACCGTGGAAGAGAACGAGCGCATGGGCCGCTGGATCGGCGAGCGGCTGAACCAGATGGATGGCCCGGTGCGTTTCTTCCTGCCCGAGGGCGGCGTCTCCGCCCTCGACGCACGAGGCCAGCCGTTCTGGGATCCGGATGCCGACGCCGCGCTGTTCCGCACGCTGGAGCGGACCGTGCGGCAGACCGGCAACCGCCAGCTCATTCGCATCCCTAAGAACATCAACGATCCCGATTTCGCCGCCGCCATCGTCGGTGCGTTCCGAACCCTGTTCGGGCGCACCGGGGTGCGGCGGAGAGTAGCGAGGTGACCGATGGCCAGGTTTGAACGCGCGGCGCTGCTGAAGAGGTTCCGCGACATGGCAAGGCGCGGCGAGCCGATCGTCGGCGGCGGGGCCGGCACCGGGCTCTCAGCCAAATGCGAGGAAGCCGGCGGCGTCGACCTCATCGTCATCTATAATTCCGGCCGCTACCGCATGGCCGGGCGTGGCTCGCTCGCGGGCCTGATGGCCTATGGCGATGCCAACGCCATCGTGCTGGAAATGGCGAGCGAAGTGCTCCCCGTGGTCGACCAGACCCCGGTGCTGGCGGGCGTCAACGGCACCGATCCCTTCCGCGACATGGACGTCTTTCTCGACCAGCTGAAGGCACTCGGGTTTGCCGGCGTCCAGAACTTTCCGACCGTCGGCCTGATCGACGGCACCTTCCGCGCCAATCTCGAAGAGACCGGTATGTCCTATGCGCTCGAGATCGACATGATCGCCAGGGCGCACGACAAGGACATGCTGACCACGCCCTACGTGTTCAGCGAGAAGGAAGCCGCAGCGATGGCGATCGCCGGCGCCGATATCATCGTCTGCCACATGGGTCTGACCACCGGCGGCACGATCGGTGCGCAGACCGCCTTGAGGCTCAACGACTGCCCGGCGCGGATCGACACCTGGGCCAATGCCGCGCTCAGCGTCAATCCGGACATCCTGGTATTGGCGCATGGCGGCCCGATCGCCGATCCGGCCGACGCCGATTTCATCATGAAGAACACCCGTCATTGCCACGGCTTCTACGGCGCGTCCTCGATGGAGCGGCTGCCGGTGGAGCGGGCGCTGACGGAACAGGTGCGGCAATTCAAGGCGATCGGCGCGCGATAACGTCTGATTGGTTCGAGGGAGGAAAAGATGTCAGGGATGTTGGTCGGTGAATTGATCCTCTGGCTGATCGTCGCGATCATCGTGATCGTGGTTGGCGTCTATATCGTGAACTGGCTCTACCACCGCTCCTCCAAGGAGACATCGTTCGTCCGCACCGGCTTCCTTGGCGAACGCGTGGTGATCAATGGCGGCGCCTTCGTGCTGCCGTTCATCCACGACTACACGCCCGTCAATATGAACGTGCTGCCGATGGGCATCGTACGGTCGAAGCAGGATGCCGTGATCACGCGCGACCGCATGCGCGTCGACATCGAGGCCGACTTCTACGTCCGCGTGCAGCCGACCCGCGAGGCCGTCTCGATCGCCGCGGCGACGCTCGGCCGCCGCACCCTGGAACCGGGGCAGCTCCATGCGCTGCTGGCCGGCAAGTTCATCTCGGCGATCCGCTCGGTCGCCTCCGAGATGACCATGGAGGAAATGCACGAACGTCGCGGCGACTACGTCGCGCGGGTCAAGACCGAAGCGGCGGAAGCTCTCGCCCAGAACGGCCTCGAGCTGGAATCGGTCGCGATCACCGATCTCGACCAGACCGACCTCGAGTTCTTCAACCCGTCGAACCGGTTCGACGCCGAAGGCCTGACCCGGTTGATGGAGGACATCGAGGCTAGGCGGAAGCTGCGCAACGACATCGAGCAGGATTCGATGATCAAGATCCGCTCCCGCAACCTGGAAGCCGAGCGGCAGGCGCTCGAGATCGAGCGCGAGAGCGAGACCGCACGCCTGGAGCAGGAACGCGACATCGAGATGCGCCGCGCGCTTCAGCGCACCGAAGTCGCCCGCGAGCGGGCCCTGCGCGAGACCGAGGCCGAACAGGCGCAGATTTCCGCCCGCGAGGCCATCGAGCGCGCCCGCATCGCCAATGAGCAGGCGATCGCCGAAGCCCGCATCGCCTCGGAGCGCGAGACCCGCCAGAAGGAGATCGAGCGGACCCGCACGATCGAGGAAAAGGAGCTGCTGGCGCGCGAGGAGATCGAGAAGACAAGGATCGCCAACCAGCGCTCGATTGACACCACCCGCATCGCCTCCGAACGCGAAGTGCGCCAGCGCGAGATCGAGCGGATGCGTACGGTCGAGGAAGCCGAGATCGCCGCGCGCGAGGCGATCGAAAAGGCCCGCATCCAGCAGGACCGCGTCGTCACCGACGCCCGCATCGCCAACGAGGAGGAGACGCGCCGCCGCGAGATCGAGCGGACGCGCGCGGTCGACGAGGCCGAGATTGCAGCACGCGAGGCCACCGAAAAGGCCCGCATCGCCCAGACGTTGATCGTCAATGTCGAGCGCATCTCCTCCGACGAGCGTACCCGCGCGCTGGAGATCCAGCAGGTGCGAACCATCCAGGAGGCCGAGATCGAGGCCCAGCGCGCGGTGGAAGCCGCCCGCATCGCCCGCGAGCGGACGCTCGCCGCCGAGCGCATCGCCGCCGAGCAGAACACGCGGCAGCTGGAGATCGAGCGCAACCAGGCGCTCGACGTCGCCGGCATCGCCGCACGCGAGACCACGGAAGCTTCGCGCATCGCGCAGGAGGAGCGCGTGCGCTCGCTGGAAATCGCCCGCAACCGCGCTGTCGAGGAAGCCGATATCGCCTCGCGCGAGGCGATCGAGGCAGCCCGCATCGCCCAGGAAAAGACGGTCGCGGCCGAGCGCATCCAGGCCGAACGGGAAACGCGCGCGCTGGAGATCGAACGGACCGGGATCCTGGATGCCGCCGAGCTGAAGCGGCGCGACGCCATCGAGCGGCAGCGCATCACGGTCGATCTGGCACTCGAGGCCGAGCGCATCAATGCCTCCAAGAAGCGCGAGGTGCTGAACATCGAGCAGAAGAAGGCGATCGAGATCGCGGACGAGGACCGCGTCATCGCGCTGTCCACCAAGAAGTCCGAGCGGATCGACGCCGACCGCCAGGTCCGGCAGGCCGAGATCGTCGCGCGCAAGGAAGTCGAGACCACCGACGTCTCGCGCGAGCAGGCCCTGGAGGCGGCGCGCATCGAGCGGCGCCGCGCCATCGAGCAGCTCGAGGTCGCCCGCGTGCAATCGCTCCAGGAGGCCGAAATCGCCGCGCGCGAGGAGGTCGAGCGAGCCCGCATCGCCTCCGACCGCGGCCTCGACGAGGCTCGCATCGGCCGCGAGCGCGAGCTGCGCAAGCTCGAGGTCAATCGTGAGAAGGAGGTCGAGACCGTCCTGATGGAGAAGGCGATCGCGATCCACACCAAATCCCTGGAAGAGTCCGCAGCCAAGGCCTCTGCCGAGGAAGCCCGGATGCGCGCGACGGAAGCCACCGAGCGCGTCGTCACCGCGCGAGAGAGCGAGATCGCCAAGCGTCGCAAGACGGTCGAAATCCTGCTGGCCGAGAAGCAGGCGGAGGAGACCCGCATCGCGGCCGAAGCCGAGCGTGTGCGCGCCGCCGTCGAAGCCGAAGCGCAGCGCATGCTCAACGAAGCCGAGAACGTACTGACAGACCAGGCGCGCTACTCGCTGTTCCGCAGAAAGCTGCTCGACCGCATCGAAGGCATCGTGCGCGAGAGCGTCAAGCCGATGGAGAAGATCGAGGGCATCCGCATCCTCCAGGTCGACGGCCTCAACGGCAACGGCCATGGGAACGGCAATGGCGGTCGCAGCGCCACCGACGAGGTGATCGACTCGGCGCTGCGCTACCGCGTCCAGGCGCCGCTGATCGATTCCATCCTGTCGGATATCGGCGTCGAAGGCGGCAGTCTCGCCAAGATGCCGGGGCTGATCCGTGAAGCCCGCGACATGCAGGGCATCAAGGAGGCCGCGCGCAAGGGTAGCGGCGGAGGTGGTGGCGGTGGTGGTGACAAGCCGGCGGCTTCCTCGCCTGCGACCGAGGGCGGCGAGCCGCCGGCCGAGCGCGGCCCGCGGAAGAAGAGCTGAGGTCTCAAGCGATGGCCCGCGTCTACGTCTCCACCGTCGTCAACGCCCGCAACGACCGCGTCTGGGCGCGGGTGCGCGATTTCAACGGTCTGCCGAACTGGCATCCGGCCATCGCCGAAAGCCGGATCGAGGGCGGCGAGCCCTCCGACAAGATCGGCTGTGTCAGGGATTTCCGCCTGCGCAACGGCGACCGCATCCGCGAGAAGCTGCTCGGCCTCTCCGACTTCGACATGTTTTGCACCTACTCCATCCTGGAATCGCCGATGGGCGTCGAGAACTACGTCGCCACCCTGCGCCTGACGCCCGTCACCGACGGCGACCAGACGTTCATGGAATGGACGGCGGAATTCGACTGCGCGCCGGAGCGTGAAACCGAGCTCGTCAACAACATCGGCGGCGGCGTATTCCAGGGCGGCTTCGACGCCCTCAAGCGCGTGTTCGGAGGCTAGCCGTGCCGCATATCGTCAAGAGCACGATCCTGAACGCATCGACCGACGCGGTGTGGGACGTGCTGCGCGATTTCAACGGGCACGACCGCTGGCACCCGGCGGTCGCGACCTCCTCCATCGAACGCGCGCAGTCCGCCGACAAGATCGGCTGCGTCAGGCGGTTCAAGCTCAAGGACGGCTCGGAGCTACGCGAACAATTGCTGGCGCTGTCCGATCTCGAACAGACCTTCAGCTATTGCCTGCTCGATACGCCGGTCCCGATGTTCAACTACGTCGCCCATGTTCGCTTGCTGCCGGTGACCGACGGCGACCGCACCTTCTGGCACTGGGAATCGCGCTTCACGACCAAGCCGGAGGACAAGGACCGCATCACCCACATGGTCGCCGAAGACATCTATCAGGCCGGATTTGAAGCGATCCGCCGCCATCTGAAGGAGGCCGCCTAAGCCATGGCCGTGACGGTAAAGACTTTTGCGAATGCGAGCGAGGCGGCTGGCGCGCTGTCGTCGGACCGGAGCGCGCGCTATCTCGGCGGCGGCACGCTGGTGATGCGGGCGCTGAACGAAGGCGACGTCTCGATCTCGACGATCGTCCGGGCGCGGGACCAGGCGCTGACCCGGATCGACGCCTCAAGTCCACGCATCACGCTGGGCGCCGGCGTCACCTTCGCGCGCGTGCTCGCCGAGCGCGACCTCGCCTTCCTGCATGCCCCCGCCCGCTCGATCGGCGGTCCTGCCGTGCGCAACATGGGCACGGTCGGCGGCAATCTGTTCGCGCCGAACCCTTACGGCGATTTCACCGTGGCACTGCTGGCGCTCGACGCCACTATTGCGGTTCAGGGCGGCTTCGGCTCGCGCGATATTCCGATCGAGGAGTTTCTGCAGGGGCGCGAGCGCCAGGCCGGGACTTTGGTGCTGTCGGTGTCCTGCACGCGGCCGGCAAGCAGCGAGGCGTTCCGATATCGCAAGATCGCCCGCATCAAGCCGAAGGGCGGCTCGGTGATCACGCTTGCCGCGCATCTGCCGGTCAG
The DNA here is from genome assembly GCF_020194215.1 of Bradyrhizobium sp. BRP20. NCBI lineage: Bacteria > Pseudomonadati > Pseudomonadota > Alphaproteobacteria > Hyphomicrobiales > Nitrobacteraceae > Bradyrhizobium > Bradyrhizobium sp. BRP20. The sequence continues at coordinate 2,249 of NZ_JADYVY010000002.1, read as the reverse complement.
CGGCGGACGGATCGCGGGTGCGCGGATTGCGCTGGGCTCGATGGCGCCGACCCAGATCCGCGCTCGCGCCGTCGAGCGCGCGCTGGAGGGCCGCTCGCTGGATGCGGCGACCATCGCAGCTGCGGCCTCTGCCGCCACAGAAGGAACATCGCCCTCAGACAACGCGCTCGGCAGTGCCTGGTATCGCCGCGAGATCGTCGGTGTGCATTTGCGGCGCCTGCTGTCGGGACAGGAATAGCTCGCCATGACAAAAATCCCCCTGCAGTTTCGCCACAACGGCCGCGACGTCGCGATCTTCGTCGACGGCGGCACCAACCTGCTCGTCGCGCTGCGCGAGCTGATCGGCGACATGACGCCGAAATTCGGCTGCGGCCAGGGTGGCTGCGGCACCTGCAGCGTGCTGATAGACGGCGAGCTTCACCTCTCCTGCCTGACGCTCGCCGAGACCGTCGCGGGCCGTTCGGTCGAGACACTCGACGGCATGAAGCAAGGCCCGAACCTGCATCCGCTGCAGCGCGCCTTTGCCGACAACTTTGCTGCCCAATGCGGCTATTGCACGCCGGGCATGCTGATGGCCGCAAAGGCGCTGCTCGACCGCAATCCCGCCCCGAGCCGGGCCGACGTCATCGAGGCGATCTCCGGCAACATCTGCCGCTGCACCGGCTACGAGCCGATCATCAATGCCATCCTCGCCGCCGCGGGCGGCCGGGCCAGCGCCTGAGGTCAGACCATGCTGGAACTGCGCAAGGACATCTTCGCCGACGAGCGCGACGATAATTTGAAGGAGATCGGCAAGGGCACGCAGCGGCAGGACATGCTCGGCCACATCACCGGCACGTCCAGCTATTTCAACGACCACCAGCTGCAGGGCATGCTGCACCTGAAGGTCGTGCGTTCGACCCAGGCCCATGCAAGGCTGCGCCGCATCGATACCACCGAGGCCGAGCGCTCGGCCGGCGTGCGCCGGATCATCCGCGGCGCGGACGTCCCACGCAACTTGAACACGCTGCTCAGCCTGATCAACTTCGGCAAGGACGACGAGCCATCGCTGGCCGTCGACAAGGTTCGCTACAAGGGCGAGCCGATCATCGCCATCGTCGCCGACAGCGAGCGCGAGGCGTTCGAGGCGATCGCGAAGGTCAGGATCGACTACGAACCGCTGCCGACCGTGTTCGACGTCGAGGACGCGCTGAAACCGGGCGCGCCCGTCGTCAACGAGACCTATCCGAAGAACGCCTTCATCTATCACGACGTCTATGATCACCAGCGCTTGCGCTTTGGCGATGCCGATGCCGCGCTCGCGACCGCCGACCACGTGCTCGAACAGCGCTATCAGATGTCGCCGATCGAGCACGCGCCGACCGAGACCAACGGCGCCATCGCCGCACCCGACACCAACGGCCGCTACGTCGTCTACACTTCGACGCAGGCGCTGTTCTTCTCGGTCGACACCTGCGCCAAGATCCTAGACGTGCCCTCCAACACCTTCCACTTCATCGGCGGCACCGTCGGCGGCGGCTTTGGCGGCAAGGTCGACACCTTGACCGAACCGCTCGCGATCCTCGGCGCCATGTTGACGGGGCGCCCCGTCCGCTACGTGTTTGGCCGCGAGGAGGAGATGCAATACGGCCCGCCGCGCGGCGCCGAGCGCATCTACATCAAGGACGGCGTGATGCGCGACGGCCGCATCGTCGCGCGCAAGATCCGCGCCTATTTCGACAGCGGCGCCTATACGCGGCTGTCGAGCTATGCCGCCGTGAAATGCGCCGCGCACCTGCCGGGCCCCTACACCATCCCGAACGTCTATGGCGACGTCTATTGCGTCTTCACGAACCGCACGCCGGCGACCGCCATGCGCGGCTTCGGCGTCACTGCGATGGACTTCGCCATCGAATGCCAGATGGACAAGCTCGCAAACCTCGTCGGCATGGACCCCATGGAGTTCCGGATCCTGAACGCCTATCGCGACGGCGACATGAAGGCGCACCGGCGCGAGGCCAAGAACACCGCGCTGATCGAGTGCGTCCAGATTGCCGCCGAGAAGGCCAAATGGCCGATCCGCGACGAGTTTAAGCGCGCCTCCTCGCGCAAGGACGGCGGCGGCAGCCGCGCCGTGATCCCGCCAACACCGACGGATTCGCGCAGCCGGCCCGCTGCGCCGGCGCAGCAGCGCACGACCTACGACCGCGCGCCGATGACTGCGACGCGAGAGCCGCCGCGCGAGCCCCCGCCGCCGGCGCCGCCGCCTC